>JACPEG010000053.1 GCA_016183615.1 Betaproteobacteria bacterium
AAGTCGCTCCCATTGCGGGCAGCGCCAGCGCCGATGCGCTCACCGGAACGGCCTACAACGATACCCTGCTGGGCCTCGCGGGCGATGACCGCCTGGACGGGGGCCTGGGCGACGACCTGCTGGACGGCGGATCGGGGCAGGATGCCTATGTGCTCGGCTGGGGCGTGGGGCGCGACACGGTGATCGAGGCGCCGGGAGAGACGAGCACCATCGAACTCGCCCCCGCGATGACCTTTGGCGATCTCACGGCCTCGCGCGCGGGCGACGACCTTTTCCTGGGCACCCGCGGCACCGGGGACGGGCTGCTGCTCAAGGACTACTTCATTCAGTCCGGCACTTGGCAGCTCGTCACCGCGAACGGCGAGACCCGCAGTCTCGCCGATTTCCTGACCGCACTTCCGCCCGTGACGGGCGACCTGGTGCAGGACGCTTGGCAGGAGACGAAGACCCAATTCATGGCCCAGTGGTATGCGGACGGCGAGCGCTGGAATTACGGCACGCTGCTTTCTGACGGGACCTTTTATGACCCCGGCCGAATCGTCTCCGTCAATTTCAGCGGCTTCTATTTGAACGGGGACGCCTCATCGTTCCACGCCGGGTACGTCAATGCCGCCTGGCCCACGGAAATCTCCCGGCGGCTCAGCGTGAACGCCGCCTCAAGCGACGAAGCGAATCAGGACTGGGCCGCCTACGATTCCAGCTTCTCCGAAACCCCCGCCACCTTCCGTGTGGCCTGGGAGCGCCCCGCGGTGTCCTGGAACACCTATTTCCTGGGTACGGTGCCCGACTATTCCGGAACGGTGCTGACCGAGGTTTTCCGTACCGACGTGAGCGGACAGGCGCGCGGCGTCGTTCAGGATATTTCGCCGGTGACCGAGGGGGGACTCCCGGGAGCAGTGGAGGTGGCGCGAAGCGCCGCCACCCTGGGGCCGCTGCCCTTCGAGGTCTCCGGGCTGCTTCGCACCCAGAGCGAGACTCACATCCTCAACGAGATCCGCGGGGGGCCGTCGGATAACTACATCCTGAGCGAGCTCGGCTACGTGGACGGCGGCGCCGGCAACGACACTATCGAAGGCTGGGGCAACTACGGGCCCGGGGTCGTCAACAACTTCCTGGCGGGCGGTCCGGGCAACGACGTGATCCGCGGCTACTGGAGCACCGATGTGCTCGCGGGCGGCGAGGGCGACGACGATCTCCACGGCACCTTCGGTGCTGACACCTACCTCGTCGATCCGCGCGATGCGGGCAACGACCAGATCAACGAGGTCTACAGCCCCTACTGGGGAGCGATCAACGGCGATCCCGCGGAATTCACGGACACGGTGCGCTTCGGCGAAGGCCTCCGCCCGGACGGCCTGCGTTTTGCCTGGGGAAGCGTGACGTTCAACTCGTCCTGGGACGGCGTACGGCGGTTTACTACGCTGGACTTGTCCTGGGACGCGGGCCAAGGCATCCGGGTGGTGCTTTCCGACGCCAGCGTCGCCGAGCGGCCGGGGGCGGGAATCGAGACGTTCCAGTTCTCCGCTCCGGATGCATCCGGACAGGACGGCCCGGTCCTCTCCACGGACCAGCTGCTCGATCTGGCGAAATCGAGGATCGGTCCCGTGCCGACGATCGTGGGCACGGCGGGTGCGGACGTGATCAACGGCACTGAAGGTGACGACCTCATCCACGGCCTGGGCGGGACGGACACCATCTGGGCGTTGGGCGGCAGCGATACCCTCGATGGCGGGCCCGGCGACGATATCCTGCTGGGCGGCACCGGCAACGATGTTTACCTGTTTGGCCGCGGCTCCGGGCAGGACACGATCCGGGACATCGACTTCACACCGGCGAATGTGGACACTGTGCGGTTCTCGGCCGATGTCTCTCCCGCCGATGTCGTCGTCTGGAGAGATGTTTTTGACCTCCATCTGAGCATCGACGAAAGCGCCGACCGCGTGACGCTCGGTGGATATTTCGGCCGTTCCTCCGCGAGGGTGGAGCAGGTGACGTTTTCCGACGGAACGGTGTGGGATACCGCAACGATCGCGGCGGATGCCCCGTTTGGCGTGCTCGGCACCGAAAATGCGGACAGCCTGCTCGGGAGTTCGTCAAACAACGTGATTTTCGGGTTGGGCGGCAATGATTATCTCAGCGGCGCCGGCGGAAATGACGTGCTGAAGGGTGGCGCGGGCGACGACACCTATTTGTTCAACCTGGGCGACGGCGTGGATCGGATCCAGGATGGCGGCGGCGTGGACACGCTGCAATTCGGCGCGGGAATCACGCCGGACATGCTCTCGCTCGGTGTCGGTTCGCTGCTGGTTCGGGTTGGGAACAACGGTGATGCGATTCACATTGACGACTTCAATCCCGCCGATGTTCATGCCCATCCCGTCATCGAGCATTTCCAGTTCGCGGACGGCACGTCCCTGTCCTATGAGCAGCTGCTCGAGCGCGGGTTCGCCATTTCGGGAACCGACGGCGCCGATACCCTGACGGGTACCGATATCAGCGACCGGATCGCCGGCGGTCCGGGCGACGACGTACTGGCCGGGGGCGAAGGCGACGATACCTATGTGTTCAATCCGGGCGACGGCGTGGACACGATCCGCGACGCGTCCCTCGTCGGAGCACCCAACCGCATCCGCTTTGGTGCCGGCATCCGCCGGGACGATCTCAGCCCCTCCATTGACGGCAACGCGCTGAGGATTGACGTGGGGAGCGGCGGCGACGCCGTCGTGCTCGAAGGCTTCGATCAGTCCGTGGCAAATGGAACCACCGTCGTAGGAATCCTGGAATTCGATGACGGCAGCACGATCCCGATTGCCGAACTTCTGAATCGCGCGCCGGAGCTGGTGGCCCGGCTGCCGGACGTGGAAGCCCCCGAGGACGCGCCGTTCCGGTTTCAGATTCCTGCCGGCGCGTTCATCGACCGGGATGCGGGCGACGTGCTTGCCTTCGAGGCCAGCCTGGCGGACGGCTCGGCGCTTCCGTCCTGGCTGGCGTTCGATCCGGCGGCGCGGGAGTTTTCGGGAACACCGGCCAACGACGATGTCGGGGTCCTGAGCATTAGCGTGACGGCCACGGACCGGGCGGGGGAGCGCGTTTCGGACACGTTCGAGCTTTGCGTGCCCAACGTGAATGATGCCCCCGAGCAAATCCGGCCCCTGGATGACGCGGCGGTCGCCGACGGGGAAGCCTTCATGTACATGGTTCCAGCCGACGCCTTCCGTGACGTGGATGCGGGCGATTCCCTGAGACTGAGCGCCACTCTCGCGAGCGGGGCGTCGCTGTCCGGCTGGCTGACTTTCGACCCGGCTACCGGGACGTTCTCGGGAACGCCTTCGGAACAGGACCTCGGCGCGATGATGGTCGCGGTGCACGCCACGGACGGGGCGGGCGCTTCGGTGACTGGAGAATTCGGGGTGAGCATCGCCGTTGCACCCGACCGGTCGCTCGCCGGCACGGCGGGCGACGATCTGCTGGAGGGCCGTTCGGGCGACGACAGCCTGGATGGGGCTGACGGCAATGACCGGCTGTTCGGCCGCATGGGCGATGACACCCTCTCGGGAGGCGCCGGAAACGATCTGCTCGCCGGCGGCCGGGGCGACGACCGCTATCGCTTCGCGCCGGGCGACGGGCTCGATCTTCTTTCCGACCCCGAGGGACGGGACACGGTGGAGTTTGCCGTGGGGATCGCCCCTGGGCAGGTGGTGGCGCGGGCCGGCGCCGAGGGTGCGCGGGTGAGGCTCCTGGACGAACGCGGCAACGAGCGCGACGAGGGCATGGATCTGCTGTTCTCCGAGCCCGGCATTTCGCCCGTGGAGCGCTTCGAGTTTGCGGGCGGCACCTCCCTCACTCTCGCGGACCTGCTCATCCAGTCCCCGACTCATTACGGCACCGATAAGGCCGATGAGATCATCACGGGGCGCGACGACGATACGGTGTTCTCCGGCAAGGGCACGGACCGGGTGCGCTCGGGCTCCGGCCACGACTTGCTCTATGGGGAGGATGGCAATGACAGCCTGGATGGCGAGGCCGGGCACGACCGGCTCGATGGCGGCAAGGGTGCCGATGATCTGTTCGGCGGCGATGGCGACGACGTGCTCGAAGGCGGCGCAGGCAGTGACCGGCTCGATGGCGGCTCCGGATTCAATACCTACGTGTTCGCTCAGGGCTTCGGCGAGGACCGGATTCTCCCGGGGACCGGCAGCGGTGTGGTCCGCTTCGAGGACGGCATCGCGTCCGGCGAAGTGCGCGTGAAGCGCGATGGGCGTGCCCTGGTGCTGCAGTATCTCGGCGAGGCCGAGGACAAAGTGAGGATCGAGGACTGGTTCGCCGATCGAACCCGCCGGCCGCTGGAGGCCGTGGCCTTTGCCGACGGCACCACTTGGAGCGCGCAGGCGCTGGACGTGATGGCGAAGGGACCTGGCAAGGACGCTGCGCCCAAGCCGCTGGCGGCGTCTCCGTTCGGGTACGACAGGCGCGACTACCGTTCCGAATGGGCGCGCACCCACGCCCTTCTGGATCTGCATCTGGAGGGATCGGGCGGTTCCGAGGGAGTCAGTGCGGATCTCGCGGTATTCCGGCCCTTCGGATCGGTCCACTCCGGGGCGCGCGACCCGCGGGAACCCGGCGCGGATGACGGCCGGCACCTGCACGCGCTCACGGGCCTGAAGGAAGGACTGAATACGCTGGGGTAGCCCGCAGGGCGAAACAAGGCCGAAAGCCGAAAGTCCGCCTGAGCCTGAAATCGGGGCGTTTATTCCGCTCCACATGAACCAGGGGAACTCCATGGAATCCGAGATGATGAATCGAATCGCCCGCCTGCAATCCCCGGCACGCGATTTTGCCCCGGACATTCTGCGCGTTCAGGGCTATCCGCCCTCGCCGCTGCCGCGGCTGGTGCTGTGGGCGCTGGCGGGGCTGCTGGCGCTGCTGTTGATTTGGGCCGCGGTGGGCCGCCTGGACGAGATCGCGGTGGCCCAGGGCAAGATCGTGCCCCTGAGCTATCTCCAGGTGGTGCAGCCGGCAGAACCGGGAATCGTGCGGGAGTTGCTCGTGAAGGAAGGCGACGAGGTGCGGGCGGGGCAAGCGCTGGTGCGCATGGACAGCCGGATTTCCGAGGCCGAGCGCACCCAGATCCGGAACGACCTGAGCCTGCGCACGCTGCAGCTCCGGCGCATCGATGCCGAGCTCGGCGGCACCGTGTTGAAGCGTGGACCCGATGATCCCGCCGAATTGTTTGCGCAAGTCGACGCCCAGCATCGGGCGCGCCGCCGCGCCCACGAGGATGCCCTCGGGATCGAGCGCGATGCGCTGGCGAAGGCGCGGGCCGATTTCCAGGCCGCGCTGGAGACCGAGGCGAAGCTCAGGCAGACCCTGCCCCTCTACCGGGAACAGGAGCAAGGCTGGAAGCAGCTGGCGAAAGAGGACTATGCGGGGAAACTCCTCGCCATGGACCGCAGCCGCGCCCGCATCGAGGTCGAGCAGGAGCTGAAGGTCCAGTCGGCCAACGTGGCGGCGCTACGGGCGACCATCGCCCAGGCCGGGAAGCGCATCGCCCAGATCGCGTCCAGCTACCGCCAGCAGCTCCACGACGAGCGCATCGAGGCCGAGGGCCAGCGCCTGAAGCTGCAGCAGGAGTGGGAAAAGCAGTCCCACCGCCACGGCCTGCTGGAACTCAGGGCTCCCCAGGACGGCGTCGTCAAAGATCTGGCGACCCACACCCCGGGTACCGTGGTGGCGCCGGGCACGGTGGTGCTGACGCTGGTGCCCCACAACGATCCGATGCAGGCGGAGGTCTGGGTGTCGAACCTTGACGCCGGATTCGTGCAGGAGCGGCAGCCGGTGAAGCTCAAGCTCGCCGCCTACCCATTCCAGAAATACGGCATGGTGGAAGGCGAGGTGCGGCAGATCAGCCCCGATGCGAGCGAGTATCCCGCGGCCCGGGGCGACCGGGTCGCGGCGGTGAACGACGCGCCGCCCGCGGCGGCCTCGGGCTATCGGGCGCTGGTGGCCCTCAGGACGCCCTTCCTCGAAGCCGGCGCGGCGCGCCACAGGATCGTTCCCGGAATGCAGGTATCGGCGGAAATCCACTTGGGCAGCCGCAGCGTCCTCGAATATCTGCTGCCGCCGGTGCAAAAGACCCTGCACGAAGCAGGGCGGGAACGCTGAGGCGGCGCCCCGAAAATCGCGTGTCAAGACTACCCAAAACACCGGTCCCGGGTCTATAAGTCAGCGGTGGCCCGCAAACCCGGTCCGGCAGGCCGGCGCGCAACGCGCCGGGGCGTTGGGCGGCGGGGTCCGGAACGACGCAGCGGGGAGGACGCCATGAAGCAGACGCTCTACGACCTGCTTGACCTCGGGCACGACGCCGACCAGGCGGCGATCGATGCGGCCTTCGATGCCCAGAGGCAGAGGCTCGCCCGGGGCGTTACGCTGGCGGAGCCGGATGCGATGAACCGCCTGAGGATGATCCGGGACGGTTACCGGATTCTGTCCAGTCCCGAACGGCGCCGGCAATACGACGAAACCGTGTCGCGGGCGGCGGCGGCGGACCTGTCGCGCACGGCCTACCGGGTGGAGGAGCCATGGCGGCGAAGGGGCGTAAGCGGCGCCGCCGTCAGCGTGTTTCTCGTTTCGATGACCGCCATGGCCTATGGCGGGCTGGCGATCCTGGAGCGCAGCAACGAGCTGCGCATCGCCTACGTGGAAACGGTGGCCAAGAAGAAGGCGGAGCGGGAGCGGGCCGAGAAGGCGCGGGTGGATGAAATCCGGCTGCGGGCATCCCGGATCGCCGGCGTAAATTGAACTGTGTCAGATTCAAACGAAACGGGGGGCGCAGCCCCCCGTTCGCGTTGCGGCCCTGCGCTCAGCAGCCGGTCTGGCCGACGCAGGAGAAGACCTGGACCGAGGCCGTGGCCTTGTTGATGGGGCCGTGGAAGGTGGTGATGCCCATCCCGATGTGATCGCCGGCGGTTCCCATGAACTGGCCCCGTACATTGGCGAATTCGACCGGGGTGCTGATGGCGCTGGGGCAGTTGATGCAGGTCACCGCCGGGTGGTTGTTGAACTGCCCGTTCAGGTCGACACTCAGGCTGTTGCTCTCGATCATCAGCGGCGCATTGGTCATGTTGTAGTTGACCCCGCTCACGGTCCAGGCCGCGTTCATCGAGGCCGTGACCGCAGTGAAATCCACCGCGATGTTCCCGGACAGGAACGATCCCACGTTCCCCGCGGAGTCCGTCGGGTTGGTGCCTGTCACGTGCGGGAAGTTGACGATTCCGGTCCGGGTGAACACATTCTCCGGGAATGCCACGTCGCCGTACATCCAGTGGATTCCGGTTCCCGGGGTGAAGGGCGGCGTTACCGGCATTCCACTGAACGACACGGAGGTGACTTCGCCGGCATTCCAGCGGCCGAAGCCGCCGTTGATGGGACCGAGGGTCCCGGTGTTGACGTTGCTGCCGGTGCCGATGTTGGCGGCGTCGCTGATGTCATTGAAGGCGGTGAGGTTGGCGCCCGAGTACACCATGTAGGGCGAGGTGTTCAGGTTGACGCCGGAGTGGGTAACGTCGAATCCCGGGGTGTCCCCGGCATACGCAAAGACCAGCGTCGTCAGCGGAATGCCCGTATTGGTGGAAGCGCAGGTCGGACATTGGTAGACCTGGACCGAGGCCGTGGGGCCGGCGGCGGAATCGGACGCGATGGACATGCCGGCATGATCGCCCGCGGTTCCCGCAAATGCCCCCGTCAAGAACACCGACGCGAGCGATCCGCTGCCGCACGGTCCGCCGATGCACTTTCCCTCGCTCAGGTTGGTGACGTCGGTTTGACCGAAGAAGACGACGGAAGAACCCGTGTTGGAAAGATCGAGCTCGATCTCCTTGAAAACATGCTGGACGCCGGCAATCGTCCAGCTCATGTCCTGGATGACGCCATCGAGATGCTGGAATTCCACGAACATGGGACCGAAGCTGAAGGAACTGGCGATGTTGCCGTTCATGTCGGTGGGCGTCGTTCCGGCAACGCGGTTGAACTGGAACCCTCCGACCTTGGGCGCGAATACGGCCGGGTCGGTGATGTCGAAGCCGTAGATCCAGTGCACGCCGGTTCCGGGAGTGAAGGTGGAGGTGGAGGTGCCGCCTGCGTCGGTGAACGTGAAGGTCCCGTCAATCCACCTTCCGAAGTGCCCGCTGACCGAACTCGCGATTCCCACCATGTCGCTGCCGGAAGGGCCGACCGCGCCGCTGAAGGAATCGGAGGTGATGGGATCGACCACGGTCGAGAACGACACCAGCGTCTCGGACGCGCCCGAGCCCGAAGTCGTGATGGAGGTCGGGAGCAGAAAACCGCCGACGGAGAAGCCGTCTCCGGAAACGGCCAGCCCGACTGGAAGGGACGGAGGGGGAGTTACCGTGCCGGCCACCGCCAGGGCCTCGGCGCCGACGATATCTCCGTTGGGCCCGCCGTCGGACGCGTGATAGACCAGGGCGAGCCCGGGGGCGCCGCTGCCGGTGAAGGACCCGGCATACTCGCCGAAGACCGACGAGCCGCAGCTCGGCCCCGTGCAGCTGCCGCCCATGCTGCCAAATGCCGTTCCGTCCGACCCGAACGGGGTGGCGGAACCGGAAAGACTGTAGGTCGCGGAATTGAAAGCCAGGCTGAGCGCATCGACCGTCAGCTGCTGCTGCAGGAAATCGACCGTTATGGTGGCGTCGATGAAGGTGCCGGTGGTTCCGGCGCTGTTGGTGGGACTGGTTCCGCCCACCGGCTTGTAGATGACGGTCCCGGAGCCGGGAAGGGTCGGGAAGTCACCCACCGCGTAATGCAGGTTGCTGTTGGTGAAGGTCATGCCGTCCACCGTGGCGCCGGCGCCAAACCAGCGTCCCCAGTGGATGTTGCCCGCAGCGGTGGAGAACCCGCTGTCGAACACCTGGGCCGAGCCGATGTTGCCGTCCACGGAAAACGGAGAGGAAACCACGAAACCGCCAAGCTGGCCGCTGCCGTTGTTGGTGAAGGTTGCGTTGCTGAACGCGAAGCCGGAAGAAAACGTGCTGGGGAAATATGCAATTGCGCCGGCGCCGCTGGTCGGGAACGTCGGCAGGACCTCCGGTGTTCCGGTTTCCGCCAGCGTTTCCGTCTGCTGGTATTCGTCGACCTTTTCCAGGGTGACCCCGGAGGGCGGCGGAGCGACCATGGAGGGACGGCTCTCGGCCGTGGCGCCGCTCGCCTCGGAGGTCTGTTCACCGCCGGTGCCGCTGCCGCCCTGCTGGGCGGCCTGGCCCTTGCCCTGGGGCCTCACCGATACCCAGGTCGGCGGCTGAAGCAGCGGCTGGGCGGGAGAATTGATGTCGGCCACGTGGAAGTGCTGGTTGATCCCGAAGAGGAACTCGCCGGCGTTGTTGGCGACCGACACCTTGTTGGTGCCGTGGGAAATCCCCAGCACGCTGCCGTAGAGCCCGTCCTTGACCTCGGCGCCGCAATCGCCGCGGCAGTCGCGCACCGCGTAATCGGTGCCGCGGATGCCGATGGTGGCGGTTTCCGCCCGCACCGCGTAGTTGGAACGGTTGGTGCGGCCGATGATGCCCGTCACCGTGCGAAAGCCGCCTTTCACCAGCCTGAGGAAGGCCTTCTCCAATCCGTCCTCGCGGCCCGCGAACTTGTATTCCTCGATCGCGAGCTGGCTGTTCTCCCGCAGCGAGACGACGCTCTCGTCGGTAAAGCGCACCTGCAGGCTGCTGGCGGCTCCGGTGCGCAGCACGTCCTTGTCCTCGATCGACGAACCGTATTGCAGGCGAACGTCCCTCCCGGCGCGGACGGCAACGGTGTCGCCGGCGGCGAGCAGCACCCGGCCCACGGTTTCGGCATGGGCGATGGCGGCCAGGGCGGCGAGGCTCGCCGCGGCGGCAAATTGGCAAAGGGCTTTTTGCACGTTCATGGCAGTCCCCATCATTTGAATTCGTAGCGCAGCTTGACCGCGAACAGGTTGCGGTCGTACTCGAAGAGGGCGAGGTTGGAGTCGTTTTTGACGTACTGGTACTCGCCGCGCACGCTCACGTTGCGCGTGAAGGCGTAGCTGGCGGTGACGTCGGCCGCGTAATAAAGGTCCTCGCGCAGGGTCAGCAGCAGGGGATCGATGCCGTCGTAGCGGCTCTCCTGCACGGTGGCGCCGACGCTCAGGGCCCATTTCGGGGCCGGGGTCGCGGCCACGGCGGCGCGCAGGCCGTAGAACTCGCGTCCCAGGTCGGGCCGGTTGCGGATGTTGTCTTCCCGGCCGTAGGTCAGGTTGAGCGTGAGCAGCGGCTGGTAGGGCGCGACAAACGCCTTGCGGTAGCCGGCCCCCAGGGCATAGAAACGGGAATCGCGCACCCGGTTGGTTCCCACGTAATCGAGCTCGGCCAACTGCACGAAGCCGCTCAGGGTCTGCAACTCGTCGTACTGGTGGTGGATTTCCCCGGAAACGCCGGTCACGTTGCGGAAGCGGTCATTTTCCACCTCGAGGTTGCTGTAGGTGAACGTGCCGCGGAACAGGTTTTTCTCCCGCAGGTAGGTCACGCCCCCCGCGACGCCGTAGTTATTCTGATCGAATTCGGTGTCATTGTGGTTGAGCTTGGACTCCCAGTTGGCGGAGCCGAACAGCGAGACGCCCGGTGCCACGGGGTGCGTGATGTTGCCGCCGAAGGCCAGATGGGTGAAGTTGTCGGCGGTCGCGACGCCGGTGCCGGTGATGGTGACGTTCCCGAACACCGGCAAGGTGATGTTGGCCGAGCTCACCCCGCCATTCACGTTGCTGTCGTGGCCGATGCCGAGTTCCGCGAAGAATCCCGCCGTGGTCTGATAGCGGGACTCGCGGGAGCGGATCGCATCCAGAAAGCGCTGGATGTTGGCCTGTACGTTCGGCGGCGGGTTGGTCTTCAGCACCGCGTCGAATTCCTCCCGCGCCCGTACGTCGTCGCCCAGGATGAAATAGCCGCGCGCCAGCTCCAGCCGGGCCTGGACGTTGTCGGGGAAGTTGGCGACGTAGCGCTCCAGCGCCAGCACGCCTTCTCCCGCGTGGCCCGAATCCACGGCGGCCACGCCGAAATAGAAGTCGAAGGCGGGGTTGCCCAGCTCGTCGGGGAATTTCTTCCCCGCCGCATAGGCCTCAGCCGCTTTTCCCTGGTCGAGGAGCGCCTTCACCTCGTCGGCCGGCGCGGCGTGAACCGCAAGCGGGAACGCGGCGACGAGGAAAAAGGCGAGGAGCCTGCGCTTGAAATGCATTTTTTTCTCCCCGGAAGCGGGCGAATCAGAAAGACGGGCGGACGGCACGGGAACGATTCTTAACCATTCGGCCCAACCTCCACAAAAACTGCGACTTTTATAGCCTTCCATCCGGCCATGAGTCAAGGCATTTTTTTGCGCTGCGGCAGGCGGTTTTTCGCCGCTGCGATCTGTTGCCGTCCGATCACGAACACGCGGTCGTCGCCCCCGCTGGTTTCGGGCCAGGCAAACGGGAGCGCGGGAAACGCGTTTTCGACGGTCGCCCGGTTATGGCCCACCTCCACCACCAGCATGCCATCTCTCGTGAGATGGGCCGGCGCGTCCCGCAGCATCACCCGAATCGCGTCGAGCCCGTCCCGGCCGCCCGCGAGCGCGGATCGAGGCTCCCTGCGGTATTCGGCGGGCAGAGCCGCCATGGCATCGGCGTCCACGTAAGGCGGGTTGCCGACGATCAGGTCGTATTTTTTCCCGGCGAGCCTTCCGAACATGTCGGATTCGACCAGATTCACCCGTTCCTCGAGCCGGTAATCGGCGACGTTGCGGCGCGCCACCTCCAGCGCGTCGCGCGAGATGTCGCTGGCGTCGATCCGCGCATCGGGAAACGCCTGGGCCATGAGAATCGCGAGACAGCCGGAACCGGTGCAGAGGTCGAGGACCGAGCGGATGGAATCGGGGTCTGCGATCCACGGCGCCAGTCGCTCCTCCAGCAGCTCGAAAACGAAGGAGCGGGGCACGATGGCCCGCTCGTCCACGTAGAACCGGTTGTTCCCGAGCCACGCCTCGCGGGTGAGATAGGCGGCGGGAATGCGCTCTTCGACGCGCCGCCGCAGCAGGTCGAGCACCGCTTCGGTCTCCCTGGGCAGCAGGCGCGCGTCCAGGAACGGATCCAGCCGGTCGAGCGGCAGGTGCAGCGCGTGAAGTATCAGGTAGGCTGCCTCGTCGTAGGCGTTGGTGGAGCCGTGGCCGAAGGCGAGCCCCGCTTCGTTGAAGCGGCTCACCGCGAAGCGCAGCAGGTCGCGGACAGTGATGAGCTGGGCGCGGGCTTCGGAAAACACCGGCTATTATCTCCTCGTCCTAGCTTTCCAATTCCGTCGCTCCGGCGGAAGCCGGAGCCCGGTTGCGGCGACTCGCAAATCCCTGAATTCCGGCTTTCTCCGGAATGACGAGTCGTCCGGCGATCCGAGGTGCATATGCCCACCAATGGCCTCAACAGACTTCATGGTTTGACCAGCAGCTTGACCAGCGCCCGCCGATAAATTTCCGAGAGGCGCTCCAGGTGCGACACCTCTACGTGCTCGTTTAGCTTGTGGATCGAGGTGTTGAGCGGCCCGAACTCCACCACCTGGGGGCAGATCCCGGCGATGAAGCGGCCGTCGGAAGTTCCGCCCGATGTAGAAAGGCCGGCCGACACCCCGCATTCCTCGCGGATGGCGTCCTGCATCGCCTGGACCAGCTTTCCCGGCGCCGTGAAATACGGCTCGCCCGAGAGCAACCATTTGATACGGTAATCCAGCCCATGCCGGTCGAGGACTTGGTGGACCCTCGTGCGCAGGGACTGCTCGCTGCTGGCCGTGGAAAAACGGAAGTTGAACCGGATTTCCACCTCGCCGGGGATCACGTTGGTGGCGCCGGTGCCGCCGTGGATGTTGGACGCCTGCCAGGTGGTGGGCGGAAAGTAGTCGTTGCCCCGGTCCCAGACCATGCCCGCCAGCTCCGCCAGGGCCGGCGCCGCCAGGTGGATCGGGTTCCTTGCCAGGTGCGGATAGGCCACGTGGCCCTGCACGCCCCCGACCACCAGCGTGCCCGACAGGGAGCCGCGGCGCCCGTTCTTCACCGTGTCCCCCAGTTCCCGCTCGCAGGTGGGCTCGCCAATGATGCAGCAGTCGAGGGCTTCGCCCCGGGCCTTGAGCGCTTCCACCACCTTCACGGTTCCGTCTGCGGCGACGCCTTCCTCGTCGGAGGTGATGAGCAGCGCGATGGAGCCCGGGTGGCCGGGATGTTCGGAGACGAAGCGTTCGGTGGCGGTGACGAAGGCCGCGATCGAGGATTTCATGTCGGCGGCCCCGCGCCCGTAGAGCTTGCCGTCCCTCAGGACAGGGACAAAGGGGTCGCTGAGCCACTGGTCGAGCGGACCCGGAGGCACCACGTCGGTGTGGCCCGCGAAACAGACGACGGGAGTTGCGCGTCCGCGCCGGGCCCACAGATTCTCCACCTCGCCATGGCGGTGGCGCTCGATGGAAAAACCGAGCTTCTCCAGGCGCGGAATCAAAATGTCCTGGCAGCCGGCGTCGTCAGGAGTGACCGAGCGGCGCGCGATCAGGGCCCGGGCCAGGTCCAGGGTCGCGTCAGCCATGATCCCCGATCACTTTTCCAGCATCTCGGTGTTGATGGTGAAGCCTTCGAAAGAAGTCGCCGCCTTCTCCCCGGCCGGCTTGGCGGCCGCCGCGGGCGCCTCGGGCGCCTGCGCCTGGGCTCCCTGTTCGCCGTAGTCCATGAGGTTCGCCAGATTGGTGGGCGAGTCGGCGTTGCGCAGCGCCTCGTCCCGCGTCACCAGGCCGGCCTTCCACATGCGGGACAGGGCCTGCTCGAAGGTCTGCGATCCGGGGGAGAGGCTCTGCTCCATCGCGTCCTTGATCTGGTCCAGCTGGCCGTCCTTGATGAGCTCGGCGATATGGCGCGTGTTCGTCAGCACCTCCACCGCCGGTGCCAGCTTCCCGTCCACGGTGCGGACCAGGCGCTGGGAGATGACGCACTTCAGGCTGATGGCGAGGTCGGACAGCAGGCTGGCCCGGAACTCGTAGGGGAAGAAGTTGATGATGCGGTTGAGCGCATGGTAGCTGTTGTTGGCGTGCAGCGTCGAGAGGCACAGGTGGCCGGTCTGGGCGTAGATCAGCGCATGCCTGAGGGTGTCGCGGTCACGGATCTCTCCGATCATCAGCACGTCCGGCGCCTCGCGCATGGCGTTGGTGAGGGCGTTGCCGTAGGACAGGGTGTCCATTCCCACTTCCCGCTGGTTGACGATGCACTTCTGGTGCCTGAACACGAACTCGATGGGGTCTTCCACCGTGAGGATGTGGCCGGTCCTGGTGCTGTTGCGATGCTCCAGCATGGAGGCGAGCGTGGTGGACTTGCCCGACCCGGTCGAACCCACCACCAGGATGAGCCCGCGCTTTTCCATGATGAGGTCGTTCAGCACCAGGGGGAGCTTCAGCTCCGCGACCGTCGGGATCACGCTCTTGATGTAGCGGATCACCATCGCGATGTCGCCGCGCTGGCGGAACACGTTCACCCGGAAGTTGCCCACTTCGGGCATCTGGAACGAGAAATTCATCTCCAGGTTGGCTTCGAAGGCCTGGATCTGCTCGGGTGTCATCACCTCGTAGCTGATCTTCTTCACCGCGTCCCCGTCCAGCGCCTGCTGGTTGATGGCCATGGCGATGCCGTTGATCTTGATGTTGATGGGCGCACCGGCGGAAAAGAACAGGTCGGACGCGCTCTTTTCGGCCATCAGCCTGAGAAGGGGAGAGATGAACATGCCCGCCTCCTGTGATGAGGTTTCGGTAACCGCCGGCTAGACGCCGCGCAGCAACTCGTTGATGCTGGTCTTGGCGCGGGTCCTGGCGTCCACCCGCTTGACGATGACGGCGCAGTACAAGCTGTACCTGCCGTCCGTCGAGGGGAGATTCCCCGACACCACCACGCTTCCCGCGGGAATCTGGCCGTAGCTGATCTCGCCGGTTTCCCGATCGAATATCCGGGTGCTCTGCCCGATGTAGACGCCCATGGAGATCACCGAGCCTTCTCCGACGATTACGCCCTCGACCACCTCGGACCGGGCGCCGATGAAGCAGTCGTCCTCGATGATGGTGGGGCCGGCCTGCACCGGCTCCAGCACGCCGCCGATGCCCACTCCGCCCGAGAGGTGGACGTTTTTCCCGATCTGGGCGCAGGAGCCGACCGTGGCCCAGGTGTCCACCATGGTGCCCTCGTCCACGTAGGCCCCGATATTGACGTAGGAGGGCATCAGCACCACGTTGCGGGCAATGAAGCTGCCGCGCCGCGCCGAGGCGGGCGGCACCACCCGGAAGCCCCCGGCCAGGAAGTCGCGGGCGCTCCAGTCGGCGAATTTCGACGGAATCTTGTCGAAATAGTCGGTGTAGCCGCCCTTGATGAGGGAGTTGTCCTGCAGGCGGAAAGACAGCAGCACCGCCTTCTTGATCCACTGGTGAGTCAGCCACCGGCCGTCGGTCTTTTCGGCGACCCGCAGCTCGCCCCGGTCCAGCCCGTCGATCACCCGGGCGATGGCGTCGCGCAATCCGGACTCGGCGTTGGCGGGGGTGATGTCGGTCCGCCGCTCGAAAGCCTGCTCGATGATTTTTTGAAGTTGTTCCATATTTTGTCGTTCGTAGTTTGTAGGTTGGGCTTCGCAGGCGAAGCCCAACATTCATGGGGCGCCCAGCATGTTGGGCATGAATGCCCAACCTACGGCTACGGCGGGTCGCGGCCATCCCCGCAGGGCGGGTTTACAGCCGTTCTACGAAGCTCCTGATGCGCTGCGCCGCGTCCAGGCATTCGGCGGGCGGCGCCACCAGGGCGATGCGCGCGAATCCTGCGCCCGGATTGATGCCGTGGGCCTCGCGGGCCAGATAGCTTCCCGGCAGCACCAGCACATTATAGTCGCGGTACAGGCGGCGGGCGAATTCGGCGTCCGGCAGGAGCGTCCGCACCCACAGGTAAAAGGCCGCTTCCGGCATGGCGACCGGCAGCGCCCCGGCGAGCCGCTCCATCACGGCGGCGAATTTCTCGCGGTACAGGCGCCGGTTTTCCTTCACGTGGTCCTCGTCCTGCCAGGCCGCGATGCTGGCGGCATGGAAGGGCGGGCTCATGGCGCAGCCGTGGTAGGTGCGGTAGAGCAGGAAGCGCTCCAGGATCGAGGCATCGCCCGCCACGAAGCCCGAGCGCATGCCCGGCACGTTGGAGCGCTTGGACAGGCTGCTGAACACCACCAGCCGCGGATACCCTTCCCGGCCCAGGGCGTGGGCCGCCTGCAGAGCGCCGAGCGGGGGGCGGGCTTCGTCGAAATAGATTTCCGAATAGCACTCGTCGGCGGCGATCACGAACCCGTGGCGGTCGCAGAGATCGAACAGTTGCTTCCATTCCTCGATGGTCATCACCCGGCCGGTGGGGTTGCCCGGGGAACACACGTAGGCGAGCTGGGTCCGGTCCCAGACTTCGCCGGAGAGCTGGGCGAAATCCAGCGCGAACCCGTTCTCGGGCAGCGTATTCAGGAACCGGGGCCTGGCGCCCGCCAGCAGCGCGGCCCCCTCGTAGATCTGGTAGAAGGGGTTGGGGCAGACCACCACCGGGTCGGGGCGTGCGGCATCCACCGCCGCCTGGGCGAAGGCAAACAGGGCTTCCCGGCTGCCGTTCACCGGGACCACCTGGGTGCGGTAATCGGGGGCCGGGATGCCGAAGCGCTTCGCCAGCCACGCGGCGATGGCAATGCGCAGGCCTTCACCGCCCAGGGTTGTAGGATAATTCGCCAGCCCGCCGAGATTTCCGGCGATCGCCTTCCTGATGAAATCCGGCGTCGCGTGCTTGGGCTCGCCGATGGAGAGATTGATCGGCGTGAATGCCGGATCGGGCGTGATGTCCTTCAGCAGGTTCGCCAGCTTCTGGAACGGATAGGGCTGCAGCAGGTTCAGGTTCGGATTCACGATGGAAACGCGGAAAACGGGATCGCCGGACGCCGGCGCGCACAAGCTGCGGATTATATAGGATGGCGTCGCCGAGACACTGGATTTCGCGGGCGGCGCTGCTCACGGGCGCCTGGGTCTGGGGGCTCATCTGGTATCCGTACCGGGTGCTGGAGGCAATGGGCGCATCTGCGGCGCTTGCCACCTGCCTCACCTACGGCCTGGCGCTGGCGCTCGGCATCGTCGCCTTTCCCCGGGCGCTGCGCGAAGCGCGCGCCCATCCCTGGATGGTGCTGGCCATCGCGCTCGCTGCCGGCTGGACCAATTTCGCCTATGTCCTGGGAACGCTGCGGGGCGAGGTGATGCGCGTGCTGCTGCTGTTCTACCTGGCGCCGTTCTGGACCGTGCTGCTCTCCCGGGTTCTGCTCAGCGAGCGGACGAGCCTTCAGGGCTGCGGCGTGCTGGGCCTTTCGGTGGCTGGCGCGGCGGTGATGCTCTGGCATCCGGAAACCGGAGCGCCGCTGCCGCGGACGGTGGCCGAATGGCTCGGCCTCTCGGCCGGCATGTGCTTCGCGCTGTCGAATGTGCTGATCCGCAAGGCCCAGGCGCTGGGCATCGAGATCAAGGGCCTCACGGTGTGGGGCGGGGTGACGCTGATCACGCTGGCTTGGGAAACCTACGGCGGCGGCCTGGCCGCTGTGACCGTGCTTCCGGGCAACGCCTGGATGTTGCTCGCGTTGGTGGGGCTGGTAATCTTCGCGGTCAACCTGGCGGTCCAGTTCGGGGTCACGTTCACGCCCGCCAACCAGGCCATTGTGATTTTCATGACCGAGCTGGTGGTGGCGGCCGTGGCGGCCTACCTGCTGGCGGGAGAGCAGATGTCGCCGCAGGAATGGGTGGGCGGAGCGATGATCGCCGCGGCATCCCTGTTTTCCGGCCGCATGATGCCGAAAGCAGGAAGTGATGCAGGGTGACGTATGGGAACGAATTTATTCGCGACCCCGGGGATGTATCCGCTCCTACGTAATTCGCAACCTTTGTCGAGACGAATCCCCTCCTGCAACCGCGTTACAAATGGTCACGGTCGCGTGCGCGATCCCCGGTCCGACAGGCTCCTACCCGCGGGTCGATTCGCCGCGCTCGAACTGAAGCAAATCGACCGCCGGGGCCGGCTTCCAGCCTTTCTTGCGGTGTTCGGCCACCACGGTCGTGAATATTCCGCCGCGCACGTAGAACTTCGCAGTGAGGCGCATGAAGCGGGGTTTGGTGGCCTTCACCAGCTCGTCGAGAATGCGGTTGGTCACCGCCTCATGAAACGCGCCTTCATTGCGGTAGGACCAGATGTAGAGCTTGAGGCTTTTCAGCTCGACGCACAGCCGGTCGGGAATGTAATCCAGCACCAGGGTGGCGAAGTCGGGCTGGCCGGTTTTCGGGCAAAGGCAAGTAAATTCCGGGATTTCCATGTGAATGTGGTAATCCCGGGCGGGTTCGGGGTTCGGAAACGTCTCGAGGCTCTTGCCGGGCTTGGTGGGCATTCTTTAAACTCTGGCGCTTTCCATCGGGTAAAATACGCGCCAGCCGCGGGCATCCGGCACGTCGCGTTAAGTCTATAACCTCTTCCAGAACATAACAAATTGCGCCTCACCCACATCAAACTCGCCGGTTTCAAGTCCTTCGTCGATCCCACTCACATCTCGGTCCCCGGCGATCTCGTCGGGGTCGTCGGGCCCAACGGCTGCGGCAAGTCCAACATCATTGATGCGGTGCGCTGGGTGCTGGGGGAATCGAAGGCTTCGGCCCTGCGCGGCGAGTCGCTCCAGGACGTGATTTTCAGCGGCTCCGGCAGCCGCAAGCCCGTGGGGCGCGCGAGCGTCGAGCTGGGTTTCGACAACAGCCTGGGCAAGGCCGCCGGCCAGTGGTCGGAATACGCCGAGATTTCCATTAAGCGGGTGCTCGAGCGCGAAGGCGAGTCCTCCTATTACATCAACAACCTCCACGTGCGGCGGCGGGACATCCAGGACATTTTCCTGGGCACCGGGGTGGGCGGCCGGGGTTACGCCATCATCGAACAGGGAATGATATCCCGCATCATCGAGGCCAAGCCCGAAGAGCTGAGAACGTTCCTTGAAGAGGCGGCAGGCGTGTCCAAGTACCGGGAGCGCCGGCGCGAAACCGAGCTCAGGCTCGAGGACACCCGGGAAAACCTCATCCGCGTGAACGACATCCGCCAGGAACTGGAGGGCCAGCTGGTGAAGCTCGAAGAGCAGGCCAAGGTGGCGGCCCGCTACCGGGACCTGCAGCAGGAGCTGGTGACCGCCCAGAGCCTGCTCTGGCTCATCAGGAAGCAGGATGCCGGCAACCAGCGGGCCCGGCTGGAGAAGGAAGTCCAGCGCCTGGAAACCGAGATGGAAGGGGAAACCGCGAAGCTGCGGGAAGCCGAAAAACGGCTGGAGGAGCAACGCACCCGTCACTTCGGCGCCAGCGACGCGGTTCACGAGGCCCAGGGCGAGCTCTATGCCGCCAATGCAGAGGTTTCCCGTCTCGAGCAGAAAATCGACTACATGCGGCAGAGCCGCCAGCGCCTGGAAACCCAGATCCAGGCAGCCGAGCAGCAGCGGGCGCTCTACGTAAAGCAGGTGGAGAACACGGAAGGCGCGCTCAGCCACTGGCGCGGCGAGCTCGACAAGGCCAGGGCGCGGCAGGAGGCGGCGAAACAGGCGGCGGACCGGGAATCCGACGGACTGCCGGTAGCCGAGCAGGCGTTCCGGAACGCCCAGGAGCGGGTGAACGGGACGCGGCGCGAGCTGCTGCTCGCCGAGCAGGCGGGACAGCTGGAGGAAACCCACCGCAGCCACGCCCTGAAGAGCCTGGAGCAGCTGAATGGGCGGCGCGGCCGCCTGCTGGAGGAGCAAGGGGCCCTTGCCCAACCCGATCTGCCGCAGCTGGAGGCATTGAAGCGCGACCTGGCCGAATGCGGGCGCGTTATCCAGGAAACGACGCAGTCCCTCGAAGAGATCAATGCCGGGCTTCCGGACGCCGAGGCGCAAAAGCGGGACCTGGCCCAGGCCGTCCAGGCCGTGGAGCAGCAACTCACGGAAGTTGAGGCCCGGATCGCGGCGCTGCAGGCCCTGCAGGAAAAGCTGGAAGCGAACGAGCAGCTCACTGCCTGGCTGGCCCGGCAGGGATTGGAGCGGCTGCCGCGGCTGTGGCAGGGCATTCGCATCGAGCGTGGCTGGGAAGACGCGCTGGAGGCGGTGCTGCGGGAACGCCTTAACGGCGTCAACCTGGGACGGCTCGATGGGACCGGGGCCTGGGCCGGAGATCTCCCCCCCGGAAAGCTCACGGTTTATGAACTGGAAGGCGATGCCGCCGCGGCGGACGCGGGCAACGGCCGCATGCCCCTGATGCGCTACGTCACCTGCCGCGATTCCCGCGTTGGCGCCGTCCTCAACGAATGGCTGGCGCGGGTCTATGTGGCGGAAGACGACTCGATGGCGCTGGCGTCCCGCAGCGGGCTCGCGCCCGGGGAGGCGCTGGTCACCCGCGGGGGTCATGTCTATACGCGGCACAGCGTCAGCTATCACGCCGCGGACTCCCAGTTGCACGGGGTGCTGGCCCGGCAGCGGGAAATCGAGGAGCTGAAAACCGACGCCGCAACCCGGCGCCTGGCCCTCGAACAGGGGCGGCAGCGCCTGGCCGAGGCCGAAGAGCGGCAGCGCCGGCAGGAAGCGGAAGCCGCGCGGCTCGGGGAGGAAGCAGCGGCGCGGCGGCAGCGCCAGCATGACCTGGAACTCGAGATCCTGAAGCTTACCCAGCTTGCCGACCGGACCCGGGAGCGCGCGGAGCAGATTGCCCGGGAGCTGACGGAAATCGAGGAGCAGGGGGCGGCGGAATCCCGCCGGCGGGACGAGGCCGAGGCCCGTCTACGCGAATGCGAAGCGCGCATTCAGGACCTCAGGCAGCAGGTGGAGGCCGCCGCCACCGCGGCCCGGGAAGCGGAATCCCGGCTCGCCGGCCAGCGGGAAGTGGTCCAGAATGCCTCGCGCAACCTGCAGGAGGTGATGTTCTTCGAGAAGACCTGCGCCGCCAAGCTCCAGGAGCTGGATGGGGTCATCCTGTCGGTGCAGGACCACATCCGGCAGGTGGACGAGAGCCTGCAGAGCCTGCGGGCGGAGCACGCCGGCTTCGACGAGACTGCGGTGCGGGAGGATCTCGGCGCCGCGCTCAACCTGCGGCAGGTGCGGGAGCAGGCCCTCGCCGAGCGGCGCAATGCCATGGAAGAGGCCGCCGCCGCGCTGAGGGAAATCGAGCAGGAGCGCATGGCGGCCGAGCAGAAGCTCGATCCGCTGCGGACGCGGGTGCAGGAAATCCGCCTCAAGGAGCAGGAGGCCCGCATCAACGAGGCCCAGTACGAGGAACAGCTCCAGAATGCCCACGCCAACCAGGAGGAGCTTGCCCGGCTCCTGGGCAAGGGCGTGCGGGCCTCCCACCTGCAGAACGACATGAACCGCCTGAACGAGGAGATCACCGCGTTGGGGGCGGTGAACCTGGCGGCGCTGGAAGAGCTGGAAACGACCCGGGAGCGCAAGGGCTACCTGGACGCCCAGTCCCAGGACCTGACCGAGGCCGTGGAAACCCTCGAGAACGCGATTCGCCGCATTGACCGGGAAACCCGGGAGCGGCTGCTGGAAACCTTCGAGCAGGTGAACCGGCATCTGTCCGAGATGTTCCCGACCCTGTTCGGCGGCGGCCAAGCCCGGCTGGTGCTGACCGGCGATGAGATTCTCGACAGCGGGGTGCAGGTCATCGCCCAGCCGCCCGGGAAAAAGAACACCTCGATCCACCTGCTGTCGGGCGGAGAGAAGGCGCTCACCGCGCTTGCGCTGGTGTTTTCGATGTTCCAGCTCAATCCCGCGCCATTCTGCCTGCTGGACGAGGTGGACGCGCCGCTTGACGACACCAACACCGAGCGTTTCTGCGACCTGGTGCGCAAGATGACCCAGCAGACCCAGTTCCTGTTCATCAGCCACAACAAGATCACCATGGAAATGGCCCACCAGCTGATCGGCATCACCATGCAGGAGCAGGGGGTCTCGCGGGTGGTGGCGGTGGACATCGAAGAGGCGATCCGGTTGCGGGATCAGGCCGCCGCCTAGGAGTCCCCCGTGAGCGATCTGCAGCTCGCCCTGATCGGCATCGGCGTCGTGGTAGTCGCGGGGGTCTACGGTTTCAACTGGCTCCAGCAGCGCAAATACCGGCGCGAGGCTGCGAAGGCCTTCGGCAAGCAGCACGAGGACGTGCTGCTCGGCCGTGGCGGGGCCGCCATGGAAGACCGGGTGGAGCCGCGGCTGGGCGCCGGCCCGGCCCTGGAGGAACGGGCCGTCGTGGATTCGTCCGGGGCTGCGGCGGAAAACCTTTCTCCGGCCGCGGACGAGGACGCCGGATTTTTCGACGGCGCCATCGACTACGTCACCGAAATCCGGCCGGCAAACCCGGTGGCGGGTGCCGCGCTGGGACCGCTGCTGCAGCACAAGTTCGATTTCGACAAGCCGGTGCGGGTGCTGGGCTGGAACCAGTCTGGCGCAAAATGGGAAGAACCGGGCAGCGAAGCGGGCGCCGCGTACTCCCGGATCCGGGTGGCGCTGCAGCTGGCGGACCGGGCGGGGCCGGTGTCGGAACTCAAGCTGGCCGAGTTCCGCGACCTGGTGCGCGACGTGGCGATCCAGCTGCAAGCCGAGGCCGAGTGCCCCGAGCCGGATGAAGCTCACGCCCAGGCGGCGCTGCTGGACGGCTTCTGCGCCGAAGTGGACGTCATGATCGGCATCAACGTGGTGAGCCGGGACGGGGCCGCCTTCCCCGGAACCAAGATCCGTGCCATGGCGGAAGCGGCCGGATTCAGGCTGGCGCCCGACGGCACCTTCCGTTGTCTGGGCGAGCGCGGCGAGCATCTGTACTCCCTGCAGAACCTGGAAACGTCCCCGTTCGCGGCCGATACCCTCAAGACCCTCGCCACCCGGGGAATCACGCTTCTGCTCGACGTGCCGCGGGTGGCGGGCGGCGCACGGGTGTTCGACCGGCTGGTGGCCCTGGGCCGCCAGTTCGCCGGCACACTGGGGGGCACGCTGGTGGACGACAACCGGGTGCCCCTCAACGATTCGGGGCTGGCCAGGATCCGGACCCAGATCGAAGGTATCCAGGCCCGCATGGCGGCCCAGGGCATCCAGCCCGGTGGAGCGCTGGCGCTTCGGCTGTTCAGCTAGGTAATAATGGCGGTCCCCGAGAGCGTCGCCCGCCACGCCCGGAAGCTGCGGGAAACCCTTGAGTACCACAGCTATCTGTATTACGCCCTCGACCGGCCGGAAATCAGCGACGCCGAATATGACCGGCTGTTCCGGGAACTCCAGGAGCTGGAAGCCAAATATCCCGCTCTCGTCACGCCCGGCTCGCCCACCCAGCGGGTGGGGAGCGCGCCGCTCAAGGAGTTCGCGACGGTCGCCCACCAGGTGCCCATGCTTTCCCTCAACAACGCCTTCGAGGAAGAGGATGTGCGTGGGTTCGACCGCCGGGTGCGGGAAGGGCTGGAGGCGGAGGACGTGGCATACGCGGTGGAACCCAAGTTCGACGGCCTGGCAGTGAGCCTGGTCTACCGGGACGGGGCGCTCAGCCAGGGCGCGACCCGGGGCGATGGCTACACGGGGGAAGAGGTGACCGCCAACCTGCGCACCGTGAAAGCCATTCCGCTACGGCTGGCCGCAGCCCATGCGCCCGAATTGCTGGAAGTCCGGGGCGAAGTGCTGATGCTGAAAAAGGATTTCGAGGCCCTTAACCGGGAGCAGCGCGAAAAAGGGGAAAAGGAGTTCGTCAATCCCCGCAATGCCGCCGCGGGCTCCCTGCGCCAGCTCGACCCGCGGATCACGGCGACGCGCCGCCTCGCCTTTTTCGCCTACGGCGTGGGCGTGGCCCGGGGCGAGGGATTGCCCCGCGACACCCACAGCGGCCTGATGGATTATTTGGAAAAGCTGCGGCTTCCAGTGTCTCGCGAGCGCCAGGTGGTGCGGGGCGTGAAAGGGCTGCTCGAGTACTACCGGGACATCCAGGCCCGGCGCGAAAAGCTGCCCTACGATATCGACGGGGTGGTGTACAAGGTGAACGATTTCGCCGCCCAGGAGCAACTGGGTTTCGTGTCCCGGGCACCGCGCTTCGCCGTGGCCCACAAGTTTCCGGCCGAGGAGGCAACGACGGTGCTGGAGGACATCGAAGTGAGCGTCGGCCGCACCGGGGCGCTTACGCCTGTAGCGCGGCTCCGGCCGGTTTTCGTGGGCGGGGTCACGGTCACCAACGCGACGCTGCACAACGAGGACGAGATCCGGCGCAAGGACATCATGATCGGCGACACGGTGATCGTGCGCCGGGCGGGGGACGTGATTCCCGAGGTGGTGGCCGTGGTGAAGGAACACCGCCCGAAACATGCGCGCCATTTCGTGATGCCTGCCAAATGCCCGGTTTGCGGCTCGGCTGCGGCGCGCTCCGAGGACGAGGCCGTTGCCCGCTGCACCGGAGGGTTGTACTGTCCCGCCCAGCGCAAGCAGGCGCTGCTGCACTTCGCCTCGCGCCGGGCCATGGACATCGAGGGGCTGGGCGACAAGCTGGTGGATCAGCTGGTGGACAATCAAGTCGTGACGACACCTGCCGATATATACCGGCTGGACGTGGATACGCTTGCCGATCTCGAGCGCATGGGGGAAAAATCGGCGCAGAACCTGGTGGCGGCCATCGAGAGCAGCAAGGAGGCGACGCTGGCTCGCTTCATCTACGCCCTGGGTATTCGCAACGTGGGAGAGGCCACCGCCAAGGACCTGGCCCGGCACTTCGGCACGCTCGACGCGCTGATGGAAGCCGACGCCTCCTCGCTGGAAGAAGTGCGGGACGTGGGACCGGTAGTGGCGAAGAGCATCGCCCGGTTTTTCGCCGAAAGGCACAACCGGGAGGTCATCCGGGACCTGCGCGCCCGGGGCGTCAGATGGGCCGAAGACAAGGCGGCGCGCCGGGCCCGGCAAGGGGCATTCGCCGGGAAGACCTTCGTGCTCACGGGTACGCTCTCGGCCATGACGCGGGACGAAGCCAAGGACAGGATCGAGGCGCTGGGCGGCAAGGTGACCGGCAGCGTCTCGAAGAAGACCGATTACGTCGTGGCGGGCGCCGACCCGGGGAGCAAGTATGACAAGGCCCGCGAGCTCGGGGTGACGATCCTCGACGAGGAACAGTTCGCGAATATGCTCTCGGGCTGAGAGCTAAAGAAGGAAGACCGATCATGCATCAGAAAGTGACGAAGGCGGTATTTCCGGTGGCGGGGCTGGGCACCCGGTTTCTCCCCGCCACCAAGGCGAGCCCCAAGGAGATGATGCCCATCGTGGACAAGCCGCTGATTCAATATGCGGTGGAGGAGGCGGTGGCGGCCGGCATCACCCAGATGGTGTTCATCACCGGCCGCAACAAGCGGGCCATCGAGGACCATTTCGACAAGGCCTACGAAGTGGAAGCGGAGCTGAATGCCAAGGGCAAGCGCAAGATGCTGGAGGCGATCCAGGACATCATTCCAAAGCACGTCTCCTGCATCTACGTCCGCCAGGCCCAGGCCCTGGGCCTGGGGCACGCGGTGCTGTGCGCCCGGCCCGTGGTGGGAGACGCGCCTTTCGCCGTGATCCTGGCGGATGATCTCATTGACGGCGAGCCGCCCATCATGAAGCAGATGGTGGACATCTTCGAGCGCAGGCGCTGCTCGGTGCTGGGGGTGCAGAACGTGGTGCGGGAGGACACGGTTCACTACGGCATCGTCAAGGCGGAATCCGCGCGCAAGGGCCTGCACAACGTGGTGGGCATCGTCGAGAAGCCGAAACCCGCCGACGCGCCTTCCACGCTTGGCGTCGTGGGGCGCTATATCCTGGCGCCGGAGGTCTTCGACCACCTGGAGCGGGTGAAACCGGGCGCCGGCGGGGAGATCCAGCTCACCGACGGCATCGCCTCGCTGCTGGCGGAAGAGCGGGTCCTCGCGTATGAGTTCCAGGGCGTGCGCTATGACTGCGGCAGCAAGCTCGGCTATCTCAAGGCCAACCTGATGTACGCGCTGCGCCACCCGGAAGTGGGCGAAGAATTCGCGGCATACCTGACCTCCGAGGACTGCCGCGTCGCCATAGAAAACGGGCGCTGCCGGGGCCGCGGGGGCGAATCGAAATAGAGGGAACGTCGTGACGGACAGTTCGCTATAATCGGTGTACAAGGAATTGTTTTTCGACCCGTTCTCAATGTATATTAGTATACGCTAATACACACACCCACCGAGAATGGAGACCCTATGCCAAGCAAGCTGATGATCGTGATGGTAAACACCGACCCCCGGGATGGTCCCGAGCTGGGCGCGCCCTTTTTCCAGGCCACGGTGGCCGCGGCCATGGAGTACGAGGTGGAAGTAATCCTCACCGGCCGCGCCGGCGAGCTCGCCAAGAAGGGCGTCGCGGAGAAACTGCACGTGAAAGAAGGCTCTCCCAAGAGCGTGTACGACTTCATCAAGGACGCCCACGACGCCGGGGTCCATTTCAAGGTGTGCACGCCGACCCTGGAATTGTGGGGCGATGACCTGATTCCCGAGATCGAGGAAACCGTGGGCGGGGCCTACGTCATCGAGCAGGCGATGGACGACGACGTGGTGACTTTCACGTACTAGGCTTGATGCTGCCGGCCGACGAAGCCTTGCGTATTCTCGACACGGCGGAAGAAATTCACTCCGCCGTTGTTGTTTCGGCGGCGGTAAAACGGGTCGCCCAGGAAATCAATCGCGCTCTGGCCGATACCTGTCCCCTGGTGCTATCGGTAATGGGCGGGGCAGTGGTCTTTGCCGGCCAGCTCCTGCCGCTGCTCACGTTTCCGCTGGACTTCGACTATATCCACGTTACCCGTTACCGGGAGGGCACCGCCGGCGGAACCATCGACTGGAAGGTGGCGCCCCGGCAGAACGTGGAGGGGCGGGTGGTGCTGGTGGTGGATGACATCCTGGACGAGGGACAAACGCTGGCGGCGGTGCGCGACCGGGTGCTGGAGCACGGCGCCAGGGCCTTCTACAGCGCCGTGTTCGCGGACAAGACGCTCGACCATCCCAAGCCGATCCGGGCGGATTTCGTGGCCCTCACGGTGCCCAACCGCTACGTTTTCGGCTTCGGCATGGACGTGCGCGGCGCCTGGCGCAACCTGCCGGCGATTTACGCGTTGAAGGACCATTGAACCCACCATGCTTGCCATCATCGGAGGCAGCGGCCTCACCCAACTCGCCAATCTCAGGATTACCCACCGGCAGGTGATCCGCACCCCCTACGGCGAGCCCTCGGGATCGGTCACTTTCGGAAAGATCCGCGACCGGGACGTGGCGTTCCTGGCGCGCCACGGCTACGGCCACACCATTCCGCCTCACCTGGTGAACTACCGGGCCAATATCTGGGCGCTCCACAATCAGAAGGTGAAGCGCGTGGTGTCGGTCGCCGCGGTAGGCGGGATCCGCTCCGACCTCGCGCCCGGAACCATCGCGTTCCCCGAACAGGTCATCGATTACACCTACGGGCGCAAGCACACCTTCTTCGACACCACCGACCGCTCGGTGACCCACGTGGATTTCACCCATCCCTATACCGAGAAGCTGCGCCAGAAATGCCTGCAGGCGGCGAAGCTGGCGGGGGAGCATTTCGTGGCCGGGGGCGTGTACGCCGCAAGCCAGGGACCGCGCCTGGAGACCGCCGCCGAGATCAACCGCATGGAACGGGATGGCGCCCACATGGTGGGCATGACCGGCATGCCGGAGGCGGCGCTGGTCCGAGAAATCGGCCTGGAGTACGCGACCATCGCGGTGGTGGCCAACTTTGCCGCGGGGCGGGGCACCAGCGTCAAGGCCGTCAGCCTGGAGCAGGCCCACGGGGTACTGGAACAGGCCATGGGCCGGGTCCGCAATATCCTGGAACACCTGGTGGAGATCGATGGCGATTAGGGTGGTCCTTAAGATGGGGGAGCCGCTGCTGCTCCAGAAGACGGCGCCGGTTGCGCGCTTCGACACGCCCGAACTCCACGCCCTGGTGCGGGACCTGCGCGACACCATGGAAGCGCTGAACGGTGCGGGCCTTGCAGCCCCCCAGATCGGCGTTGCGCTGCAGGTGGTGGTCTTCGGCGTGAAAAAGAATCCCCGCTACCCGGATGCCGAGGAGGTTCCCGACACCGTTCTGGTGAACCCCGAGCTCACGGCTCTGGGGGAGGAGGTGGAGGAGGGCTGGGAAGGCTGCCTCAGCGTGCCGGGGATGCGGGGGCTGGTGCCGCGCTACAGCCATCTCCGGTATCGGGGCTTCGACCCGTTCGGCAACCCGATCGACCGCAGCGTGAGCGGATTCCACGCCCGGGTGGTCCAGCACGAATGCGATCACCTGATGGGGATTCTCTACCCCATGCGCATCCGCGATCTGCGCAACTTCGGCTTCACCGAGGTCCTGTTTCCCGAGCTGGCGCCCATCGAGGAATAGGGCGCCGCACCGGCAATTTTTCGGGTAGGGTGCGTCCCACGCACCGTTTTTCGCAACCTCGCCAATAGCGCAGGACCTATCCTAAGCGCTCTCCGGCTGCAACGCTTCCAGCAAGTCCGATTCCAGCCGGATCACTGCCTTCGAGTCGGCCAGGGCTTCGCCCGAAATGAGGAATGTGTCTTCCGCCCGGGCCCCCAGCGTGACGATTTTCGCGCTTTCCAGATTGACGCCGTATTTCACCAGCGCCCGGGCGATCCGCGACAGCAGCCCCGGGCGATCCCCCGCGACGATCGACAGGATGTGGTAGTTGCCTCGCTCGTCGGGGCGGATCAGCACCTCGGGCGTGATGGGGAAATGCTTAAGCTGGCGGCTGACGCGGCCCTGCAGCGGGGGCTCCAGCGGCGTCTGCTTCCGAAGGCGCTCGGCAAGCTCGTATTCGATGAAGCTCAGCAGGTCCCGGTACTGGGTGGACTCGCCCCCCGCTTCCATCACCAGGAAGCTGTCCAGTGCATAGCCGTGGCGGGTGGTGTAGATCTTGGCCTCGATGATGCTGAAGCCGATGCGCTCGAAGAAGCTGCAGATGCGGGCGAACAGGTCCTTCTGGTCGGGCGTATAGATCAGCACCTGCACCCCTTCGCCGGCGGGGCTGAGGCGTGCCTTGATCACCGGATCGGGCGTGTTCACGCGGTAATTGAGCAGGCGCGTGTGCCAGGCGATTTCCTGCGCATCGTGGCGCAGGAAATAGGCGGTATCGAGCTGGGACCACAGCCGTTCGTGGGCGTGGGAAGGGATGGCGTAGAGCCGCAGCAGGTCGAGCACCTTGGACTGGCGGGTTTCCACCAGCCCCGCCGCGGTGCCCTGGGCACCGCTCAGCATGCGGCGGGTGGCCCAGAACAGGTCCTCCAGCAGTTTCCCCTTCCAGGCGTTCCAGATCTTGGGGCTGGTGCCCCGGATATCCGCCACCGTGAGCAGGTAGAGCGCCGCCAGCCTGCGGTCGCTGCCGACTTTTTGCGCGAACGCCGAGATCACCTCCATGTTGGAGAGGTCCTGCTTCTGGGCCGTGGCCGACATGACGAGATGGTTCTCCACCAGCCACTCCACCAGTCTCGCATCCTGGTCCGGCAGCCCGTGCTCGCGGCAGAAGCGCCGGGCGTCGCGGCTGCCCAGGAGCGAATGGTCGCCGCCGCGGCCCTTGGCGATATCGTGGAACAGACCCGCCAGGTAGAGCACTTCCGGCCGCTCGAACTCGTTGATGAGGCGGCTGCATAACGGGAACTCGTGCGCAAATTCCGCCACGGTGAATCGCCTCAGGTTCCGCACCACCATGAGGATGTGCTCGTCCACCGTGTACACGTGGAACAGGTCGTGCTGCATCTGGCCGACGATGCGCCCGAAGGCGGGAACGTAGTGGCCCAGCACGCCGCACTGGTTCATGCGCCGCAACTCGTGGGTGATGCCCCGGGGCTGGCGCAGGATTTCCATGAACAGCGCCCGGTTCGCCGGATCGCGCCGGAACGCGGCGTTGATCCGCGGCCCCGCCAGCCAGAGCCGGCGCAGGCAGGCGGGGCTCATGCCCTTGAGTTCCGGGCGCTTCTGCAGCAGCAAAAAGCTCTCCAGGATCGCCGCCGGCTGCTCCTCGAACACCGATTCCCGGGCCGCGTCGAGAAGCTCGTTGGCCACCACGAAGCGATCGTTCAGCACTCGCCGCTCGCCGCCCCCCGGGCCGGGAATCAGCCGTGCCTTCAGGTTGAGAAGCAGGATCAGGCTGAGCTGGGATACCGCCTTGGCCGTGCGGTAATAGCGCTGCATCAGGTGCTCGCTCGCCCGCTTGAATCCGCGGTCGGCGAACCCAAGGTCCCGGGCCAGGTTGGTCTGCACGTCGAACAGCAGGCGATCCTCGCGGCGGTTCGCCAGGTAATGGAGCCGTACCCGCAGGTTCTGCAGCCATCGTTCGTGGCCGGCAATCTGGCGCGCCTCGTCGCGCGTGATCAGGCCCTGGCGCGCAATCCGGGCCCAGGAGTTCCCGAAGCCGCCGGCCCCGGCGATCCACAGCACCGTCTGCAGGTCCCGCAGCCCGCCCGGGCTTTCCTTGATGTTGGGCTCAAGGTTGTAGGCGGTATCGTGGAACTTGAGGTGACGCTGCTGCTGCTCCAGCTGCTTGGCGTTGAAAAAGTCCGCGGGGTCCAGCGCGCCCTGCAGGACCGCCTCGAACTCCCGGAACAGGCCGCGGTTTCCCGCGACCAGCCGCGCCTCCAGCAGATTGGTCTGGACCGTAATGTCCTTCGCGGACTCCTCCAGGCACTGGGCCACGGTGCGCACGCTGTGGCCCACCTCCAGCCCGATGTCCCACAGCAACCCGATGACCGTTTCCAGTTTCGAGGCGAGCGCGGCATCGGCGGCGGCCGGCAGCAGGAACAGCAGGTCGATGTCGGAGCAGGGATAAAGCTCGCCCCGTCCATATCCGCCCACGGCAAGCAGGGACACGCCGGAAGGCGGCGCCAGTTCGCGCCATACCGTCTTCAGGGTTTCGTCCACCAGGCGGCTGTGGCCTTCCAGCAGCCCGGAGACGGAACCCGTTTCCAGGTAGCGGACCCGCAGACGGTTCCTGGCCTCCGCCAGCTCCCGCTTGCGGTCCGCAGGCGAGGGGCGGGGCGCTACGGCGGCCACGGCAGCGTTTTCCATCCGGACTCGATCGAGAGCGGTCAGCCCTGGAACGAGGGCGGGGGTGGGGTGCCGGCCGACACCGTCAGCACCTCGAATCCGGATTCCGTGACCGCCACGGTGTGCTCCCATTGGGCGGACAGGCTGTGGTCCTTGGTGACCACGGTCCAGCCATCCGCCAGCTGCCGGATCGCTGCCTTGCCGGCGTTAATCATGGGCTCGACGGTGAACACCATTCCGGCGGCGAGCTTGAGCCCCGTCCCGGCGCGGCCATAATGCAGCACCTGGGGTTCCTCGTGGAAATTGCGGCCGATGCCGTGGCCGCAGAATTCCCGCACCACGCTGCAGCCATGCTTCTCGGCATAACTCTGGATCGCGTGGCCGATGTCGCCGAGATGGTGGCCCGCCTTCACCGCCTCGATGCCCTTCCACATGCATTCATAGGTGATGTCGCACAGGCGCCGCGCCTGGATCGAGGGTTCGCCCACGTAGAACATGCGGCTGGTATCCCCGTGAAAGCTGTCCTTGATGACCGTGATGTCGATGTTCACGATGTCTCCGGCCTTGAGCTTCCGGTCTCCGGGCACCCCGTGGCACACCTGGTGGTTGACGGAGGTGCAGATCGACTTGGGATACGGAGGGTAGCCGGCGGGGGCGTAATTGAGGGGCGCCGGAACCGTTTTCTGGACGTTCACCATGTAATCGTGGCAGAGCTGATCGAGCCTGCCGGTGGAGACGCCGGGCCTGACGTGGGGCGCGATGAAATCGAGGACCTCGGCCGCCAGTCGGCCGGCCACCCGCATTTTTTCGATATCTTCGGGGGTCTTGATGGTTATGGGCATGGTTTCTCGCAGGTCCCGGCCGGAACCGGGGGGAAATCGGGGCGCCGGAGGCCGGAGGTGGGCAAGAATAGTGGATTGGTCCCCCGAAGGCAACGCATGTTGAGCATTTTTAAGCAAAAATGGTAAAATTCGAAATTCGCCCGGATTAGATGTGCGATCCGGCCGAAAATTCGCACATTCGCCGCAACTTAGGGTGCCCGGATTCGGGTTTCGCAGGACGGCGAATGGAGGCTCAACCCTACAGGAGATAAGACGAAATGTCAGTCACCATGCGGCAAATGCTGGAAGCCGGGGTCCATTTCGGGCACCAGACCCGTTACTGGAACCCCAAGATGGCCCCGTTCATCTTCGGCCATCGCAACAAGATTCACATCATCAACCTGGAAAAATCCCTGGCCATGTACCAGGACGCACTGAAGTTCGTGCGCCAGCTGGCGTCCAACAAGGGCACCATCCTGATGGTGGGCACCAAGCGCCAGGCCCGGGACATCATGAAGGAAGAGGCGCAGCGCTGCGGCGCCCCCTACGTGGACCATCGCTGGCTGGGCGGGATGCTCACCAACTTCAAGACCGTGCGCCAGTCGCTCAAGCGTCTGAAGGACCTGGAGACCATGTTCCAGGACGGCTCGGCTGACAAGCTTTCCAAGAAGGAAGCCCTGGGGCTGCAGCGCGAGCTTGCCAAGCTGGAGCACAGCCTGGGGGGCATCAAGGATCTGAACGGGCTTCCCGATGCCGTATTCGTGGTGGACGTGGGCTATCACAAGATCGCGGTGGCGGAAGCGAGCAAGCTCGGCATCCCGGTGATCGGAGTGGTGGACACCAACCACAACCCGGAAGGGGTCCACTACGTGATTCCCGGAAACGATGACTCGAGCCGGGCGATCCGCCTGTACGCCCGGGGGGTCGCCGACGCGATTCTCGAAGGCAAGTCCCAGATCATCCGCGAGATTGTCTCGGATGAATTCGTCGAGGTCGAGGAAGCCGGCGAAGAGCCGGCCGCCAAATAAGCCGCGGCCGGAAAAAGGGGCGCCAGCCCCTTTTTTAGTACCTTTTGTCAAGGGCGCCCCGAGAGGGGCGGCAGATTTTCTGGCGGGACGTAAACGTTCCGCGAACTTGGGAGTTTGTAGATGGCGGAAATTACCGCGAGTATGGTGAAGGAGCTCAGGGAGATCACCGGCCTGGGCATGATGGAGTGCAAGAAGGCGCTGACGGAGACCGCCGGCGACCTCAAGGCCGCCGAGGATCTGCTGCGCATCAAGAGCGGCGCCAAGGCGAGCAAGGCGGCGGGGCGCGTGGCGGCGGAGGGCGTGGTGAGCGCCTTCGTTTCCGAGGACGGCAAGGTCGGCGCCCTCGCTGAGGTGAACTGCGAAACCGACTTCGTCGCCAAGAACGAGGATTTCGTGGCTTTCGCGCGGGAAGTGGCGAAGCTGGTCACAACCCAGAACCCGGCCGACGTGGCGGTCCTTTCGGCGAAGGCGCTGGGCGCGCAGACGGTGGAGGACGCCCGCAAGGGCCTGGTGATGAAGCTGGGGGAGAACATCAACGTGCGCCGCTTCTCGCGAATCCAGGCGGTGGGGCGGCTGGCATCCTATGTGCACGGTTCCAGGATCGGCGTGCTGGTGGACTACGCCGGCGGCGGCGAGACGCTCGGCAAGGACTTGGCGATGCACATCGCCGCCAGCAAGCCGGTGTGCGTGTCGAAGGAGCAGGTACCGGCCGAAATGCTTGCCCGCGAGCGGGAGATCTACCGGGCCCAGGCTGCCGAGAGCGGCAAACCCGCCAACATCGTCGAGAAAATGGTGGAAGGCCGCATCGCCAAGTACCTGGCGGAGGTCACGCTGCTCGGTCAGCCCTTCGTCAAGGATCCCGATCAGACCGTGGAGAAGATGCTTGGCGCCAACGGCGGCAAGGCCAACGCCTTCGCGCTCTACGTGGTGGGCGAGGGCATCGAAAAGAAAACCGCGGACTTTGCGGCCGAGGTCATGGCCCAGGTGGGGCGGGCCTGAGGATCAACAGGGCGCCCGATTCCAATGAGTGACGCCAAGCTGGGCAGACTTCCGGTGCCACAACCGGTCTACAAGCGCATCCTCCTCAAACTCTCGGGGGAGGCCCTGATGGGCGAGGACAGCTACGGCATCAACCGGTCCGTCATCGAGCGCATTGTTGCCGAGATCGCGGAGGTGGTGGCGCTGGGGGTCCAGGTGGGCGTAGTGATCGGGGGCGGCAATATCTTCCGGGGCATCGCGCCCGGGGCGGCGGGCATGGACCGGGCCACCGCCGATTACATGGGGATGCTGGCGACCGTGATGAACGCGTTGGCGCTGCAGGATGCGATGCGACGGGTGGATTTGCCGGCGCGGGTGCAATCGGCGCTCACCATCGAACAGGTGGCCGAACCCTACATCCGGGGCAAGGCCATGCGTTACCTGGAAGAAGGAAAGGTGGTGATCTTCGCTGCCGGAACCGGCAACCCCTTCTTTACCACCGACACCGCGGCGGCGCTTCGGGGCATGGAAATGAACGTGGACATCGTGCTGAAGGCCACCAAGGTGGACGGGGTGTACACCGAGGATCCCAAGACCCACCCCGACGCCATGCGCTATCAGCGGCTTACTTTCGACGAGGCCATCGTCAAGAACCTGAAGGTGATGGACGCCACCGCGCTCACCCTGTGCCGGGACCAGAAGCTGCCGGTGAACGTGTTCAGCATTTTCAAGCCCTCAGCCCTGAAGCGGGTGGTGATGGGGGAGGACGAGGGCACGCTGGTTCATTGCTAGAAAGGTCGCGACCATGACGATTGCAGACGTAAAAAAATCCGCCGATCACAAAATGCACAAGTCCGTGGACACGCTCAAGGCCGATTTCGGCAAGGTGCGCACCGGCCGCGCCCACCCGGGGCTGCTCGACCATATCACGGTGGACTATTACGGCAGCCCGATGCCCATCAACCAGGTGGCAAACGTCAACCTCCAGGATGCGCGGACCATTGCGGTGCAGCCCTGGGACAAGAAAATGGTCCAGGTGATCGAGAAGGCGATCCGCGACTCCGACCTGGGGGTCAATCCGGCCACCTCGGGCGACATGATCCGGGTGCCGATGCCGCCGCTTACCGAGGAACGCCGCAAGGAACTGATCAAGGTGGTGAGGCACGAGGCCGAAACCGCCCGGGTGGCGGTGCGCAACGTGCGGCGCGACGCGATCGCCCACCTCAAGGAGCTGCTCAAGGACAAGAACATCTCCGAGGATGAGGAGCGGCGCGCCCAGGACGAGATCCAGAAGCTCACCGACCGCTACGTGGCCGAGATTGAAAAAGTGCTGCAGGCCAAGGAAGCGGACCTGATGGTGGTTTGAGTGGACCGCTTCAAGAGTACAACCCGCGCCATCCCCGAAACCGGGCCGATCCCGCGCCACCTTGCCATCATCATGGATGGCAACGGGCGCTGGGCCAGGCGGCGTTACCTGCCGCGCATCGCCGGCCACCGCCGCGGGGTGGAGACCGTGCGCGGGGTGATCAGGGTCTGCATCGAGCGGGGCATCGAGTACCTCACGCTGTTCGCGTTTTCCAGCGAGAACTGGCGGCGGCCCAAGGAGGAGGTATCCTTCCTGATGCAGCTCTTCATCGGTGCGCTGGAGCAGGAAGTGGCGAAACTCCATGAAAACAACATCCGCTTCAAGGTTATCGGAGACCTGGCCCGCTTCGAGTCCCGACTGGAGCGCATGATCGAGGACGCCGAGCGCCTGACGGCGGACAACAGCCGCCTCACCCTGACGGTGGCTGCCAACTACGGGGGGCGATGGGACGTTTTGCAGGCCACCCGCCGCATGCTGGAAGCCCGCCCGGAACTGGCCCGGGGTTTTGGCGAGCAGGATCTGGCGCCCTACCTGGCGATGCACTATGCTCCGGAGCCGGACCTTTTCATCCGCACCGGGGGCGAGCAACGCATCAGCAACTTCCTGCTTTGGCAGCTCGCCTACACCGAGCTGTATTTCACCGACACCCTGTGGCCGGATTTCGATTCCGCTGCCCTCGACCTCGCAATCCGCTCTTACCAGAAGCGCGAGCGGCGCTTCGGCCGCACCAGCGAGCAGCTCAAGGGCGGCGAGGCGTCGGCCGATGCCTCGCGGGTGGCGGAAAAATCGGCGTAAGCGGCCGCGGGCGCACCCCCAGTCGCTTTTTTCGCGGGCACGCCATGCTGAAAGCCAGGATCGTCACGGCCATTGCGCTGCTTGGCGCATTTCTGTCGGCACTGTTCTATCTTCCCGAACCCTTTTGGAGCGTCCTGGTCCTGGCCATCGCCGCATTGGCGGCGCTGGAATGGGGGGGCTTTTGCGGATTCTCGAAAACCCAGTCCCTGGGCTTCGGCGCGGTCACCCTGGTGCTGGGTGCGGCAGCGCTCTGGGCGCCCATCGGGGGGGGACAGCAAACCCTGTTGTTCGCGTTGCGGGCGGCGGCGGTGTTCTGGGTCCTGATCGTTCCCCTCTGGATCGCCCGCGGGTGGCGAATCCGGAGCCGGTTCCCGCTGGCCCTGGCGGGGTGGATCGTGCTGGTCCCGACCGCACTTTCGCTGGTGGAGTTGCGCGGCGTCGGGCCCCAGCTGTTGCTGGCGCTGCTCGGGCTGATCTGGATTGCAGACAGCGCCGCGTATTTTGCGGGACGGGCCTGGGGACGGCGCAGACTGGCCCCCGCCATCAGCCCGGGAAAAACCTGGGAGGGTGTCGCGGGCGCGGCGGTCAGTGTCACGGCCTACGGCATCGCGCTCGGCGCCCTGGCGGGAATCGGGCTCTGGATCGTACCGGCATTCTGGGCGCTCGCGGCGCTGGGCATCCTGGGCGACCTGTACGAGTCCCTCCTCAAGCGCCAGGCCGGACTGAAGGACAGCGGCAGCATCCTGCCCGGCCATGGCGGTATACTTGACCGCATCGACAGCCTGACTGCGACCCTTCCCGTGGCGGCGCTATTCGTCCTCCACGGGCCGCCTCCCTCATGATTCTGCGAAACCTTACCGTGCTCGGATCCACCGGGAGCATCGGTGTCAGCACGCTCGACGTGGTGGCACGGCACCCGGAACGGTTCCGGGTGAAGGCGCTCACGGCGCAGAACCGCGTCGAGCGGCTGCTCGAGCAATGCCTCGCCTTCCAGCCCGAATACGCGGTGATGCTCGACCGGGCCTCCGCGGAGCGACTCCAGAGCGAGATTTCGGCGCGGAGGCTTCCGATCCGGGTGCTTTCGGGTCAGGATGGGCTCGAGTTCGTGGCCTCGCTTCCCGGTATCGACACCGTGGTCGCGGCCATCGTCGGGGCGGCGGGCCTGCGGCCCACGCTTGCCGCCGCGCGCAGCGGCAAGCGGGTGCTGCTGGCCAACAAGGAAACGCTGGTGATGGCGGGGCGCCTGTTCATGGACACGGTGCGGGAGCACGGGGCGACGCTGCTTCCCATCGACAGCGAACACAATGCCATTTTCCAGGCCCTGCCGCCCGCTTATTCCGGAGACCTTGCGCAGGCCGGCGTCCGGCGGATTCTGCTGACCGCATCCGGCGGCCCGTTCCGCAATACGCCCCTCGACGCCCTCGACCAGGTCACGCCGGAGCAGGCTTGTGCCCATCCCAACTGGGTGATGGGGCGGAAGATCTCGGTAGACTCGGCCACCATGATGAACAAGGGGCTGGAGGTGATCGAGGCCCATTGGCTGTTCGGCGCCGCGGCGGAGCAGATCCAGGTGGTGATTCACCCCCAGAGCGTGATTCACTCCATGGTGGAGTACGTGGATGGTTCGGTGATCGCGCAACTGGGCAATCCCGATATGCGCACCCCTATCGCTTACGCGCTTTCGTTCCCGGAGCGCATCGAGGCCGGAGTTTCCCCCGTTGACCTGTTCCGCATCGCCACCCTGAATTTCGATTCTCCGGATCTGGTGCGTTTTCCCTGCCTCAGCCTGGCCTATCAGGCGCTCAAGGCAGGAGGCACCGGGCCCGCGATCCTGAACGCCGCCAATGAGGTGGCGGTGGATTCATTCCTGGCGCGCGAACTGCCCTTTACCGCGATTCCCCGCCTCATCGAGCATGTCCTTGGGACAGTGGGCACGGAACCGGTGCGTAGCCTCGATGATGTGCTGCAGGCGGATCGGAACGCACGCGCTGCGGCCTTGGAATGGCGCGCACTTTCCGGAAAAGCGTCGCGTGCTTCCGTTACGGCCCGCAAGTAAGCCGCGGCGGGCCAATCTCGCAATGCACAAAACGGTTGCGAGGGAAGGGTTCGGAATGGTCGCCTTCCTGTTTTGGTATAATTTTTATTCTCCGCTCCTGTCGCGGCATTCCGCCGCGTATCGCGCATGAACCTCCTCATCACCGTCGTCGCCTTCGCCATCGCCCTTGGGGTCCTGATCGTGATCCACGAGCTGGGCCACTACATCGTGGCACGGTTCTGCGGGGTAAAGGTCCTGCGGTTTTCGGTGGGATTCGGCAAGCCCGTCTACAGCCGTCCCGTCGGCGCCGATCGTACCGAGTGGGTGATCGCGGCCATTCCCCTGGGCGGCTATGTAAAGATGCTGGACGAGCGCGAGGGCCGGGTCGCGCCCGAGGAGTTGGGCCGGGCTTTCAATCGGCAGTCCGTCTGGCGGCGTTTCGTGATCGTCCTGGCGGGGCCGGCGGCGAATTTCCTGCTCGCCGTCCTGCTCTACTGGTTCCTGTTTCTGTATGGGGTGCAGGGAATGAGGCCCGTGCTCGGCCCGGTGCCGCCGGAGACCCATGCCGCGGCCGCGGCATTCAGGACCGGGGAAACCATCGTCAAGGTGGGAGACGAGCCGGTGCAGACCTGGCAGGAAGTGCGTTGGGCGCTGCTCAAGCAGGCGGTCGCCAGGGCCAGCGTCAATATCGAGGTCCGGGGCCGTGGCGGTGAAATCGACTGGCGCAGGCTGGACCTGTCGGTTCTGTCGCCGGAGGACCTTGACAGCGATTTCCTGCGCAAGCTGGGGCTGCTCAGTTACCAGCCCACGGTGAAAGCGGTGGTGGGAAGGGTGGTGGCGGCCAGCCCGGCGGCGCGCGCCGGCCTGCGGGAGGGCGATGAGATCATCGAGGTGAACGGCCTGCCGGTGGCGCGATGGGAGGACCTAGTGAAGGAAGTGCGGGCGCTCGGCGCCCGACCGGCGAATCTGCTGGTGAGCCGGGACGGCGCGCGGGTCGCCGTACAGGTGATTCCCGACATGGTCGTGGAGAGCGGCACCCGCGTTGGAAAAATCGGGATTGCGCCGCGGATCGATCGCGCCGAGCTGCAGCGCCTGCTGGTGCAGGTGCGCTACCCACCCGACCGCGCCTTGCTGAAGGCCCTGGGCAAGACCTGGGAGACATCCGTATTCAGCCTCCAGATGCTGTGGAAGATGATCGTGGGCGAGGTGTCGTGGAGAAACGTGAGCGGGCCCATCACCATCGCCGATTACGCCGGGCAGTCGGCGCAGATGGGTCTCGCGGCCTACGTGGGTTTCCTGGCCCTCATCAGCATCAGCCTCGGGGTGTTGAATCTGTTGCCCATCCCCTTACTGGACGGGGGGCACCTCATGTATTATATGGCCGAAATTATCAGAGGCCGGCCCCCCTCCGAGCGGGCCATGGAGATTGGGCAACAGGTGGGCATCGCCCTGCTGATCACGCTGATGGCGTTTGCCCTGTACAACGATATTAACCGCCTGATTTCCGGCTAAAAAAAATTCAATGAAAAAACGACTTCTGGCGGCCGTGCTCGGCAGCCTGTTTGCGGCTTCCGCCTGGGCCATCCAGCCCTTCGTGGTGAAGGACATCCGGGTGGAGGGGATTCAGCGCACCGAAGCCGGGACGGTGTTCAGCTACCTCCCGATCCGGGTGGGCGACACCCTGGACGATGAAAAGGCCGCCGCCGCCATCAAGGCCCTGTTCGGCACCGGTTTCTTCAAGGACGTGCGGCTGGAGGTGGAGAACGGCGTGCTGGTGGTGGTGGTCGAGGAGCGCCCCGCCATTGCCCAGATCGATTTCCTCGGCATGAAGGAATTCGAAAAGGACGCGGTCAAGAAGGCGTTGAAGGAAACCGGCCTCGCGGAGTCCCGGATCTTCGACAAGTCCCTGCTGGACCGGGCCGAACAGGAACTCAAGCGACAATACCTGTCACGCGGCAAATACGGGGTGAGCATCGCCACCACGGTCACGCCTCTCGAGCGCAACCGGGTCGGCATCACCTTCGACGTGAACGAGGGCGATGTGGCAAAAATCCGCCAGATCAACATCGTCGGCAACAAGGATTTCAGCGAGAAGAATTTGCTGGATCTGCTTGTGCTGCGCACGCCTGGCTGGTTCACCTGGTATACCAAGGACGACCAGTATTCCAAGCAGAAGCTTGCCGCCGACCTGGAGGCACTGCGCTCTCACTACCTTAACCGCGGCTACCTGGAATTCAGCATCGACTCCACCCAGGTCTCGATCGATGCCGAGAAGAAGGACATCTATATCACGGTCAATATCACTGAAGGATCCAAGTTCACGGTATCCGAGGTGAAGCTGGGCGGGGAACTGCTGGTCCCCGAGGCCGAGCTGAAACCGCTCATCAAGATCAAGCGCGGCGAGCCGTTTTCGCGGGAAAAGCTTACCGAGTCCACCAAGCTGATCGGCGAGCGCCTGGGCAACGACGGTTACGCATTTGCCAATGTCAACGCGGTGCCGGAATTGAACAAGGAGAAGCGCGAAGTTGCATTCACCTTCTTCGTGGATCCCGGGCGCAAGGTATACGTGCGCCGGATTGTCATCACGGGCAACACCCGCACCCGCGACGAGGTGATTCGCAGGGAAATGCGACAGATGGAGGGGGGCTGGTACGCGGGCGACAGTATTGCCCGCTCCAAGCAGCGGGTGGACAGGCTGGGTTACTTCAAGGACGTCAACGTCGAAACGCCGGCAGTCGCAGGGACCACGGACCAGGTGGACATGAACGTCGCAGTCACCGAGAAGCCGACCGGGAACCTGCTCCTCGGCGCCGGCTTTTCCTCCACCGACAAGCTGATCCTGAGCGGCTCGATTTCCCAGAACAATATTTTTGGCTCGGGAAAGCATCTGTCGGTCCAGCTCAACACCGGCAAGATCAACACTGTTTATGCCCTGTCCTACACGGATCCCTACTACACCATCGACGGCGTGAGCCAGGGATTCGACTTGTTCAGGCGCAACGTCGACCCGACGTCGCTGTCGGTCGGCAATTACCGGACCTCAACTCTGGGAGGAACGCTGCGATTCGGCGTTCCGGTGACCGAGGACGACACGGTCCTATACAGCGTGGGCCTCGAAAACACCAAGCTCACCCTGTTTTCGGACAGCCCCCAGCGCTTCATCGATTTCTCCAATACCTTCGGCAATTCGGTCAACACCCTGCTTGGCACCGTTGGCTGGTCCCGGGACCGCCGGGACAGCGCCATCTATCCGACCAGGGGCGTGTCACAGCGGGCTTTCGGGGAAGCGGGGCTACCCGGGGGCGACGTCAAATACTACAAGCTGACCTACCAGCACCAGTGGTATTATCCGCTGACCCGGGATTTGACCGCGCTGTTGAACGGCGAAGTGGGCCTGGGCGGCGGATACAGCGGGAAACCGCTGCCGTTCTTCAAGAACTTCTTTGCGGGAGGAGTCAGCTCAGTGCGGGGCTATGACGCGGCATCGCTCGGTCCCCGGGACAGCAACGACGAGGCGCTGGGGGGCAACCGGCGTTTCGTGGGCAACGCGGAAGTGCTGATGCCGTTTCCCGGGCTGAGGACCGACAAGTCGATTCGCCTGAGCGCATTTGTGGATGCCGGGGCCATCTATGGCGAGGGCCAGCAATCGGAAGCAGAGGGGTTCCGCTACTCGGCAGGGCTGGCGGTGAGCTGGATTTCTCCGGTGGGCCCCCTCAAGTTCAGCTTCGCCAATCCGCTGAATTCAAGGGACGGCGACCGCATTCAGCGGTTCCAGTTTACATTGGGGCAGACCTTCTGAGTCGGGCTGACGGGAGACGAAATTGAAAGTTGCGTATGTGGCCATGGCGGCCGCTGTGCTGGGATTAGGGGCGACGGCGGCGATCGCCGCCGATCCTTACAAGATCGGTTTTGTGAACACTGATCGGGTGCTGCGCGAAGCGATCCCGGCGGTCAAGGCCCAGAAGAAGATCGAGAAGGAATTCTCGGCCCGGGACCAGGAGCTGCAGAAAGTGGCGAAGCAGATGCGCGACCTGCGGACGTCTCTGGAAAAGGACGGCGTCACCATGTCCGAGAGCGACCGGCGCAACAAGGAGCGGGATCTCGCCAACCTCACGCGGGATTTCCAGCGCGCCCAGCGCGAGTTCAACGAAGACCTGAATCTGCGCAAGAACGAGGAGCTCGCCATCGTGCTGGACCGGGCCAACAAGGCCATCCAGTCTATCGCCGAGGCCGAGAAATTCGACCTGATCCTGCAGGAAGCGGTGTTCCGCAGCAACCGCATCGATATCACCGACAAGGTGATCAAGGCCCTGGCCGACAAGGACAAGTAGGGCGGCCGGCAGGACAAGGCAACCTGCCGATGACCCGGACCAACCAGAAAATGTACACACTGGGCGACTTGGTCGCCCGGTTCGGCGGCGAGTTGATCGGCGATCCCGAGCTGCGGATCAGCCAGGTGGCGACTCTCGAGCAGGCCGCGGCCCACCATCTTTCGTTTCTTTCAAATCCCCGGTACCGGAGCAAGCTCGCGGCCACCCGCGCGGGGGCAATCATCGTCGGGCAGGGGGCGCGGGAGGCGACGGCGATACCGCGCATCGTCGCCGACAATCCCTATGCCTACTTCGCCAAGGTATCGGCATTTCTGAATCCGCCTTCCATCCCCGCTCCCGGCGTCCACCCTACCGCGGTGATCGAGGACGGGGCAGAGGTCGCGCCGGGCGCAAGCATCGGGCCGTTCGCGCATATCGGAAAGGGCGTACGGATCGGGGAACGGACCTGGATCGGTGGGGGAAGCGATATTGGGGACGAGGTCACGATCGGCGCCGGAGGCCTTGTCTACCCGCGGGTCGTTGTCTATCGAGGCTGCGTGATCGGCGATCGGGTGATCCTGCATTCCGGCTCGGTCATCGGATCCGACGGGTTCGGAATCGCGCTGGAAGAGGGGCGCTGGCTCAAGATTCCGCAGATCGGGCGCGTGGTCATCGGCAACGACGTGGAGATCGGTGCCAACACCACCGTGGACCGGGGCGCCATGGACGACACCGTGATCGAGGATGGGGTCAAGCTCGACAACCAGATCCAGGTCGGGCATAACGTGCGCATCGGCGCCCACACGGCGATCGCCGGCTGCGTCGGCATCGCCGGAAGCGCGCGCATCGGGCGCCATTGCCGGATCGGCGGCGCTGCCAGCATCCTCGGCCACCTGGAGATCGCCGACCACGTGGAGATCTCGGCGGGCACCCTGATTACCAAGTCAATCCGGGCCGCGGGCGCCTACACGGCTGTCTATCCCTTTGCGCCCCATCGGGAATGGCTCAGGAATTCCGTGGTGCTCAGGCACCTGGCGGAACTGGCGGAGAAGGTCCGGCGCCTGGAGAAGCGGATGGCGGGTGCGGAAAGGAGCAAGACGTGAACAGCATGGACATCCACGAGATTCTGAAGTACCTGCCCCATCGCTACCCATTCCTGCTGGTGGACCGGGTGCTCGCCTGCGAGCCCGGCAAGAGCATCGTCGCGATCAAGAACGTGACCATCAACGAGCCGTTCTTCATGGGGCACTTCCCCCATCACCCGGTGATGCCCGGCGTGCTCATCATCGAGGCCCTGGCCCAGGCGTCGGCAATTCTGTCGTTCAAAACCCTGGGCACCATGGCCGACGACAAGTCCGTGTACTACTTTGTCGGCATCGATGGCGCGCGCTTCAAGCGGCCGGTGGGACCGGGGGACCAGCTGCACCTCAAGGCCGAAATCCAGCGCCAGGTGCGGGGCATCTGGAAGTTCGCGACCCGGGCCGAAGTCAACGGCGACGTGGTGACCGAGGCGGAAATCATGTGCACGGTAAAGGCGCTGTGATCCACACCACCGCCATCGTCGATCCCGCGGCAAGGCTCGCCGCGGATGTGGAAATTGGCGCCTATTCCCTTATCGGGCCGAATGTAGAGATCGGCGCGGGAACCCGGATCGGTCCCCACGTGGTGATCGGCGGCCACACCCGGATCGGAAAAAACAACCGGGTTTTCCAGTTCTGCTCCCTCGGCGAGTGTCCCCAGGACAAGAAGTACGGGGGCGAGCCGACGCGCCTCGAGATCGGCGACGGCAACACCATCCGCGAATTCTGCACCTTCAACACCGGCACCGCCCAGGACGTGGGGGTGACGCGGCTCGGCGACGACAACTGGATCATGGCCTACGTGCACCTCGCCCACGACTGCCAGATCGGCAGCCACACCATCTTCGCCAATAACGCCCAGCTGGCAGGCCATGTCGAGGTGGGTGACTACGCGATCCTGGGCGGATTCACCGTGGTGCACCAGTTTGTCCATATCGGGGCCCATAGCATCACCGCCATGGGCACCATCGTCCTGCAGGACATCCCGCCTTACGTCACGGCCGCGGGGAATTTCGCCAAGCCCTACGGCATCAACCAGGAAGGTCTCAAGCGGCGGGGCTTTTCGACCGCCGCCATCACCGAGATCAAGCGCGCCTACAGGGCGCTGTACAAGTCGGGGCAGACCCTGGAGGAAGCCCGGCAGGCGATCGCAGAGCGCGCAATCCGCTGCCCCGAGTTGCAACTGCTGCTGGAGTTTTTGTCCGGCTCCACCCGCGGCCTGATTCGCTGATCCGTGGTCATGGATGAAAGCAGTTCCCGGCAGCGGGTGACGATCGGCATTGTCGCGGGGGAGGTTTCCGGGGACCTTCTTGGAGGCCACCTGGTCAGCGCGCTGAAAGTGTACCTGCCCGAGGCCGAATTCATCGGTGTCGCGGGGCCAAAGATGCAGGCGGCAGGGGTGCGATCCCTGTTTCCCATGGAGCGCCTTGCCGTCCGAGGCTACGTGGAAGTGCTGCGGCATTACATGGGCATCGTCGCCCTGCGCCGCCAGCTCCGCGATTATTTCCTGGTGAACCCGCCCAGCGTATTCATTGGCGTGGATGCGCCGGATTTCAACCTGGAACTGGAAACCGCCCTCAAGCGCCGGCGTGTCCCCACGATCCATTACGTGAGCCCGTCCATCTGGGCCTGGCGTGGAAGCCGCATCGAGAAAATCCGCAGGGCAGTGTCGGAGGTCCTCGCCCTGTTCCCGTTCGAAAAACCGCTGTACGAGCAGGCCGGAATCCCCGTCTCCTACGTGGGGCATCCGCTTGCCGACCTTTTGCCTGACGAGCCGGACCGTGCCGCCATGCGCGCCCAGATGCGGCTTCCGCCCCAGGCGCGCATCGTCGCGCTGCTGCCCGGCAGCCGCCAGAGCGAGCTGCAATACATGGCGGACCTGTTCGTCCAGACGGCGAAACAGATAGACGAAGCGCTCCCCGGCACCCTGTTCCTGGTGCCCCTCATCAGCCGGGAGACCCGCAATTTGTTTGAGGGGGCCTTGTACCGGCACAGGGCGGCGGAATTGCCTATCACCATTCTCTTCGGCCATGCCCACGACGCACTGGTGGCCGCCGATGTGGCGTTGGTGGCATCGGGAACCGCCACCCTGGAGGCGGCCCTGCTCAAACGGCCCATGGTGATCACCTACCGGATGAATCCCGTCAGCTGGGCCTTCATCAGGCGGATGAAATACCAGTCTTACGTGGGCCTGCCCAATATCCTGGCCGGTAAATTCGTCGTTCCGGAATTCATTCAGGACGATGCCACCCCGGAGCGGCTGTCCCAGGCCCTGGTCAACCTGATGGGAGACGAGGTGATCCGGGAGCGGCTACACGTGCGCTTTCTCGCGATACATGCGGAGCTCCGGCAGAACACCGCGGAAAAGGCCGCTCGGGCGATCCTTCCCTACATCCTGGGCGAAGCGGCAGCATGACCTCCTCGCTCCGTCTCGTATGCGGCGTGGACGAGGCGGGGCGCGGGCCCCTCGCCGGACCCGTGTTCGCGGCGAGCGTGATCCTGGGGCCGGATGCGGCCATAGAAGGACTGGCGGACTCCAAGACGCTCACCGCAGGAAAGCGCGAGCGCCTGGCCCTTGCCATCAAGGCCCGGGCCCGGGACTGGGGCATCGCCCGAGCCGAAGTGGAGGAAATCGACGCGCTGAACATCCTGCAGGCGAGCCTGCTGGCCATGCGCCGCGCCGTGGAGGCGCTGAAACTGCGGCCCGATGAAGTGCTGGTGGACGGTTTGCACTGTCCGGAGATCGAGTTTCCGGTCCGGGCGGTGGTGCGCGGCGACGGCTCGGTGCCGGAAATCGCGGCCGCCTCGATCCTGGCGAAGACCGCCCGGGATACGGAGATGCGCATCCTGCACCAGCGTTTTCCGCAGTACGGGCTGGACCGGCACAAGGGTTATCCCACGGCGGCGCACCTGGCTGCGCTGCGCCGCTACGGCGTTTCACCGATTCACCGCAGGAGCTTTGCTCCGGTGCGGGCGGTATTGCTGGAGACGGGCGGCAGCGAGTGAGCCATCGGCGGTCAGCTCATACCTCACACGTCAATACGGAGCATTCAACGTGACGCAACTGGCGAAATTCCTGCACGTGATCTCTGTCGTCATCTGGGTGGGCGGTATGTTCTTCGCCTACATGGCCCTGCGGCCCGTGGCCGCCCGGCTCCTGGAACCGCCGCAGCGGCTCCCGCTCTGGGCCGGCACGTTCGGCAAGTTCTTCCCCTGGGTCTGGGCTTCGGTCGCCCTGATCCTCGCGAGCGGGTTCTACCGGGTATTCCAGATGGGCGGCGCCGGAGCCCCGGCCTACACGCTGCTGATGCTGGCGATCGGCCTGGCGATGATGCTGATCTTCGGCTATGTGTACTTCGCGCCCTACGCGGCCTTGCGGCGGGGCGTCGAAGCGGCGGACTGGAAGGCTGCGGGAGCCGCGCTGAACCGCATCCGCGAACTGGTGGGAATCAACCTTTCCCTGGGGCTGATCACGGTCGCGATCGCGACCCTCGGCCCAGTTTTCGGCTAGCCGGAGCCACTTCCTCCAGCACACGCCGCAGGGACAGCAGTTCCCGGTCCGGAGTCACCAGTTTCCTGCGCGCTGCGCATGCCCTTGCCAGGGAGCGGTAATACGCGCCGTCGGACTCGGCGCGCCACAGCAGCCGCGCCAGCGCCCGTTCGTTCTCGACCGGGTAATAACCGGGATAATCCGGGCCCAGCATTCCCAGGTTTCCGGAAATGCGGGACGCGATGACCGGGACGCCTAGGGCCAGCGCCTCGCAGACCACGTTGGCGCCGCCCTCCATGCGCGAGCTGATGACCATCAGCCGGCTGCGGGCGAGCCGCTGCAGCGCCTGCCCGTGCGGTCGCTCCCCCAGCCAGCGATAGCGCGGTTCGCGCTCCATCCAGCGTTTTGCCTCGCTCGCCATTTCAGGCGCCATGGAACGGCCGAGCTGAACCACCCGGATTTGCGACCGCCCGGGGAGGTGCTGGAGCGCCATGGCGCAACGGAAGGGGTCCTTTTCTTCGCGCAGATGTCCGACGACAACGACCTCGAAGCAGGACTTCAGCGACGCGAGCCTCTTCCCCGTTGGGGCGGACTGGTAGACGACCCGGGTCTTCTTCCTCAACTCCGGCGCGAGCTCCTTCAGCCCTTGGTCCTGCAGCACGATCATGCGGGTGGCGATTTCCATGGATTGCCGGGCGCCGGCATCGGTGCGGATGTCGCGGTAGAGATCGGTCCCGGTGAGGGCGAGAATCAGCGGCCGGTCCGGGTATCGGGCGGAAAATCGGCGGATGGAAGGATGGCTCTTGCGGGCGTGCAGCGCCAGCATGAGGTCCGCCGGAGCGCCGTCCCAGTCCACCTGCACCCGGACCCGGTACCCCAGGCGCCTCAGCATGGCACCCCAGCGCAGCGCGGTGTTGCGGTTGCCGCTGCGCGAATGGACTGCCGCCGGGGTCACGATGACAATTTTCATCGGTAGCATGAGTGGTTACACTAGGCGGTGACTATAGCAAAAAAACCGTCCTTCCCATGCTGAACGGCCCGACACCCTCCGCTTCCGAACTCGCGACGATGTTGCGCGATGCCCGAGCCCGCACTCTCCTGCTGGCGGGCTCGTTCCAGGGCGACCAGCTTCTGGGGCCGCGGCTCGACCTGGTGAACCCGCCGCTCTGGGAACTGGGCCACATGGGCTGGTTCCAGGAACGCTGGTGTCTGCGCTATGCCGGGGAAGGGCGCCTCCGGCCATCGCTGCTTCCAGGCGCCGACGCCCTCTACGATTCATCGTGCGTCCCCCATGACAGCCGCTGGGAACTGGCGCTGCCGTCGCTCGAAAAGACGCTGGGATACCTGGAGCAGGGGCTGGAGCGGGTGCTGGAAGGCCTGGAGCAGGATGGAGCGGACCCTCAACAGGCCTACTTCATTCAGCTCGCGGTGTTTCATGAGGACATGCACAACGAGGCCCTCACCTATACCCGCCAGACCCTCGGCTACACTGCGCCGCCCATGCCCGCCGGCGCCGATGGCGTCACCGGACCCTGGCCCGGCGACGTGGAAATTCCGGGGGGCGAGCTGATGATGGGAGCGAAGCTGTGGGATGGCTTCGTGTTCGACAATGAAAAGTGGACCCATCCGGTGACGGTCGGGCCATTCCGGATGGCCCGGGCGCCGGTTACCCACCGGGAGTTCCTGGCCTTCGTCGAGGACGGCGGCTACACCCGCCGGGAACTGTGGTCCGGCGAAGGCTGGTCGTGGCTGGAGGGCGCCAGGGCCCAGGGGCCCGTGTACTGGAGCCGCTGCGGCGCCGAATGGCGTATCCGCTGGTTCGCCGAGGAGCGGGGGCTTCCGCTCGATGTACCGGTCATGTTCGTCAACTGGCACGAGGCCCGGGCCTATTGCCGCTGGGCAAGGCGGCGCCTGCCCACCGAGGCGGAATGGGAAATGGCCGCGGCGATGTCCCCCCGGGCCGACCCAGGCCGCCGGCGCTATCCCTGGGGCGACGCGGCCCCGAATGGGGCGCGGGCCAACCTCTACGGCGTGGTCGGGGCTCTCGCCGACGTGGCGGCCTTCCCGGAAGGGGACAGTGCGTGGGGCTGCCGGCAGATGATCGGCAACGTCTGGGAATGGACCGCCGACACGTTCCTGCCGTACCCCGGATTCGTGGTGGATCCCTACCGCGATTACTCGGCGCCCTGGTTCGCCAGTCACAAGGTGCTGCGGGGCGGCTGCTTCGCCACGGCCCCGCGGCTGATCCGCAATACCTGGCGCAACTTCTACACGCCGGAGCGCCGCGACGTGTTCGCGGGATTTCGCACCTGCGCGGCGGAGTAGGGTGTGCCGCCCATCAAGCACATTACCTCCCGAGACAATCCCTTCTTCAAGGAACTGCTCAGGCTTTCCGAATCCTCACGCCAGCGCCGCAAGGCCGGGCAAACCCTGCTGGAGGGGGTTCATTTGTTGGAGTCCCTGCACGCCGCGGGTGGTGTCCCCGACCGGCTGGTCGTAAGCGAATCAGGCTTGCAACTAAACGAAGTCGCCCGCCTTGCCGACCAAAATCGGGGCGCTCCCGTCATCGCGCTCTCCGACCGGTTGTTCCAGGAGATTTCGCAGCTCGAGACCCCGGTGGGAATTCTCGCCGTGATTCCGCTTCCCAGGCGCCCGAGGCCGCCCAGGCCTGCGGATTTCATCGTCCTGCTGGAGGAAATCCAGGACCCCGGGAACCTGGGCTCGATCCTGCGCTCCGCCGCCGCTGCGGGTGCCGGCCAGGTTTATCTGTCCACAGACTGCGCCGACGCCTGGTCGCCGAAGACGCTCCGGGCGGGCATGGGGGCCCATTTCGCACTGACCATCGTGGAAGACGCCGACTTGGCCAGGGAGGCGGAAGTGTTTCCGGGGAAAGTGGTGGCGGCGGCCGGGCGGGCGGAAAGGACCCTGTATGACGCGAATCTCGGGGGCCGGGTCGCGTTCATTATCGGCAACGAGGGATCCGGTATCTCCCCGACGCTTCTGAAGGCCGCCGACGAAATCGTGGCCATTCCGATGGCGCGCGGCACTGAGTCGTTGAATGCGGCAGCTGCGGCGGCTGTGTGCTTTTTCGAGCGGGTACGCCAAAAGGCACATCCTCGTTAGCCAGTCGCAAATGGACCGAGATCAACGGACGCGCCGCCAGAAAATGGCGGCGCGTCCGTTTGCAGCGAGGCGCTTCTCTAATAGATGTGCCGCACCAGCTTGGCCTCGTGCAGCACGTGGGTCGCGATCTCTTCGATGGACTTGGTGGTGGTATCCAGGTAGGGGATGCCTTCCTGGCGCATGAGGGCCTCCGCCTCCCGCACCTCGAACTGGCAGTTGGGCAGCGTGGCATAGGAGCTTCCCGGCTTGCGTTCGCTGCGGATATGCTGCAGGCGATCGGCATTGATGGTGAGCCCGAACAGCTTGGCCCGGAACGAACGCAGCTGGGACGGCAGCCGCATGGAGCTGAAGTCCTCGGGCACCAGGGGATAGTTGGCGGCCCGCACCCCGAACTGCAGGGCGAGATACAGGCAGGTGGGCGTCTTGCCGGATCGGGATACCCCCACCAGGATCACGTCGGCCTCGGTCAGGTCCCGGGTGGAGACCCCGTCGTCGTGGGCGAGCGCGTAGTTCACCGCCTCGATGCGGCGGTGGTAGTCCACCACGTCGGCGGCGCTGTGGGAGCGGCCCACCGTATGAGAGGACTTGATTCCCAGCTCCGCCTCCAGCGGCGCGATGAAAATTTCGAAGCAATCCAGCACCAGGGCGTCCGCCGACGCCACCACGGCGCTGATTTCCGGATCCACCAGGGTCGTAAATACGAGCGGTCGCTTGCCGTCCGTATCGCGGGCGTCGTCGATCCGCCTCAGCAGCTCCTGGGCCTTTTCCAGCGAGTCCACGAACGGCACCGGGGTCTCGGTGAACACCACCCCCTCGAACTGGGTGAGCAGGCTGTGTCCCAGCATTTCGGCCGTGATGCCGGTGCGGTCGGAGACATAAAACGCAGTGCGTTTTTGCAGCATACGAGGGTGCGGGCCGGGGGCGAAACCGGTAAAATAACGAGTTTTCATTTCTGGCACAACAACGGGTGACGGCAATGGGCGGCAACTATGTGATCTGGTTCGACCAACTGCGCATGGGCGATGTGGAAAAGGTGGGCGGCAAGAATGCCTCCCTGGGGGAAATGATCCACCACCTCTCGGACGCCGGAGTCCGCGTTCCCGGCGGGTTCGCCACCACCGCCGGGGCCTATCGGGATTTCCTGAGGGAGAACGGCCTGGAGAAGCGCATCGAGGAGCGGCTTGCCAAGCTGGATGTCAACGACGTGGAGGCGCTCGCTGCCTGCGGCAGGGAAATCCGCCAATGGATCGCGCAGGCGCCGTTCCAGCCGCGGCTCCGGGAGGAGATCGCTGCGGCGTACCGGAAAATGCTGGCCGACGCCGGCGGCGCCGACATTTCCGTGGCGGTCCGCTCATCGGCCACCGCCGAAGACCTGCCCGATGCCTCCTTCGCCGGCCAGCAGGAGACCTTCCTTAATATTCACGGGCTGGACAACGTGCTGCATGCCGCGAAGGAGGTGTTCGCCTCCCTCTACAACGATCGGGCCATTTCCTACCGGGTGCACAAGGGCTTCATCCACTCGGAGGTGGCGCTTTCGGCCGGGGTGCAGCGCATGGTCAGGAGCGACCTGGGGGCGGCCGGGGTGATGTTCACCCTGGACACCGAATCCGGGTTCGACCAGGTGGTGTTCGTTACCGCGTCCTACGGCCTCGGCGAAACCGTCGTGCAGGGGGCGGTGAACCCCGACGAATTCTACGTCTACAAGCCGGGGCTGGCCCAGGGCCGGCCGGCCATCCTGCGCCGCAGTCTCGGAGGCAAGGCCATCAAGATGGTGTTTTCCGATACCCGCCAGGCAGGACGCTCCACACTTACGCTGGATGTGCCCGAGCACGAGCGGCGACGCTTTTCCATCACCGACGAGGATGCGGCAGAGCTCGCCCGCTACGCCGTCATCATCGAAAAGCATTACGGCCGCCCCATGGACATCGAATGGGGCCGGGACGGGGAGGACGGCAAGCTCTACATCCTGCAGGCGCGTCCGGAAACGGTGAAGGCCCAGGGCGGCCAGGATATTCTGCGCCGCTACAAGCTCAAGAACCGCTCCGAGGTTCTGATTTCCGGTCGCGCCATCGGCCAGCGGGTGGGAAGCGGCAAGGTGTGCCTCATCACCGATGCCAGCGAGATGTCCCGGGTGCAGCCCGGCGACGTGCTGGTGACCGATATGACCGACCCGGACTGGGAGCCGGTCATGAAGCGGGCCTCGGCCATCGTTACAAACCGGGGTGGCCGCACCTGCCACGCCGCCATCATCGCCCGGGAGCTGGGCATTCCCGCGGTGGTCGGCTGCGGCACGGCGACCCGCGCTCTGAAGCACGCTCAGCCGGTCACCGTCTCCTGCGCCGAAGGCGACACCGGGAACGTCTACGACGGAATTCTGGAAGTCGAGGTCGTCAGTCTTTCGCTGGAGTCCCTGCCCAAGCCGCCCATCAAGATCACCATGAACGTGGGCAACCCGGAACTCGCCTTCGAGTTCCAGCGCCTGCCCAACGCCGGCGTCGGCCTCGCAAGACTGGAGTTCATCATCGCCCGGATGATCGGCATTCACCCCAAGGCGATCCTGGCTCATCCCAAGCTGCCGGAGGACCTGAAAAAGGAATTGGAGGAAAAAACCGCCGGCTATGCGAGCCCCGTAAGCTTCTACGTGGACAAGCTCACCGAGGGCGTGGCGACGCTGGCCGCGGCCTTCTATCCCAAGCCGGTGATCGTGCGGCTGTCAGACTTCAAATCGAACGAGTACTCCAGTCTGCTCGGCGGCAACCGCTACGAGCCCCACGAGGAAAACCCCATGCTGGGATTCCGTGGGGCCTCCCGCTACGTGGCGGATTCATTCCGGGACTGCTTCGAGCTGGAATGCCGCGCCATGCGCCGGGTGCGGGACGAAATGGGGCTCACCAACCTGGAACTGATGGTGCCCTTCGTGCGCACCCTCGACGAGGCGAAGCAGGTCGTCGACCTGCTGGCGAAGAACGGGCTCAAGCGCGGGGTGAACGGCCTGCGCATCGTCATGATGTGCGAGATTCCCTCCAACGCCGTGCTGGCGGACCAGTTCCTGCAATACTTCGACGGCTTCTCCATCGGCTCCAACGACATGACCCAGCTCACCCTGGGGCTGGACCGCGATTCCAACATCATCGCCGGCGCCTTCGACGAACGCGACCCGGCGGTGAAGCACATGCTGCATCTGGCGATCCAGGCCTGCCGCCGCGCCGGGAAGTACGTGGGCATCTGCGGGCAGGGTCCCTCGGACCATCCGGACCTCGCCAAGTGGCTCATGGAGGAGGGGATCGAAAGCCTCTCGCTGAATCCCGACACCGTGGTGGAAACCTGGCTGTTTCTGGCCAAGGAAGCAGAGCAGCGGGCCGCCGCCTCCAAGGGCTCGGCGAAGGCGGCAAGCTAGCTATCGGCAATCAGTACTGTAGGTTGGGCTTCGCAACGCGAAGCCCAACATTGCGGCATCCGCGACATGATGTTGGGCTTCGGCCGCGGGGCCGAAGCCCAACCTACGCATTTGCCCGCTGACCGACAAAAAAACGGCCACTGGCAAACTGCCCGGTTGCCCATCGGACCAGCACAAACCGGTCCCGGGGGGTTACCTCGTCTGGGAGATCGGGCAGGTATTGAGCCCGAACAGCGTGTAGGCCGGGCACCAGCGCAGCAGCCCGGTGGTGAGCGGCACGATGCCGATCAGGCCCAAGTAGCGGGCGCTGCCTTCCAGAACCACTACCATCGCGAGCAGCGCGATGCCCAGCGTAATCCGCAGGGCGCGGTCGATTCCGCCAACGTTTGCCTTCATGATCCGGTCTCCTTCAATGGGTTGACAGATGAACAAGCTTGGCCAGAATAGGCCGGCGGCGGATGCGCGTCTGTGACTTAGGTTACACAGGACCCCGGGGAAGGGCCGGGATTAGCGTGAGGTTTCCGCCAGCCGGGAAAGGGCCTTGGAATCCAGCACCTCGATCTGCTCCCGCCCGAGAGACACCAGCCCCTGGTCGGCGAAAGTCTTGAGCAGCCGGCTGATCATCTCCCGCACGCTGCCCAGCTCGTCGGCCAAGGCCTGATGGGTGGCGTGGACGGTCTTTCCCTTGGCCAGCAGCAGGGCGGCAAGGCGCTGGTCGAGCTTGCGGAACGCCACTTCCTCGACGAGCTGCATCAGTTCTGTCAGCCGTTCCGAGAACAGGCTGAAGACGTAGTTGCGGAACGGCTCGTGCCGCTCCAGCAGTCGATTGAACAGAGCCTGGGGCAGCGCCACCATGGAAAGCTCGGTCTCGGCGATGCCGCGCGCCGAGTAGGGCGCATTGCCCAGCAGGCAGCTCGAGGTGAGGATGCAGCTCTCCCCGGGGTGCACACGGTAGAGCTGAAGCTCGCGGCCGTTGGGCGCCAGCTTGGACACCCGCACCGTTCCCTTGAGCAGCATGGGAAACGCCTGGCACGGTCGGCGGTCCTCGAACAGCACGCTTCCCGCCGAAACGGTGGCGAATATCGCCTGCCGCAGCACCTCGCGCAGCAGATCTTCCGGCATGGAACGGAACGCCGGGTAGTGCTGGAGCAGCTCGGACTTGAGGGCGGAATCCATGATGAGCGCGTGGTTGCGGCGATGATAGTAGAAAGGGTGTGCGCCAGCAATTCAGGAGGAATTTTGAATTGTTGCACGCCCCCATTTCGGATATGATACGGGTCCATGACGAAATATGTGTTTGTGACCGGCGGCGTGGTCTCCTCCCTGGGCAAGGGAATCGCCGCCGCCTCCCTGGCAGCACTCCTCGAATCCCGCGGCATCAAGGTCACCCTCCTCAAGCTGGACCCCTACATCAACGTCGATCCGGGCACCATGAGCCCGTTCCAGCACGGCGAAGTCTTCGTCACCGAGGACGGCGCCGAGACCGACCTGGACCTGGGCCATTACGAGCGCTTCGTCACCGCGAAGATGGCCCGGCGCAATAACTTCACCACCGGCCAGATCTACGAGAGCGTCATCAAGAAGGAGCGCCGCGGCGATTACCTGGGCGGCACCGTTCAGGTCATTCCCCACATCACGGACGAGATCAAGGGCTCGATCCGGGCCGGGGCGGGGGACGCGGAAGTGGCCATCGTCGAGATCGGAGGCACCGTGGGCGACATCGAGTCCCAGCCGTTCCTGGAAGCCGCCCGCCAGATGGGCATCCAGCTCGGTCGCCACAACACCTGCTTCATTCATCTCACGCTGCTGCCGTACATCGCTTCCGCGGGAGAAATCAAGACCAAACCTACCCAGCACTCGGTGAAGGAGCTGCGGGAGATCGGGATCCAGCCCGACGTGCTGCTGTGCCGGGCCGACCGCCCGGTGCCCGAGGACGAGCGCCGCAAGATCGCGCTGTTCACCAATGTCGAGCAGGAGGCGGTAATCTCGGCGGTGGACGTGGACAGCATCTACAAGATCCCGGGTATGCTGCACCGTCAGGGGCTCGACGAGATCGTCTGCCGCAAGCTCGAAATCAGCCCGAAGCCGGCCGACCTCTCCATGTGGGACAAGCTGGTGTACGCCCTGGAGCACCCGGAGCATGCGGTCAACATCGCGCTGGTGGGCAAGTACGTCGACCTCACCGAGTCCTACAAGTCCCTGTCGGAGGCGCTAATCCACGCCGGCATCCACACCCGCTGCAAGGTCAACATCCACTACATCGACTCCGAAAGCATCGAGGCCCAGGGCACCGGCTGCCTCAAGAGCATGCATGCCATCCTGGTGCCGGGCGGCTTCGGCAAGCGCGGCGTGGAGGGCAAGATCAAGGCCATCCGCTACGCCCGGGAAAACCGCATTCCCTATCTCGGCATCTGCCTCGGCATGCAGCTCGCGGTGATCGAGTACGCCCGAGACGTGGCCGGGCTGGAGGGCGCCCACAGCACCGAGTTCGATCCGCAGACACCGCATCCAGTGATCGCGCTGATCACCGAGTGGCGCACCCGGGAAGGAAAGGTCGAAATCCGGGACGAACGTTCAAATCTCGGCGGCACCATGCGACTGGGCGGACAGGAATGCCGGCTCGCGGCCGGTTCCCTGGCCCGGGCCGCCTATGGCACGGACAGCATCGTCGAGCGGCATCGACATCGCTATGAGGTCAACAACCAGTACCTGCCGCGCCTGGAGCAGGGGGGGCTCAAGGTGAGCGGGCTCTCCGCCACCGAAGACCTCCTGTGCGAAATGATCGAATTGCCGAACCATCCCTGGTTTGTCGGCTGCCAGTTCCACCCGGAGTTCACCTCCACACCCCGCAAGGGCCATCCCCTGTTCAAGGCTTTCATTACCGCCGCCATCGGACAGGCGGAACATGGCGCCGCAGCGGGGGAGGGCAAACTGCAGAGCATCGCGTAGGCGGGCGAGCCATGGCGCCGCGGGAGCGCATTCCGGAAGCCAGCCATGAAGCTCTGCGGGTTTGAAGCCGGTCTCGACCGGCCTTTGTTCGTCATCGCCGGGCCATGTGTCATCGAGTCCCTCCAGCTTGCCCTGGACACGGCAGGGAAGCTAAAGGAAATCTGCCGGGACCTCGGAATACCCTTTATCTACAAGTCCTCTTACGACAAGGCCAACCGCAGTTCTGGAAAATCCTTTCGCGGCATAGGGTTGGAGCAAGGCCTTAAAATTCTGGATGAAGTCAGGCGCCAGATCGGGGTCCCAGTGCTGACGGACGTGCACACCGAGGAGGACGTGGAACCGGTCGCCGCCGTGGTGGACGTGCTGCAAACCCCTGCGTTCCTTTGCCGCCAGACCGATTTCATCCGTGCGGTGGCCGCCTGCGGTAAGCCGGTGAACATCAAGAAAGGACAATTCCTCTCGCCCTGGGAAATGAAGAACGTGGTGGAAAAGGCACGGGAGGCAAGTGGCACGGATAACATTCTGGTTTGCGAGCGGGGTGCCTCGTTCGGCTACAACAATCTGGTCTCCGACATGCGCTCGCTGGCGGTGTTGCGGGAGACCGGCTGCCCGGTGGTGTTCGACGCGACCCACTCGGTGCAACTGCCTGGGGGGCAGGGAACAAGCAGCGGCGGCCAGCGGGAGTTCGTCCCGGTATTGGCCCGTGCCGCGGTCTCGGTGGGAATTTCCGGCGTGTTCATGGAAACGCACCCGAACCCGGAACAGGCGCCTTCCGACGGGCCCAACGCGTGGCCGCTTTCGCGCATGAGGGATCTGCTCGCGACGCTCAAGGCGCTGGACGGGCTGGTGAAGCGGGAAGGGTTTGCGGAACAGCGCCTGGCAGCCGGATAGCCGTTCGGAGACCGGCCATCCCCCGGTGATAGAATTTAAAGTCAACAGCTAGCAAGAAGGGGCAAAAACAATGAGCGCAATCGTAGACGTCATCGCCCGTGAGATCCTGGATTCACGGGGAAATCCCACCATTGAGGCGGATGTTCTGCTGGAGTCGGGAGCGATGGGTCGCGCCGCCGTGCCTTCCGGCGCATCCACTGGCACCAAGGAGGCAATCGAACTGCGGGACGGCGACAAGCAGCGCTACATGGGGAAGGGCGTGCTGAAGGCGGTGGAGCACGTCAACACCGAGATCTCGGAAGCGATCATGGGGCTCGACGCGGTGGAGCAGAGCTTCGTTGACCGCACCCTCATCGAACTCGACGGCACCGAGAACAAGTCCCGGCTCGGCGCCAATGCCATCCTCGCGGTGTCGCTTGCCGTGGCCAAGGCCGCGGCCGAGGAATCCGGGCTGCCGCTCTACCGCTATCTGGGCGGTGCCGGACCCATGGCCATGCCGGTGCCGATGATGAACGTGATCAATGGCGGTGCCCATGCCAGCAACAACCTCGACCTTCAGGAATTCATGATCATCCCGGCGGGAGCGCAGAGCTTCCGCGAAGCGCTGCGCTGCGGCGCCGAGGTTTTCCATGCGCTGAAAAAGCTCCTGGATGGCAAGAACCTGTCCACGACCGTAGGCGACGAAGGCGGTTTTGCGCCCAACCTCGCCAACCACGAGCAGGCCCTTTCCCTCATCATGCAGGCCATCGAGTCGGCGGGATACCTGCCGGGATCCGACGTGGCGATCGGGCTCGATTGCGCCGCTTCGGAATTCTACAAGGACGGCCGGTATCAGCTGTCCACCGAGGGAATCCTCACCTCCGAGCAATTCGGCGACTATCTTGCGACGTGGGCAGACAAGTACCCCATCGTCAGCATCGAGGACGGCATGAGCGAACTCGATTGGGAAGGCTGGAAGCTGCTCACCCAGCGGCTGGGCAAATCCATCCAGCTGGTGGGAGACGACATTTTTGTCACCAACACCCGGATCCTGCGGGAGGGGATCAAACAGGGCGTTGCCAATTCCATCCTGGTTAAGATCAACCAGATCGGGTCGCTCACCGAAACCTTCGCCGCCATCGAGATGGCGAAGCGGGCGGGCTACACCGCGGTCATCTCCCACCGCTCGGGTGAAACCGAGGACACCACCATTGCCGACATCGCCGTGGCCACCAACGCGTTGCAAATCAAGACCGGATCGCTTTCCCGCTCCGACCGGCTGGCCAAGTACAACCAGCTGTTGCGGATCGAAGAGGATCTGGGGGACACCGCGAGCTATGCTGGACGGGATGCGTTCTACCAGCTGCGCTAGAACCCCATTCCGCCCATGACCTGAATGCGTCTGCTCCCCCTGGTCCTGGCCCTGATCATTGTCCTGCTCCAGTATCCGCTCTGGTTCGGGAAGGGCAGCTGGCTCCGGGTGTGGGAAGTGGACCGCCAGGTCAAGGCGCAGAAAGAAACCAACCAGAAGCTCGAGGCGCGCAACGCGTCTCTCGATGCCGAGGTACGCGATCTCAAGCAGGGGTTCGACGCCGTCGAGGAGCGGGCCCGCAGCGAACTCGGCATGGTGAAGCAGGACGAAATCTTTTTCCAGGTGATCGAGAACAGCAACACGTCCGGCACCGTCAATTCGGCGCCGTCACCAAACGCCTCTTCCACCCCAACCCGGTAGCTTATGGCCTGGATCCAGCCCGATCCCGAGGTCCGCGGAGTTCTTGCTTGACAAATAACTTGGACAGTCTAAACTTAAGTTGTACTGTATATTCCATATAATATAGACAGTCCACAAAATGACGGGACGCAGTTTGAAATCAACGTGCTAACTAGCAAAGAAATAATAGAAAAAACAGGAATTTCCAGGGCAACTCTAAATAATTACATTAGCTTGGGAATCCTGCCACGACCGGTGGTGAAGGCCCCTGAATCCAGGGACGCGGGGCCCCGGCGGATTGGCTATTTCCCGGAACGAGCCTTGGACATCATCGGAGAAGTGGAGCGTATGAAACAGGAGGGGGCAAGCATGGGAGACATCGTGGCGCGATTCGTTGCGCAAGCCGGAGCAGAATCGGAACCGGAAATGGTTCGTCAGGACAGAGTGGAGCCCGGGCCCCGAACCGAGACGGCCAGGCCGGGGATACCGACGCCGGACGGCGGCAAGGAACTCAAGCTGACGGTGGACAACATTCCCCACCCAGCCTACATGGTGAATTACAACTTCGAGCTTACCTGGCTCAATGACGAAGCGCGAAACCGGCTGCTGGGCGGAATCCAGGCCCTTCCTTCCAACACCGAAGCCCGCAACGTGTTCCAGTTGTTGATGCGACAAAAGCCCGGCCCGGAATGCGCCGGGCTGCTGCGGTTCCACCTGGCGCTCGCCAAACAGCGCTTGCCCAAGTCCGGCCTGGTCAGCCTGTGCAAGGATCTGCCCCTTGACCGCTTGCGGCTGCTGGAAAGTCTGTACGGAGAGGCCGAGACCGCCCCGGCGGGTCCCATTATCGAGTGCCCGGTGCGCGTTGCGGGGCCCGACGGCCGGTCGCAGCCTCATTACGCCTATGCGTCGCTGTTCCGGGAAGGGATCCTGTTCGTCTACGTTCCCGCGGACGCCGCCGCGGATTCGCTGCTCTCGCTCCTGTCGCGGCGCGACGAGGTGATCCGGCACCTGATCCGCAAGCGCTTGCCGGTGCTGACCGACCTCGCGGTGCTGGTGGCGGATCTGCAGGACTCGGTGAAGATCTGCTCGGAGCTTCCGCCGGAGGAGTATTTCGAGCTCATAAACCAGATCTGGTCCGCCATGGAGCCGGTATTCCGCCGCTACTATGGCACCCACGGCAAGCACGTGGGCGACGGCATGGTCTATTACTTTTTTCCCCAGCCCGACTGCGACTACACCATGAACGCGCTCACCTGCGCCCACGAGATCAAACAGGCCATGAAGGCGATCAGCAAGGAGTGGCAACTGCGCAAGGGATGGACGACCGAGCTATACCTTAACACCGGTCTCAACGAGGGCCAGGAGTGGCTGGGAACCTTCCAGTCGCCGACCCATGTGGAGATCACGGTGCTGGGCGATACCATCAACCATGCTGCGCGCCTTTCCGATTTCGCCCGTTACGGCGCGGTTTGGGCCACCAAGAACCTGTTGGGCAAACTCACCTCGGAGCAGCGCCAACGGGTGAAGTACGGCGTGCGCCGGGTCGGCGAAGAGGGCCGGGAAATCTTCGTCGCCACCACTTACGCCCGGGTGTCGAGCCTGATAGATCTCCACTCGGGCCACAACGACAAGCTCCGGGACATTGCGGCGTTACCCATCACCGAGATCGTCGAGGTGGCCGATGCGGATGGGAAGTAACCCGGCGGCTTCCCCCCTCTCGTCCGGCGTGCCCCGGGACCGCGTCGCCCGCCTGCGGGAGAAACCTTCGTCTAAAATCCGCTGAAAGCGGTCCAGCCTCTGTTGCTTCCCGGGACCGCACAGGTGCGGCTGGAGCCATTCGACGGGCTGCGGTGCTTCCCGGCGCGCGGTTCGTTGCGCAACCAACTCGGCTTCCGGCGTAGGGTCTGGCGCTCCGGTTGTCGGACCGGGAAGGCCGCGGCGTTGGCTCCAGGCCCGGGATGCGGTCAACAGCAATCGGTTGCGCAGTGTAGCGCTCGATGTCGCGGATCAGCGGCTTGTCGCGGTGGGCGGCGAGGCTGATTGCCACCCCGTCGCGGCCAGCGCGGCCCGTTCGGCCGATGCGGTGGACGTAATCGTCCGCCTGGCGCGGCAGGTCAAAGTTGATGACGTGGCTGATGCCGGGAACATCAAGCCCCCTGGCGGCGATGTCGGTGGCCACCAGCACCCGCAGGCGCCCGTGGCGCAGCGCCTGGAGGGTGCGGTTTCGGCTGCTCTGGTTCATGTCGCCATGGAGCGCATCGGCGGCGATGCCCCGATTGCGCAGCCGGGTCGACAGCTCGTCGGCCGAGCGCTTGGTGGCGGTAAAAATCAGGGCTTGGCCGAGCGATTCGTCGCGTAAGAGCGCATCCAGCAACCGCGACTTGTGGGCCAGGTCGTCGGCGAAATACAGGCGCTGATCGATCTTGGACGCGCGCCCGGGCACCTGGGCGATCTCGATGCGCTGCGCCTGCCGCGTGATGCGGCTGGCCAGCCCGCCCACCACGCCGTCAAGAGTGGCGGAAAACAGCAGCGTCTGCCGGGTGGAAGGCGTGCGGGCGACGATGAGCGCAATGTCATCGATGAAGCCCATGTCCAGCATGCGGTCGGCCTCGTCGAGTACCAGCGTTTCAACCCCGGACAGATCGATGCCGCTTCGCCGCAGGTGATCCAGCAACCGGCCGGGAGTGGCAACGACGAAGTCTGCTCCACGTCTCAGCAGTTGTTGCTGCCGGAAGAACGGCACGCCGCCCACGATGCTGACGGTACGCAGGCCTTTGAGGAACTTGCCGTAAGTCTCGACGGTCGTTGCCACCTGCAACGCCAATTCCCGGGTCGGCGTGAGCACGAGGACACGCGGGACGCCGCCCGCGGTGGACTCGGCGAGCCGGTGCAGACAGGGCAGCATGAAGGCGGCCGTCTTTCCGCTGCCGGTGTGCGACGACACCAGCAGATCCCCCCGCGTGAGGGCGGCGGGAATCGCCCGTTCCTGCACTGGCGTCGGACCGGCATAGCCGGCGGCGGAGACCGCCTTGACGAGTTGCGAATGTAATCCCAGCTTGGCGAAAGCCATGTTTTCGTCCTTTCTGATGCTGCACCGGGCGCGCAAGCTATTTTCGCGCCCATGGTCAATGAATCGCGCTTGGCTTCGGGCCGAACGCGCCGGATCACCGGCGCCAACCAAGGGGCCGCAAACGCTGAGCGGAAAGGCAAGCTTTCGAAGCGGGCGGAGAGGAGGTCAGGGACGATGAGACTGTGGAATACAGTCTTTGGAGAACAACAACCCGTGAATTACGATGCGGCGGGTTAAAGAATACACCAATTGCTGCATAGCACTGAAAGCATTATACAGGTTGCAGCCGCGTCAGGGAAACTTCCGCGGCGGGAACCTGCGGTGACGGACCGGCCTTCCTTATATCGTTCTTGAGGAGGCCGGAGTGCCGGCATGGCTCGCGAGACGGCGAAACCTCACGCCATCGGAAGCGCGAGCGGCATTACCATGAGCGTCCACCTCGGCCTCGTTGAGGGCTGGGGCGCGCCTCGTTAACCTTGAGGGACTGGCCCTTCAGGTCCTGGTAGTTCAGGCCGGTGATCGCCGCCTGGGATTCCGCTTTGCCGGGCATTTCCACAAATCCGAATCCCCGCGATACTCCGGTGAATTTGTCGCTGATGATGCTGACGGATGTGACTTGACCGAAGGCGGCGAAAGCTTGCTTCAGATCTTCCTCGGTGACGTCCTTTGCCAAGTTGCCCACAAAAATCTTCATTTGGCTTTCCTTATCGCAGATGAATCGAAACCCTGCATTTACGCGGGCGCGCTTGTGCCTCATTTCCCAACTGTCGCCGAGCACAATAAAAAACCCCGGCACGTCGTCAGGTGGCGGGCCCGGATGCCCGACGTTTGGTTTGATATCCAAGAAGCCGTCCATTGGGCCTGCAAGTCACAATAAAGTCAAATCATTTCGGAAACCACGTGCCCTAACCGTGGGGAATGCGCGTACCATGACAACCACAATCAGCGTCATTGGGGAACGGGCGTGGCGAAATACGGGAATATCACCTTCAGCGGTAAATCCGGGGAGAAGTACTGTTTCCAGGCGTGGCCTTTGGGAACACGATTCAAGTCCCTGGGGGCAGTCTATTTTGTGACCAAGCGCGCGTTCAAGAACAGAACCTATGACAGGGCGTGTCATGAAGCGGTTTACATCGGCCAGACCGGCAATTTGGCTGACCCGTTCGGGACCCAGTCACAACTCGACTGTTTTGAAAAGCACGGCGCGAATTGTGTCTGCGTTTTTGCGGTCGATACCGAGGAACTGCGCCTCGCCGTCGAGCAGGACCTCCTCGCCGCGCACAGCACCTCCTGCAACGGGTAACAGAAGCGTTCCGGCTCGATCCGGAAGCAGGAACGGGCACCGCGCGGTGCCCGTTTTTCTGCCCCCCTTGTCAGAGCCGGTCTTGGGCTTTGCCGAGGCAGGAATGGCGCGAAACGACTTCCGGCACGCCACAGGGCTCGGCGCCTCGAATTCGCAAGGCGCAGCATAGAAGATCGACTTGCAGGGCGATTCGCCCTAAACTTCCCGCCAAATCAACGGTTCCCGCCCCAACCAAGACAGGATCGAAGGGCAGCCCGCCTTTTTTCTCCGTTTTCGGCTGACGTAATCGCGACGTTGCGCCCAACCAACTGCAGGATCATCGTCCCATGCTGAACGCAACCGACCAATATCAGGAGATCCGCGAGGCCGTGCGCAATCTGTGCTCGCGCTTTCCCGGCGAGTATTTCCGAAACATCGACCAGCAGCGCGGCTATCCGGAGAAATTTGTCGCGGCACTTACCGAAGCCGGCTGGCTGGCGGCGCTCATTCCCCAGGAGTACGGTGGCAGCGGTCTCGGCCTGACGGAAGCCTCGGTCATCATGGAGGAGATCAACCGCTGTGGCGGCAATGCCGGCGCCTGCCACGGGCAGATGTACAACATGGGCACGCTGCTGCGGCACGGTTCCGAGGCGCAGAGGCGCAAGTACCTTCCGAGGATCGCAGTCGGGGAACTGCGGCTGCAGTCCATGGGGGTGACCGAGCCTACCACCGGCACCGACACGACCAGCCTGAGGACCATGGCGGTGCGAACCGGCGACCGCTACGTCGTGACCGGCCAGAAAGTGTGGATTTCGCGGGTACAACACTCGGACCTCATGATCCTGCTCGCTCGCACCACCCCGCTCGCGGAGGTGAAAAGAAAATCGGAGGGCATGTCGATTTTCCTGGTTGACCTGCGCGAAGCGGTGGGTCGCGGGCTCACAGTGCGGCCCATTCCCAACATGGTCAACCACGAAACCAACGAGCTGTTTTTCGATAACCTGGAGGTTCCGGCGGAGAACCTGATCGGCGAGGAAGGCAAGGGCTTCACGTATATTCTCGACGGGCTCAATGCCGAGCGCACTCTGATCGCCGCCGAGTGCATCGGCGACGGTTACTGGTTCATCGAAAAAGCCGTCGATTACGCGAAGGATCGCGTCGTGTTCGACCGCCCCATCGGGAAGAACCAGGGGATCCAGTTCCCCATTGCCGAGACCTACATGGAAATTGAGGCGGCGAACCTGATGCGCTTCGAGGCGTGCCGGCTGTTCGACCGCAACGAGCCGTGCGGAGCCCAGGCCAACATCGCCAAGCATCTCGCCGCCAAGGCCTCCTGGGAGGCGGCTAACGTGTGCCTGCAGACCCACGGCGGCTTCGGTTTCGCCTGCGAGTACGACGTGGAGCGCAAGTTCCGGGAAACGCGGCTCTATCAGGTTGCGCCGATTTCGACCAATCTCATCCTGTCCTATGTTGCCGAGCATGTGCTGGGACTGCCGAGGTCGTTCTGATGCGCGCGCTGGAAGGCGTAACGGTCGTCACCCTGGAGCACGCCATCGCGGCGCCGCTCGCAACCCGGCACCTGGCCGATCTCGGGGCCCGGGTAATCAAGATCGAACGCCCCGGGACGGGGGATTTCGCCCGTGCCTACGATGATCGGGTACGGGGAATGGCATCGCACTTCGTGTGGTGCAATCGTTCAAAGCAGAGCCTCACCCTCGACGTCAAGCACCCGGAGGCGTGGGAAATTCTTTCCCGGCTCACGGAAAGCTCCGACGTCCTGGTGCAGAATTTGGCGCCGGGAGCCGCGGCTCGGCTCGGCCTTTCGTTCGAAGCGCTCAGCGAAGCGAACCCGCGGCTCATCGTATGCGATATCTCGGGCTACGGCTGCGACGGCCCCTACCGCGACAAGAAGGCCTATGACCTGCTGATCCAGAGCGAGGCGGGACTGCTTGCCGTGACCGGCACGCCCGAGGAGCCGGTCAAGGCCGGAATTTCGATCGCGGACATCTCGGCCGGCATGTACGCGTATTCGAGCATTCTCGCCGCGTTGCTGCATCGCGAGCGGACTGGAACGGGCACGTACATCGACATTTCCATGCTGGAATCGCTGGCCGAATGGATGGGATATCCGCTCTATTTTTCGTTTGAAGGCGCGCCACCCCCGCCGCGCTCCGGAGCGGCGCACGCCACCATTTATCCCTACGGGCCATTTGAAGCGGGAGACGGCAAGACCGTGATGCTAGGCCTGCAGAACGAACGGGAGTGGACCGCATTCTGTGCGGAGATTCTGGAACAGCCCGAGCTCGCAGGCGACCCGCGGTTCGCCAGCAACGCCCAGCGCAGTGCCCACCGGGACGAACTCAAGGCGATCATTTCCGCGACGTTCGCAGGCTGGAGCGCCGAGGAGGTCGTGAAGCGCCTGGAGCGCGCCCAGATCGCCAACGCACGGGTCAACACCTTGGAGGAGCTATGGCAGCATCCCCAGTTGCAGGCGCGCGGCCGCTGGCGCAGTGTCGCCTCGCCGGTGGGAGACCTGCCCTCCCTGATTCCTCCCGGAAGCGGGCCGGAGGCGGCTCCGCGCATGGACCCCATCCCGGCGCTGGGGCAACATACGGACGCCATCCTCGCGGAACTGGGCTATGACCGCGATTCAATCGACCGGCTGCGGGCGGGAGGAGCAATCTGATGCCATCCGGAAACGCACATCCCAGCAGATCCCTGGCGCAGTTCGCGGCGGACTTGCAGTTTGCGGACATTCCGATTGAAGTGGTGCGCCGCGCCGAGGAACTGTTTCTCGATTGGATCGGCTCGGCACTCGCCGGCAAGAACGCGCGGCCCGTGATGGCCATCGAGCGCTTTGCCCTCGCCATGGGGCCGCAGGCAGGGCCCGCCGAGGTGCTGATTTCGCGCCGGCGCAGCAGCCCGCTGTTCGCGGCGCTGATCAATGCGGCGTCCTCCCACGTCGCGGAGCAGGACGACGTGCATAACGGCGCGGTGTTTCACCCTGCGACGGTGGTGTTTCCGGCGGCGCTTGCGGTGGCGCAGGCGCTGGGCAAATCGGGACGCGAATTTGTCGCCGCGGCAATCGCGGGCTACGAAGTGGGAATCCGGGTGGGAGAATTCCTCGGCCGCTCCCATTACAAGGTATTCCACACCACCGGCACGGCCGGCACGCTAGGCGCCGCCGCCGCCGCGGGCCGGCTTCTCGGACTTACGCCGGAGGCAATGCTCGATGCCTTTGGCTCGGCCGGAACCCAGTCCGCAGGCCTGTGGGAGTTCCTGAGGGACGCGGCTGATTCGAAGCAGTTGCACGCGGCGAAGGCAGCCGCGGACGGGCTGCTCTCCGCATACCTCGCGCAGGACGGCTTCACCGGCGCCACGCACATACTCGAAGGGGCCCAGGGAATGGCGGCGGGGATGTCGCGGGATGCGAATCCTGAGAGGCTCACGGACCGGCTCGGCAGCCGCTGGGCCACCTGCGAGACGTCCTTCAAGTACCATGCCTCATGCCGCCATACCCATCCGGCTGCTGACGCATTGCTGAAAGCGATGGCGGAACACGCTATTGCCTTCGAGGACATCGCAAGCGTCAACGCCCACGTGCACCAGGCGGCGATCGACGTGCTCGGGCCGGCAAACCGGGCCCAGACCGTTCACCAGGCCAAGTTCTCCATGGGAACGGTGCTCGGGATGATTGCGAAATTCGGTAAGGCAGGCGTGATCGAATTCGAGCGCCATTTCCAGGACGCGGACGTGACGCGGTTTCGCGACTGCGTATCCATGGAGTTCGACGAGGAAGTGGACCGCGCGTATCCGGCCCGCTGGATCGGGAAAGTGACGGTGGAAACCCGCACCGGCAGGAAGCATTTCGCCGGGGTCGACATTCCCAAGGGCGATCCCGGGAACCCGCTCTCCCGCGCCGAGTTGGAAGAAAAGGCACTCCGGCTGGCGGCGTTTCGCGACGGGGCGGGGGAGGCCGAAATGCGGGATGTCATCCACTTCGTATGGGGTTTGACGCAGATCGAACGCATGGGACCGCTGCTGACACAATCGCGCGACGATCACCGCTCAGACACCGCGAATCAAGTTCGGAAATGAAAAAGGCTTGCCGAAGCGGCAAGCCCTTGTTGTATCTGGCTCCCCGACCAGGGCTCGAACCTGGGACCTGCGGATTAACAGACTACCGGCTCAATCGAATTAGATCAGGATGTTAGGCGCGTTTTACGTTCCCCAAAGCCCATATAACCAGCCACGCACGGACGCGGGTTTCCGAGGTGATTGGGGAACAATAACCGTCATTTCGTCGGGCTGACGATGTTGCCCTTCCGCACGTATCTTTCCGTCGTCGTCACGGACCCATGCCGGTGTCGGCATGAACATCCTGGCCTGCCATGGGTTGATGCGGGCGACGGCGAGCGACGTGCATCTGGTCGTCTTGCCCCTGTTCCATAGTTTCGGGCAGGTTGTGCAGATGAACGCCGCCATCCTCGGCGGAGGCACCATCGTGCTCCTGCCGCGTTTCGATGCGGATGCGGTCTTCAAGGCGATGCAGGACCACGCGGTCACCGTCTTCGTCGGCGTGCCGACGATGTACGTCGCATTGCTGAACCTCCCCGGGGCGGCCGAGCGCTACGACATGAAGGCGATCGCCGCCCGGCTGCGCCTCGGGGTGTCGGGCGGCGCGGCGATGCCGGTGGAGGTGATGCGCCAGTTCGAGGAGCGCTTTGGCATCGCCATCCTCGAGGGTTACGGAATTTCGGAAACGAGCCCGACGGTGTCGTTCAACATGATCGAGTTCGAGCGTGTTCCCGGCAGCGTCGGCAAAGCGATCTGGGGCACGCAGGTTCGCGTGGCCGATCCGGAAGGCAAGCCCGTTCCCGCCGGTCAGGAAGGCGAGATCGTCATCCGTGGACACAACGTGATGAAGGGCTATTACAAGCGGCCGGAGGCCACCGCCGAGGCGATCAAGGACGGTTGGTTTCACAGCGGCGATATTGGCAAACTGGACGAGAAGGGCAACCTCTTCATCGTCGATCGCCTCAAGGACATGATCATTCGCGGCGGCTTCAACGTCTATCCGCGCGAGGTGGAGGAAGTGCTGATGACGCACGAGGCGGTCGCGCAGGTGGCGGTGATCGGCGTTCCGCACGCAACGCACGGCGAGGAGGTGAAGGCGGTGCTGGTGCTCAAGCCGGGCAGGACCGCGACCCCGGAGTCGATCGTGACGTGGGCCAAGGCGCGCATGGCGGGCTACAAGTATCCGCGCATCGTGGAGATCGTCGAGGCACTTCCGATGACCGCGACCGGCAAGATCCTCAAGCGCGAACTCAGAAAAACTGCATGAATCGGGCCGGGGTAGCGACTTGGATCCTGCAGGACACCGGAGTGGTGGTGGCGAAGAGAACGTCGAGGACCAGCACCACCTTGCCGTCCAGGCGGGTTTCGTCGATTTCCTCTTTCTTGAGCGTTACGTGAAGCTTGGGCACGGGGCATTCGTCAAAAACAGGTTGATCGGCACGATGACCCTGCTCTGGAAGCCAGACATTCGCGGTTTACCCGGATGGGTCGCATGTGCGACTCGGATTTGAGTACTTCGAGTCCGCTGGGGGGCTCGTGTCACTGTTCCTCACAGCTTGCGAGCGATCAGCTCCTTCATGATCTCGTCGGCGCCGCCGTAGATGCGTTGCACCGGCGCGTCGGCATACAGCCGCTCGCATCCATCGCACCTCAGAAAGGGGACGACGAAGTGCTTACAATACGCTGTTTTTAATGATGCAGTAAGACTGACTACGCCACTTCTTTCATCCGCGCAGAAGCAGCGATTTTCCCTGCCGGCTTCACCAGCATCGCCGCCAGGGCGGGCAGCAGGAAAATCGCGCCCAGCATGTTCACCAGGAACATGAAGGCCAGCAGGATCCCCATGTCGGACTGGAACTTGAGCGCCGAGAAGGCCCAACTGCCGACGCCGATGCTCATGGTGACGGCGGTGAACACCGCCGCCGTGCCGCGCTGGCGCAGCGCCTCATAGAACGCCTGGCGCAGCTCCTGCCCGTAGTCTTCCATCTGGTGCTTGATGCGTTCATAGAGGTAGATGCCGTAGTCCACGCCCACGCCCAGCGCGATCACCGGCAGGGTCGAAACCTTGAGCCCGATGCCGAGCGTCGCCATCAGGGCATTGCACAGGATGGAGACCAGCGTCAGGGGAATGATGATGCACAGCATCGCCCGCCACGAATGGAACGTGACCACGCAGAGCAAGATGATCGCGCCGAAAATCGAGAGCAGCATGGAGATTTCCGCAGTGTCCACCGCCTCGTTGGTCGCCGCCATCACGCCGACGTTGCCGCTCGCCAACAGGAACTTGAGCTTCTCCGAATCGTTCTCGGCGGCGAATTTCCTGATCTCCTTCACGATGTGGGAGACGGTGGTGCCCTGGTGGTCGCTGGTGAAGATGAGCACCTGCATCGCGCTGCAATCGGTGTTGAGGAGACCTGTGGCGGTATCCACCGGCGTCACCGATTGCGCGAGGATGTCCGGGTTGCGCGACAGCGCGCGCCACTTCAGGCTGCCCTCGTTCCAGCCGGCGTTGATGATTTTCGCGAGGCCCGGAAGCGCCAGCACCGACTGCACCCCGTGCACGTTGCGCATATACAGCTCGAAGCGGTCGATGGCGTCCATGATCTCGTACTGGGTGCACGCCCCCTGCACGTTGTAGGTCTGGGCGATCATCGACAGCACGTCCACGCCGATCGTGAAGTTGTCGACGATTGCGGCATTGTCCCGGTTGTAGCGCGAGCTGTCGTGCAACTCCGGGATGCCCTTGCCGAGATCCCCGGTCTTCATGTCGCGCGCTTTCCATGTTCCCAGCCCGAGCAGCAGCGCCGACGCAAGGATGGCGAGCACCGCGGTGCGGGGCTCGGCGAAATGGGCGAGCCGCCTCCAGACGAAATCGAAGCGGCTCGCGCTCGCCGCCGCCCTGGTGGCAGCCCTTTCGCCCAGGCTGATGTAGGAGAGCAGGATCGGCAGCACGAGCTTGTTGGTGATGATCATGAAAACTGCGGATCCTGGCGGCAAGCTCGCTGCGGCCCTCCTCCTGGCGCGCTCGAAGGTATTGTCGAGGCCGGAATAGGTCAGGCCCGAGCGAGATCATGGCCGTGTCGGCGATCTTCGACTGGCGCTTCTTCTCCATGATCTCGTCGATCTTCGCTTGTCGCCATTGCGCTTACCACCGCGGACTGTGCGCGCCACGAGTGTCAGTAGGAATCCAAAAATCCCCAGAATGGGAAACGAATTTTCCCCACCCATCTTTTTGGAAGGAGAGCAGAAGATGGACGGGAAGCAGGAATTCAGCCCGTTGGGCCCGGGGGACTACAGCCCTGGCGCCGAAGCGGCTACGGTGCCCGTATTCGCCACGGATACGGAGGTGCCAATGGTCAGCAGGGAGCGCTGGGAGCAAATTCGCCACCTCTATGGCGTTGAAGGGATGAAGATTTCCGAGATCGCGCGGGCGAACGGCCTGGACGGGTTTTGGGGGGAATCAAAAAATTTGTATCATAGCAGTTGTCATGCTATTAATAACAACACCATGTGCCAATCGATGAAATGGAAGGTACCCTAGTTCATGTACGAGATGAAAAGACGGCCGAACGCGAACTCCCTCACCGGGAATTCTGCAGGAAACGCCTCCGGTCGGCGCCGGCGTAACCCCTCGCCGTTGTTCGAAGAGCGCAAGCAGGAAGTGCTGGAAGCGGTGTGGAGGGCCATATTGAAACGGGGCCTGGACCGGACCTCGATCCGCGAGATCGCGGCGGAATTGGGCGCGACGACCGGCACCGTCTCGTACTACTTTCGCAGCCGCGACGAGATCATGCTGTTCGCCCTGGAGCGCCTGGTGGCCTCGGCACTGGCGGACTTTGCCGCCGCCCTTGAAGGGCAGGCGGGAGCGAAGCGGCTGGAGGCGGCGTTGCTCAAACTCCTGCCCGCCACAGAACAGAGCTTGGCCGAGTGGAAGATCTGGCTTTCGTTCCGGGGCTATGCGCTTACCCGGCCGGCGCTCGCCGACAGCTGCCGGCAGCGCTTGACCGACTATCGGCGGGTCCTCCGCCGCGAATTGGAAAGCCTGCGCGATCTGGCGCTCATTCGCGCCGATCTGAATCTGGATCGGCTTGCCGATATCGTGCTTTCATTTTACGAAGGCCTGGGAATGGAGGGCACGGCGAACCCCGCGGGTTTTCCTCCCGAATATCAGCGCAAGCTGGTCAAGACATTCGTCGCAAGCATCTTGGTACGTCCGTGACCATTTGCGGTTCCGCCTTGCTGGCTGAAACGCCCTTCAGCGCGATGACGAGCGGATGAACTGCGCCGGCGTGACTCCAACCAGACGCCTGAAGGCGCGCCGGAAGGTGGAAGCGTCGTGGTAGCCTAACAACTCTGCAACATCCCGTACCGGCAGTTCGGACAGATATGCGCAGGCCAGCTTGAGGCGCACCTGATCCGCCAAGGCGCCAAAGCTGGTTCCCGAGGCGTGGAGCTGACGCCGCAGCGAGCGCTCGGACAGATTCAGGATGCGCGCCACCTCCGGCGCCTGTGGCAGCGCATTTACGTACTGCAGCAGCACTTCGGTGACGCGCTGCTGAATCCCGTACCCCGCATAGGTTTCGGCTAGCACGTTTTCCGCAAGCCGCATATGTGCTTCGGAGCGGCAGGCAAATGCGCTGGGACGCTCCGAGGATCCACGCCCAGTTCGTCCAAGTGAGCGATGAGCGCCGATTCAAAGGTGAGCTGCTCGACGGCCATGTTCGGACCTTGGTCCGAGTTCGCGCTTTGAGGCGGCCAGGATCGCCCTCGGTCCCCGGGCGGTTCAGTGTGATGGATTCATTGGGTACCTCATAAGCCGCGCAGGACTGCGGCGGCCGAAAATACCTCCCTATTGGCCGGATCCGGCCTCTCTATCGCCCGCTTCGGTACGGGAATCGGTCCGCGCCGCAGCACCATTCGGTAGCCCTTCCGGTACGTCCGTGGGTCCTCACCGGTTTTCACGGGGGCTTGCAATTAACAAAACAACTGTTATTATTATTTGCCACGGGCGTTGACACCGAAGACCAACCCGGAAACGTCCGCTGCACGACCACTGGGATGCTTGGACTTTGAAGGAGGAGACGATGAAGCACATCACGCGAACGGCGCTCGCCGTATGGCTGGCCTGCATCGGCTGCATTGCCTATGGTGCGGCCACCGACCAGGAAATAGCGCGCTTGGGCAAGGACTTGACGCCGGTGGGAGCGGAGAAGGCCGGCAACAAGGATGGATCGATCCCGGAATGGACTGGCGGCAACCTGACGGCGCCACCGGGCTGGAAGCCGGGCCAGAAACGGATCGACCCCTACAAGGATGACAAGCCCTTGTTCTCCGTCGACGCGTCCAACGTGGACAAGTACAAGGACAAGCTCTCCGAGGGTCAGGTGACCTTGGTGAAGACCCTCAAGGGCTACCGGATGGACGTCTATCCGACGCGCCGCTCCTGCGGTTACCCGGACTTCGTGTACGAACGCACCAAGGTCAACGCGAAGGAGGCGCGCCTGGACTCCAACGGCTGGGGCCTCAAGCAGGCGATCGGGGCGGCGATCATCTTCCCGATCCCCAAGACCGGGGTCGAGGCCATGTGGAACCACAAGCTGCGCTACATAGGGGAAGGGCGCGATGAGTATTCCGCGGACATCATTGTACAAAAGTCCGGCGATTTCACGCCGCTGGCAATCGAGCAGACGTGGATTACGCCCCTCCATAATCGAAACAACAAAGGCATCGAAGAGGTGGGTGGGGTCGAGGCAAAGCTGATTAGTGCCATCGTGTCACCCGCCGCGCGCGCTGGCGAGCTAACCCTCGCTCATGGATTCTTCAACGAGCCCCAGGTCGCCTGGCTGTACTTTCCCGGCCAGCGCCGCGTACGCCGCGTCCCGACCTACGTCTACGACAATCCTATTGTCGGATACGAGGGCCTGGTGACGATAGATCAGTACCCCATGTTTTCCGGCAACATGGACCGTTATGACTGGAAGCTGGTCGGCAAGCAGGAGATGTACATCCCCTACAACAACTGGAAGCTGATCGACAAGAGCCGCAAGTACAAAGACGTCTACGGCCCCCAGTTCGTGAACCGCGACCTCATGCGCTACGAGCTGCACCGGGTGTGGAAGGTCGAAGCCACGCTCAAGCAGGGTATGCGCCACGTCTTCCCCAGGCGGGTGTTCTATCTGGACGAGGACAGCTGGGCCGTCATGGCCGCCGACCACTACGACGCCCAGGGCAGGATCTGGCGGGTGCAGGAAAGCAGCATCTATGTTGCCCCGGAGATACCCGCCTGCGTCGGGCTGGAGTTCGTGTCCTACGATCTGGCTGTTGGCCGCTACTTGGCCATGGGCACAACCCAGGAGTCGCCCGAAACCGACTGGCTGGCTGGACGCAAAGGGATTGTCGACCCCAAGCGCTTCAACCCGGACGAACTGCGCCGCATGGGCGATCGCTAGAAGTTCCCGCTCGAATTCAAGAAAGAAGGAGGAAGGTCATGAAGCACATGTGCAGCTTGACGCAGCGCCGGGCGGCACGCCGGCGCGTCACTGACGCCGCCTTGGCGGCGGGTGTCATCGGTATGTTGGCGGCACAACCGGCGGCGGCATTCAAGATCGGGGGCGACACGGTGTCGGGGAGTTTCGACTCCACGATTTCCTTCGGTTTTCAGAAGCGCATGCAGGGCACCGACTGCAGCATCATCGGCAATGACAACGGCGGCTGCGTGCCCACGTCCGGTACCTTGGGGGAACTGGTCAACGGCCCGGGCCTGGGGTTCACGTCGAGTCCCGATGTCAACTACCTGCAGTCGGACGACGGCAACCTGAATTACAAGAAGGGCGATATCGTCTCGACGGTGATCAAGGGCACCCACGAGCTGTACCTGAAGTTCCCCCAACGATGGTCGGGATTATTGCGCGCTACGTGGTCCAAGGACTTCAAGGCCGACGATACGCGCCGCACGCCGCTGTCGGAAGATGCCAAGGACCTCGCGGTCAACAACTTCACCTGGCTGGACGCGTGGCTGGCGAAGGAGCTGGACATCGGCGGCCGGCCGGTCAAGGTCAAGGTGGGCAACCAGGTCATCTCCTGGGGCGAGGACATCTTCATTCCCGGCGGCGTGAATGCCGTCAACGCCTTGGACCTGCGCAAGTTCCACACCCCGGGCACCCAGTTGAAGGAAGTGTTCCGGCCTGCGCCGATGGCTTCGTTCAATGCCGGTGTCAGCGACGCCGTCAGTCTGGAAGGCTATTACCAATGGCAATGGAATGGCTTCCGGTTCGACCCGGCGGGCACCTTCTTCTCGAGCGCGGACGTGATCGGGCGGGGCGCCACCAACATCTACTTCTCGACGTCGGTGGTCAACAACTTGTTCGCGAGCTTTGGCTTTCCCCCATGCGGCCCTGCCGGCACGGTGGGGGATCCGGGGGGAGCGCACGGCCTGACCGATGCGCAGTTGGGCGATCCGGCCACCAACCCCTGCGGCATCGGCACGGTGGTGCCGCGCGACGGGGCGAACCGCCCCAGGAACCGCGGCCAATGGGGCTTGGCGTTGCGCTACAAGCCGGAGGCGATCGATGCCGAGTTCGCGCTCTACCACATGCGCTACCATGACAAGACCCCGTTCATCAGCTACAGAATCAGCGGTACGCCGCTCAATCCCGTGGGCCTCAGCTATTTCGAGGACTACGGCACGGACAAGAAGCTCTACGGCATTTCCATGAGCACGCGCCTGGGCGATGTGGCCGTGGGCGCCGAGCTCTCCTACCGTCCCAACGACAGCGTGGCCATCGATCCGACGGTGCCGCTCGCGGGTCCTTTCGCCCTGACCGGACCGGGGGCGGTGCAGCGCGGCTTCGTGAACGAAAAGAAGTGGCAGGCGCACCTTACGGGCTTGTATTTGATGAGGCCGAGCGATCCGCTTGGCCGCATCATGTCGGCGCTCGGGGCATCGGAAGGTTTCATCCTTGCCGAGGCGGCGGTGACACACTATCCGAAACTCGATCTGTCGGGCACCGTTCCCTACTGGTTGCCCGACTATGAACTGCCCACCAAGACCTCGTGGGGCTATGTCGTCGAGGTGGGCGTTACCTATCCCAACGTCTTCGGCAGCGGGTGGAACATGACGCCCCAGATCGACTTCGCCCACGACGTGCGCGGCACCAGCCCCAACACGGTGCCGTTCGTGGAAGGGCGCAAGGCGGCCACGTTCTCGCTCAATTTCGACCGCCAGAGCAAGTGGAAGGCGAACCTGGGCTACACCGGATTCTGGGGCGGCGGCGGCAACAACCTGCTGAAGGATCGCGACATGCTCTACGGCAGCATTTCCTATTCGTTCTGAGCCGCAACGAATAGACCGGGAGCGATGCGCCGAGCTTCGCCTTCCCGCCCCCGTTTCATTTCTTTTCCGGTATTGCTGAATGGTCGCTGCGCTCGTAAGACGCCTTGAAACCCTGTTCTTCCGACATCGGCTGGTCACGCTTGGCGTGCTGGCGGCGGTCACCGTGATCATGGCGCTGTTCGCCGCCCAGCTGCGCATGTCGGCGAGCTTCGATAAGCAACTGCCCAGGGGCCACGAATACATTGAGACCTTCTTCCAGTACCGGGACCAGGTGTTCGGCGCCAACCGCATCATGGTCGTGGTGCATCCGAAGAACGGAGACGTCTGGAATGCACCGGCGCTGAAGAAGCTGCATGAGGTGACCCAGGCCGTGTTCTTTTTGCCAGGCGTGGATCGGCGCACCGTGCAGTCCCTGTGGACCCCCAACACGCGCGTGGTGGAAATTACCGACGACGGCCTCCAGGCGGAGGATGTGATCGGCGGGGATGTCACGCCGGAGAACCTCAATGCCGGCAGCATTGCACGCATTCGCAGCAACGTCATCGTCGGCGGCTACATCGGCAGCCTGGTGGCGAGCGACAACTCCGGTGCCATGGTGGTCGCCGATCTCCTGGACTCGGATCCGCAGACGGGCAAGAAGCTCGACTACCTCGATCTTGCGGAGCGCCTGGAGCGGGGCGTCCGCGGCAAGTTCGAGGATGACGGCTACGAGATCCAGATCATCGGCTTCGCCAAGCAGATGGGCGACATCGCCGAGGGCGCCAAGAGCGTAGTGGAGTTCTTCCTGCTCGCCTTCGTGCTCACCGCCGGCGCGGTGTATCTCTACACCCGCAACTGGAAGATGACGTTCCTGCCGCTGTTCTGCTCCCTGGTCTCGGTGGTGTGGCAGTTCGGTACCATCACCCTGCTGGGCTTCGGCCTCGATCCGTTGGCCATCCTGGTGCCGTTCCTGGTGTTCGCCATCGGCGTGTCCCACGGTATCCAGCAGATCAATTACATTTCCAAGGAGGTGTGCAACGGTGCCGACGCCATGACTGCGGCGCGGCGCAGCTTCACCGGGCTGCTCATACCCGGTTCGATGGCCCTGGTCACCGCCGTAGTCGGCTTCGGCACCCTGATTCTCATTCCGATTCCCATGATCCAGGAGCTGTCGATCACCGCCACCGTAGGCGTGGCGTACAAGATCGTCACCAACCTGATCATGCTGCCGGTGGTGGCGTCGTTCTTCCGTTTCGACGAGGCCTACGTGCAGCGCGTACACCGCATGCGCGGCCTGCGCGAGCGGACCATGGCCTTCCTCGGCCGCATCGCCGAGACGCGCAACGCGGCGATCGGCACCGCCTTGTGCGCGGCCCTGTTCGCCCTCGCCTTCGTGCAGAGCCAGGGGCGCCATATCGGTGACGTCAAGCCAGGTGTGCCCGAGTTGCACGCCGAATCGCGCTACAACCGGGATGCAGAAGGCATCGTCACCAAGTTCGATCTCGGGCTGGACGTGCTCACGGTGGCGATCGAGTCGCCGAAGGACGGCTGCTTCAATTTTGCGGTAATGGATTATGTCGATCGCTTCAGTTGGGCCATGCAGAACGTGCCCGGGGTGCTGTCGGTGGCATCGGTGTCGTCGCTGGCCAAGCTGGCCAACTCGGGCCTCAACGAAGGCAACCCCAGGTGGGCGGCGCTGCCGCGCGAATCGCGCGCGCTCACCAACGCCATGAGCTTCGTGCCCGAGGGCAGCGGGCTCGCCAATCCCGGCTGTACCCTGATGCCGGTGCACCTGTACCTGGCGGATCACAAGGCAAGCACCGTGAAGAAGGTGGTCGCTGCAGTGAAGCAGTTCCGCGACCAGGATCGTATCGATGGCGTGAATGTGCGGCTCGCGAGCGGCAGCGTCGGGGTCCAGGCCGCCACCAACGAGGTGCTGGAGACCACCGAGCTGCCGATGATGCTCTACGTTTACGCCACCATCATCGCCCTGGTGTACCTCACCTACCGCGACTGGCGCGCCATGGTGGCCTGCTGCCTGCCGCTCACGCTCGCCACCTTCCTCGGCTACTGGTTCATGAAG
>JACPEG010000009.1 GCA_016183615.1 Betaproteobacteria bacterium
GTCCGTCCGGCGCGGCGCAGGGGCGCTGGGAATCCTGCTCGCCGCGCTTGCGGCGCCCGCCGCACCCGCGGCCGGCGAATCGAAATCGCAGCCCGCGGTCCGCGTGGCGCAGGCGACGAAGGCCCCGCTGCTCCATGCGGTGCGGGCGGGCAGCCGGCTGGTCGCGGTCGGGGATTACGGGGTGGTGATTCTTTCGGACGACGGCGGCAGGAGCTGGCGCCAGGCCCGGTCCGTCCCGGTTCGCACCACGCTGACGGACGTCTCGTTCGTGGACGACCGGCGGGGCTGGGCGGTGGGGCACGGCGGTGCCGTACTTCGGACGACGGACGGCGGAGAGACCTGGAGCCTGCAATACGTCGCACCCATCAAGGATCCCCTGCTTTCGGTCTGGTTCGAAAGCGCCGACCACGGGTTTGCGGTGGGGGCCTTCGGCTTCGCCCTGGAGACGCTGGACGGGGGCGCGAGCTGGAAGGCGGTGAAGGTCGCCGAGGGGGAGGACCGCGACCGGCACTTCAACCGCGTGTTCCCCGGACCCGATGGCGCGGTCTACATCGCCGCCGAGGCCGGCACCGCGTTCCGCTCCGACGACAAGGGCCGGACCTGGCACCTGCTCAAGCTCCCCTACAAGGGTTCCCTGTGGGGCGGGCTCGCCCTCAGGGACGGCGCGGTGCTGCTGTACGGCATGCGCGGCAACCTGTTCCGGACCCGGGACAGGGGCAGGACCTGGGAGGCGGTTTCCACCGGCACCGACCGCTCCCTCACCGGCGCCATCCAGCTGCCGGATGGAAGAGTGGTTTTGGTGGGCCTCGGCGGCGCCGTGGCCTTCGGAAACCCGGGTGGCGGCCCGCTGACGGCGCTGGTACGTCCCGATCGTCAGAACCTGGCTGCGGTCGCTCACGCTGCGGGAACGGAAGTGCGGGTGTTCGGCCAGGGTGGGGTGATGGCCCAGAGTCTGGCGCCGGCGAAATGAGGGCGGCATCGACGGGGCCCAACACATGAGCAAGAGCCAGGGGAATATGAGCCTCGGTGAACCTCCCCGCTTTCCGAATCCCTGGCTGCTGGGAGCTGGCATCCTGGCCGTTGAGATGCCATTGGTGCTGGTAATCACCTTCCAGCCCTTGCTGGTGGGAGCCATTCTCGACCAGGGGAGGCTTGGCCCGACACAGGCCGGCGCCTTGTTGACGCTGCAGGCGCTGGGAGCCGCCGCGCTGCCGCCGGTGCTGGCGCGGCACCTTGCCAAGCTGCGCATCGACCGGCTCGGTCTGTTGGGCTTGCTGGTATGGGCCTTGTGCAATGCGTTGGCGGCGGTGACGGTGCGGGTGGAGTTCCTGTTTTTCGCGCTGGCAGTAGCTGGCCTCGGGCTGGGAGCCATGGCCAGCGCCGCGGGCGTGGCCTTGGCGACCGCCGCGCAACCCGGCCGCATGACGGCCCTGGTAGTGATGGTGGCGTCCGCGCTCGGGAACCTCTCGGCGATCCCGCTCGCTACGATGATGCAATCCGGCGGAGCGAGCATGGGTTTTGCCGCCTTGGCCGGGGCGGGCGGTCTGCTGCTGGGCCTGACCCTGCTTCTGCCCCGCCACGGCCCCGTTGCGGCGCAGCCGGTTGCCCCGGGCCGGCGGCTGTTGTGCCAGCCGCTCGTTCTTGCCACGGTAGCCGTCGGCGTTGGCGCGACGGCGGTTTGGCCGTTCTCCGAGCGCATCGGCGTGGGCCTGGGGATGAGCGTCGAGGAGCTTGGTCGGGTGATCGCGATCACCGGCATCGTGGGACTGTCCGGCGGCGGCCTGGCGACATTCGCGGCCGGGAAGGCTTGCGTCAAACCCTGGATGCTGGCCGGCGTGTTGTTTTTCGGCGCGGCCGGGGCCTGGGTCGCGCTGGCAGGCGATCGGACGGCCTTCTCGACGGGACTCGCGGCGCTGGCCATCGGCTATCTGTTCGTGTTCCCTCTGCTCACCGCCCTGGCCCTGAAACTGGACTCCAGTGGCGGCATGGCGGGCACCGTGACGGGCGTCCTGATGCTTGCCAACTCGCTATCTCCATTCATTGGCGGGTTGTTGGTGGAGGACGGGGCATATGAGTTCCTGGCTTGGCATTCCCTAACGGCGACCCTCGTCGCCGCCGTGCTGATCCTCGCGGTGCGGGAGCCGGCGGACCGCATTGCCGTTCGAGCTTGAGTGAAGATCAGACAGCAGAGGTTCCGAATGTCAACGATCGCACAGCAAATGGGCCCTCCCTACGAGGGCGTTCCCTGTTTCTGCCGGATGCCGATGTGCTTCGACCTGAATGCGCTCGAGGCCGACGTCGCCGTCCTGGGTATCTGCCTGGATACCGGAACGAGCAACCGTTCCGGTGCCCGGTACGGCCCGCGAGCAATCCGCGAAGCTTCGATGCTTTACTCGGCGGGATATGTTCCGAAGCAGGGCTTCTTCGATATTGAGCTGGGTCGCCCGATACTTGCAACCACCCGCATCGTCGATTGCGGCGACATCCCCACGTTGCCGACGCTCATGACCGAGACCTTCGATGGGATTACCGAGAGTATTGTGTCGTGCATTTCGATGCTCATCTCGATTTGATGGACGACTTCATGGGCATTCGCTACAGCCACGCGAATCCCATGAAGCGCATTGCAGAGTTGGAACATATTATCGGGCTCACCCAGATCGGCATTCGCGGGCTGCTCAATGGACTTCTCGGGGCGGAAAAAAAGGCGCACTACTTTACCGCGGAGGACGTTCGGCAACGAGGAGAGGAATTTGTGGCGTCGCAGATTCCGCAGTCGGAGAACATCTACATCAGCGTGGACATCGATTGCCTCGATCCGTCGGTGGCGCCCGGTACCGGCACGCCCGAGCCCGGCGGCCTGACGTATCTCCAGCTCCGCGCCCTGTTGCGCGCCTGTGCGGGGAAGGGAAGGCTGGTGGGGATGGATCTGGTGGAGGTCAATCCCCTGTTCGATCCCACCGGGATTACTGCGAACGTCGCGGCACGGCTGATTCTCGATGCGCTTGGCGCAGCGAAGGGCTAAGGCCAAATGAGCAAGGACGAGAAATGAAGGACAAGCTGGGGGCGGTACAGGATGCCGCCGCGCTGCGCATGTCCCAGGTATTTGAATCGCAGCGCAGCGCGTTCCGGCGGCAGAGCCATCCCTCCGCTGCCGAACGCCGGTCCTGGTTGCGCCTTCTCAAGCGGCAGATCAAGCGTTATCAGGACCAGCTCGCGGGAGCTTTGTGCCGGGACTTCGGTGTCCGGTCGTCCGCCGAATCCAGGATGCTGGACCTGCTGGGTTCGGTGCTGGAGATCAACCACGCCGTCTCCCACGTGAGCGCCTGGATGAAGCCGAGCCGTCGCAGGACGGAGATCCTGTTCCGCACCAACAGCCTGAGGGTGACCTATCAACCCAAAGGGGTGGTCGGCGTGATCGTGCCGTGGAACATTCCCGTCTACCTTGCCCTTGGTCCGCTTGTGGCCGCGTTGGCCGCGGGAAATCGCGTGATGATCAAGATGCCCAAGATGACGCCGGCGACCAACGGCGTGTTGCGCAGGATGCTCGGCGAGGTATACCTGGAAGACCTCGTTGCGGTGGTGGGCGAGGAACTCGATGATTCCAACGCCTTCACCGCTCTGCCGTTCGATCACATCGTCTTTACGGGCTCCCCCGCCGTGGGCCGGACCGTCATGCGAACCGCCGCCGGGAACCTCACGCCGGTCACGCTGGAACTCGGGGGCAAATCCCCGGCCGTCGTGACTCGCAGTTACCCCCTTGCCGACGCTGCCGCGCGCATCGCCCACGGCAAATCCACCAATTGCGGTCAGGTCTGTGTCGCGCCCGACTATGCCCTGGTGCCGCGGGAGCGTATCGATGCTTTTGTCGAGGACGTGCAGGCTGCCTTCCGCAAGCTCTTCGGCGGGCGCACCGAGGGCAACCACGACTATACGGCGTTGGTCAATGATCGGCACTACGCCCGTATCGTCGCCCTGCTGGAAGACGCCAGGGCAAAGGGCGCGCGCATCATCCCCTGCGGCGAGGTCACGTCGGGCCGGCAGCTGCCGCTGCACGTTGTCACGAACGTGAGCGACGACATGCTCCTGATGAAAGAGGAAATCTTCGGACCGGTCCTGCCGGTGGTCGCCTACGAAACGATGGAGGAGGTCATCGAGCGCATCAATGACGGGCCGCGCCCCTTGGCGCTTTACTGTTTTGGCCATGACGCGGCCGAGCGCGAGGAGCTCCTGCGCCGGACCCATTCCGGTGGCGTGACCATCAACGACTGGGGCTGGCATGTCATGAATCATGACGCCCCCTTCGGCGGCATCGGCAACTCGGGGATGGGCTCCTACCATGGCGTGGAAGGCTTCCGCGAGCTGTCCCATGCCCGGACGATCTTCAAACGCCATCGGTTTTTCCCAACCGGTCTTTTCCATCCGCCCTACGGCAATTTAGTCCAGCGCCTGGCGCTGAGGATTTTCCTCGGCAAGGCAGATCCCTCGCTGGCGAGGAAGCAGTGACCCCCAGACTTGACCCAGGGACAAGCCCATGACGAACATCGCCATCAATCTCGAGCACAGTGCCGAGCTTTTGCCCGATAAGGTCGCGATCTATTTTGGCGACAAGTCATTCACGTATGCACAGCTGAATGCGGCGGCGAACCAGGTCGCCGGCGGCCTCGAATCGCTCGGGATCGGCAGGGGCGACAAGGTGGCCCTGTCGTGCCCGAACCTGCCTTACTTCCCGATCGTCTATTTCGGCATCCTCAAGGCAGGGGCCGTGGTCGTGCCGGTCAACGTCCTGCTCAAGGCGCCGGAGATCGCCTATCTTCTCAAGGACTCGGACACGAAAGCGTTCTTCTGCTTCGAGGGCACGCCGGAGCTGCCCATGGGCGCCGAAGGGCGCGTCGGGTTCGCGCAAGCGGGCACCTGCCCCCACTTCTTCCTGATCACCGCCGACCCCGCCCGGCCGGCGCCGCTCGACGGCATGACCACCCTCGGCATGCTGATGCACGGTCGATCAACCGCAGGCGTCTCCGCCAACGTGGACGCGACCGACACTGCCCTGATCCTCTATACCTCGGGCACCACCGGCAAGCCGAAAGGCGCGGAGCTGAGCCATGCCGCCATCGGCATGAACATCCTGGCCTGCCATGCATTCATGCGGGCGACGGCGAGCGATGTGCATCTGGTTGTCCTGCCGCTGTTCCATAGCTTCGGGCAGGTGGTGCAGATGTGTACCGCCATCCTGGGCGGCGGGTGCATGGTGCTGCTGCCACGTTTCGATCCGGATGCGGTCTTGGCCGCGATGCAGACCCATGGCGTGACGGTCTTTGCCGGGGTTCCGACGATGTATATCGCCTTGCTGAACCTTCCGGGAGCGGCCGAGCGGTATGACATGAAGGCGATCGCCGCCCGGCTGCGCCTCGGCGTCTCGGGCGGCGCGGCGATGCCGGTGGAGGTGATCCGCCGCTTCCAGGAGCGTTTCGGCATCGCCATTCTGGAGGGCTACGGACTTTCCGAGACGAGTCCGGTCGCGGCGTTCAGCATGCTCGAATTCGAGCGGGTTCCCGGCAGCGTCGGCAAAGCGATTTGGGGTACCCAGATTCGCGTCGTCGATCCGGAAGGAAACCCCGCCCCCGCCGGTCAGGAAGGCGAGATCGTCATCCGCGGACACAATGTGATGAAGGGCTACTACAAGCGGCCGGAGGCCACCGCCGAGGCGATCAAGGACGGTTGGTTTCACAGCGGCGATATTGGCAAACTGGACGAGAAGGGCAACCTCTTCATCGTCGATCGCCTCAAGGACATGATTATTCGCGGCGGCTTCAACGTCTATCCGCGCGAGATCGAGGAAGTGCTCATGACCCACGAGGCCGTCGCGCAGGCGGCGGTGATCGGCGTTCCGCACGAGACGCATGGCGAGGAGGTGAAGGCGGTGCTGGTGCTCAAACCAGGCAAGACTGCGACTCCGGAAGGGATCGTGACGTGGGCCAAGGCGCGCATGGCGGGCTACAAGTATCCGCGCATCGTGGAGATCGTCGAGGCGCTGCCGATGACCGCCACCGGCAAGGTCCTCAAGCGGGCGATCAAAAACAACGCGTGAATTCGGCCGGGTGTGAAGTTTGAACTGGAAGTGCATCTCGGGGACGATCGGAGCGCCGTGATCGCTCGACTAGAGATCGTGAATTTCGGATTTCATATGGAAAAGAGAGTCCGTAAATGAAGGAATTGAATGGGCAGGTCGCGATCGTGACCGGGGCCGGCCATGAGCGTGGTATCGGCTACGCCACGGCAGTTGCGCTGGCGCGCCGCGGGGCACGGATCGTGATTACCGATCGGGCTGATACCGAGGCACGCAAAGAGCAACTGGCCTTGGTGGAAACACGGCTCAAGGACTATGGAACGCCGGTTCTCAGAATTGCCGCCGACATTACCGACGCCACGCAGCGCAACGCGATTGTCGATCAGGCGCTGGAGGCGTTCGGCCGCATCGATATCTTGTTCAATAACGCTGGAACGGACATCGGCTGCGGCCCCTATCTGGAGATCCAGGACCAGGCGTGGGCCGCGACAGTCCAGATCAACCTGATCGCGATTGCCGAATTGTGCCGGCTGGTTCTTCCCGTCATGCAGCGACAGCAGTCCGGCGTCATCATCAATAACGCCTCGATGGCCGGGCTGAAGGCCATTGCGCACATGGCCGCCTACACCAGCAGCAAGTTTGGCGTGGTCGGCCTGACGAAGGCGATCGCGGCGGAGTTCGGTGCGGACCGTATCCGCTGCAACGCCGTCTGTCCCGGGATCATCGATACCCCGATGGGTCGCGGCGGGCTGAAGCAGCTCTGCCCCGAAGGCATGTCGGTGGAGGGCTTCACGGAGCTCGTCGAGGACGGCTTCGCCCTGAAGCGGCTGGGGCAGCCGCATGAGGTGGCGGAGGCCGTGGCTTTCCTGGCCGGTCCGTATGCCTCCTATATCACCGGCGTCGCGCTCCCCGTCGATGGCGGGGCGGTCAACGCCGGCATATGAGAAACAAGGTGATGAAATGAAAGATTCGCACATGGCCCAGGGGCGTCAGAAAACGTCCATTACAAGCCGGATTCTGGACCTTCTGGAAGCAGAGGGCATTGATACGTGGTTCGGCATTCCCGATCCGGGGGTGCAGGCGGTTTTCCGCGAAGCGCAGGACCGGGGCTGGACCCTGGTGGCGCCGCACCATGAAGCGGCAGGCGGATTCATGGCCGATGCCTGGTCGCGAATGACCGGCAAGCCGGCGATCGTCAATGGAAACCAGGGGCCGGGCGTGGCCAATCTGATGCCCGCCGCGATCTGTGCCGCCAAGGAAAGCGTGCCGGTGATCTTCCTGGCCGAGCAGCGCAGCCGCCGGTTGGATTCGCAGGTCAAGCGCGGCAAGTTCCAATACACGCCGCAGCCGCGCTATTTCGAGGCGGCGATGAAGTATGTGGGAATCATTGAATTCCCCGAGCAGGTGGACGAGATTTTTCGCGAGGCGTTCCGGCAGGCGCTGTCGGGCAAGCCCGGGCCGGTTTATATCGAATATCCGGAGGATCATCTGGATGCCGAGCTTGAGGTGCCGCCGGTCCTCCGGCCTGAGCAGTACCGTCTGACCCGCCAGCTTGCCGACCCCGACGCGGTGGCCAGGGCGGCCGACCTGATCGCTAAGGCCGACAGCCCACTGATTCTGGCGGGCACCGCCGTCAACCGGGCGCGGGCGCACGAGGTCTTTTTGCGGCTGGCGCGCCAGATCGGATGTCCGGTGCTGACCACGCCTGGCGGCCGGGGCGCACTGGCTGAAACCGATCCGCAACTCCTGCTCTACTCCGGCGAGGCCGCCGACAAGGCGATCGAACGCGCCGATGTGGTGCTCGCCATCGGCACCAGCATCGGCGAGCAGATGCATTCCGGGACGACCCATCACTGGGACCGGGGCAACACCGACCGCAAGTGGATTCATGTGGAACGCGATCCCGCCAATATCGGCGTCAACCGCTTGATCGACGTGCCATTGGTCGGCGACCTGCGGGATGTCATTCCCCAGTTGTGCGAGAGCCTGCACCGGGCCGGGGGACGCGCCGCATCGAGACCCCTGCCCGAATGGCGGGCGGGGCAGCAGCAGTTCCGCCGCGCGATGATCGAGGCCGCCCCCGAGACGGTCCCGATCCATCCGGGTCGGATGATCGCCGAGGTGATGCGCCAGCTGCCCGAGGACACCGTCCATATCATGGATGGCGGTTGCACCAGCCTGTGGAACCTGGCGTATGGCGAGATCAGGTCGAACGACTTTCTGGGATCCGCGCACTTCGGCATGCTCGGCGTCGGTCTGCCCTACGCCATCGGCGCCCAACTGGCCGTGGGTGGCCGCCGCCGCGTCTGCCTGATCACCGGCGATTCGGCATTCCAGTTCCATATCGCGGAACTTGAAACCGCGGTGCGCAAGAAGTTGCCGATTGTGGTGGTCGTCAACTCCGACGGCGCCTGGGGCATGGAGCATCCCGGATTTTACGAGCAGTTCGGGCCGGACAAGGACGTCGAAGTGCGTTGGGGCGCCGTCCGCTTCGACAAGATTGCCGAAGGCTTCGGCGCCTACGGAGAATATGTCGATCGTACCGCCGACATCGGACCCGCTGTCCAGCGTGCCCTGGCTGCCGGCCGGCCGGCTGTCGTGCAGATCGCGGTCGATCCGCAGGTCAACGCCTTGCAAGCCCCCAACTGGGAAGAATTCGTGAGTTGGTATGGCTCTCTCTATTGAGGCCGTCCCTGGCACCGCGCCGGACAGACCGGTCAAGAGGATCGTTATGCATCCGAAAATCGAAGCCGTGATCGACAGATACGGCGTCACCGATGCCGCCCGCGCGTTTCTCGGGGAGGAGCACAAGCTCTACATTGACGGCGCCTTCGTCGAGGCCGCGTCAAAGGACCGCGTGCCGGTGATCGAACCGTCCACCGGCGAAACCCTGACCACCATCGCCGCCGCCGGCAAGGACGACGTGGACTGTGCGGTTGCGGCGGCGAACCGGGCCCTCGCGGGCGGCGACTGGGCCGGAATGAAATCCAGGGACCGACAGAGGATCCTGCTCCGCCTCGCCGACTTGATCGAGGCGAACGCGCAGACCCTCGGCGAAATCGAGTCCCTGGACAATGGCAAGGCGCTGGGCCCCTGCGTCGAGATGGATATTCTCGGCGGCGCCGAACTGCTGCGCTACATGGCGGGCTTCGCCACCAAGATCGAAGGGGCGACGCGGGAGGTGTCGGCGCCAGGCAGTCACTTTGCCGCTACGCGCAAGGAACCGATTGGGGTTGTGGCAGCCATCGTGCCGTGGAACTGGCCGTTCAACATGGCGATGTGGAAAATCGCCGCGCCGCTCGCGGCCGGCTGCGCCATCGTGCTCAAGCCCGCGGAGCAAACCTCGCTGTCCATGCTCTATTTCATGAAACTGTGCGAGCGGGCCGGCCTGCCGAAAGGCGTGCTCAACCTTGTCACCGGGTCGGGGCGGGCGATCGGCGACCACCTTGTCGGCCATCCGGGGGTGTCCAAGGTGTCCTTCACCGGCTCCACCGAGGTTGGCCGCCGGGTCGGGGAGACGGCGGGCCGGGCACTCACTCCAGTGACGCTTGAACTTGGCGGCAAGTCGCCGATGCTGGTGTTCGCCGACGCCGATCTCGATGCCGTGGCGGCAAGCACCCGGTGGTCGGTGTTCTTCAATGCCGGGCAAGTGTGCTCCGCCGGTTCGCGCATTTATGCCCATCGGTCGGTATTCGAAAAGGCGGTCACGAAGATAAAACAGGTGGCCGAGGGGATGGTCATGGCGCCGGGGCTGGACCCCGCATGCGACATCGGGCCTGTCGTCTCGGCGAGCGCGAAAGCCAACATCGAAACGTATATCCGCAAAGGGGTGGCCGAAGGCGCCAGAATCGTGTGCGGCGGAGATGAAACGCCAGGCGACGGTTTCTTCGTGAAGCCTACCATCCTCACCGCCGACGACAACACCCTGTCGGTGGTGCAGGAGGAAATCTTCGGCCCGGTTGTCGTCATCCTGCCCTTTGACGAGGAAGCGGAAGCGGTCGCGCTTGCCAACGACAACCAATACGGCCTTGCCGCCAGCATCTGGACCCGCGACATTTCGCGGGCGTTGCGGCTGGTTCCCCGAATCAAGGCCGGCACGGTGTGGGTCAACGCCCATGACCTGATCGACAGCGCCATGCCCTTCGGCGGCTTCAAGAATTCCGGGTTCGGCAAGGATATGGGGCCAGAACAGCTGGATCATTTCCTCCGCACCAAGAGCGTATGGATTTCCGTTGCGGAAGGGGACGAATGATGGATCAGGCGAAATTGGAGCGGCTCAGGGCGCTGTTCGGCGATGCCTCCGGCGGGGCGATCCACACGCCGCGGTTCCGCGAGGTGGCGGCGAGCCAGTTCCGGGGCAAGGTGCGGCAGAAACCCTATTCGGGCATCCCGACCCTGCTGGATGCGCCGCATCGGGAAGGGCCGGACGGGCTGGACGTCGCGCTCGTCGGCGTGCCGATGGATCTCGGCGTCACCAACCGTCCCGGCGCCCGCTTTGGCCCGCGCGCGGTGCGGACGATCGAGCGGATCGGCCCCTATCATCATGTGCTCGACGTGGTGCCTTTTGCGGTGCTCAAGGTGGCGGATCTCGGCGACGTGCCGTTTCGCTCCCGATTTTCCCTCGAAGAGTCGATCAAGGACATCGAAACCTTCTACAAGCAGATCGTGGCGGCCGGCGTCAGGCCCCTGTCCGTGGGCGGCGACCACTCGGTCACCTATCCCATCCTCAAGGCGGTCGGCGAGGCGCGGCCGGTCGGCATGGTGCATATCGACGCGCATTTCGACACCGCCGGCGAATACGAGAACACCAAGTTCCAGCATGGAGCGCCGTTCCGCCACGCCGTGCTGGACGGTGTGCTCGATCCCGAACGCTCGATCCAGATCGGTATTCGCGGCTCGGCGGAATATCTCGGCGAATTTTCTTATGAGAGCGGCATGACCGTGATCCATGCCGAGGAGTTCGCCCGCATGGGGGTTGACGCCGTGATCGAGAAGGCGCGTTCGGTCGTCGGCGAACAGCCCTTCTATATCACCATCGACGTGGACGGCTTCGATCCGACCTTCGCCCCGGGCACCGGCACGCCCGAGGTTGGCGGCTTGCTGCCGCTTGAGGTGCAGACCCTGCTGCGCGGGCTCAAGGGCCTCGATGTCGTTGGCGGCGATGTGGTCGAAATCGCGCCCCAATACGACGCCAATACGACAACGGCCCATGTCGGCGCCCAGATGCTGTTTGAAATCATCAGCCTGATGGCGCTGGCGCCGCGCCCGGGCGGGAAATGACTTGGCGCGCTCCGGAATGAAGTGCAACACCCGACTTTCGGTGATGGGAAAACACTACAGCCGTCTGCGGATGGAAGAAGCAACGGGACTTGTCGTGGGTTGAACAACCCATTTTTTGGATGCGTTTTGGAGGATCCAGTCATGGATACGTTCTCATTGAAGAACAAGAATGTCGTTATCACCGGAGGAACAGCGGGGATCGGCGCGGCTGTGGCCGCGCACTTTTCCAGCGCGGGTGCCGATGTCGTCATTACCGGCCGGCGCGACTCGGCCAACGACGTCGCCGCGTCCATCGGGGCGCGCGCGGTGGCGATGGACGTGAGCGATCGGCTGTCGGTGGAAAGTGCAATGCGCACCGCCGCCGCCATGCTCAATGGCCGAATCGATACGCTGGTTCTCAATGCCGGCATTGACCTGGCGGCCGGTAACATCGACGAGCTCGACGTCGATACTTTTCGCCGGGTGCTCGATACCAACCTGTTTGGTGTCGTCTATTGCCTGCGGGCGGGTCTGGCATTTATGCAGGCCGGGTCGAGTGTCATTGTCACCTCGTCGCCGGCGGGCGTGCTGCTGGCGCCCGGCATGTCTGCCTACAGCGTCAGCAAGGCGGCAGTCAACACGCTGGTCAAGCAATATGCGCTGGAACTCGGTCCGAAGGGAATTCGGATCAACGCGGTATTGCCAGGGCTGGTGGCGACAGAAATGCAGCAGGGATCGACCGGCAGCGATGAGCAGATCCTGTGCATGACGGTCAATGGCTGCATGCGCAAGCCCGCGGAGATGGCGCCGGTGTTCCAGTTTCTGGCCTGCGATGCGGCGGCGCCGGTCACCGGCACCATCTTGTCGGCCGACGACGGGGTCAGTGCGGGAATCAGCCCCGGTCTGCTGTCGCGCGCGTTTGGCAATCCTTGAACGGGGAGGAAATGCAAAATGGGTCTGCTCGACAATAAGGTCGCCGTTGTGACCGGGGCGGCCAAAGCCAATGGCATCGGTTTTGCGGCCTGCAAGGCGCTGGCCATGGCCGGTGCGGCGGTGGTAATTACCGATATCGACGCGCAACGGACGAACCTGGAGCAGCGGCGGGCGGACATCGAAGCGTTGGGGGGACGCGCGCTGGCGGCGACGCTCGACCTGGGCGATGCGGCGCAGGCCGATGCCTGTATCGCCCTCGCCGAAGAGGCATTCGGCGGTGTCGATATCGTTTTCAATAACGCTGGCCACCCCGGGGGAATGGGCCTTTTCCACGAGCTTGCGGACGAGGTCTGGCAGACCACCTGGGAGGTTAACGTGCTTGGCGCGCTGCGTGTGGTGCGCGCCGCATTGCCCGCGCTACGCCGCCGGGGCGGCGGCAGCATCATCAACAATGCGTCGCTGGCGGGACTGGGCGTGGTGGCGGGCATGAGCGCCTACACCACCAGCAAGTTTGCCGTGGTCGGCCTGACCAAGGCCATGGCGGCAGAACTTGGCAAGCACAACATCCGCGTGAACGCCATTTGCCCCGGCATGGTGTGGACCGACATGGGCAGGCTGGAGGCGGAGGCGCTGTCAATGGCCGGCGAAGCGGAGGCGGCCGCGAAAGCGCGCCTCGCGGAGGCGGTTCCCTTGGGACAACGCTGGGCGCAACCTGCCGAAGTCGGCGATGCCGTGCTTTATCTGGCGAGTGCGATGTCCAGTTATGTTACCGGGATTGCGCTGCCGGTCGCCGGCGGCCTCGCGCCCGGGCTGTAGAGCCGCGTCAACGCGAAGCCTCCGGCCTTCAGGCCGGTGCGGAGTTTGAATGCCCCGGCCTGAAGGCCGGGGTTTCAACCGTAGCAATTGGAGAGGGGATGCAAACCCCTTCCAAATTCATTCAGTGCGACAGGCCTGAAATCCTGTCGCAAAGGCCGGGAATGTAGAAGTGCCCCAATGATGACTATATGAACAAGTGATATGCGCAGACCTTTACGGGGAAGCGATCATTCGTGAAAAAAAGGAGGAATGAATGATGAATGACTTCGGCTTCGACCCACTCGACCCCGTCGTCTGGCAGAACCCATGGCCGTACTTTGCCCGCGGACGCGATGAGTTCCCGGCCTACCGTCACCAGGATACGCTGGCACGGTCGGTCTCCGTGTTCCGGCACGAGGACGTCTCCGCCATCCTCAAGGACTGGGAGACCTTCTCGAGCAGCAGCCCCGCGGATATGAACGAGGGCGGCCTCGGCGAGCTGGCATCGCTGATGGCGGAGGATCCGCCTGAGCACACCCGACTGCGGGACCACGTTCGCGGCGCCTTCAGTCTGGCGGCGGTGAAGGGCTACGCAGCGGCGATCGAGCGTTTGGCGGACGAGATCCTGGACGAGCTCCTGGAGCGCGGCACATTCGACGCCGCCGCCGACTATGCCGGCCAGCTCACGGCTCGCACGATTCTGACTGTCCTCGGGCTGCCCGCCTCCGACTGGCGCCGCATCAGGGAGTGGACGGTGAGGGGCGCGGCGAACGTCACCCGCTCCCATTTCGTGCGGGAGGCCGAACCGGAGGCGGACCGCAGCGTTGAAGCGATCTTCACCGAGATGGCGGCTTACTTGGACGGCTTCGTGCACCAGGCGGACGCGCTTCCGGACGGTTCGCTGCTGCGCTCGCTCGTGCAAGCGGCCCCGGGCGCTGACCGGCTGAGCCCGCGCGAGCTGCGCGCGCTGGCAGCGCTCACGCTCCTGGCCGGCAACGAGACCACGACGACGCTCCTCGCGGGCGCCGTGCTCACACTCGAACAGCGACCCAACCAGGCGCGCGCACTGCGCGCCGAGCCGGAGCTCGCCGCCAGCGCGGTCGAGGAGACGCTCCGCTTTCGCCCGCCGGTGCCGGCGCTTCCGCGCCGAGCGACCCGCAACCTGACCCTGCACGGCGTCGAGATCGCCAAAGACGACAATATCGTCGTCTGGCTCGCGTCGGCCAACCGGGACCAGCGCGTGTTCTCCGAAGCCGACCAGTTCGATATCCGGCGAGGGCTAAGCCCCCAGGCCATCTCCTTCGGCCGCGGCGTGCACACCTGCCTGGGCATGCCGCTCGCCCGGCTCGAGGGGCGCATCGGGCTGGAGCGTCTCTACCGGCGAACGCGCGCGATCGAGCTGCTCGAGCCAAGTCCGCCACTCGTGCTCGCGCCCGGCGTGTACGCGTTCGAACGCCTCCCCGTGCGGGTAACGCCGTAATGAGCGCCGCCGACGAACCGGGCAGGGGGCTGCGCGTGATTGTCGACCCAGGCGTATGCCTGGGTGGCGGTCAGTGCGAGCTCATCTGCCCAGATGTCTTCGAGGTCAGCTACGTCTCCCGGGTGAGGGTGGAGCACGTTGATCCGCTCCACGCGGACGCCGTACGCACGGCCGCTGATGCGTGTCCAAGCGGCGCAATCCGCATCCTCGACGGCGACATGGCGAAAGGAGGGGGAGAGCCGCGGACGTGACGAATGCGGCCGCTCTCGAGACGAAGAGCGGCCGCACGCCCGGATTGTAGGGCCGTCTCGACGGCGCATCCTGACCAACTTTAAGACAACACAAATCATGCATCTCAAAACTGTGTACAAAGAAAAACCCGTCCCGATGCAGGACTTTGATGGCCAGCACCACATCAAGCTATTGAACGAAGTGTTGGGCACGCTGACCGACCCGCGCCGAAGGCAGATCATGCAGAACACGATCGAGCACTTGACCACCCTGGGCAGCGGCCACTACGCGGAGCTGATGGCGGCCTGCTCCAGAGAGAGACAGTCCTATTATTCCTGGGGCAGAGGCGATCCCCTGCCTGGCACAAATCCGCAGAGCTATGAAGAGCTGGAAGCCTATTACAAGTATGTGGTGGATTCCAGGGCCTGGATGGTGCATGCCGAACTCGACAAGATCATCGTCGGCGATGACGAGATTGTACTGGACGGCGTGCTTCACCAGCTGTGTCCGACGGAGCTGATCGAACCAATGTTCGGCATCCAGGTGGATACCGCCTACCGCGCCTACCAGATGACCAAGCGCATGTGCATGATTTTCATGTTCGACGAGGACGGCATCGGCTGTGGCGCACACGCTTATTACAACGGCCCGACCTCGGCAAAAGACCTGACGCCGGTTGCGGACCAGTACCTGCCGGACATATTCCGGCCCGTCGCCTGAGGGCGGAGTTCGCGTTTCGGCCATCGGCAGACCACGTCACACCAGCGACCATGCGCGTAGCGCAGTTTGCGGTAGCACTCAAAACGGGTAGTAACGAAGGAAGTAATAGGAGCAATGACCAAATTGAGCAAAGCGGCGTCGATCAGGCACTTCGAGCAAGCGCGTCGATATATTCCTGGCGGCATACAGAGTAACTATCGAAAAGATGCGAGTTATCTGCCCACCTATATTTCGCACGGGCGCAATGCCCGGCTATTCGATATCGACGGCAATGAATACATCGACTATTCCCTGAGCTACGGGCCGTCGATCCTTGGTCACAGCAGCGAAGCTTTGCAAACGGCAATAGTCGCGCAGGCAAAGGAGATGTACAGCAATGAACTCAATGTGCTGGAACTGGAGGCTGCAAAGAAAATAGTCCAGCACGTGCCCTGCGCGGAGTTGGTGCGCTTCGCCTGCAGCGGCACGGAGGCGAACTTCAATGCGCTGCGCGTGGCGCGCGCCTACACCGGCCGCAACATGGTGGTGCGCTTTAACGGACACTACAACGGCAGCCTGGACTCCCTGATCGGCGGTGTCGTGAGCGACCCCGGCAACCCCGTCCCCGGTGACGGGGAAAGGGAAGACGATCTGTTTTCGGTAATGGGCAATACCAGGGGGCGCGCGGCGCACGCGTTTCATGACAGCTACATGATCGAATGGAACGATCTGTCCGCTCTGGAAGCGCTGCTGGCGAAGTACGGCGCCAGCATTGCGGCGGTCTACATGGAGCCCGTGATGGTCAACATGCACGGCTGCATGCCCGAACCCGGCTATCTGGAGGGGGTCAGGCAGTTGTGCGATGACTACGGGGTCGTGCTGATTTTTGATGAGGTCATCACCGGATTCAGGATCGGCCTCGGCGGGGCGCAGGCCCACTTTGGCGTTACGCCCGACCTCTCCACCTTCGCCAAGGCGCTCGGCGGGGGATTTCCCGTATCCGCCTTCTGCGGCAAGCGCGAAATCATGGATGCCATCACCCGTACCGACGTGATCGCCGCCGGCACCTATAACGGCCATCCTTTGGCGATGGCAGCCGTCATTGCGACCATCAAAGAGCTGGAGCGCGACAACGGCGCTGTGTACGCCAAGATGTACCGCTTGGGCAATCAGCTGGCCGAAGGCCTGCGCGAATTGTTTGCCTGCCATGAACCACGCTTTATCCTGCAGGGATTTCCGACCTGCTGGACCATGGCGTGGTCGGAATCGGGTCGAATTCGCAACCAGAGTGATGCCCTTGGCGACGGCTTGCTGGATGTCCTGGCCTTTTCAAAGCTGCTGAATCAGCACGGCATTATGGTGCAAACCCGCTTCTGTCTGTCAGCGGCCCACGTGCCAGCCGATATCGAGGAGACGCTACAGCGTGCGGAGGCAGCGCTGAAGGAATTTGTTGCGGGCCGATAGTGATTTGAAATCCTTGGCCCGATGGCGCTGGCGCCACGGCCGTGATATCCCTTGTCAAAAGAGGGGTTTTGTGATGTTGAAAACCACGTTTCTGGTGAAACAATGACTATCTGGAAATCGAATGAATGCGCATGGGCGGCTTTTGAGACGGGTACGGAGGAATAGCACTATGAACAGGAATGCAGAGCTTCTTGAGCGACGGAAAAAGGCGGTGCCGCAGGGGTTGGCGTCAGCCATGCCGATCTATGCTGCGAAAGCTGAAAACGCTGAATTGTGGGACGTGGACGGCAGCCGTTACCTCGATTTTGCCCAGGGCATTGCGGTGTGCAACACCGGGCACCGGCATCCCCGGGTCATTGAGGCGGTTAAGAGCCAGCTCGACCTTTTTACCCACACGGCGGTACAGGTGGTGCCGTATGAAATTTATGTGTCGCTGGCGGAACGCCTGAATGCGCTGGCGCCGATCGAAGAAGAGACCAAGACCATCTTCTTCACCACGGGCGCCGAAGCGGTCGAAAATGCGGTCAAGGTCGCCCGGGTCTACACCGGCAGGCCCGGCGTGATCGCCTTCCGCGGCGGGTTCCATGGCCGCACCGCGCTGGCGAGTGCGCTGACCGGAAAAATCGCTCCCTACAGGGCGGGCGGCGGCTTGCCGGTGCCCGGGGTATTCCACGCACCGTTCCCGGTGCCGCATCATGGCGTCAGCGTCGACGATGCATTGGGTGCGCTCGAGACTATATTCAAGGTGGATATCGAAGCCAAGGATGTGGCGGCTGTCATTATTGAACTGGTGCAGGGTGAGGGCGGCTTTTATATGGCGCCGAAGGATTTCATGCAGCGGTTGCGTGCCCTCTGTGATGAAAAGGGCATTCTCCTGATCGTCGATGAGATCCAGTCCGGCTTTGCGCGCACGGGCCGGATGTTCGCCATCGAGCATTATGATGTTGAGCCCGACTTGATCACGGTGGCCAAGGCGTTGGCCGGCGGTTTCCCGCTGTCGGGGCTGATCGGCCGCGCCTCGGTAATCGACGCTCCGGGACCCGGCGGCATGGGCGGTACCTTTGGCGGCAGCCCGGTCGGTTGCGCGGCGGCTCACGCGGTGCTTGACGTGATCGCGGATGAAAGGCTGTGCGAGCGCAGCGAACGCATTGGCGCGCGTATGAAGGCGCGGCTTGAGGCGATGAGGGCACGCACGGATCTCCCTCCCATTGGCGAGATCCGCGGTTTGGGTGCGATGATGGCCTTCGAGCTGGTGACCGAGCGCGGCGGCAATATGCCGGATGCGGCGACAACAGCCAGGCTGGTCGCCCAGGCGCGGGAAAACGGCCTCATCCTTCTAAGCTGCGGCTATTGGGCCAATACGATTCGGCTGCTCGCGCCGCTGACGATTCCCGATGCTCATCTGGAGGAAGGAATTGACATTATTGAAAAATCACTGTCGGAGATCGCCAGTTGATCCCTGCCGCAGGGACCGGTAACGCCGTTCCGGAATGACCGGAACGGTCTTCTTTTCGCGCAGGCGCTTTGCCGGCGCCGCCATAACCTACTCGTGAACCTCAAACTGCCATGAAACTCAACGATGCTCAATTCCTCCGCAGCCAATGCTACATCGACGGCCGCTGGGTCGATGCCGACAGCGGCACGCGCTTTGCGGTCACCAATCCAGCCAGCGGCGAGACCCTGGCGGAAGTGCCGGAGATGGGCGCGGCCGAGACGCGCCGCGCCATCGCTGCCGCCGATGCCGCCTTGGGCCCGTGGCGCGCGAAGACCGGCAAGGAGCGTGGCGCGGTGTTGCGCAAGTGGTTCGAGCTCATCACCGCCCACACCGAGGACGTCGCCCGCCTGATGACCGCCGAGCAGGGCAAGCCCCTGGGCGAGTCGAGGGGCGAGGTGGCTTATGCGGCCAGCTTCGTCGAATGGTTCGCGGAAGAGGCCAAGCGCGTCTATGGCGACACCATCCCGTCGCCCTGGGCCGACAGGCGCCTGCTGGTGATCAAGCAGCCGGTGGAGGTGTGCGCCGCGATTACGCCCTGGAACTTCCCGGCGGCGATGATTACGCGCAAGGTGGCGCCGGCGCTCGCCGCCGGCTGCACGGTGGTGGTGAAGCCGGCGGAGCAGACGCCGCTCACGGCGCTGGCCCTGGCGGAGCTGGCCCACCGCGCCGGCTTCCCGCCCGGCACGTTCAACGTCGTCACCGGCGATCCGGTACAGATCGGCGGCGAGCTCACCGCAAATCCGACGGTGCGCAAGCTGTCCTTCACCGGCTCCACAGACGTGGGGCGGCTGCTCATGCACCAGTGCGCGCCCACGCTGAAGAAGATTTCCCTGGAACTGGGCGGCAACGCCCCCTTCATCGTGTTCGACGACGCCGACCTGGACGCCGCGGTGGAAGGCGCGCTTGCCTCGAAGTACCGCAACACCGGCCAGACCTGCGTGTGCGCCAACCGCCTGCTGGTGCAAGAGGGTATCTACGACGCCTTCGCTGCCAGACTGGCCGAGCGCGTGCAGTCGCTCAAGGTGGGCAGCGGCTTCGAGGATGACGTCATGCAGGGGCCGCTGATCGACGAGCAGGCACTGAGGAAGGTGGAGGAGCACGTGCGCGACGCCCTGGACAAGGGCGCGCGCATCGTCACCGGCGGCAAGCGCCATGCCCTGGGGGGTACGTTCTTCCAGCCCACGGTGCTCGCCGACGTCACGTCGGAGATGAAATGCGCGCGCGAAGAGACCTTCGGCCCGGTGGCGCCGCTGTTCCGCTTCAAGAGCGAGGAAGAGGCAGTGCGCCTGGCCAACGACACCGAGTTCGGCCTGGCCGCCTATTTCTACAGCCGCGACGTGGCCCGCTGCTTCCGCGTCGGCGAGGCGCTGGAATACGGCATGGTGGGCGTGAACAGCGGCCTCATCTCCAACGAGGTGGCGCCTTTCGGCGGCTTCAAGCAGTCGGGGATGGGGCGCGAAGGTTCCAAGTACGGAATCGAAGAGTATCTCGAGATCAAGTACCTGTGCCTGGGCGGCATCGTCTGAACGATGATGGCGAAGGATAAGTTCCCGGTGGCGCTGGCCGATGTCCTGGGCCAGGCGCCCGGGCGGTTCGGTGACTTTGCGGGTGCCCAAGCGCGGGGTCCGTTTGGGCCCAAACCAGGTCCAGGTCGCCCTTCCTCACAGCTTGCGTGCGATCAGTTCCTTCATGATTTCGTTGGTACCGCCATAGATGCGCTGCACCCGGGAGTCGGCGTACAGCCGCGCGATCGGGTATTCGGCCATGTAGCCATAGCCGCCGAAGAGTTGCAGGCATTCGTCGGTCACCTTGCACTGCTGCTCCGAGCACCACCATTTGGCCATGTAGGCCGCGGAATCATCGAGGGTTCCGTCGAGCAGGCGCTGGATGCAGTCGTTGACGAAGCCGCGCACCACATGGGCAAGCGTCGCGCACTCGGCGAGCTTGAAGCGCGTGTTCTGGAAGTCGTACAAGAATTGGCCGAACGCCTTGCGCTGCCGGGTGTACTCCAGCGTCAGCTCCACGGCGCGTTCGATGACGGCGGCAGCAGGCACGACGAGCAACATGCGCTCGTAAGGAAGCTGGCTCATCAGCTGGGCGAAGCCGTTGCCCTCCGTCTCGCCCAGCAGGCGATCGGCGGGAACCCGCACGCCGTCGAAGAACAGCTCGGCGGTGTCGGAGGCATGCTGGCCCAGCTTCTCCAGCCGCCGCCCGACCTGGAAACCGGCCAGGTTCTCCGTTTCCAGCACGATCAGCGAGACGCCCTTGCTTCCGGCCTCGCCAGTGCGCACCGCGACCACCAGCAGGTTGGCGGTGAAGCCGTTGGTGATGAAGGTCTTGGCGCCGTCGATGACGTACTCGTTACCCTCGCGCCGGGCCCGGGTGTGCATCGCCTGCAGGTCCGAGCCGCAGCCGGGCTCGGTCATGGCGATCCCGGCGAGCATCTCGCCGCTGACGAGCTTCGGCAGCCAGCGCCGTTTCTGGGCCTCGGTGCCATACTCGAGAATGTAGTGGGCGGCGATGGTGTGCACGGCTGTGTTGGCGGGAAACTCCGCTTTGGCCAGCTCGTCCTGCACCACCATCTGGTAGGCCAGGCTGGCCCCCGCGCCGCCATAGGCTTCGCCGATTTCCGGCAGCAGGAAACCCATCTCGCCGAAAGGAGCCCACACCTGCCGGGGGATGTAGCCCTGGCGGCGCCAGCCCTCCAGGTGCGGAGTCAGCTCGCCCGCGATGTAGCGGCGCACTACTTCCCGGAAAGCCTCGATCTCGTCGTCCATCCAGCGGTGGCGGTAGAGTTGCGGCATCATGGTCAGATCCCCGTCAGGCCGCCGCTGCACAACAGCGTCTGGCCGCTCACGTAGTCGGACTCGGGAATGCAGAACAGATACACGGCGCCGGCGGCCTCGTCCGGGGTGCCGCCGCGGCCGAGGGGGATGGTGCGCTCCATCATCGCCATCAGGTCGGGATTGACGCCCACCTTGATCTCACGGCCCTCGATGTGGGCGGTCGCCTCCTCGGCGGCACTGCTCGTCAGGCGGGTCTTGATCAGGCCGTAGGCGACGCAGTTCACCGTCACATTGAGGCGCCCCCACTCCTTGGCCAGCGTCTGCGTCAGGCCGACGATGCCGGCCTTGGCGGCGGAGTAGTTCGCCTGCCCGGCGTTGCCGAACAGGCCGGCGACCGACGAGATGTTCACCACCTTGCGCACCACCCGCTTGCCGGCCTCGCCCTCGGCCTTGACGAGGCTGCGAATCACCGGCTGGGCCGCGCGCAGGATGCGGAACGGCGCCGTCAGGTGGCAGTCGATCATCGCGTACCACTGCTCGTCGGTCATCTTCTGGATGACGTTGTCCCAGGTGTAGCCGGCGTTGTTGACGATGATGTCGAGGCCCCTGTACTGCTCGACCGCCGCGCCGACGAAGCGCTCGGCGAAGTCGGGGGCGGTGACGCTGCCGACGCAGGCCGTCGCCTGCCCGCCGGTATCAAGGATGGCCTGCACGACCTCCTGCGCCGGTTTGGCATCCAGGTCGTTGACCACAATGCGCGCGCCTTCGCTGGCGAGCTTGAGGGCGATCGAGCGGCCGATGCCGCGGCCCGATCCGGTGACGAGGGCGACCTTGCCCTCCAGTTTGCTAGTCGTGGAACTCATGGAACTGTTCTCCTTGGGTTGGCTCAGGGCAGCGCGACCAGCGCTTCCCCGACGATCTTGGTTTGTCCGAACTGGTTGGCGCTTTGCAGCTCGATGCGCACGCAGCGCTCGCCGTTCACCTCGAGTTTTTCGACGACGCGGCCGCGGCAGCGGATCGCGTTGCCGAGCTGGGTGATGCCCTGGAAGCGTGCCTGGAAGCGGCGCAGCTGCGATTGCGGCGCCCAGCCGGTGAGCAGCCGCCCGAGCCAGGCCATGCCCAGCATGCCGTGGGCGAAGACGTCCGGCATGCCGGCGCGGCGGGCGAAGTCGAGGTCGATGTGGATCGGGTTGTGATCGCCCGAGGCGCCGGCAAAAAGCGCCAGGGTGGTCCGGTCCACCGGCGGCAGGGTGAGCTCGGGCAGGGCGTCGCCGACCGCGACCGCGTCGAAGCGGGGAGTGCTCATGGAATCTCCTTCAATGGCGCACCACGGTCACCGAGCGCAGCCGGGCCACCGGCGTGCCGTGCTGGTTCACCGCCTGGGATTCGATCTCGATGAACTCCAGGGCGCCGTTCTTCTTGTCGTAGAGGTCGGCGACGCGGGAGCTGACCGTCACCGTGTCGCCGGCCACCACCGGCGCCAGGTACTCGAAACGCTGCTCGCCGTGCAGCACCTTGCCGAGCGGCACGCCGAGGCGGTCCAGGAGGGCGAACAGGGCGCCCGAATCCAGCTCGGCGGCAAACAGGAAGGTGGGCGGCGCCGGCAGGTCGGCGTAGCCGGCCTCACGCGCGGCGGATACGTCGGTGTAGACCGGATCGGTCTCGCCGATGGCCCTGGCGAAGAACTTCAGCCGGCCGCGCTCGATGGGCAACACCGAAGCACCGACCTCGTGGCCGATCCATTTCCTGTCGATCATGGTCAGACCTTCTCGTACAAGGTCACGACACAAGCGCCGCCCAGGCCCAGGTTGTGTTGCAGCGCCAGCCGCGCGCCCGCCACCTGTCGGGCCCCGGCCCGGCCGCGCAGTTGCTCGACCAACTCGGTGCATTGCGCCAGCCCGGTGGCCCCCAGGGGATGGCCCTTGCAGAGCAGGCCGCCGGAGGGGTTGGTGACCACCTTGCCGCCGTAGGTGTTGTCCCCGTCCTCGACGAACTTCTCCGCGCCGCCGACCGGGCACAGGCCGAGGGCCTCGTAGGTGATCAGCTCGTTGTGGGCGAAGCAGTCGTGCAGTTCCACGACCCCGATGTCCTCGGGGCCGACGCCCGAGGCCTCATAGACCTGCCGGGCTGCATTGCGGGTCATGCTGAAACCCACCACCTCGCGCATGTCGCGCGCCTCGAAAGCGGCCGGCGTGTCGGTGGTCATGGCCTGGGCGCGGATGCGCACCGTCGTGTCCAGACCATGTTTCTTCGCGAACGCCTCGGAGACCAGAATCGCCGCCGCCGCGCCGCAGGTCGGCGGGCAGGCCATCAGCCTGGTCATCACGCCGGGCCAGAGCGTCGGCGAGGCCATCACCTCTTCTGCGGTCACGACATTGCGAAACAGCGCCAGCGGATTGTTCGCCGCATGGCGGCTTGCCTTGGCGCGGATCTTGGCGAAGGTCTCGACTCTGGTTCCGAACTCCCTCATGTGCGCCAGGCCGGCGCCGCCGAAGTAGCGCAGGGCGAAGGGCAGCTCCACGTCCACCAGCTCGGTGGTTATGGCGTCGAAGCGCTCGAAGGGGCTGGGCCGGTCGCTGAACATCGCGCCGATCGCGCCAGGCATCATCTGCTCGAAGCCGAAAGCCAGGACGCAATCGGCGGCGCCGCCGGCGACCGCCTGGCGGGCCAGGTACAGGGCGGTCGATCCGGTGGAGCAGTTGTTGTTGAGGTTAACCACCGGGATTCCGGTCATGCCGACGTCGTACAGGCAGCGCTGGCCGGCGGTGGAATCGCCGTAGACGTAGCCGGCGTAGGCTTGCTGCACCTGGCCGTAGTCGATGCCGGCATCGGCCAGGGCGGCGCGCACGGCCTTGGCGGCCATCACCGGATAGGGCTCGCTCGCCCCCGGCTTGGTGAAAGGAATCATGCCGACGCCGGCAACGATCGCGGATGTGCTCATAGGTTCTCCTTCTTGCCCGCGAACGCGCGGGGCGGTTGTCGTGTTCGTGTTACGCATGGTAGAAACGGAAGGGCAGGCGCACAATTGCGCATTGCGTCGATCCCATGGCAAAACACCTCAACCCGCGACTTTTCCCCACTTGATGCCGCATCCTCCGGTCACCATCCCGATGGCCCTCGTGCACGGCATGCTGTCCGGGGTGCGGGCCCGCGGCCAGGCCAGCGACGCCTTCCTGGCCGACGCGGGCATCGCCCCGGAATTGATCGAGCAGGCCGGCGCCCGCGTGACCGCGGCCCAGTACATCGCCCTGTTCCGGTCGCTCATCGACCGTCTCGATGACGAATGTCTTGGCCTGCTGTCGCGGCCGCTCAAGCGCGGAAGTTTTGCGCTGATGGCCCGTTCCGCCCTGGGCGCACCCGACCTGGAGACGGCCATCCGGCGCATCGCGCACACCTTGCGGCTGGTGCAGGACGACGTCGTGCTGGAGCCGGTGCGGGAAGGAGGTCTGGCTGGCCTGGCCCTGCGCTTTATCGATCCGACGGTCGAGCGTCCTGTCTTCCTGCACGAGTATTTGCTGCGCGTCTTCTGGCGCCTGCTGGCATGGCTGGCAGGCGGCCGACTTCGCGCCGCCCGCTTTGACTTCGCCTTCGAATGCCCGCCGCACGTGGGCAGCTATGACAAAGTCTTTCCCGCACCGCTGAATTTCGGGCAGCCGCGGTCGGCCTGCTGGTTCGATGCGACACGCCTGAGGGGGCCGGTGCGCCGGGACGAGGCCGCGCTGCGCGCCTTCCTGGCGGACGCGCAGGCCAACATCATCGTGCCGCCGCGCGGCGAAGAGAGGACCGCCGCGCGTGTACGCGACCATCTGCTGCTCACGCAGCCCACGTGGCCCGGTCTTGCCGCAACGGCGAATGCGCTGCACATGTCGACCGCGACGCTGCAAAGACGCCTGGCAGCGGAGGGAACCTCGTTCCGGGCGCTGAAAGATGAATTACGCCGCGATATCGCGATCGTCCGCCTGAACACCAGCACGGTGCCCCTAGCAGCGGTTGCACAGGAACTCGGATTTACCGACAGCGCGGCCTTCCAGCGCGCCTTCAAGTGCTGGACGGGCAGCCCGCCGGGGACATATCGTCGGAGCGGGTCATGAGCGGAGCGCTACGACATCAAGCCGCCGGGCGCCATTTTGTCCCGCTGCGCGGGTGGTTGAATCGATGGCGAAGGAGATATGGCCAAGCTCATCATTCTTGCTCTTGTGGTTGGCGCGGGCGTCGCCTATGAAGCGCCTCTCGATTCGGGGCTCGAAGAATTCCGCCAGGACCATTGCTGCGCGAGGAAGCGCCGAGGGCTTTGGAAGCCACCTCGCGGGTCTCACGGGGCGAGCAAGGTGAACTGGGTTCTTGGCAGCAGGCGCTTGAAGCCGGCGTCGATCGTCACCTGCGTTTTGCTCCTAAAGGCGGGGAACTGTGCGCTACCCCGTGGCGACGTTTCGATAAGCTGACGCCGGTTCGAGAGGACTGACTCCAGGAATACCGCGAGGAGTGCCTTTGGCCCTCCCTTCGTGGTGTGCTACCTGCCCAGTCACTAAAGCCGTTATCAGGGTGCGCAGCCCGCCGGCAAGCGCTGGCCGTTCATACCATCTGGATGATCAACTTCTTGCCGCAGGCGTCCGCGTACTTGCGTAGAGTCGCCAAGGATGGCGAATGCTTCCGGCTGCCTAGGCTCGATTCGATGCGCGCCAGCACGGGCTGAGAGACGCCCATGCGCGCCGCGACATCGGCCTGGGTCAAGCCGGCTTCCTTGCGCGCGCGCAGCAGCGCGGCCAGGGCCTCGAACTCGTCCTCCAGCGCATCATAGGCGACGCGGAAGGCCGGATCGGCTCTGCGTTTTTTCGCGGCGTGCGCCTTGGGATCGAACGCCACCGGCTGGTACCGGTCCTTGGACTGGGTTGTCTTAGCCATGCTGCACCTCCTTCAATCGCTTGCGCGCCAACTTTAATTCCCTGGCCGGGGTCTGCTGCGTCTTCTTGATGAAGCCGTACAGTATGACGATCCGCCGGCCCACCAAGGCGCAGAAGAACGCCCGGCCTATGCCTTCCTTCCCCTTGGCCCGAATCTCGAACAACCCATCCCCGAACGGCCGGGTATAGGGCAAACCGAGGTTCGGCCCGGACTCCACCATCTGCTCGGCGATGCGGGTGAAGCTGGCGTTGATGCCTGTCCGCCACCCGGTTATCTCCGCCCGCACCGCAGCGTTGTAGAACTCGATGGTGTAGGTCATCATAAATATGATAGCACGCGTGCTATACGCCTGCAATCTGGACAGGGTCGGTCAGATTACCTGACCGACCCTATCGCGATTTAGGCCGAAATCGCGACTTTGTGTCGCCTGGTTCCAATTCCGAATCCGATTCGGAATCGGAATCTGGAGCCAGGTATTGAAACATAGCCACACCCGCCACAAGCTTCCAGGCCACGCCGCACGCCGGCCGTCGAGCGAACCTACACCCACTTCTGGAAAGGAAAATGATTTTGGGGAACAAAAGCGTTTGGGGAACAAAAAAGGCCACTCAAAAGTGGCCTATCCTGTTGGTTTTTCTGGCTCCCCGACCAGGGCTCGAACCTGGGACCTGCGGATTAACAGTCCGTCGCTCTACCGACTGAGCTATCGGGGAAATGCAAAGCGCAATATGTTAATCTTTTAGTGATTTTTGGTCAATCGAAATTGCGTTTTGCCGCCCTATGAAAGCACTCAAATGGCTGGCCGTCGCGTTTGTGATTCTGTTGGCGCTGGCCGTCGCCTTGCCGTTCCTCATTCCTCTCGGTACCTACATCCCGGTAATCGAAAAGCAGGCCTCAGGCAAGCTCAAGGAACCGGTCAAAGTCGGTACGTTGCGCTCCGCCTTTTTCCCGGTGTCCCAGCTGACCATTGGAAACATCGCGGTGGGCCGGGGGCCCGACATCCAGGTGAAGTCCGTCAGCGTGGTGCCGGACCTGGCTTCCCTGTTCGGTGCGGTGAAGGTGCTGAGAGTGATCGAGCTTGACGGCGTGACCGTCACCCAGGATGCGCTCGCGAAGATTCCCGTCTGGACCAAGGGTGACGGCTCTCCGGCCGCGGTCGCCGTGCGGCGCATCACGTTCAGCGACGTCACGCTAAAGCTGAAGCAGGGGCCTCTCGGACCTTTCGAAGGGGAGGTACGACTCGCGGCAGCCGGCGGCCTGGAACAGGCGCGGCTCCAGACCACCGACGGCAAGGCGAAGCTCACCGCCCAGCCGGAGAAGCAGGACCGCTATGCGGTGCAGTTGAATGCCAGGAACTGGAAGCTTCCTGCGGGACCGGCGTTGGTGTTCGATGAGCTGAACGCGTCCGGTCATGCCACGGCGAATGACCTGGTACTCCTGAAAATTGCCGCAAAGCTTTACGGCGGAAGCGCCGACGGCAATGCGAGCCTCAACTGGCAGAAGAACTACCGGCTGAAAGGGGACCTCACCACGAAGCAGGTGGAGCTGGAAAAGCTGGTGTCCCTGTTCAACCCCGAGGTGAAGGTGAGCGGCAAGCTTAATTCCAAGAGCGCGTTCTCATCCCGGGCCGCCAACGCGGGTCAGCTCGCGGACGCGATGCGGCTGGAGACGGACTTCGACGTGAAGGACGGGGTGTTCTACGGGGTGGATATCGCCGAGGCCGCCAAGTCCGTGGTCAAGGGCGGCACCAAGGGCGGGCAGACCAAGTTCGACAACTTTACCGGCCACATGCTGATGGAGCGGGGCGCGTTCCGATTCACCAATCTCGACATCTCCTCCGGAGTGCTTGCGGCGACGGGTAACGTGGACATCTCCCCGAAGAAGGAGCTGAACGGCAAGATCAGCGCGGAAGTGAAAGCCGGCGTATCGCTGGCAACGGTGCCGCTGAACGTTTCCGGTACCGTGAAGGACCCGACCCTAAGGCCCACCGGAGCCGCTATTGCCGGCGCCGCCGCGGGCACTGCAATCCTTGGACCGGGGGTGGGTACGACCCTCGGGACGAAGGCCGGGGCGTTCTTCGACAACCTGTTCGGGAAGAAGGAAGAAAAGCCGGCGGAGAAAAAGAAATAGCCGAAAGGCGTTGGGCTGCGCCGAGCGCAGCCTAACCTACGAGGCTGCGGTCCGCGCAGCCCAACCGCGAGCCTGGTGTTTACGCCAGCGCCTTCTGGATCCGTTCCATCGCCTGCTCCAGATTCTGCATCGAGGTGGCAAAGGAGATGCGGAAGTAGCCCTCGGCGCCGAAGGCCGAGCCCGGCACCACCGCGACTCCCGCCTTCTCCAGCAGATATTCCGACAGCGCCATGTCGGTCGCCGCCGGGATGACCCCGCGCTTCGCAAGGTCGGCAATCGCGGCCCGGGCATCGGGGAAGGCGTAGAACGCGCCGCCGCCCCTCAGGCACTTGATCCCCTTGACCTCGTTGAGCCGCTTCACCACAAACTCGTGGCGCTCGCGGAAGGCCTTCACCATGGGCTCGATGCAGGACTGGTCGCCGTCGAGCGCCGCCTGGGCCGCCACCTGGGAAATGGAAGTGGGGTTGGAGGTGGACTGGGACTGGAGGATTTCCATGGCCTTGATGATGCGCTCCGGCCCCGCGGCGTAGCCGATTCGCCAGCCGGTCATGGAGTAGGCCTTGGACACGCCGTTCAGCACCACCGTGCGGTCCCTGAGCCCGGGGCAGGCGTTCAGCATGCTCACGAACTTCTCGCCCGAGAGGTTCACGTGCTCGTACATGTCGTCGGTGGCGATCAGCACCTGCGGGTGCTGCTTCAGCACCTCGCCCAGGGCCTTGAGTTCCGAGAAGCTATAGACCGCACCCGTGGGGTTGGACGGGCTGTTGATCATGAACATGCGGGTCCTGGGGGTGAGGGCCGCCGCGAGCTGGGCCGGGGTGATCTTGAAGCCCTGTTCGATGCCGCAGGAGACGATGACGGGCTTCGCCTCCGCCACCAGCGCGATGTCGGAATAGGACACCCAGTAGGGGCCGGGGATCACCACCTCGTCGCCGGGGTTCAGCACCGCCAGCGCCAGGTTGAAGATGCACTGCTTGCCGCCCACGCCGACGATGACTTCCTTTTCGGCGTAGTCCCAGCCGTTCTCCCGCTTGAACTTGGCGACGACGGCCTTCTTGAGGCCCGGGATGCCGCCCACCGGGGTGTACTTGGTGAAGCCGGCGTCGATAGCCTTCTTGGCCGCCTCCTTGATGTGGGCGGGCGTGTCGAAATCCGGCTCCCCGGCGCCCAGGCCGATGACATCCCTGCCCTCGGCCTTCATCCTGGCGGCCCGGGCCGTGACGGCCAGGGTAGGGGATTCCTTGATGGCTTGAACGCGGGTGGAGAGCTGCATGACGGAGTTCCTGAGGGATTGAGCGGCGATGTCCATGGTTGAATTTCCGGCCGGGACCCCGGTCTATGGGGCGTCCCGGAAGCAATTTCGGTTAAAATCAAAAGTTTCGCAAAGCGGCTTATTTTACCCGTGATCGTCACGTTCCCCAATAGCCCGTACCGCCTGCATGAGCCCTTCGAGCCCGCCGGCGACCAGCCCGAGGCCATCGTCAAACTGGTGGAAGGGGTGCACGACGGACTCGCCTACCAGACGCTCCTTGGGGTCACCGGCTCCGGCAAGACCTACACCATGGCCCACGTGATCGCGCGCCTGGGCCGCCCGGCGCTGATCCTCGCGCCCAACAAGACGCTGGCCGCCCAGCTTTACGCCGAGATGCGTGAGTTCTTTCCCGAGAACGCCATCGAGTACTTCGTCTCCTACTACGACTACTACCAGCCCGAGGCCTACGTGCCTTCCCGGGACCTCTACATCGAGAAGGACTCCAGCATCAACGAGCACATCGAACAGATGCGGCTCTCGGCCACCAAGAGCCTGCTCGAGCGCGAGGACTGCGTGATCGTGTGCACGGTGTCGGCCATCTACGGCATCGGCGACCCGGTGGACTACCACGGCATGATCCTGCACCTCCGGGAAAAGGAGCGCACACCCCAGCGCGACATCATCCGGCGGCTCACCGAGATGCAGTACGAGCGCAATGAAATGGATTTCCGGCGCGGCACCTTCCGGGTGCGGGGCGACGTGCTGGACATTTTTCCGGCGGAACACTCCGAAACGGCCCTCCGGGTCTCCCTGTTCGATGACGAGGTGGAAACCCTGTCGCTGTTCGACCCGCTGACGGGGCGGGTGCTGCAGAGGGTGGGGCGCTTTACGGTCTATCCCTCGAGCCACTACGTCACGCCGCGCAGCACCACGCTGCGGGCCATCGAGGCCATCAAGGAGGAGTTGCGGGAGCGCATCGCGCAGTTCCAGCAGGCCGGAAAGCTGGTGGAAGCGCAGAGGATCGAACAGCGCACCCGCTTCGACCTGGAGATGCTCAACGAGCTGGGCTTCTGCAAGGGCATCGAGAACTACTCGCGGCATCTCTCGGGCCGCGCGCCGGGGCAGCCGCCGCCCACGCTCATCGACTACCTGCCCACCAATGCGCTGATGATCATCGACGAGAGCCACGTCACCATCCCCCAGCTCGGGGGCATGTACCGGGGCGACCGCTCGCGCAAGGAAAACCTGGTGGATTACGGATTCCGCCTGCCTTCGGCGCTGGACAACCGGCCGCTGCGCTTCGATGAATTCGAGGGGGTGATGCGCCAGACCGTATTGGTGTCGGCGACGCCGGCCGACTATGAGGGGGAACATGCGGCCCAGGTGGTGGAGCAGGTGGTGCGGCCCACGGGGCTGGTGGACCCGGCGCTGGAAGTGCGGCCGGCTACCGCCCAGGTGGACGACCTCATGTCGGAAGTGACGCTGCGGGTATCCCGCGGCGAGCGGGTGCTGGTGACGACGCTCACCAAGCGCATGGCCGAGGACCTCACCGACTACCTTGCTGACCACAAAATCAAGGTGCGCTATCTCCATTCCGACATCGACACCGTGGAGCGGGTGGAGATCATCCGCGACCTGCGGCTCGGCGTGTTCGACGTGCTGGTGGGCATCAACCTGCTGCGGGAGGGGCTGGACATTCCCGAAGTGTCGCTAGTGGCGATCCTGGATGCGGACAAGGAAGGGTTCCTGCGCTCGGAGCGCTCTCTCATCCAGACCATCGGCCGCGCGGCGCGCCACATCAACGGCACCGCGATCATGTACGCGGACAACATGACCGCTTCCATGCGCCGGGCCATCGACGAGACCAACCGCCGACGCACCAAGCAGATCGCGTTCAATACGAAAAACGGCATCACGCCCAAGAGCGTGCACAAGCGCATCAAGGACTTGATCGACGGCGTGTACGACGCGGAGGAGGCGCGGCAGGAACTGAAGGCCGCCCAGACCCAGGCCCACTATGCCGCCCTCAGCGAGCGCGAGCTGGCGAAGGAAATCAGGCGGGTAGAGAAGGAAATGCTGGAGGCGGCGAAGAACCTGGAGTTCGAGCGGGCGGCGGAGCTGCGCGACCGCCTGAAGGGATTGAAGAGCAAACTTTTCGTGGGCTTCGAGGAACCGGCGCCCGAGAAGGTGCGGCGCGCGGCGGGATCATGATCCGGGTGCTCTTCGTCTGCATGGGGAACATCTGCCGCTCGCCGACCGCAGAGGCCGTGTTTCGGCGCCAAGTGCGGGAGGCCGGGCTGGATACCGAGATTCACATCGATTCGGCCGGAACCCACGATTACCACATTGGCGATGAACCCGATGCCCGGGCCCAGGTTGCGGCCGGGCAGCGCGGCTATGACATGACGGGATTACGTGCCCGCAAGGTGGGCCGCGAAGATTTCGCGACCTTCCACCATATCCTCGCCATGGACGCCTACAACCTCAGCCTGCTCAAGCGTGCCTGCCCGCCGGAGCACGCCCACAAGCTGGGGCTGTTTATGGACTTCAGCGAGCGCTTCGAGGAAAACGAAGTCCCCGATCCCTATTATGGGGGCAATGAGGGCTTCGAGCGGGTGCTCGACATGGTGGAGGACGCGGCGCGGGGGCTGCTTGCCCATATCCGGGCGACGCGGCTCAGGCAGGACTAGCTGGCAAGAGTAGGGCGCCCTGGCGCCACCGTAGACCGTCTCCGTCAAGCAGCCGTCCTCGGAACCACCTTCAAAAGGTCGCGAACGCGCAACACGACGCGCAGGCCCGATCCGATGCACAAAATGGCTATGCCCGTGCCCACCACAAGGTCTGGCCAGGCGGAGGCGGTGGCCCAGGCAAGCGATGCCGAGACAATAACGGCGGCATTGGCCAGCATGTCGTTGCGCGAGCATAGCCACGCCGATTCCATGTTTATGCCGTCGTTCCGGTGGCGCCACAGCAAATATGCGCACGAAACGTTGGCCAGCAGAGCCGCAGCACCGACCGCGGCGGTCACGCTGGGCTGAGGCATTACGGGGTACAGCAGCTGGTAAACGGCGTGCCAGATTACCACCAGTCCGAATACCACCATCACCATTCCCTTGATCAGCGCCGCGGCGGCCTGCCATCTTCGGCCGCGGGAGGCCGCGAACAGAGTAAAACCATAGAGCATCGCGTCGCCCAGCATGTCGAGCGAATCCGCGAGCAGCGCCGTTGAATCCACGAGCAGGCCGGCACCCGATTCCACGGCGAACATCACCACGTTGATCAGCAACACGGCGCGCAGCGTTCTTGCGTGGCGACGCGCCATAGCGCCGCCCGCGGGGATCTCGGCGTCGCAACAGTGATTCATCGTGGCTTCATTCAGGTCCGGGAAACGTTGTCCTCCGAAAGGTACGGCCTCTGCGCTACCGGCGCAAGGAACGGGAAGTGATCATTCCACCGCGAAGCTCAACTTCCCTGGGCAAAAACATTCGCGTCTTCAGTGCGTTGCGCGAGGCCACCGGCGAAACCGGCTGTTCGGGGTTCGCGCAGCGCGAAGCGGTCCCTAACGCTATCCCCTTGAAATGGCGGCAATCACGTGTCTGGCACGGAGTGTGCTGAAGCACTTGGCGGCACTTTGGACGCTGCCAGCAATTCGCGTCGATCAACCAAGGAGGAAAGCGATGATGACTCTCAAGGAGCAACTGGAACAGGCGGTAGCCGAACGCTCGCGGTGGGAAATTCGGCGGCAATTCGGGGCAGATGGCCCCAACATGCGCAACCTTTGGGTGCTCGCCTGCATGGACGAACGCATGCCCGTGGACGAGGCCCTCGGGATCCGGGCCGACTCCCCGGTAGGGGGAGGGGATGCACATCTGTTCCGCAACGCGGGCGGCATCGTGACGGATGACGCGATTCGCTCGGCGATGCTGACCATCAATTTCTTCGGTACCCGGGAAATCGTGGTAGTGCAGCACACGGGATGCGGGATGCTCTCCGCCAACGGCAACGACCTTGTCGCGGCGCTGCGCAGCAAAGGGATCGACGTGGACAACGTGCCGCTCGATCCGACGCTGCCGGAGCTCCGGCTGGAAAAGGGTGCATTCGGTAAGTGGATCGGCATGATGGATGACGTGGATCAGACGTGCATCAAGACGGTCGAGGCGTTCCGCAACCATCCGCTGATACCCAAGGACATCGTGATCAGCGGGTGGGTCTGGGAAACCGAGTTTCGCCGCCTGCGGGCGCCGAACAAGAACGCCCCAACCCGGCCCGTGACGCAACCCACCGCGGCCTCGATGAAGGTGAAAGGGGCACAACCGCCGCGCTGGGCGTGACGGGAGCGCATCGGAAAAATCTCTCCGCGGCGCCGGCGCTCCCCGAAGCTGCCGGCGTCGAGAGGCCCGTCGAGGAGGAGTGATGCCCAGCTACGATTTTCGCTGTCCCCGCTGCCGAAGGGTGTTCGAGGTCAGCCGGCGCATCGGCGCTGCCGACCCGTTATGCCCGGGCTGCGGCGGTGCGGTTGAACCAGTTTTTCTCGTGGCCCCAGCGGTCCACGGCGTTGACGCGGCGGGGCGCGAACTTGCCGCGAGGTCGCTCCCCGAGTGCGGCAAGGGCTGCAGCTGCTGTCCCTGATCCGGACGGCCGGAGGGGATAACCCTGTGCCGGCCATCTATCTGTTTGCGAATCACCCATGGAGGATGTCACATGGATGCCGTGTTTACCCTGTCGGCCAGAGCGTCGGTCTGGGACCGAATTGGTGTCGGAATGTCGGGCCTTTGCATCGCCCACTGTCTGGCAGTGCCATTTATCGCGACTCTTCTGCCGCTCCTCGGCGCAATGGAGTATGCCACCCATACCGCCCTCGCGATCGGGATTGCCGCGGTCGGCGGACTCGCATTCGTACCGGGCTATCGGCGCCATCGCCGTATCGATGTGCCGGCACTTGCCGCAGCCGGGATCGGCATGATCGTGCTGTCCCTTCTCCTTCCCGAAGGTCCTAGAACAGAGGCGCTGGAAACATGGCTTACGGTAGGAGGCGGAACACTGATGATCTTTTCCCACCTCCGCAACGCGTACTTCTGCAGGCTTTGTCCGGATTGCGGAGGCGACAAGTGTCAGCTCGACGCACCCCACGTCGTCGAACGCGGCTGAACAGCGCCCGTCATTGCGCAGTGCCCGCTATCCTCGCAGGGAGAGCTTCATGCTGCGTGGCGCTCGGCTGTGAAACCGTGGAGGAGCCGCCTCCGGCTCGGTCCGAACCCCAGACCGGCCCGGCAACGTGCTGCTCCTGCAGCCTGTGCGCGAGCATTGCCTTTTGGGTCGCGACCACGCTGATGGCGTTGGCGCACATGCCGCCGGCGTGGGGAAACGGGACAGAAGTCGCGCCAGTTCTCTCTGCAGGGCGCGCGGCAACCCCGCCTGGCTCGACGGCACCGGGTCACGCTGCGCCGGGCGGGGGGCGGATCATACGCGTCTCCCAGGGGCCGGACGCCGCCCATGAGACATGCTGCGATCACCAGGGCGACGAGCCCGAAGCTCCCTTCGAGGTGAATCTAACCTATATCGGGACGGTGGGCGTGTCCAGCGCCGGTGAGGACATCCTGGGTACATTGCACGGAGGCGAACACGAACCCAATCGCAATGGGCTGCCTCTGCACCTGCTGACCCTGGCACCGGGGTTCAGGATTACGCCCGGCCTGACTGCAGTGGCGAGCATCATGGCGCGTTCGGGATCCGGCGAACCCTCCGCGGCGGAGGTCGAGGAGGCATACCTGGCCGCGGAAGCGGATGACCGCCGGCTGCGGATCAGGGTGGGACGTTTTTTCACGCCGTTTGGCCGCGTCAACCTGCAGCACTTCGAGGATGGCGACTTCGTGGATAAGCCGGTGATTCATGCGCGCCTCTTCGGGCCCGAACAGCTCAGCGGCTTCGGCGCCAGCGCGGCCTGGAACCCTGCCGCGGCAGGCCGACGCGGGAGCGTCGTTCTGAGCGTGCAGGACCCGGGCGGGGAGACCGCGCACAGCTTTCTTTCCACCCCCGGGGAGGAAATCGCGGGCCATGAGCTCGCGGCGCGTACACCCAGGGGTCTCAGCGAACTGCTGTACACGGTGCGCTGGCAGAGCGCGGGGCAAGCCGACGCCGGGAAAGACATTCAATTCGGATTTTCGGCGTCCCGGGGCCCCAACGCCTCCGGCAGGGATACGTTTACGGAGATCGTCGGGGCCGACCTCGCAGTATCCTGGAACCCGGATGCCGCGGGGCGGGAAAACGCTCTCAACTGGCGGAGCGAGGTCCTGCATCGGCGTTACACGGCCGGGGATCCCGACGATCCGGCGCGAGAAATCGTGAGGGACCGGGGTTTTGTCACCGAGGCGGTATGCAATGCGGCACCGGGGATGCGCCTCGGTGCGCGCCTCGAGGCGGCAGCGGGCAGCGGCGGATCTGCCGGTGATCCCGAGCGGGCGAAGCGCTGGCGCCTGAGCGGGAACCTGACCCGAGCCCTGGGAAAGTTCACTTCCGTCAGGCTTCAGTTCAACCGAGACGTAACCGACCATCCGTCACTCGGCAGTGCCAACTCGGTTTGGTTTCAGCTCAAGGTCAGCACGGAACGGGGGTCGCACGAAAGCCGCCACTAGAACCTGTTGCGATGGAAGAAGCGGCGCTTCCCACTGCGAAGCGCAGTTTCCCGTTGCTTATCTACTTGGAACAATTCAGCTTTCCTGATTCAACGGCGCCACGCCCGGGTTCCGTGCCACAATCTGGTGCTGGCGTGCGTTCGGCCGCAATATCCAGTCACTTGTTTTTTCACGGCATTTTGCGGTGACTTCTCCTGGCATGTTCCGTGCGTAGGCGCTGCACGGGGCACTCCGGGCCAAGGGTCCGTCGCGCCCGTGTAATAATCGACCGAAGGACGTCGCGGGCCGACCTGCCGAAGGGTGGGCGACCCGTGAGTCCCAAAAAACAACATTCCGATACGTGTTGGCACAACCGGTAAGGAGGAGGACGCACCATGCACACCAAGCCATTGTCGCGCCTGAGCGCGATCTCGTTCCTGCAAAGCTTCGTCACACAAAGCGTCAAGGCAGCCAACCAGCTTGGATGCACTGCCTGCGGTGACCGCCTTCAGGTCATCGAGTACGTGGGCCTTGCCGCCAGCGGCTGCCTGGAAGACGCCTGCCGGGAGCAGGCAGGTCTGACCGCCGGTCCGCTGTCCTCGGACCAGTACGCGGACATCATCATTTCCCTCAAGAACCAGATCGGCGGTAATTTCTCCCGTGCGACGAGCGAGCCCGGCGTTGTACGCGTGGTGAATACTCGTTGCCCGTTCGGCGATGCTGTGAAGGAGGCGCCGGAGCTCTGCCGGATGACCTCCAGCGTGTTCGGCGGCATCGCGGCTCGCAACATGGGCTACGCCAAGGTGGAGCTGAAGCGGCGAATCGCCGCAGGCGACGACATGTGCGAGGTGTGCATTCATCTCGACCGCAACAGGGCGGCCGGAGCGGACGGGGACGAATACCATCTCGAGGGGGACGCCATCGTGTCACGCTCGTCCTGCGCGGAGATGACGGTGCGGGTCGAGGAAAAAATGCGGCAGGCCTGGTGTGCCGTCAACCGGGAGCAGGGCGTAGCCGGGGTCAACGTTCCCAAGATCGTGGCCGAATCCACGGCCATGCGCCGGGCCCTGGAGAGCGTGGAGCGGGTCGCGCCGACAGCGGCTTCGGTGCTCATATCGGGGGAAACCGGGGTCGGCAAGGAGATCATCGCGCGGGCGGTGCATGCCCTGAGCGGGCGCTGTGCCAAACAGCTCATCACCGTCAACTGCGGCGCCATTCCGGAGAACCTCATCGAAAGCCAGTTGTTTGGCCACGAGCGGGGCGCGTTCACCGGCGCCTACCAGGTGCATCACGGCTTCTTCGAGCGCGCTGAAAAGGGAACCCTCTTTCTCGACGAAATCAACTCGCTTCCGCTCCCGGCGCAGGCGCGGTTGCTGCGCGTGCTGCAGGACGGCACCTACGAGCGGGTGGGCGGAAAACAGGCGCTGCGCGCCGACGTTCGCATCGTTGCGGCGACCAACAGGCACTTGGACGAAATGGTGGCGGCCGGCGAGTTTCGCCGGGATCTTTTCTTCCGGATCAACGTGGTTCCAATCCACATTCCCCCTCTACGGGAACGCAAGGAGGACATTTCCGCGCTGACTGACCATGTCATCAGGCGTCTGGCCGAAAAATACGGCACCGGGGCGAGGGTATTGAGCGAACGTGCCTGGATCCAGGTGATGGGCTACGACTGGCCCGGGAATGTGCGCGAATTGGAGAACGTGATCGAGCGCTCTTTCATCTTCGCGAAGGGGCAGGTCATCGAAGAGGTGCTGCTCAAGGCGCCCCGTTCCGGACAACGGGAAACCGGCGCCGGCGAGAACGCCGTGTTCCGGACCATCAAGAGGCAGGCCGCCAAAGAGGTGGAAGACAAGCTCATCCGCGATGCGCTGTCCCGCTTCGGGGGAAACGTCACGGCCGTTGCCCGCGGGATGGGGATCACGCCCCGCGCCGTGCATCAGAAACTGCGTACCCACGGAATCGACGCGGCCGCCTACCGCACCGGCGCCAAGAACCGCGTGCCCGCCTGACGGGCATCTTCGATACCACCGGCCGGCAAGACCCCGCCGCCCCGGCTGGCGCGGCTCCTCCGGATTCCTCTGCGAAGCGCTGCTTCCGCCGTCGCAACCGCCTGTTGCAGTTGAAACATCGGCCGGTGCTCCGCAATCCGCGCGAAGCCCGGCTTCCCACCCCGAGCCTGGGAGATCCTTGATCGACAATGCGTTAGCGATTGCCATGCACAGGCATGGTAATTGCTGAAAGCCAGCTAGATAAATTGCCGCCATCCCCCTGGCCCCGGCAGACCCGACGGCCGCCCGCGACGCAGTGCGGCGGATCCGGTTGGCTCTCCTGGCCGAAGCCATGGTCTGGCGTTCGATCATCAACCGTTTCCCCAGGGAAAGGACGGTCATGAAACGAGTCCGGCACGGTTTGGCAACTGCAGGTTTGTTGTTGATTTTCCCGATCACCCAGGCCGAACCCGGGAACTGGATGGTTCGAGTCCGGGCGATCAACATTCAGCCCGAGAACAAATCCGAGGCGGTTCCGGCGCTGGGTGTCCCGGCGGACGCAATCACGCTCAACAACAAGCTCGCTCCGGAAGTGGACGTAACTTACTTTCTGAATCCCAGATTCGCGCTGGAGCTGATCCTCACCTACCCCCAGGAACACGACATCTCGCTGCTCGGGGCAAAAATTGGCAGCGCCAAGCATCTGCCGCCGACCCTGACCCTGCAGTACCACTTCGCCCCGGAGGCGAAGCTGAGGCCCTACGCAGGGGTCGGTATCAACTACACGCGGTTTTCGGGGGTCAGCCTGAACGTGCCCGGCGTGGGCGCGCTGGACCTGGAGCGCGACAGTTGGGGCGGAGCCTTGCAGGCGGGATTGGATTTCGAGGTGGCGAAGAACGTTTTTCTGAATCTTGACTTGAAGAAGATCTGGATTGACACCGACGCCAAAATTGCGGCGACCGGCGCCAAGGTCAGCCGTATCACATTGGATCCCTTGGTCGTCGGAATCGGAGTGGGTTGGAGGTTCTAAGCCTTCGATAAACGCATCCCCCGGTTTCCCAACGGGCTGTCCGCTCGTTGAACGAGAGAACGAATTGACGATGACATCCAGCAAGGTCTGCGTGGTGATGGTCTCCGGCAGCCGCGAGCGCCTGCAAATGGCGGCGATGGTGGCCTCGGTAGCTGCCGTGAGCGGCAGAGAGGTGCTGGTTTTTCTATCGATGAACGCGTTGCCCTATTTCGTGAAGGGCATGAGCACCGACGCTGCGGCCGAAGGCAAGCTCGGCAGTCTCATGGAACACAAGAACGCCCCAGACTTCAAGACGCTGTTCGAGCAGGCCGTGTCTTTAGGGGAGGCCAAGCTCTACCCCTGTTCAATGGCAATGGACGTGCTCGCCGTCGGCCCGGACGATCTCGAGCCTTACCTGGGCGAGCCTACCGGTCTCACGCGTTTTCTGGACGCCGCCCGGGACGGGCAGGTCTGGACGTTCTGAGCTGCCACGGAGGAAAACCGCGATGCCAGGGAAGACAGTGGTGGATGCCCGCGGCAGCTTTTGCCCCGGGCCCCTGATGGAATTGATCGCCGCCCTGAAATCGTGCCAAGTGGGCGACGAACTGGAGGTGCTGTCCACCGACAGGGGCTCCGCCAACGATATCCCAGAGTGGGTCCGCAAGGTAGGGCATGAACACTTAGCTACGCACGTGGAGGCGGGCGTGTGGCACATCACGGTACGCAAGGCGAAGTAGTCTTTTTCGGTTCACCCAGAAGGTGGAGGAAGCGCAGATGAAGATTCTGATTGTGGGCGGCGGCATGGGCGGAACGATCCTCGCCAACAACCTGGCGCGGCGCCTGAATGGCGAACTCAAGTCCGGCGGGGCGCGCATCACCATGCTGTCGGCCTCCGACAAGCACATGTACCAGCCGGGGCTGCTGTATCTGGCGGTGGGGCGCATGACCCCCGACGAGCTCTACCGGGACCAGGCGGGCCTGCTCGAGCCGGGCATCGAGTTCCACGTCGACCCGGCCGAGGAGTTCCAGCTCGATCACAATAGGGTGAAAACGAAGAGCGGCAAGCTCTACGACTACGACACCCTGGTGATCGCCACCGGCTCGCGCATGTACCCCGAGGGCATACCGGGGCTGGCGGAGCACGCGGAAACCTTCTATACCGAAGCCTCCGCGCTCAAGATGTTCAAGCGCCTGCAGGAATTCCAGGGCGGGCGGGTGGTGATCGCCGTGGGCGTGCCCCACAAGTGCCCGATGGCGCCGCTGGAGATTACCTTCATGCTCCACGACTATTTCAAGGACCGGGGGCTAGGCGACAAGGTACAGCTTCACTACACCTATCCCATCAATCGCATCCACAGCCTGGAGAACGTCGCCAAGTGGGCGGCCCCCGAGTTTGACCGGCTCGGGATCGCCTACGAGACCTTCTTCAACATCAAGGAGGTGGATGGAAAGAACCAGATCCTGCGAAGCGAGGAGGGGGCTGAGATCAAGTACGATTTGCTGATCGCGATCCCGGCTCACAAGGGCATGGAGGTGATCGAGAAGAACGGTCTCGGGCAGAACGGATGGATTCCGACCGACCGCCAGAAGCTCAACATGGAGGGCCGCAAGAACGTGTTCGTGCTGGGCGACACCACCAACATCCCCATCAGCAAGGCCGGATCCACGGCCCACTTCGAGGCCGACACCCTGGGCGAGAACATCGCGGCCATGGTGAAGATGGGCACGCCGGTGCGCGATTACGACGGCAAGGTCTTCTGCTTCATCGAGGCCGGCAAGGACCGCGCCACCTACGCCATGTTCAACTACCAGAATCCGCCCGACCCCAAGGCCCCGACCAAGGCGGTGCACTGGTTCAAGATGGCCTACAACAAGCTCTACTGGGTGTCGGCCCGCGGGCTGCTGTAACAAAGGAGAAACCATGAGCGCAGTGATCACGGAAATACCCGATACGCGACGCGAAGTGGAGCGCGTGATAGAGGCGGCGCGCGACGCGGTGACCGACGAGATGCTTGGGCGCCTGGCGGCCACCGGGGCCGAGGCCATGGACCTCGTCGACCAGGTGAATCGCAGCGGGTTGGCGATGGCCATTCCCGCCTTGGCGCAGATGGTGCACAACGGCGACCTGGAGCGGCTCACCCAGCTGGCTCGGGTCTATGGATCGGCCCAGGACGCGCTCACCGACGAAATGGTAGGCCGCCTGGCGGAGACACTGGGCGACAGCCTTTCGTTGCTCGATCGGCTGAATCGCGGCGGATCAGGGCGCTTGGTGGAAATGCTAGAGCGGCTTGAGTCTACCGGCGCCCTGGAACGCATCGCACGGTTGCTGCCGGAAGTGGCGGAACGGTTGGATACGGTGGGCGCACTCCTGGAATGCATGGAAGGCGCGGCGCAAGAAGGTGCGGTTCGTGTCGGCGCTACCGGTGGCCTCGGCGGCCTCCTGCGTCTGCTCACGAACGCGCAGACTCAGGAAACCGTCGAGTTTCTATGCATTTTCGGGCGCCGCTTCAAAGCGCGCTGCAATCGTCCGGTATCCGCCGCGTAGCGACGCCCGACGCTGCGTAAGCCGGACTTCGGGAAGGAGTGGTAGCGCAGAGGGCTGGTTGCCCATATTCGCGCCGCGCACCACAAGTAAGGCGGGGTTTGTCCTCCCGTTCACCCTTCGACAAGCTCAGGGCGAACGGGGGACTCGAATAATTAGGCTGGCTCGCCAGTCTTGTGGGTCTCGATCTGGACCAGGGGTTCTTCCGCCGCGGGCTTCACGACCGGTCGGGACCGGCCCAGCTTCGGCGCCGGTTCCTCGGGCTGGGGAACGGGAACCGATTTCGCCTTGTCGGTCTCGATCAGGATCAGGCCGCTCGACGCCAGATCCGGCATGGGCATGGGTGGAATTTCGCGACGGGGCGCGGGCTTTTCCACGGCAACCGGAGCGACCTCGACCTGAACCGGTGCCGGGCTTGGCTGCGGGTGTTCGACCGGCTGCGGCGCCACCGGGACCGCTTCCTGTGCGGGGCTCGCCATCCACTCCCGCTGCGGCTCTACGACGGGGGCAGGAGCGGGCTCAACCGCTTCCACCGGCTCGTGTATCCGCTGCTCGGGCCCGGGTTCTCTGGGCGCGCGGGGCTGGAGGGCGGCAGCAGGGGTGGTTTCCAGTCCCAGGGTCTGTTGCGCTTCGGGTACGGTTCTCGGTTCCCCGCGCTCGCTTCCGCGGCCACGCCGCCGACGCCGCCGGCCCCGCCCTTCCTGGGGCGGCTGTTCGGCGCCCTGTGCTTCGGCGGCGGCCACCGGGCCTTTGCGTTCCAGTTCCGGCTGCTGCTCCCGGCGCGGCCGTTCCCGTTCGGGCTGGGGTTGACGGGGCTTCTGGGCCTCAGCCTGGCGCTGGCCCTGTTGCGGTTGGGCGGCGGGCATCGGACGACTGCGTTCGCCGCGGCGTTCGCCACGCCGGTCTTCGCGCTCTCCACGTTCCCTGCGGTCGCGATGACGATCCCGCTCGCCGCGACGCTCGCGTTCCCGCCGCGGCTCGACGGGCCTGGGCGCCTGCACGATGATCTCGGGCTCTTTTTTCTCGGCGCCCCGCAGCCAGCCGAAGAAGCGACCGAGCAGCGAGGGCCTTGCCTCCGGCGCCGCCGTAGCGGCCGCCGGTGCCGGGGCTGGCACAGGGGCGGGGATAGGCGCCATCGGGGCCGGCTGTTCGGGTGTGATTCCTTGAACCGCGGCCTGGGGCCGGGGTGCCTTGGGCTCGGACGACGGCAGGGCCATTTCCTCTTCGGGCTTCTCCACCATCTTGTAGCTCACCGGCAGCGGCTCCGCCTTGTTCATCTCCTCGTGGCGCATGCGAGTGATGCTGAAGGCCGGCGTTTCCAGATGCGGATTGGGGATCAGCAGCACGTTGACCTTGAGCCGCGCCTCGACCGCGTGGATCTCCGCGCGCTTCTCGTTCAGCAGGAAGGTGGCCACGTCCACGGGAACCTGGGCGTGGAGCGCCGCGGTGTTTTCCTTCATGGCTTCTTCCTGGATCAAGCGCAGGATGTGCAGCGCCGAGGACTCGATGGAACGGATGTGGCCGATGCCGTTGCAGCGGGGACAGGGCAAGTGGCTGGTCTCGCCCAGGGAAGGCTGCAGACGCTGGCGCGACAGCTCCATCAGGCCGAAGCGCGAGATCTTGCCCATCTGGACCCGGGCGCGATCGTAGCGCAGGGCATCGCGCAGGCGGTTTTCCACCTCGCGCTGGTTCTTGGCGATCTCCATGTCGATGAAGTCGATCACGATCAGCCCGCCCAGGTCGCGCAGTCGCAGCTGCCGCGCCGCCTCGTCGGCCGCCTCCAGGTTGGTGTTCAGCGCCGTCTGCTCGATGTCGGTGCCGCGGGTGGCACGTGCCGAGTTGACGTCGATGGCCACCAGCGCCTCGGTGTGGTCGATGACCAGCGCACCGCCGGAGGGCAGGAGAACCTGGCGCGAGTAGGCGGTTTCGATCTGATGCTCGATCTGGAACCGGGAGAACAGCGGGATGTCATCCCGATAAAGTTTCACCTTGTTGACGTTCGCCGGCATCACGTGGCTCATGAACTGCCGGGCCTGCTCGTAGATGCTCTCGGTATCGATCAGGATTTCGCCGATTTCGGGCTGGAAATAGTCGCGGATGGCGCGGATCACCAGGCTCGATTCCTGGTAGATCAGGAACGCTCCGGATTGGTGTTGCGACGCGCCTTCGATCGCGGTCCAGAGCTGCATCAGGTAGTTGAGGTCCCATTGCAGCTCTTCCAGCGAGCGGCCGATGCCCGCGGTGCGGGCGATGACGCTCATGCCCTCGGGCACGTCAAGCTGGTTGATCAGATCCCTGAGCTCGTTGCGATCCTCGCCCTCCACCCGGCGCGACACGCCGCCGCCGCGCGGATTGTTGGGCATGAGGACCAGGTAGCGGCCCGCGAGACTGACGAAGGTGGTGAGGGCCGCGCCCTTGGTGCCGCGTTCGTCCTTGTCCACCTGGACGATGAACTCCTGGCCCTCGCGGAGCGCGTCCTGGATGCGGGCGCGGGAAACGTCCACATCGGGCCGGAAATGGGCGCGGGCGACTTCCTTGAACGGGAGAAAACCGTGCCGGTCGCTGCCGTAGTCTACAAACGCAGCTTCCAGGCTGGGTTCGATGCGGGTGATGACACCCTTGTAGATATTGCCCTTTTTCTGCTCTTTGCCGGCCGACTCGATGTCAAGATCGACGAGCTTCTGGCCGTCCACGATCGCGACGCGCAGCTCCTCGGGCTGGGTCGCGTTGAACAACATGCGCTTCATTTTTCATGTTCTCCGGCGCTCGGGCGCGGCGAGGACAGGCCAGCCTGCTGGTGGCAGGATCGGCGTACACGGGGTCGCGAGTCAGGGTACTCATCGAGAGAGGGGGTAACTTCGGGTCGCGTGTCGTGTGAAGTGGCTTGTCGTTTCGGTTCCGCCCGGTTCGGGCGGAATCATTAACCTTAAGGGCAACGGGGCGGGGCCGGATCGGGCCGTGTCACCGCCTTGCGGCGTCGCCGTTCAGTCTCAGCGTATGCCTGGAGCGCGCAATTCTATTACCATCGCTACTTTTGCTGGTGAGCGAGCTTAACCAGTGACAGGCGCCGGGCAATGTCGTGACGCACCCGCAAATCGCGGTTTTTTGCATCTGGCCCGCATGCCGCCTGGAACGGCCGAGTATACGGTAAATGAATGACTTAAGCAAAGATTCGGTGGCCTGGGTGGACGTCGGCGACGAAGACCACGACCAGCGGGTGGATAACTACCTCATCAGGCGGCTGAAAGGGGTTCCCAAGAGCCATATCTATCGCATCCTGCGCAGTGGCGAGGTGCGCGTAAACAGCCGCCGGGTGGAACCCACCTACCGGCTTCGGACCGGTGACCGGGTCCGGATTCCGCCGGTCCGCACCGCTGCCCCCGCCAAGGCTTCTCCCGCGCCGGGGCCGCGGCTGGCCGACCGGCCGCTCTACGAGGACGAGGTGTTGCTGGCGATCGACAAGCCCGCCGGCAAGGCCGTGCACGGCGGCAGCGGGATCAGTCTCGGCGTCATCGAACAGTTGCGCCGGGAGCGTCCCCAACTCCGGTTCCTCGAACTCGTGCATCGCCTGGACCGGGACACTTCCGGTGTGTTGCTGCTGGCCAAGAAGCGGGCGGCCCTGGTCGAACTGCACCGGCAGTTGCGGGAAGGGGAGGTGGAAAAACGCTACCTTACCCTGGTCAAGGGGGTGTGGAGGGAAAACAAGAAGGAAGTCAGTCTGCCTCTCAACAAATATGTCACCGCCGAAGGCGAGCGGCGGGTGAGCGTGCGCCGGGAGGGGCTCCCCTCCCGCACCATCTTTAATCTGCGCGGAACCCATGGCGGCTATTCCCTGCTGGAAGCGGAACTCAAGACCGGACGCACCCATCAAATCCGGGTCCACCTGGCGCACCTGGGCTACCCCATCGCCGGGGACGACAAATACGGAGATTTCGCCCTGAACAAGAGCCTTGGCCGGTCCGGGTTAAAACGCATGTTTCTGCACGCCCACCGTATCGCGTTCCGCCACCCGGTGACCGGTGAGCGGCTGACGCTGGACGCGCCGCTGCCGCAGGACCTCCGGCGCTTTCTGAAAGTCGCGGATGCCGAAGCAGTTTGAATTGCTGGTGTTCGACTGGGACGGGACGCTCATGGATTCGGCGGCCGTGATCGTGGAGTCGATCCAGGCCGCCTCCGGCGACCTGGGTCTGCCCGTGCCCTCGGACGAGGCAGCCCGGCACATCATCGGCCTGGGACTCACCGATGCCCTGGGCTATCTGTTTCCGCAGCTTCCGCAGGAGCGCTACGGCGACCTGGTGGAACGCTACCGGTTTCATTTTCTGGCCCGCGACAGCGAGATTCCCCTGTTCGGCGGCGCCCAGGAAGCGATCCGCGAGTTGCACCAGGCGGGCTTTCTTCTGGCCGTGGCCACCGGCAAGAGCCGCGTCGGCCTCGACCGGGCGCTCGGGAACACCGGGCTGCGGGCCTATTTCCACGCGTCCCGCTGCGCCGACGAAGGCTTTTCCAAGCCCCATCCAGGCATGCTGCTTGCCCTCATGGAAGAGCTGGGGATGGCCGCCGATCGAACGCTCATGATCGGCGACACCACCCATGATCTGCAGATGGCCGCCAACGCGGGCGTGGCGGCCGTGGGCGCCGCCTACGGCGCCCATCCGCGGGACAACCTGCTGGCGCTTTCCCCGCTCGCCTGCCTGGAAAGCTTTGCCGAATTGCACCGATGGCTGATGAGCAACGCGTGATCTGCGCGAGCGAGCAATTGCGGGATGGCGGCAAGGGCCTGCGCTTTTCCCTTGAAGGGGAGGGGGAAGAGGTCCCGGCATTTGCCGTGCGCTACCGGGGGAAGGTGTATGCCTACCTCAACCGCTGCGCCCATGTGGGCGTTGAACTGGATTGGCTGGAAGGTGAGTTTTGGGACCTCACCGGTTTATACTTGATCTGCTCCACCCACGGTGCGACCTATGAACCGCACACCGGGCATTGCGTGATGGGCCCCTGCAAGGGTGCGGCCCTCACCCCGGTTGAGCTGGAGGAGCGAAACGGCAAGATCTACCTGACGACTGCGAGACACGATCATGACCGAACCGTCTGAATCCGGCGGCAACTGGGAACGGCAGGTGCTCGAGAAGCTCGCCACCGGCGCGCTCCAGGAGCAGCGCCGGGCGCGCCGCTGGGGCATCCTTTTCAAGACACTGACCTTCGTCTACCTGTTTATCCTGTTGTTCCTCTGGCTGGGCTGGATCGGCGACCGTGAAACCCCCATCGCCGGAAAGCACACCGCGCTGGTGGAGCTGCGGGGTGTGATCGCGGCGGACAGCCAGGCGAGCGCCGCCGCCATCACATCGGGCCTGCAGGAGGCGTTCAAGGACAAGAACACCCAGGGCATCGTGCTCCGCATCAACAGCCCGGGCGGAAGTCCGGTGCAGGCGGGCTACATCAATGACGAGATTCGCCGGCTCAAGGCCAAGCACCCTGAAATTCCACTCTACGCCGTGATCGAGGACGTGTGCGCCTCGGGCGGCTATTACGTGGCCGCCGCAGCCGACAGGATTTTCGTGGACAAGGCCAGCATCGTGGGATCCATCGGCGTGCTGATGGACGGCTTCGGATTCACCGGCACGCTCGAGAAGCTGGGCGTCGAGCGCAGGCTGATTACTGCCGGCGAAAACAAGGGTTTCCTCGACCCGTTCTCGCCGCTGGATGAAAAGCAGAAGGCGTATGCGCAGCAGCTTCTCGGCGAAGTGCACCAGCAGTTCATCCAGGTGGTGCGCCAGGGCCGGGGCAAGCGGCTGAAGGAGAATCCTGACCTGTTCTCGGGCCTGGTGTGGACCGGCCAGAAGAGCATTGAGCTGGGGCTGGCCGATGCCATGGGAAGCCTGGAGTATGTGGCGCGGGAGGTGATCAAGGCCGAGCGGGTCGTCGACTTTACCCCCAAGGAAGGCTTCGCCGAGCGCTTTGCCAAGCGTTTCGGTGCGGCGCTGGCCGAAACCCTGGTCACGGTGTCCGGTCGCAATCTGTCAGCGCGCTAGCGCCAGCAGTAAAAACACGGTCGGCCGTTTTTCGATTTCCGGCCGTTTCCCCTTCCATTTCCCGATCGCCCGGGTCGTCACCCGTTCACCGGGAAGGGTGAGATCCGTGGCCACGCACAGCAGGGTGTCGGGCCGGCAGGTTTCCACCAGCGCGGCAAACAGCTTCCCGTTGCGGTACGGGGTCTCGATGAAGATCTGGGTCTGGTCCCGGGCCGCCGATTCCCGCTCCAGCTCTGTGATCCTGCGATCCCGCTCCCCGGCTGCGGCCGGCAGGTAGCCATGAAACGCGAAGCGCTGTCCGTTCAGCCCAGAGGCCATCAGGGCCAGCAGGATGGAAGAGGGGCCCACCAGGGGCACTACCCGGATTCCGTGCTCGTGGGCCAGCCGCACCAGTTGTGCTCCGGGGTCCGCCACGGCGGGGCAGCCCGCTTCCGAAAGCAGGCCGGCGTCCATTCCCGCCACGACGGGAGACAGCAGGCATTCCAGTTCCGTGGCCACCGTGTGCTCATCGAGCACCGCAAGCGTGAGTTCCTGCAAGGGCTTGCAGGTTCCGATTCGCTTCAGCACCGCACGGGCCGTTTTCAGGTGCTCGACGACGAAATAATCGAGGGTGGCCACGGTGCGCCGGGCGGGCTCGGACAGCGTTTCGGCGGGGTCCTGTTCCCCCAGGGGCGAGGGGATGAGGTAGAGCACGCCCGGCTTCGGGTGCCGCTCAGACAATCGGGACTCCTTCGCCGGCCAGCATGTCCACCAGGGCGATCAGGGGCAATCCGATCAGTGCATTCGGATCGTCGCCCTGCATGGATGCGATGAGGGCAATGCCCAGGCCCTCGGTCCTGGCGCTGCCGGCGCACTGGTAAGGCTGCTCCTTCTCGAGGTAATGCTCGATCTGGGCGTCAGTCAGCGAGCGCATCGTGACCCGGTAGGGCACGACCTGCTCCTGGAGCCGCCCGGTCCTGCCGTTCAGCAGGCACAGGGCGGTGTGGAACACCACGGTTTTCCCGGACATGAAACGCAGTTGCCTGACGGCGTTTTCGTGGGCCAGGGGTTTACCGAGCGCGACACCCTCCAGGACCGCCACCTGGTCGGAGCCGATGATCAGGGCATCGGGCATTTTTTCGGCAACTCTCCGGGCCTTGGCACGGGCCAGGCGGGAGGCCGTAATCTCCGGGGTTTCGCCGGGCAACGGGGTTTCATCCACGTCGGGAACGCTGATATCGAAGGGCAGTTGCAGCCGGGCCAGGAGCTGGCGCCGGTAGGGGGAACCGGAAGCGAGGACAATTTGTTGAGTTTTCAAAAGATTATCCCTCGATTTTTTTGACAAATGGGAGGCAAAAAATATATCATGCGCCGCTTATGTCTGGACAGCTGGTGATCGACGGCCTGGAGTTTGCCCGTAACCGCAAGACCCTGCATGGTAAAATTACGGTGGCAAGCTTGGGCCGGCTTCACGATCAGCTGTTTTCCGACGAAGGGGAATTGGAGTACACGGTTCGCGGCGAGCTCGATCCCGACGCCAATCCCATGCTGCATTTGGCGATTCGGGGAACGGTTCAGCTGCGTTGCCAGCGTTGCCTTGGACGGTTTGCCTTGCCGCTGGAACTGGAATCCCGGCTCCTGTTGGTGCAGGACGAGTCCGAGCTGGGCGACATGGTCGAAGAACCGGCGGAGGTGGACCGCATCGTTGTGCAACCCCGGCTCGATGCCCGGGCGCTGCTCGAGGATGAGATCCTGTTGGTTCTGCCCATTTCCCCCAGGCACCCGGAAGGCGAATGCCAGGCCGGGATAGGGTCGTCGGCGAGCGCAGCGAAGGATAAGCCTTTCGCTGTCCTATCGGCCCTGAAAAAACGCGATTAAATCAAGTATTGAGTTGAGGAGTCAAAGATGGCCGTTCAGCAGAACAAGAAGTCCCCGTCCAAGCGTGGCATGCACCGGGCTCACGATTTTCTGACCAACCCGCCGCTGGCGGTGGAACCCACCACCGGCGAAGTGCACCTGCGCCACCACATCAGCCCCAGCGGCTACTACCGCGGCAAGAAGGTCGCCAAGGGCAAGGGCGAATAAGCCACCCTGGCCGCATCCTTCCCTGCGGCATGGACATCACCGTTGCAATTGATTGCATGGGGGGCGACCACGGCCCCCATGTGACGGTGCCGTCTGCAGTCGGATTCCTGCGGGCGCACCCCGAAACCAACATCGTTCTGGTGGGGCTTCCGGACGCCATTCAGGCGGAGCTGCGGGCCCTGAAGATCGACGCCGGGCCCCGGTTGCGGGTGCACGCGGCGAGCGAGGTCGTCACCATGGACGAGCCGCCGGCCCTCGCGCTGCGCAACAAGAAGGATTCCTCGATGCGCGTGGCCATCAATCTCGTGAAAAGCGGCGAGGCGGATGCCTGCGTGAGCGCGGGAAATACCGGCGCGCTGATGGCGATTTCCCGGTTTGTGCTCAAAATGCTGCCGGGCATCGAGCGTCCCGCCATTGCCACCATTCTTCCCACCCTCAAGGGCCACACCTACGTCCTGGACCTGGGGGCCAACGTGGACTGCGGCGCCGAGCACCTGCTTCAGTTCGGAATCATGGGTTCCATGCTGGTCTCTTCCGTGGAGCACCGGGACGGGCCCACAGTGGGATTGCTCAATATCGGCCAGGAGGACATCAAGGGCAACGAGGTGGTCAAAAAGGCCGCCGAGCTGCTGCGCCAAAGCGGCCTCAACTTCTACGGCAACGTGGAGGGCGATGACATTTTCAAGGGCACCACGGACGTCGTGGTATGCGACGGCTTCGTCGGCAACGTGGCGCTGAAAACCACCGAGGGCCTGGCCCAGATGCTGGCGACTTTTCTCCGGGAAGAATTCAAGCGCAACCTCTTCACCCGGCTTGCTGGCTTGGTGGCGCTGCCGGTCATCAGCGGCTTCAAGCGCCGGGTCGACCACCGCCAGTACAACGGCGCGAGTCTCCTTGGCCTGAAGGGAATCGTCATCAAGAGCCACGGCTCCGCGGACAAGTACGCCTTCGGCTGCGCCATCGAGCGCGCAGCGGAGGAGGTACACAGCGGCATGTTGCGCCGGCTCTCGGAGCGCTTGGCCCAGATGCATCCCCATCACCCCCCCCTGCGGGAGGGAGCGGCTTAGTGGCTTACTCCAGGATTGTCGGCACCGGCAGCTACCTGCCGAAAAAGGTGCTCACCAACCGCGACCTCGAAAAATTGGTGGACACCACTGACGAGTGGATCGTCGCCCGCACCGGAATCACCCAGCGCCACATCGCCGACGACCAGGAGCTGGCGAGCGACCTGGCGCTGGAAGCAAGCCGCAGGGCCATCGAGGCGGCGGGGATCAAAACCGAGGACATCGGCCTTATCATCGTCGCCACCACCACCCCGGACGTGGTGTTTCCCAGCACCGCGTGCATTTTGCAGGCCAAGCTCGGTATCAAGCACTGCCCGGCTTTCGACGTGCAGGCCGTATGCAGCGGTTTCGTGTATGCCCTCGCCACCGCCGATCTCTACCTTCGTGCCGGCCAGTGCGAATGCGCCCTGGTGGTCGGGGCCGAAATCTACTCCCGGATCCTGGACTGGAAGGACCGTTCCACCTGCGTGCTGTTCGGCGACGGGGCAGGGGCGGTCGTGATCAAAAAAAGCGACACCCCCGGCATACTCTCGAGCCACCTGCACGCCGATGGCAGCTACCACCAGGATCTCGGCGTCCCCGGCCAGGTGTGCCACGGCGGTGTCCGCGGCAGGCCTTTCCTGATCATGGACGGCGGCGCCGTATTCAAATTCGCCGTGAAGGTGCTGGAGGAGGTGGCGCTGGAGACCCTGGACGCCAACAAGCTGGGGAAATCCGATATCGACTGGCTGATTCCCCACCAGGCCAATGTGCGCATCATCCAGGCCACCGCCAAGAAACTGGGGCTGGACATGAGCAAGGTGGTGGTCACCGTCGATCGCCATGCCAACACCTCGGCGGCGTCAATTCCTCTGGCTCTCGACCTGGCGGTGCGCGACGGCCGGATCAAGCCCGGCCACCACGTGCTGCTGGAGGGGGTGGGCGGGGGCTTCACCTGGGGATCGGTGCTGATTCGCTGGTAACCGGGAACGATCAGATCATGAAATTCGCGTTCGTCTTCCCTGGCCAGGGCTCCCAGTCGGTGGGCATGATGCAGGGCTTCGCGGAATCCTCCCCGGTGCGCAAGACTTTTGACCAAGCCTCCGAGGTCCTCGGCCAGGACCTCTGGAAGCTGGTGGCGGAAGGGCCCGCCGACGATCTCAATTCCACCGTGAATACCCAGCCGCTGATGCTCACCGCGGCCTACGCCGTGTACCAGGCGTGGCTCACAGCGGGAGGGCCGAAGCCGGCCATGGCGGCGGGTCACAGCCTTGGCGAATACACGGCACTGGTGGCGGCGGGGGCGCTCGCGTTCCGCGATGCGCTGCCGCTGGTCCGCTTCCGCGCCCAGGCCATGCAGGATGCGGTACCTCGCGGTGAGGGCGCCATGGCGGCGATCCTTGGCCTGGATGACGATGCAGTGCGTGCCGCGTGTGGCGAGGCGGCTCAGGGCCAAGTGGTGGAAGTGGTCAACTTCAATGCCCCGAGCCAGATCGTCATCGCCGGCCACAAGGCTGCGGTGGAGCGCGGGGTCGAGGCCGCCAGGGCCCGGGGCGCAAAACGTGCGGTCATGTTGCCGGTGAGCGCGCCGTTTCACTCCTCGCTCCTGAAGCCCGCCGCCGCCAAGCTGGTCGAGCGGCTCGCAAACATCGTGTTCTCGGTGCCGCAGATCCCGGTGGTCAACAACGTGGACGTGGCAGTGGTCAATGATCCTGAAAAGATTCGGGACGCCCTGGCGCGCCAGGCCGCGAGCCCCGTGCGCTGGACGGAAACGGTCCGCCAAATGTCCGGCGCCGGCATCACCCACGTCGCGGAATGCGGGCCGGGCAAGGTGCTGGCGGGGCTGACCAAGCGTATCGATGGCGCCCTGCAGGGCATCGCCATCACGGACCTCCAATCCCTGGAGCAGGCGCTCCAAGTACTCAAATGAGCCGACATGCTTGAGAAAGACATCGCGCTGATAACCGGCGCTTCGCGCGGGATCGGGCAAGCCATCGCCCGGGAACTGGGAAAGCAGGGTGCTACCGTGGTGGGCACCGCCACCAGCGAAGCCGGCGCCCACGCCATTTCCGCGCAACTGGGAAAGGATGGGATCAAGGGCAGCGGAATGGTGCTCAACGTGAAGGACGCGACCCAGATTGAGCAGGTGCTCGAGGCCATCCGCACCCGATTCGGGGAGATTTCGATCCTCGTCAACAACGCCGGCGTCACCCGCGACAACCTGCTCATGCGCATGAAGGACGAGGAGTGGGACGAGATCATGGACACCAACCTCAAGTCCGTGTTCCGGCTTTCCAGGGCCGTGCTGCGGGGCATGATGAAGGCGCGCCACGGGCGCATCATCAGCATTTCTTCAGTGGTGGGCGCCGCCGGCAACCCGGGCCAGACCAACTATGCCGCCTCCAAGTCAGGGCTGTCCGGCTTCACCAAGTCTCTCGCCCGCGAGGTGGGCAGCCGCAATATCACCGTGAACTGCGTGGCACCGGGCTTCATTGATACCGACATGACCCGGGCACTCACGGACAAGCAGCGTGAGGACCTGGTGCAGCACATCCCGCTCGGCCGCCTCGGGCAAGCGGAGGAGGTGGCGGCGGCCGTCGCCTTCCTGGCCTCATCGCCGGCGGGATACATTACCGGCTGCACCATTCACGTCAACGGCGGCATGTACATGGACTGAGCCTGTTCCGGGAATCGCCGCGCTGTCGGCGCGGGAATTCGCGAGACAGATTCTTATTTGGTTGACCCAGCCGATTTTGGTAAAATGGCCGGGTTTTATTTTCAGACCGGAAGGGGGTTTTGATGGAAAACGTAGAACAACGGGTCAAGAAGATTGTCGCCGAGCAGCTGGGCGTCAATGAGGCCGACATCAAGAACGAATCGTCCTTCGTGGACGATCTCGGGGCCGACTCACTGGACACGGTGGAGCTGGTGATGGCCCTGGAAGAGGAATTCGAGTGCGAAATTCCCGACGAGGAGGCCGAGAAGATCACCACTGTGCAGCAGGCCATCGATTACATCAACGCTCACCTCAACTAGCCAGCCCGTCTCCCCACCCGCATACCCTGCCCAGGGGGTGCCCAGTTGTCCAAACGCAGAGTTGTCATCACCGGTCTCGGGATCGTTTCGCCGGTAGGAATCGGTGTGGCCGAGGCTTGGAGCCAAGCCGTTGCCGGCAAATCGGGAATCACGAAGATTACCCGGTTCGACGCGTCCGCCTTCAGCTCCCGGATCGCTGGGGAGGTGAAAGGCTTCGACGTTACTCAGTACCTCTCCGCCAAGGACGCCCGACGGATGGACGTTTTCATACACTATGGCATGGTCGCAGCCATGGAAGCGTTCAAGGACTCGGGCCTGCAGGTAACCGACGCCAACGCCGAGCGCATCGGCGTCAACATCGGTTCCGGCATCGGCGGGCTGCCGATGATAGAAGACACCCATAACACCTATCTCGCGGGCGGGCCGCGCAAGATCTCCCCGTTCTTCATTCCCGGCACCATCATCAACATGATCTCCGGGAATCTATCCATCATGTACGGGTTGAAGGGGCCGAATCTCGCCATGGTTACGGCGTGCACCACGGCAACCCATTGCATCGGGGATTCGGCACGCCTTATCGAATACGGCGATGTGGACGTGATGATTGCCGGGGGTTCGGAATCCACCGTAACCCCGCTTGCCGTCGGCGGTTTCGCCTCTGCGCGGGCCCTGTCGACCCGTAACGATGATCCCGCAACCGCGAGCCGGCCCTGGGACAAGGACCGGGATGGATTCGTGTTGGGTGAGGGGGCCGGCGTGCTGGTGCTGGAGGAATTCGAGCACGCCAAGGCCCGGGGCGCGAAGATTTACGCCGAGGTAGCCGGTTTCGGCATGAGCGCCGATGCCTTCCACATGACCGCCCCCTGCGAGGATGGCGAAGGCGCCGCGCGCTGCATGACCAATGCCCTGCGGAACGCCGGCATCGACGCCGACCAGGTGGACTACATCAATGCCCATGGCACTTCCACGCCCTTGGGCGACATTGCCGAAACTGTCGCGGTCAAGCGCTGCCTTGGGGACCGCGCGAGAAAGGTGGTCGTCAATTCCACCAAGTCGATGACCGGTCACCTGCTGGGGGCGGCCGGCGGCGTGGAAGCGGTATTTTCGGCGTTGGCAATCCGTCACCAGGTTTCCCCACCTACCATCAACCTGTTCAACCAGGACCCCCAGTGCGACCTCGACTATGTTCCCAACACCGCTCGGGAAATGAAGATCGCCGTGGCGCTGTCTAATTCCTTTGGTTTCGGGGGAACCAATGGAACACTGGTGTTCCGCCGCGTCTAGCGGGTTGTCCTGCGCGGCAGCGCCGTGATGGCTGCGGCAAGACGCTGGGTAGGGCGGCTCGCTTTCCTCGTCGTCGCCGGTTGCCTATTGTCCGCGGGCTTGTTCTGGTTCCGGATCAATCTTCCGGTCATGCCACCCGGCCTGCCCTTGGAATTCAGCGTGAAGCAGGGCGCCAGCCTGCGCACCGTGGCCTATGGGCTGCAGGAAGCAGGCGCCCTCGAGGAGCCCTGGACCTTCATTGTGCTGGGCCGCGTCCTCCGCCAAGCCGGCAACCTCAAGGCCGGAAACTATGAGATTTCCGAGGCGCAGTCCCCGCGGCAGCTGCTTGCCAAGTTCACCGAAGGGGACGTGATCAAGGGCGCGATTACCTTTCTCGAGGGCTGGACATTCCGCCAGATGCGGGAAGTGCTCGACACCCATCCTAGGATCCGCCATGACACGGCCGGCCTCCCGGACCAGGAACTTCTCGCCCGGATCGGCATCGCCCAGCCCTCGGCCGAGGGATGGTTTTTCCCCGAGACCTATTTCTTCGCCACTGGTGCAAGCGACCTCTCCATCCTCAGGCGCGCCCACCAGCTGATGCAGCGCCAGCTGGCTTCGGCCTGGAGCGCGAGGGCGTCCGATGTTCCCTTGGCGGACCCCTACCAGGCATTGATCCTGGCCTCCATTGTGGAAAAGGAAACGGGGTTCCCGGGGGATCGGGATAGGATCGCTGGCGTTTTTGTCAACCGTCTCAGAATTGGAATGATGCTCCAGACCGACCCGACCGTGATCTACGGCCTCGGCGAGAAGTTCGACGGCAACTTGCGCAAGCGCGACCTGCTGAGCGATGGGCCTTACAACACTTACACACGGGCAGGGCTTCCGCCGACACCGATCGCCATGCCGGGACAGGCGTCGCTCCTGGCGGCGGTGCGCCCCGCGAGGACCACCGCCCTATATTTCGTGGCACGGGGTGACGGAAGCTCCCAATTCTCGGACAATCTGGCGGACCATAACCGGGCGGTGGAGCGCTACCAGAAAAACAGCATGCAGCCGGGACGCTGATACGGAACGCAATGAATAAAGGGAAATTTATCACTCTGGAAGGTATTGACGGCGCCGGCAAGAGTACCCATATGGGTTGGCTCAAGTCCCTGCTCGAGGGCTGGGGATACGGGGTCGCATTGACCCGGGAGCCGGGGGGCACGCCGCTTGGCGAACGGCTCCGCGACCTCCTTCTTCACCGCGACCGGCGCCTGAATCCGGAAACCGAGGCCCTGCTGATGTTCGCAGCGCGCCGGGAGCACCTGGATAAGGTGATCTATCCTGCCCTTGACCGCGGGGAATGGGTCATTTGCGATCGCTTCACCGACGCGAGCTTCGCCTATCAGGGGGGCGGGAGCGGCGTGAGTATCGAAAAGCTCCGGATCCTGGAGCGCTGGGTGCAGCAGGACTTCCAGCCCGACCTCACCTTTTATATCGATGTGACTGTGGAAACCGCGCGGGACCGGCTTGGCGGCGTTCGTCATGCCGACCGGTTCGAGCAGGAGCATGATGGTTTTTTTCAGAGGGTCCGGGGTGCCTATCTGGCCCGGGCCGCCCAATGGCCCGGCCGCATTCGCGTGATTGACGGAAATCGGCCCATCCCGGATATTCAGAAAGAACTTGAACTTAATCTATCAATAGTTTGTAAATAATGAGTTTACTTCCTTGGCATGGCGAGATATGGGAACGGCTCAACGGTTTAAAGGGGCGTTTGCCTCATGCCGTTCTGCTGAAAGGGCGCATGGGAATCGGAAAGCTTACCTTGGCGCAGTACTGGGCCAAGGCCTTGCTCTGCGAAAAGCCGGGACAATGGGACGAGCCCTGCGGCCGATGCGTCGCCTGCGGCTGGTTTCAGCAGGGGAACCATCCCGATTTCCGCTTGGTGGAGCCGGATTCCTCGGGCGAGGAAGGAACCGAATCGGGCGAGAGTCGGGTCAAGCGTTCCCGCCAGCATATCGGAGTGGAGCAGATCCGCGATCTTTCCGATTTCCTGAACGTTTCCTCCCACCGGGGCGGATTCCGCATCGCCCTCATTCATCCGGCAGACGCGATGAACGCGCCAGCCGCCAACGCCCTGCTGAAGACGCTGGAGGAGCCTGGCGCCGGAACCGTGTTCATCCTGGTTTCCCACCACCCTCAGCGGCTGCCCGCGACCGTGCTCAGCCGATGTCACCAGATCAGCGCGACGCGACCGGACCCGGGGGCAGCTCAGGGGTGGCTGAAGGAACAGGGCGCAGCGGAGCCGGAGCTTTGTCTGGCTGAGGCGGGGGGCGCCCCGCTGGCGGCGCTGGAGTTCAGCGACGTGGAATATCGCCAAGTGCGCAAGAACTTCCTGGATGCGCTGGCCAAGCCGAAAACCCTGGATCCCATCGTCCTGGCGGACCGGCTGCAGAAGGTGGAACCCGCACGGATCGTTCTGTGGTTGCAGAAATGGTGCTACGACCTTGCGAGCCTAAGACTCGCGGGACGGGTGCGCTACAACCCGGATTTTGCCGAGCGGATTGCCGCCGTGGCCCCGGGCACGGACCTGCCGGGACTCACCCGTTATCTCCGGACCCTGGTTGCCGCCCAGCGCGTAGCCCAGCACCCCCTGAACAGCCGATTATTCGCTGAAGATTTACTGTTATCCTATCGCGAACTGGCGCAGAGCAGGAGGGGAAACTCATGAGCGACGGCGACAAACCGCAACCATCCACCCGGCCCGGGGTGTTGTCGCTGAATATCAAGGAGAAGACCGCCCTTTATGCGGCGTATATGCCCCACGTCAAAGGCGGGGGGATCTTCATCCCGACCAACAAGCCGTATCGCCTTGGCGACGACATTTATATGCTTCTGAGCCTCCTTGATGACCCGACCAAACATCCGGTCGCGGGGCGCGTGGTCTGGGTAACGCCTCCAGGCGCCCAGGGAAACCGCGCCCAGGGGATCGGCGTCAAGTTCGCCGACGATGAAAGCGGGAACGCTGTGCGCAACAAGATCGAGACCCTGCTTTCGGGCATGCTCCAGTCCAACCGCCCCACCCATACGATGTAACCTGCGGCCCGCGGCAACCGGGCCGAAAAATGCGGGACGCCGTGCTCGTCGATTCCCATTGTCATCTCACGTTTCCGGAGCTGCATGACCGCCTCGATAAGGTGGTCGCGGCAATGAAGGCCAGCGATGTCGGAATGGCGCTCTGCGTTTCCGTGGACTTGGAGGATTTTGCCCTGGTGCGGGCGGTGGCCGCCCGCTTTCCCCAGGTATACGCTTCAGTCGGCATCCATCCGGATAATGCTCCGGGAGTGGCCGTGGATGAAGAGGAGCTGGTGGGTCTCGCGCGGGACCCGCGGGTCATCGCCATCGGCGAAACCGGGCTCGACTACTACCGGCTGAAAGGTGACCTGGAGTGGCAACGGGAGCGCTTTCGGACCCATATCCGGGCCGCCCGCCGCAGCGCCAAGCCCCTCATTATCCACACCCGGGCGGCGGCCGTAGACACCCTGCGGCTCATGCGCGAGGAGAGTGCAGGGGCCGCGGGGGGCGTCATGCACTGCTTTACCGAGAGCTGGGAGGTCGCCTCCGCGGCACTCGATCTGGGCTTCCATATTTCCTTCTCCGGAATCGTCACTTTCAAGAACGCCACGGAACTGAAGGAGGTGGCAAAAAAGGTGCCCCTCGACCGGCTCCTGGTGGAAACCGATGCGCCTTACCTGGCGCCGGTCCCTCACCGGGGCAAACCCAACGAACCGGCATACGTCCGCCATGTGGCGGAGTACGTGGCCCAGCTGCGGAGCCTCCCGTTCGAGGAAGTCGCTGCGGCCACCACACGCAACTTTCTGCGCCTGTTCCGGCTGAAGCGGGGGAGCCACTGAGGGGCACGGTAATGCGATATCGAAACCCCGGAATGGGCATCGGGACGCTCCTGGTCGGGGCGGCGCTGGCGCTGGGACCGAACGCCGCTCCGGGCGGTCCCTACGAGGATCTGCTGGAGGCAGCCCGGGAAAACAAGCCGGAACTCTTGGCCGAACTCGTTTCGAAGGGATATGACGTCAACACCCCCGACAAGGATGGATACAGCCTGCTCATGCTGGCCTCGCGGGCCGGCCACGAAGGTATCGTCAAGTTCCTGCTGGGGGCCGGCGCCCGGGTCAATCTGCGCAACAGGTTCGGCGAGACAGCCATCATGCTGGCGAGTTACCAAGGGTATCCCGGGGTGGTCAAGCTGCTGTACGCAAAAGGAGCCGAAATCAATGGGAAAGGATGGACCGCCCTGGGTTACGCCGCCTTCCGGGGCCACGCTGAGGTGGTGCGCATGCTTATCAGCCTTGGAGCGGATGTCAACGCCGTGTCTGACAACGGAACCACGGCCTTAATGCTGGCCGCCCGGGAAGGCCATCTTGAGGTGGTGAAACTGCTGGTTTACGCCAAGGCCCGAGTTAACGCCAAAAACGAGGTTGGAGGAACGGCGCTGGGTTGGGCCATGGATGGGGGGCACCGGGAAGTGGCTGAATTCCTTATCCGGGAAGAAGCCGAAGAATAGGTGTATACGTATAATGGATATTATGTTAAATCGCGGAACTACGTCCTAAGTCGTTTGCTTCGGATGCCAACGCCTCCTTTCCAGGACCGCGTCGCGCTTCCATATCAACTCCCCATCCCGGAGCACTTCTCTTACCCGGTGAAGCGGAACGCGGCGAATTTTCGCCTCGACTCGATCATAGTACCCCAACACGAAATCCCCTTTCGCAAATTCCGAATCCCACTGGATGCGGCTGAGCAGTCGCCGGATGGGGATCATGGTTTCGGCGAGAGACCCGGGGCGGAGTAACCGGGGCGCGATGACTTGCCCGTTCGTTGACGGGGATCGGTCGCATCGGATTAGCCCCCCCCAATAAAAACCACCGCGGGCGAGGGTAACCATCCCCAAGCGCTCGCGGTGGCCCGTGCTGGCAGCCCCGCTACCGTCGAACCCGAGGGTATACACGCAACCTGTGGTTCACCAGGCCGGAGGCTTTGCGTCCCCGCTTTTCAGGGGGTCTGCTTCTGCAGTACGGTCTAACTATAGGCCTACCTATCGCCTTGGCACGGATAGCCCAAGCGCGACTCAGGCGCTGTCAGCGCACACAAGCCCCCTGTCTTGCCGACGGCGCGAACCGCCACCGGGTTTTAGGCCGCTTTCCGCAGCTTTTCGATCATCCCCTTGAATTTGTTCCACTCTGTGGCTGGGCAGACCTCCGAATAGGCATGCCCCCAGGTGCGCATGATCGTCGATACCTTCGTCGCCGTCTCGATATCCGGCGCCGTAAAGATATCCAAATAATCGTACGGGCCAAGCAAGGCGTAGCTGGCCATCCACTTCACCTTCGGACATTCGGCGTGGATATGATCCATGGCTTGGCGCTCCAGCGTGCCAAGTTCCTTGGGAGTGTGGACGGCTTCCGGGGAAACACGGGTCAGCATTACGAATGTGTTCATGACGATCCCTCCTCTCCGACGGGTCAAATCACCCGGCGCAGCGGTGTCGGGCGCCGGGTTAACTGGCACTGAAAAAAGCTCAACCCAGGCCAGAAGCTCTACCTCCTTTCAGGATAGCAGAGGACCGGCAATCCGCACTGGAGAACGCCCTGCGTCCGGCACCTTTTTGGGGTGCGGTGAAAGAAAGGAGGCTGCCTCGCGGGCGAAGAGTGTCTTTGGCAGGCGCCTAATGCCACCCTTCCCTGGGCGGGATCGGAAGCGGGTAGACGCTAATGCCTTCCTCGGCCAAATCGTCCGCCTCTGCCTTCGAGGCCACGCCCCGAATATTGCGCGCTGCCGCTTCTCCGTAATGGATGCGCCGCGCTTCGCCGGCAAATTCGGCGCCCATGTCTTCGGCGTTGGCAAGAACGTATTCCACCAATGCCTGCACCAGCGCCTTCTTGTTGACCGGAACCTCCGATTGCTGCGGCCGGTCACCGACTTCCCGGTTGATGCGCGATGCGGAAGGAAGTCTCTCGACGATCGAGTCGCCGCACACCGGGCAAGTCACCGCACCACTGTCCTTCTGCGCGACAAAACCCTCGGCCGAGGGAAACCACCCCTCGAACCGGTGCTGGGCGGAACAGATCAAGTCGTAGACGATCATAAGTCGGCAGTCTTATCTGGCTAGACAACAACCAAGCGGATTGGTGCCCGGAGCCGGAATCGAACCGGCATGGGCTGTTTAGGCCCGAGGGATTTTCTTCGCACTTCGGCTTTCGCCGCCCGCTGGTGGCGGTTCGTGCGCCGGACTATGCCTTCGCCATAGCTCCGCGTTACCGAGCGACAGGCGCCCCCCGTCTAGTCTCTACACCTTCCCCGCACGAAACGGGGCTTGGCTCGGCGTTGGCATCAGTTACCGCTCTGTAAGCGTTCGCCGAATTTGAGGGGTTTCATCCGAGGCGTTTCCGCCCCGGCGCCCAAATTTTCAAGTCCCTTGTGTCTACCAATTTCACCATCCGGGCATTTCTGGAACCTTTATCTGGCGGAAACGGAATACCTTCTCCGAACCGGTCGTGTCCCAAGTCGACGCTTTACGGAAATATTCTTGCCTCGATAAGTCGGTGTCAGCGCGTGGCAGTTGGGACAAATCAGCCGCAAGTTGCGCAACTCGTGGTTGAAACCATTTCCGTCCAAATGATCGAGCTCGAGAGGGATCGGCCTTCCCAGCCACTCCGCAAGTCGACAGACTGCGCATTTTGCTTCCAGGATGCCTTCCTGGATAAGGCGCCGCCGTAGCTTGTTGCTCTGGTAATTCGACCCGTTTCTGAGGATTTTCTCCAGAGGCATCTTGGGCGCATGCGGATTCGTTTTTCCCCTGAGATGCCCCTGGCCGGTCCAGTGCGATGTGTTTAACCCGAGCTCTCTTATTCGAACCTGCACGGTGACATAATTTCCCCCCGCCGCTCTCAATCCAAGCGCCTTCAGAACCTGCGCCACGCTCCGCGCCTCAATCACGGCGCGAGTAAGATCTTCATCCGACCAGGTTTTTCGTCTGCCAGACATCGTTGCAATTATAGCAGACTTATTGGAATATGCTCTCAATGCGTCTTCCAATACTGTTTCCGAAACGAAGGTGCAGGCACCATTCGCGGATGAGTGCATCAACTTTCAGACAAGGCACTCGTGATGACTTCATCCTCCGCGTCCAAAAAACGCGAAGCCTAGCCTAGGGAAGAATTGGAGGCGGGGGTCGGAATCGAACCGGCGTCCACGGCTTTGCAGGCCGCTGCATAACCACTCTGCCACCCCGCCGCTGGATCTTGACGGCCAACTGCGTATCCGCGTCAGCCCATGAAAAAAGGGAAAGCGTGAACGCTTTCCCTGAGAGTTCTGGAGCGGGAAACGAGTCTCGAACTCGCGACCTCAACCTTGGCAAGGTTGCGCTCTACCAACTGAGCTATTCCCGCGGAAAACGAAGTCAGCATTATATTTGCGGGTGCCAATTTGTCAAGAAAAACGGCGGTTTTTCCAGCGATTATCCATACTTGGCAGCGAGCGGCAGCGCGCGCTTCAGATAGTAGAACATCGACAGCAGGGTGAGCCCGGCGGCAACGTAGATCAATGCCGTTCCGAGGGCCTGGCCGGTAATGCCCCAGGCGATATGATGCTGGTAGAGCAGGAGCAGGATCGCCGCCATCTGGGCGGTGGTCTTCACCTTGCCCACGAATGAAACGGCAACGCTTCTGCTCTCCCCTATTTTCGCCATCCATTCGCGCAGCGCGGATATCGCTATCTCGCGGCCGATGATGATGAACGCAATCAGCGCATGCACCCGCCCGAGTTCCACCAGCACGATGAGCGCTGCTGCCACCATCAGCTTGTCCGCGACCGGATCGAGAAACGCACCGAATGCGGAAGTCTGATTCAGCACCCGCGCCAGGTACCCGTCGAGCCAGTCGGTGACGGCCGCTGCCGCGAACAGCAGTGTCGCGAACAGGTTCTGCTGGAACGGCGACAGCCACTGGTTCGACAGGTAGAAGATCCCCACGAACAGCGGAATCATAAGGATCCTCAGCCAGGTAAGGAGATTGGGAAGATTGAACGGCATGGGCGGCAATGGCAATGCTCTGTCAGTGGAGTTCCCGGAAGATTCTTTCGGCAAGGGCCCTGCTGATGCCGTCGACCTGTGTGAGTTCGTCGACGCTCGCATTCAGCACGCCCTTCAATCCGCCGAACCGTGCCAGTAGCCGCTGGCGGCGCTTCGCCCCCACCCCGCCGATCTGCTCCAGGACCGATGTGGTGCGTGCCTTGCCGCGCCGCACCCGGTGCCCCTGGATCGCGAAGCGGTGAGCCTCGTCGCGGATCTGCTGGATGAGATGCAGACCGGGATGATCCTTGGGCAATTGTAACGGGTTTCCCCGGTCCGGAAAGAACAGCTGTTCCAGGCCGGGCTTGCGCCCCTCGCCCTTGGCCACGCCGACGAGTGCCACCCCGTTTACGCCCAGGTCCGCCAACACGCCGCGTACCACGCCCAACTGCCCTCTTCCGCCGTCGATCAGGATGAGGTCGGGAAGCTTGCCCTCCCCCCCGGCGATTTTCGAGTAGCGCCGGTGCAGGACTTCGCGCATGGCCGCGTAATCGTCTCCCGGCCTGACTTGCGCGATGTTATAGCGCCGGTATTCGCCTTTCTGCATGGCAAGGTGATCGAACACCACACAGGACCCCACAGTCGCCTCGCCGAAGATGTGGCTGATGTCGAAGCACTCGACGCGGGAGACCGGGAAATCGAGCTCGAGCGCCTGCTGCAGCGCCTGCAGGCGGCCTTCCTGGCTCGCCTGCTCGCTGAGGCGCTGGGCCAGCGCCAAGCGGGCGTTTTCTTCGGCCATGGCAAGCCACTCGCGGCGCTCACCCGCGGGCCGCTGGATGATCTGCACCCGGTATCCGGCCTGCTCGCTGAGCAGCGCTTCCAGCGCCTCGCCGTCCAGGCGCGCCCCTGCGATGATCAGGCAAGGCGCCGGCTTCCCCACGTAATGCTGGGCAAGGAAAGCCTCCAGCAGTTGCGCGGCATCGCTGCCCTCGGCCTGGTCGGGTAAAAAGCTCTTGTCTCCCACGTGCAGGCCGCCGCGGATCATGACCAGATTCACGCAGGCGCGGCCCGCCTCGGTGGCGCAGGCCACCACGTCCGCGTCCACCGCCTTTCCGCTCGAAACGAACTGCCGCTCCTGGACTTTTGCCAGCGTCTGGATCTGATCGCGGAACACGGCGGCGTCCTCGTAGTTCAAGCCGGCGGCGGCCCGCTCCATCTTCGCGGTGAGGATGCGGATGACCTCGTGGCGTTTGCCGCCGAGAAACAGCACCGCGTTTTCGACGTCCTCGCGGTAGGCTTCCGGACTGACCAAGTTGACGCAGGGCGCCGTGCAGCGCCGGATCTGGTAAAGGAGGCAAGGCCGGGCCCGATTGCTGAATACCGTATCTTCGCAGGTGCGCAGCCGGAACGCCTTTTGCAAAAGCTGGAGACTTTCCCTCACCGCCCACGCGCTGGGGAACGGGCCGAAGTAGCGGTGTGTCTTGTCGAGGGGACCCCGATGGAAGCCGAGCCGGGGATATCGGTGGCCGGTGACGACGATATATGGATATGATTTATCGTCACGAAACAAAATGTTATAGCGTGGAGTTAAAGCTTTAATTAAGTTGTTTTCGAGGATCAGCGCCTCGCTTTCAGAGCGGGTCACCGTGGTTTCGATGGCCGCAACCTGGGTCACCATGCGCTGAATCCTCGGCGACAGATCCCCCTTCTGAAAATAGGAGGCGACCCTTTTTTTGAGGTCCTTGGCCTTGCCGACGTAAATCACTTGCCCTTCCCGGTTCAACATCCGGTAGACCCCAGGTAGACCGGGCAGGCCTGCGACCACGGCCTTGCTGTCGAAAACGGGCGCGCCCAAGGGGTCCTAATCCTCCTCGTCGAGCAGCTTCCCGCCCACTGCCCAGTTTTCGGCGGGCAGCTCGTCAAAGGCGACATAAGTGTAAGACCGTGGTTTGTGGGCCACCCGCTCCAGGGTTTCGGTGATTTCCTCGGCGATTTTTTTCTTCTGGGCCCGGGTCAGGGTCCCGGCGATGCGAATACTCACGTAAGGCATGGTTACTCCTGCAGGGGGATTGCGAGGCGCGAGACGACGGTTGCGATGACCTCCTCGAACATGCGGTCGGTGAGGCGCCTGGTCTGGGTATTATATCGACTGCAGTGGTAGCTATCGAAAAGGGTCCGGTCGCCCGGCAACGAATGTACCGCCCCGTGGAAAAACCGGAATTCCCGGGCCTTGAGACCCAGCGCCATCACCACCGCCTGATGAGCGATAGCCCCCAGGGCGAGTATCGCCGCTCCCTCCCGAAGGATCTCCAGCTCCCGTTTCAGGTAGCGATTGCACTCGCGAATTTCGGCCGGCAGCGGCCTGTTGGCGGGCGGCAGGCATTTCACGGCGTTGGTGATACGGCAGTCTACGAGCCGCAGGCCATCCATTGCGGTTACCGATTCCGGGGCGTTTGCCAATCCGAACCGGAAAAGGGTGCGGTAAAGCAGGATGCCCGCGTGATCTCCGGTAAAGGGTCGGCCCGTGCGGTTCGCCCCATGCAGTCCCGGCGCCAGCCCGACGATGAGGAGCCTGGGACGCGCCTCCCCGAAAGGAGCCACTGGCCGGCAGTGGTAATCGGGATGGGTGGCTCTGACCTCGTCCAGAAAGGAGGCCAGGCGGGCACAACGCCGGCAGTCTCGGGAAAAACCCGGATTTTCGGGCGGCAAGCTCATGGTTTGGTGTAAAATAATTGGCTTTTTAATCCAAATCAGAAAATTTCGCTATGGCCAAAGTTCTAGCGACCGAAATTCGCTCCGGCAACCTCATCGAATGGGAGAAGCGGGTATGGCGCGTACTCAAGGCATACCACGTTCACGTGGGTGGCCGGGGTGGCGCGTTCATGCAGGTGGAAATGAAGGACATTGAGTCCGGCACCAAAAACAACGTGCGTATCCGCACCGAGGAAAAAATCGAGCGCGCCTATGTGGAGCCACGGGAAATGCAATACCTGTACCACGATGGCGACAACTTCGTGTTCATGGACAAGAACAACTTCGAACAGCTGCATCTGTCAGCGGAGTTCCTCGAAGGCCAGGCCGAGTACCTGCTGCCCAACACCGATATCCTGGTCAACTTCCACAACGAGCGCCCGATCGGCGTGACCCTCCCGCCCAGCGTGGTGCTGACGGTGGCCGAGACCGAGCCCAACCTCAAGGGCGCCACTGCCACCGGTTCCTACAAGCCGGCCAAGACCGAGACGGGACTCACTGTAATGGTGCCGCCGTTCGTCGTGGAGGGCGAGAAAATCAAGGTCAACACCGACAACGGCGAGTACATGGAGCGGGCCTGACGGCCCCCTACCCCGCGAGCGGCAAATCGCCGTCGGCGATGCCGATTCCCGCCACATCCCGCGCTCCTCTGAGATAACGCGGATTTTCATGCAGCTTCACCCGGGTCTCGCAGTTGGGGCGACCGTGCATCCGCGCCAGGCGCGCGAGGCATACCGCCGGAATGTCCCATTTCAGTCCGTCGAGCAACTCGTCCGCCGCGGCCGGATTGTTGCACATCAGCACCATGTCGCAGCCCGCGCTCAGCGCGGCGTTGGCGCGGTCCACCACCCCACCCGCCACCGACGCGCCTTCCATGCTGAGATCGTCGCTGAAAATGCAGCCCTCGAATCGCAGCTCGTCCCGCAGGATTCTCCGCAGCCAGACCTTCGAAAAGCCGGCGGGGTAGCGATCCACACGGGGATAGATCACGTGGGCCGGCATCACCCCCGCCAGTCCGTAGTCGATCATCTGCCGGAACGGCATCAGGTCGCATAAGGTAATATCGGCATAATCCCGCTCGTCCACCGGCACTTCCAGGTGGGAGTCGGCATGGATATAGCCGTGCCCCGGGAAGTGCTTCCCCACGGAGGCCATGCCCCCTTCCTTCAGTCCGATCATCAGACCGTGGGCGAGATCGCAAATCGCCTGGGGATTGCGGTGGAAGGCCCGGTCACCGATTACCGAGCTCGCGCCATGGTCCACGTCTAGCACCGGGGTGAAGCTGAAATCCACGCCACAGGCACGCAGCTCCGCCGCCAGCACATAGCCGGTTTCCTGGGAGAGCTGCCGCGCCCGGTGCGGATGAGCATCCCAGATCTTGCCCAGCTCGCGCATGGCGGGCAGCCGGGTGAAGCCGTCGCGAAAGCGCTGCACCCGGCCGCCCTCGTGGTCCACGGCGATCAGCAGCTGCGGCTTGCGCAGCACGTGAATCGCCGCCGTGAGTTTCGACAGCTGTTCCGGGCTCTGGTAATTGCGGGTGAACAGGATCACCCCGCCGCAAAGCGGATGCCGAAGCCTCCTTTCATCCTCTGCCGCGAGTTCCTGGCCTTGGATGTCGAGCATGACCGGGCCGAGAGCCATGGCGTCCTAGTCCTCCAGAACCACAAACGCGCAGGCGAGGCTCTGCTCGTTGCTGATGCTCAGATGATGACGCTGTACGCCCCGCTGCCGGAGGAAGGCCTCCAGGTCCCCGTGAAAGGCGAGGCTGGGCTTGCCCAGCCGGTCTTGCACAACGCTGATCTTTTGCAGGGTGACCGGGGAGCGCAGGCCCACGCCGACGGCTTTGGAAAACGCCTCCTTGGCCGCAAAGCGGTTGGCGAGAAACATCGCTGGCCGGGCGCTGTTCGCGTATTGAGGCCACTCCAGTGGAGTCAGCACGCGGCGCGCAAAGCGCTCCCCGTAGCGATCGAGCAGCCGCTCCACTCGCTTGGGCTCCACCAGGTCGACGCCGATGCCGCAGATCATTCGCCGCGCGCCTCCCGCATCAGCCGCTTCATTTCCCGCACTGCCCCGGCCAGCCCCACGAATACGGCCCGGGCCACGATGGCATGGCCGATGTTGAGCTCCGCGATCCCCGGGATCGCCGCGATGGGCTGAACATTATGGTAATGAAGTCCGTGGCCGGCGTTTACCTTGAGGTCGAGACGCCGCCCGTGGTCCACCGCGGTATGGATGCGCTCCAGTTCCTTTTCGTGCGCTTCCTCGGTCGGTGCGTCGGCATAATGGCCGGTGTGGATCTCGATGACCGGTGCCCCCGCTTCGCGAGATGCGTCGATCTGCTCGGTCTCCGCATCCACGAACAGCGAGACGCGGATACCGGCGGCCGCTAATTCCCGGCAGGCTTCCTTCACCCGGCTGAAATGCCGCACCACGTCGAGGCCACCCTCGGTGGTGAGTTCCGCCCGCCGTTCCGGTACCAGGCAAACGTCGTGGGGCCTGATCCGCAAGGCGATAGCGAGAATTTCCTCGTTCACCGCGGATTCCAGGTTCATCCGGGTGGCGAGGACATCTTTCAGTATTTCCACATCCCGGTCCTGGATGTGGCGCCGGTCTTCCCGAAGGTGCAGGGTGATTGCGTCGGCGCCGGCCCGCTCCGCCACCAGCGCCGCATCGACAGGGCTGGGATAAGGCGCGCTCCGCGCCTGGCGCAGGGTGGCCACGTGGTCGATATTGACTCCAAGCTCGATCATGATTGCGCCTAAAGCTGGTGCAGGTCCTTCAGCAGCTGACGGGTGTGCAAGGGCTGGTCGCCCAGATAATGACTGATGAGGTAGCGCATCAGCCCTCTCGCCTGCTGCTGGGTCTGAGGGTCCAAGTAATTTCCGGCGGCCATGTCCAGCAGCGTCTTGCCCGATACCGCGGGGGAGGCGCCACCGTTGCCGGCACCGCCAGCGGGCACCGGACCGTGTTCGACCGCGTAAGTATAAAGCCTGTCCTCGCACACCGGCGCCCTGGACTGCGCTTCATGATCCAGGATCAGGGCATAGCCGAGCTCCCGCAGCAGCACCATCTCGAAGCGCCGTAAGGCGGGACCGAAATCCCGGCTGCGGCCGAGTTCCCCGATGGTTTCCCGGTAATGGTCGAACAGGGTCTCATGGGGGTCGTCCCGCGCCAGCAGGCGTAGCAGCAGCTCGTTGAGATAGAACCCGCAGATCAGGCCCATTCCCGCGAGCCGCGACAGGCCACCCTGCCACTCGGCCCGGGACAGGGTGCGCAACTCGGTCTTGCCGAACCACGACAGAAGCAACGGCTGGAACTGGAGCAGCGCGCCGCGCAGAGCCGACCGCGGGCGGCGGGCGCCCTTGGCCACCATGGGCACGCGCCCGAAATTGCGGGTGAACGTTTCCACCACCAGGCTGGTCTCCCGATAGGGATAAGCGTGCAGGATGAATGCCGGCTCGTTTTCATGCCGTCCCTTGTCGGCTGGCGCCTGTGCTTTGCGTTCTTCCCGCTCAGGCATCGTAGCCCAGGCTCTTCAGGAGGTCTTCGTCGTCGGTCCAGCCCCGCTTCACCTTGACCCAGACTTCCAGGAAGACCTTGCCGCCGAACAGGCGCTCCATTTCCTTGCGGGCCTGGGTGGCGATCGCCTTCAGCTTCTCGCCTTTCCTGCCGATGACAATGGCTTTGTGGCCGGGCTTTTCCACGTAGAGGGTGGCATGGACGTGCCGCAGGCCGTTCTCCTCGACGAAGCGGTCGATTACTACGCTCACCGAATAGGGCACCTCCTCTCCCAGCAGCCGGAACGCTTTCTCGCGGATGAGTTCGGAGGCCAGGAACCGCTCGCTGCAATCGGTAACCTGTTCGGGGGAAAACAGCGCCGCGCCCTCGGGCACCTGAGCCCGCAACGCTTTTACCAATTCTCCCAGATTGGCCGCGGTTTTGGCGCTCACCGGGACCACCTCGGCAAAGGGGAACTCCTTCGATACCTCTTCCATGAACGGCAGCAGTTCACCCTTGTCGGCGACCTCGTCCACCTTGTTGATGACGAGCAGCACCGGGCGGTCCCGCGGCACCAGCCTGAGCACCTGCCGGTCGCGCTCATCGAACCGCAGGGCCTCGATGACGAACAGCACCGCGTCCACTTCCTGCAATCCGTGGGTGACCGCCCGATTGAGCGCCCGGTTCAGCGCATTTACTTTTGCGGTCTGGAAACCGGGCGTGTCCACGAATACGAACTGGACGTCCAGGTCGGTGCGAATGCCCGTGATGCGGTGCCGAGTAGTCTGGGCCTTCTTCGACGTGATGCTTACCTTCTGTCCCACGAGCACGTTGAGCAGGGTGGATTTGCCCACGTTGGGGCGCCCGACGATGGCCACGTAGCCAGCGCAGTGAGTGGTGCTGGAGTCGCGCACGGCGTGTCCCGGTCAAGCGCGGGTTGCGGCCGCGTAAGCTTCCCGGGCCGCATTCTGCTCCGCGCTGCGGCGGCTGGTTCCCTCGCCCAGGCAGCGAATCTGCAATTCGGGTATCACGCACTCCACTTCGAACTGCTGCTGGTGAGCCTCACCACGGGTGGCGACCACGTTGTATCTGGGCAGCGCAATGCGGCGGCTTTGCAGGTACTCCTGGAGCAGTGTCTTCGGATCCTTGCCCAGGGCCACGGGATCCAGCTCCCGCACAGTGGAGTCGTACACACCTTCGATCACCCGTTGCGCCTGCTCGAAGCCGCCGTCCAGGAATATCGCCCCGAATACCGCCTCCAGCGCATCGGCCAGGATCGAGGGACGCCGGAATCCGCCGCTTTTTACCTCGCCCTCGCCCAGCCGCACCCGCTCGCCCAGTCCCAGGTCCTGGGCCAGACTGAACAGGGTCTGCTGATTGACGAGATGGGCCCGCAGCCGGGAAAGATCGCCTTCGGGCAGGCGCGGGAACGCTTGGTATACCATCCGGGCAACCACGCAATTGAGAACGCTGTCGCCCAGGAACTCCAGGCGCTCGTTGTGGGGAGAGCTGTGACTGCGGTGAGTCAGGGCCTGGCGCAGGAGCTCCGGATCGGCGAAGGAGTAGCCCAGCCGGGCGAGCAGGGCCTGGTCATTCATTCAAGCCTGCCCCCTCCGGGCTAGTCGGCGCCGGAGCTGTCGGCCACGAAATCGATGCAAAGATTGGCGTTACCGGCGACGGGAACCTTCACCGACCAGGACGCGCTCAGCCGGACCGTGTTGCCCTCCTTGGCGACCTGGACATCGGCGGCGGAGATGGCGGAGATGCTTTCGATCGTCGCGCGCCGTTCGAAGGATTTGCGGTATTCCGCCGGCGGGGCTTCCCTCATCGCCGGATCGTGGATGATCGCCTGGAAGGTCTTCTTGACCGACAGGTATTGCATATAAGGGGGTATCAGCTTGAAGCTGAAGATGGCGCCGACAACCAGCACCACGGCCACCATCAGCAGCCCGCCGAGGCTGATCCCTCGCTGGCCGCACAGTCTCGGTTGACGTATCCGGCTCATCGCAGGCCGCACCCCGTCGTGCAGCTCGCTGACGAATTCTCCCATTCCCCTGTCCATTTCCAGCTCCTTGTCAATTGATGCTTTGACCGATTCGCTTGAGCTCGCTGAAGTTCCACCAGATCATGAATGCCTTCCCGACGATATTCCCGTCCGGCACGAAACCCCAATAACGGCTGTCGCTGCTCGAGTCCCGGTTGTCGCCCATGGCAAAGTAGTGGCCCGGCGGCACCGCGCACGTGAATTCGTCGTCATTGTAGGCGCAATTTTCCCGGAAGGGGAAGGGCTTCACCCCCGCCAAATGCAGCGAAGGCACCTCCGGGTTGACGAGAATGGCATGAGAATGCGCGTCCAGAACCTCGACAAAGCGCTTGGTGTGGACGTAGCTCAGGCCGCCTTCCACATAGTCGAATTCGCCCGCCGGCTCGATGCGCACCGGCGTGCCGTTGACGAACAGGCGTTTGCCGCGATAAGTGATCCTGTCGCCCGGGAGGCCTATCACCCGCTTGATGTAGTCCACCGAGGGGTTCTCCGGGAAACGGAACACCATGACCTCGCCGCGCTTCGGCTGGTTAATCTCAATCATCTTGGTGTTGATTACCGGCACGCGGATGCCGTAAGTGAACTTGTTGACCAGGATGAAGTCGCCCACCAGCAAGGTCGGGATCATGGACCCCGACGGAATCTTGAACGGCTCCACCAGGAACGAGCGCAGCAGAAACACGATGAGAATCACCGGGAAAAAACTTTTGGGGTACTCCACCCACCAGGGCTCCCTGGCTTCCGCCGCCCTTCCCTTCCGCAGCAGGAGGTGGTCAAGCAGCCAGATTCCGCCGGTGAAAACCAGCAGGAGCAGCATGATCAGGGCAAAATTCATGTTTCCTTGTCCTCGCTCTTGGCTGCGCTCAGCGGGCCGTGAGACTCCCCCCGGCAGCGGTCAACGCTGAGTGGTTCACGTCTCACGCTACTTTGACTCCACTTGCAGGATGGCGAGGAATGCCTCCTGGGGAATTTCCACGTTCCCCACCTGCTTCATGCGCTTCTTCCCGGCTTTCTGCTTCTCAAGGAGTTTTTTCTTCCGCGTGATGTCCCCGCCGTAGCATTTCGCCAGCACGTTCTTGCGCAATGCCTTGATCGTCTCGCGGGCAATGATGTGGGATCCGATGGCGGCCTGAACTGCCACGTCGAACATCTGCCGCGGGATGAGTTCGCGCATCCGCGTTGCGAGATCACGCCCGCGGGACTGGGCCGCGGAGCGGTGCACGATGAGGGAGAGCGCATCCACCCGGTCGCCGTTGATCAGAATGTCGAGCTTGACCAGGTCCGCCGCGCGGAATTCCCTGAATTCATAGTCCATGGAGGCATACCCGCGACTCACCGATTTGAGCTTGTCGAAGAAATCCATGACCACTTCGCTGAGCGGCATTTCGTACACCAGCATGACCTGGCGTCCCAGGTACTGCATGTTCTTCTGGGCGCCGCGCTTGTTGGTGCACAGGGTCATGATGCTGCCGACGTAATCGCCGGGTACCAGGATGGTCACCGTGATAATGGGCTCGAGAATCTCGGCGATCCTGGATGGATCGGGCATTTTTGACGGATTTTCTATCTCGAGCAACGTACCGTCGCGCATGACCACCTGGTAGATCACCGTGGGCGCGGTAGTGACCAGGTGCATCCCGTATTCCCGCTCCAGGCGCTCCTGCACGATCTCCATGTGCAGCAGCCCCAGAAAACCGCAGCGGAAGCCGAATCCCAGGGCCTGGGAGGTCTCGGGTTCGTAATGCAGCGACGAATCGTTGAGCTTGAGCTTCTCCAGGGCGTCTCGCAGCGCTTCGTATTCGTGGGAGTCCACCGGGTAGAGCCCCGCAAAAACCTGGGGCTTGATCTCCTTGAAGCCGGGAAGCGGCTCAGTTGCCGGCCTGTCCGCGCGGGTGAGGGTGTCCCCCACCTTGGCCGACTTGAGCTCCTTGATTCCGGCGATCACGAATCCCACCTCGCCGGCAGCCAGCTGGTCCTTGGACCTGGACTTGGGAGTAAACACGCCCACCTGCTCGCAGAAATGGGTGGCCTGGGTGGACATCAGCAGTATTTTGTCCTTGGGCCTGAGGCTCCCGTCCACCATGCGCACCAGCATTACGACGCCTACGTAATTGTCGAACCAGGAATCGATGATGAGGGCCTTGAGCGGCGCATCCGGGTTCCCGCGGGGCGGCGGGATGCGCGCGATCACGGCCTCCAGGATGTCGCGGACCCCCTCTCCGGTCTTGGCGCTGGCGCGGATCGCATCCTTCGCCCCGATGCCGATGATGTCCTCGATTTCCCCTATCACCCGGTCCGGGTCCGCCGAGGGCAGGTCGATCTTGTTGAGCACCGGCACCACCTCCACCCCCTGCTCGATGGCGTGGTAGCAATTGGCCACAGTCTGGGCTTCCACGCCCTGGGAAGCGTCCACCACCAGCAGCGCCCCTTCGCAGGCGGCGAGCGAGCGGGACACCTCGTAAGAGAAGTCCACGTGCCCCGGGGTATCAATGAGATTGAGAAGGTAGCTGCCGCCGTCGCGGCTCACGTAGTTCAGCGCGGCGGTCTGGGCCTTGATGGTGATGCCCCGCTCCCGCTCCAGGTCCATGGAGTCGAGCACCTGTTCGGCCATCTCCCGGTCCGACAGCCCGCCGCAATGCTGGATGAAGCGATCGGCAAGCGTCGACTTGCCGTGGTCGATGTGGGCGATTATGGAAAAATTGCGGATGTGCTGCATTCGAAAAAAGGGGCACTGCTGGAGTGCCCCGGGGCCAGGAAAAGTGTTTAATTTTACCGGATTTTGCTCAGGTGGGCATCAAGAGCGTAAAGGTCGAGCTGGTAATGGCAGATTTCCTCGCCGTCGGCAACCAGCACCGGGACGCGTTCCCCGAACAGATCCTCGAGCTCCGGGTTGTCGTCCACGTCCACCACCTCCAGCAGGAACGACCTTTCGGCCTGGAGACGATGCAGGGTATCCACCATGGTCCTGCAAAGGGAGCAGTAATCGCGGCTGTAAACCACCAGTCGCGCCACCGCCTCACTTGCCATCGAGCTTCATGGCGATGAAGGTGGTGTTCTCGCCGCGCCGGACCAGCAGCGCCACGTTGCGGCCCTTGTCGAACTGGCCGAGCAGCTGGTTGAAATGTTCGACGTTTCGCACGTCCTGGTTGTTGAGGGCCAGGATCACGTCGCCGCGGCGGATTCCGGCCCGGGCCGCCGGCCCCGGCTGCACATCGTCCACCATCACGCCGCTGTCCACCTTGAGTTCCTTTTTCTGCTCCGCCGTGAGTTCGGAGAGCGCCAGCCCGAGCCGGTTCGTGTTTTCCTGGTTTTTTCCGCCGCGCTTGCCACCGCCCCGGCTGGTGGCGACTTTCTCGTCGGGCATCTCGCCCACGGTCACGGTAAGATCCCGTGTCGCCCCCTTGCGCCACACCTGCAGCACGGACTTGATTCCGGGTCGCGTGGAGCCCACCATGCGCGGCAGGTCCTGGGAGGAGCCGACCGCCTTTCCATCGAACTTGAGTATGACGTCGGACACCTCGACGCCGGCCTTTTCGGCCGGGCTGCCTTTCTCGACTAAGCTCACCAGCGCTCCGGCAGGCTTGGGCAGACCGAAGGATTCCGCCAGTTCCTTGGTCACCTCCTGGATCACCACCCCGATGCGGCCGCGGCTCACCTTGCCCGAGGTGCGCAGCTGGCTGGAGATGTCCATGGCGACGTCGATCGGGATGGCAAAGGAAAGGCCCATGAAACCGCCGGTGCGGCTGTAGATCTGGGAATTGACCCCCACCACTTCGCCCCTGAGATTGAACAGGGGACCGCCGGAATTGCCGGGATTGATGGCGACGTCGGTCTGGATAAAGGGTACGTAGTTTTCCTGGGGCAGAGAGCGGCCCTTGGCACTCACGATGCCTGCGGTGACGCTGTTCTCGAATCCGAACGGGGCGCCGATGGCCACCACCCATTCCCCCACCCTGAGCTTGCCGGGGTCACCCATGGTCACCTTGGGGAGCCCCGCCGCCTCGATCTTGATAAGCGCCACGTCGGTCCGGCGGTCGGAACCGATCACCTTGGCCTTGAATTCCCGTTTGTCGGTGAGTTTCACGGTGATCTCGTCGGCCGCGTCCACCACGTGGGCGTTGGTAAGGATGTAGCCGTCGGCGCTGATGATGAAGCCGGAGCCCAGCGAGCGTGATTCGAATTCCCGCGGCCCGCTCTGCGGAGGCGCGAAACGCCGGAAGAATTCGTAGAAGGGGTCGTCCTCCGGCAGGTTCGGGATCTGCGGGAGAGTTGCGCTACTGCGCACCGTCTGAGTGGTGCTGATGTTGACCACCGCGGCGCCCTGCTTTTCGGCGAGCTCCGTGAAGTCGGGCAGTTCCTTTGCCTGTCCGGATGCGATTAATGATGCCCAAAGGGCGAGGCCGTACAGCCAGGTTCTCTTCATTGCCTTTCCTTGCAGTAAACAATGGGTCGGGTCGGGCCGCGCCCGGTCACAACGGGATGAAACACGCCGTCCGGCCGGCCCGGCGCTCCCCAGAATCCAATTCCCAGAAAACCGGCCAGGAGCCCCACCCCGGCGCCGATGGCCGCGTGCAGGTCTCGCGCTTCTCCGCCCGCGCCGGCCATGGCCCCGCCGAGCGCTCCCGCCACCATGGCAGCAAGGGGACACAGATACATGAGGGCGGCGCTTCTCTGCACGGCACCTTCCCGGACCGCCACCGTCACCTCGTCGCCGCGGACGGCTCCGGCCCGGTTGAGCGCCCGGAAGCGCCGGGGCGACGAGCCGAACAGCTTGTTGAGCGTGCCCGAGGCGCAGCCGCCCTCAGTGTCGCAGTGCCCGCATCCCGCCCGCTCGCGAGTCTCCACGATCGCGTAGTCGCCGCGGGTGTCCACCACGATGCCGCGCGCTTCCAGCATGATCACTTGCCCCGGAAGCTGACGGAGTTGCCGATTTGCATCACGGTCGCCGCCGGGGTCTCCCCAAGCACCGTGACCGTGTGATCGGAGACTGACCTGGTATATACGTTGATGGCGCCCTGATTTGACAGGCCCTGGCGCAGCCGCCCGCCCGCCGGCAGCGGCTCGATGAACACAGAAACCGCCGCCAGGCCGTCGGAATACACGATATGGGACACTGGGACGGTCCTGCCCGCCGTGCTGCGCTTGAGCTCGGTTACCTTCCTGAAGCCCGGCGGAATACTTTTGACCGACCAACCGGTGTCAGCGGACACTGGAGCGGGCGCACCGCTGCGGTCTTCGCGCCACTCGGCCGCCGCGCCGGCAAACTTGGGCTTCAGAGCCTCCCGATCAATGGGACCGCCGATCCGGAGCTCGGTGAACGCGAATTGCTCCACCACCTGCCCCTTCTCGTCGAGCATGGTGGCCTTGAGCAGCAGGCCGGAACCGGCGTCGGCCCACAACTTGTGGCCATAGCGCATGCCGTCCCTGGGCTCCAGAATGATCACCTGGCAGTCGTAGCCGGCAATGCGCTCCGGTTCCATTTTCCTGACGGCATAGTTCTCCGTCAGCGCCGACAGCTGTTGTGGCAACAATGCCGGGAAAGACTTGGCGCGGGTGCGTTTCTCCACCTTAACGGTCTTGGTGTCGGGGAGAAAGCATTTCACCTCGTCGTTGTTGCGGATAACCTCCCGAGGCGAGCCGTCCAGGGTCTCCAGTTTCTCGTGCTCCCCGGAGGCGTCTACCATGTGAATAATCCGGGAGGTCTCGACGCGGTTGCCGTACTGGTAGATGAAGGTACCGGAGTAGTTGAGCTGGCGCGCCGCATTGGCGATTTTCTGCAGCCATTCCACGGCATCGGGCGGCTGGGCTGTCTGGGCCACTGCGACCTGGACCCCTCCGAGCCCGAGCAAGAGAGCCGCCAGCAAATGTTTCATCGCCGGGCTTCGCGTTGCGAATCCGCCACCGTTCTGACGTACGGCGCGACGCCCTGGATTGCCGTGCTCGGCGAGTATTCCTGGTGGGCGATGAGATAGTCGTTGAGCTGCTGGGTCACAGGAAGGCTGACGGGTTTTGCGGCGATGGCGGAGCGGGCGGCAGCGAGCTGTTCCTGCTGGCGGTCCTGGGCGTTCTGGACCATGACCCAGGCCACTATGGCAATGGCGGCCAGCGAGGCGGCCAGAGACAGGGCCCCCACCTTCATCCGGTCGGCGATGCGCCGTCGTCTTGGTGCGAGCACCGTGGGTTCCGCGGCAAGCCGTTCGGTTACCTGTGGTGTCAGGTCCATGGCGATCGCCACTTCCTGCCTGAGCGCGTCGCCGATCAGGTGATAGGTTGCCCAGCTGTCCCGCAGGTCTTCCTTCGATTCAAGACGGGCGATCGCCGTCTGGGCCGAATGCCCGTCGAGCTCGCCGTCCATCAGGGCTGAAATATCGTGGGGCATGTCACCACCTCTTGTCTTTGCGCGTTCCCAGCAGCGGGCGCAGCCTTTCCGCGATGGCTTCGCGGGCCCGGAAGATCCGGGAGCGCACCGTGCCGATGGGGCAATTCATGATGTTCGCGATGTCCTCGTAGCTCAGGCCTTCGATTTCGCGCAACGTGATCGCGGTCCGCAGTTCCTCCGGCAGGCTCTCCAGCGTGTCGTTCACGGTCCGGGCGATCTGCTTGCTCATCAGCTCCGCCTCGGGGGTGTTGACATCCCTGAGATGGTCCGCGTCGTCAAAAGTTTCCGCTTCCTCGCTGTTGAACTCGGTGGTAGTGGGCGCTCTGCGCCCCATCGCCACCAGGTAGTTCTTGGCGGTGTTGATCCCGATCCGGTACAGCCAGGTGTAAAACGCGCTGTCGCCCCGGAACGAGGGCAGCGCCCGGTAGGCCTTGACGAAGGCTTCCTGAGTGACGTCCTCTATCTCGGCCGGATCGCGGATGAACCGGGAAAGCAGCCGGGCCAGCTTGCGCTGGTACTTGTTGACCAGCAGCTCGAACGCCTTCTTGTCGCCGCGCTGAGCACGCTCGACCAGCTGCTGGTCGATCTCCCGGTCACTCATGCTTCCCGTTCCCTGAATTGTTCTTGAAGCGCACCCAAACCCTTGGCGCGGCGCGCTAAGTATACCGTTCCGGGCCCAATCCAGGGAACGAAGCCGGTCCGATGTAGCGAGAGACAGCCCCCACGCGAAATTAGTTCACTTCCAAATGGGGTCATTGGGAAATAATTCACTGCAGGACTCTGCTATATTAGGCCCCTTTGAAACCCGGGGTGCCCCTTGTTGAGATTCGATACCGCGATCATTGGCAGCGGCCTTGCCGGGCTCACGCTGGCCCTGCATCTCGCGGATCGCCGCCGGGTGGCGGTAATCACCAAGAAGGCCCTGCTGGACGGCGCCAGCAGCTGGGCCCAGGGCGGGATCGCGGCGGTGCTTTCCAAGGACGATTCTCCCGAGGCCCACATCCGCGATACCCTGGTGGCCGGCGCCGGCCTGTGCGATGAGCAGGTCACCCGCCATGTCGTGGAAAACGGGCGCCGGGCAATCGAATGGCTCATTGCCCAGGGGGTGCCCTTCACCCGGGACGCCGGAAGCGATTTCGGCTACCACCTCACCCGCGAAGGCGGCCACAGCGTGCGACGGGTTATCCACGCAGCGGACGCAACCGGACATGCGGTCCAGACCACCCTGGAAGCCAAGGTCAAGGCCCATCCCAACATCACGGTGCTGGAGCATCACATTGCCGTCGATCTGATTTCCGGCGCCCGGATCGGCCTGGAGCCCGGCCGCTGCTACGGTGTTTACGTGCTGGACAGCGTGAGCGGCTCGGTGAAAACCCTTGGCGCCGACAGCCTGGTGCTGGCGACCGGCGGCGCCGGCAAGGTGTACCTCTACACCACCAATCCCGACACCGCCACCGGCGACGGGATCGCCATGGGCTGGCGCGCGGGGTGCCGGGTGGCGAACATGGAGTTTATCCAGTTCCATCCCACCTGCCTGTACCACCCGCACGCCAAGTCGTTCCTGATCAGCGAGGCGGTGCGCGGCGAAGGCGGCATCCTCAAGTTGCCCGACGGCACCCGGTTCATGCACTGGCACGACGAGCGGGCCGAGCTCGCGCCCCGGGACGTCGTGGCCCGCGCCATCGACTTCGAGATGAAAAAGCGCGGCCTCGATTGCGTGTACCTGGACATCTCCCACAAGCCGGCGGAATTCCTGCAGGGCCACTTTCCCACCATTCATGCCCGCTGCCTGGAGCTGGGGATCGACATCACGCGCCAGCCGATTCCGGTGGTGCCGGCGGCCCACTACACCTGCGGCGGAATCGTGACCGATACCTGCGGCCGCACCGACATGCGCAATCTCTATGCGGTCGGAGAAACCGCCCATACCGGGCTGCACGGAGCAAACCGGCTGGCCAGCAATTCGCTGCTGGAATGCCTGGTGTTCGGACAGGCGGCGGCCGAGGATATCCTGCGCCACAGCCCCGGCGCCGCCGTCCCCCTGCCCCAGTGGGATGAGAGCCGGGTGAGCGACGCCGACGAAGAGATTGTGATCTCCCACAACTGGGACGAGCTGCGCCGCTTCATGTGGGACTATGTGGGCATCGTGCGGACCAGCAAGCGGCTGGAGCGGGCAAGCCACCGCATCCGGCTCCTCACCGAAGAGATCGGCGAATATTACGCGAATTTCCGGGTGACCAACGACCTGCTGGAACTGCGGAACCTGGTGCTCACGGCAGACCTTATCGTGCGCAGCGCCATGCTGCGTAACGAGAGCCGGGGGCTGCATTTCAGCCGGGATTATCCGGATACCCTGGCCCAGGGCAGCAACACCGTGCTCATGCGGGATCGGAAACTCGCGGCCTAGGCCCCGCGGCCCGCCCCCAGCGCAGCCATATCCGCAGCCGCCGGAACGCTTCCGGATCCACGGCGTCGGGAAGGATCACGATACTTCGCGCCAGACGCCTTCCGGCAGGGCGGAAGCGGATTACCGCAAGGTGGGGGGAGGCGTGGCACTCGTCGAGCAGGACCGCCATCCTTTTGCGGCCTCCGCGCTCGTGCAGGAACCAGGTCCCGTCCTGATTCATCTCCAGGCCCACCACGGAACCCGGCAAACTCAGCCGCCCGTGGCGCATCACCAGGTAAATTCCGTTCGCCAGGAAAACAAAAATCAGGGAAAAGCTTGCCGACGGGTCAAGCGGAAGCGATGCGACCGCCGCGGCGGCGCTGCCATGGGCGAGCAGGAATGCCATCACTAATCGGGGCGATGGCCGGATCGCCACGGGCATCGGGACAGCGTCACCCATGCGGATTTCCGGACACCCCTTCTCCCTGCCGGACGCAAATCGTTCCTGTTCTCGTTGGCGAGAACCGGGTTTTGGTCCGGGATGGAATCCCAACTTTTTGATTTTTAATAATTTTATATTACCAAATCCGAATTCAGGACAGTCTTAAATTTTCCTAAATCTTAGATAGAGTTTGACGCTCAATCCGTCACAATACATTAAAATCTTGCGTTAATCGATTGATTCGTCTATTAATGTATTAGCAGCCGGAAATTTTGGTATGCGGCTTGCTTCAACCCGGACAGGGCAGCAACCGTTAATGGATTTAACGCTGCCGGTCCGGAATGGAGGGACGACATGAAGAAGTATTACCGCATGCACGTGTCGGTGTCGCCGCTCACGGCCAGGGAAATCGATCCGGTGCTCGCCACCATCGGGAAAGAGTGGAGCAAGCCCGAAAGGGTAAAGCAGGTCCCGATGGGCAACCGGATGTTCCTGGAAGCCACTGCAGAGAGCTACCTCTGCCGGGGCGAGGGCGAGTCCCAGTTCGCTGAGCGCATGACCATCGCGATCTGGAAGAAGCTGGGCCGGTTCGTGAAGGTCACCATCGACGCGGTATACCTCGAAGAACCGCCCCACGACTCCTACGAGTTCGGCGAGTTCGACTACCAGCGGCTGGTAGGGGCGGTCTAGCCCTCGCCTGTCCGCAGTTCCCGGGAGCGCTTCCCCGCTCCGGGGAGTTTTTCTCCCCCGGTTTTCCCCCTCAGAAGGTATTTTCGATCTTCCTGATCTGCGGGAAGTGCCGTCTCACCGTCCGCTCCACGACGTTCTTCAGGTCCAGAGTGGCGCGCGGGCAGCCCACGCAGTTTCCCTTCAGCCGGATGCGCAACGTGTCCCCATCAATGGCGACCAGTTCCAGGTCGCCGCCGTCCTGAAGCAGCACCCGCCGCGCCTGTTCCAGGACCTCCGCCACCTGCTCGCGCGTCGGCGGCGGCGCATCGCCGTCCGCGGGCGACGCCTCTTCCAGGGCCTTCAGCCATTGGGCCTGGCGCCGCGAGATCCGCATTGCCTCTACCGGATCCTTCTCGTAGAGGGCGTCGAGCTCTTCGTCGGTATAGAACGGGGGATTGGGGGGGGCGGAGCGTTCGGGCATGGAAATCAGCCGGGAGCGGAAAGCCGAGAGCGGAGAGCAGAAAAAACGCGGGCATGCCTTCCACTGTCCACTCTCCCCTGTTTGCTCATTGCTCTCGGCTCTCCGCTCATCCTACCCACTTCCGCGCATTCCGGAACATTCGCATCCAGGGACCGTTTTCGTTCCATTCCCCGGGGTGCCAGGAATGCTGCACGGTCCTGAACACGCGCTCGGGATGGGGCATCAGAATAGTAAAACGCCCGTCCGGGGTGGTGAGCCCGGTGATGCCCTGGGGCGAGCCGTTGGGATTGAACGGATAGGTCTCAGTCGCCTGCCCGCGGTTGTCGACAAACTGCAGCGCCACCAGGTGGTGAGACTTCGCCAACTGCTCCGGGCTCGCGAACTCGGCGAATCCCTCTCCATGGGCCACGGCAATGGGCATGCGGCTTCCCGCCATGCCTTCGAACAACAGCGAGGGCGAAGGCCGCACTTCCACCATGACGAAGCGCGCCTCGAACTGCTCGGAACGGTTGCGCACGAAATGGGGCCAAGCCTCGGCCCCGGGAATCATCTCGTGCAGGTTGCTCATCATCTGGCAGCCATTGCACACGCCCAGCGCGAAGGAATCGACCCGCCGGAAAAAGGCCCCGAATTCCTCCCGCGCCCGCGAGTTGAACAGAATGGACTTGGCCCACCCCTCTCCGGCGCCCAGCACGTCGCCGTAGGAAAACCCGCCGCAGGCCACGAAACCCTTGAAGTCCTTCATGCTGGCACGGCCCGAGATGATGTCGCTCATGTGCACATCCACCGCGCAGAAGCCCGCGCGGTCGAAGGCTGCCGCCATTTCCACCTGTCCGTTCACCCCCTGCTCCCGCAGGATCGCGATGCGCGGGCGCGCGCCGCGGGCGATGAAGGGCGCGGCGACGTCGTCATCGGGGTCAAAGCCGAGATGGACGTGGAGCCCGGGATCCCCCGAATCCAGGATGCGGTCGTATTCTTCCTGGGCACACTGGGGGTTGTCACGCAGGGCTTGCAGGCGCCAGGTGGTCTCCGACCAGGCGCGGTGCAGATCCACCCGACACTCCCGGAACAGGTTCTTGCCATCGCGGAACAGGGTGAGGTGGTCGTCATCGGTGGGCTCCCCGATGAGATAGGTATCGCGGCCGAGGCCCGCCTGGGCGAACGCCTCCAGCACCGCCCGCCGGTCTTCGCGCCGCACCTGAAGCACCGCCCCCAGCTCCTCATTGAACAGGACTTCGAACACCCGGCTCAGGTAGACCCCCGCGAAGCCCTCGGGATGCACTTCCGAGCCGTCCACGTCGTAGAAGCGCTCCTGGAAGCACAAGGCGTCCAAGTTGACAAACAGGCCGGTATGGCCGGCAAAGGCCATTTCGCAGAGTGTGGCGAGCAGCCCGCCATCGGAACGATCGTGATAGGCGAGAATTTTTCCCTGCCGATTAAGGTCCTGCAGCGTCCCGAAAAATGCCCGGAGGCGACCGGCGTCATCCACCTCCGGCGGCTGATTCCCCACCTGCTTGAACACCTGGGCCAGCGCCGATCCCCCCAGCCGGCAGCGCCCTCCTCCCAGGTCAATCAGCAGCAGGTCGGTCTCGCCGCAATCCCGTCGCAGCTCCGGAGTCAGGGTCCGGCGCACATCCGCCACCGGCGCAAACGCCGACACGATCAGTGACAGCGGCGCGGTGACCTCCTTCCGGACACCCGCTTCCCAGACCGTTTTCATGGACAGGGAATCCTTGCCCACGGGAATGCTGATGCCGAGAGCCGGGCATAGTTCCAGCGCTACCGCCTTAACGGTGTCGAACAGTGCTGCATCCTCGCCCGGATGCCCCGCCGCCGCCATCCAGTTGGCCGAGAGCTTCACCTGCGAAAGGTCGTTTATGGGCGCGGCAGCGAGGTTGGTAATGGCCTCGCCCAGCGCCATGCGCCCGGAAGCCGGCCCGTCGATCAGCGCCACCGGCGTGCGCTCGCCCATGGCGAAAGCCTCGCCCCGATAACCCTGGTAGCCCATGAGCGTCACCGCCACGTCCGCCACCGGCACCTGCCAGGGGCCCACCATCTGGTCCCGGCCCGTCATTCCGCCCACGGTGCGGTCCCCGATGCTGATGAGGAAAGTCTTGTCGGCCACCGCCGGCAGCCGCAGCACGCGGTACACGGCATCCTTGAGATCCAGGCCTTCCACGGCGAACGCGGGCAGATCGGGCCGCACCCGGGTAACGTCGCGCAGCATCCGGGGCGGTTTCCCCAGAATCACCTCCAGCTCCATGTCCACCGGGCGATTCTCGAACAGGGAATCCGCGACCGTCAGCCGCCCGTCGGAAGTGGCCTCGCCCACGACCGCGAACGGACAGCGTTCCCGCTCACAGAAAGCCCTGAAACGGGGCAGATCCTCGGGCCGGATCGACAGCACGTAGCGTTCCTGGGCCTCGTTGCACCACACCTGCATCGGGGACATGCCCGGCTCTTCGCTGGGAATCGCCCGCAGGTCGAAGCGGCCGCCGCGCCCCAAGCCGTGCACCAGCTCGGGCAGGGCATTGGACAGCCCTCCCGCCCCCACATCGTGGATCGCGAGAATCGGGTTCGCCTCGCCCAGGCGCCAGCACTGGTCGATCACTTCCTGGGCCCGCCGCTGCATTTCCGCATTGCCGCGCTGGACCGAGTCGAAATCCAGATCCTCGATATTGGCGCCGGTGTCCATGCTGGAGGCCGCTCCGCCCCCCAGCCCGATGAGCATCCCGGGGCCACCCAGCTGGATCAGGAGCGCCCCTGGCGGCAGATCCCGCTTGTGGGTATGACCGGCGGCGATGTTGCCGATGCCGCCCGCGATCATGATGGGCTTGTGGTAGCCCCGCATCTGGCCCGCCACCTCCTCCTCGAAGGTGCGGAAGTAGCCCGCCAGGTTGGGCCGACCGAATTCGTTGTTGAAGGCGGCGCCCCCGATGGGTCCCTCCAGCATGATCTGCAGCGCCGACGCGATGCGATCGGGCTTGCCGTAGGATTTGTGGGAACGCATCGCTTTTTCTTCCGGCCCTTCGCTCTCCGCTCTCCGCTCTCCGCTCCCGGCCTTCCCCTCACGGATTTCCCAAGGCTGAATGAAGTCCGGAATGTTGAGATTGGATACCGAAAATCCCGTCAGTCCCGCCTTGGGCTTGGCGCCGCGGCCGGTCGCCCCCTCGTCCCGGATTTCGCCTCCGGCGCCCGTGGCGGCGCCGGGAAATGGTGAAATGGCGGTCGGGTGGTTGTGGGTTTCCACCTTCATGAGGATGTGGGTGTCGTCCTCGCGATAGCCGTACGCGCCGCTCGTGGGGTCGGGATAGAAGCGCGCAATCCGCGCTCCTTCCATCACCGCGGCGTTGTCGGCATAGGCCACCACCGTGCCCCGGGGGGAACGGGCATGGGTCTCCCGGATCATGGCGAATAGCGAGCGTGACTGGGCCTCGCCGTCGATCACCCACTCCGCGTTGAAGATCTTGTGACGGCAGTGCTCCGAATTCGCCTGGGCGAACATCATGAGCTCCACGTCGGTGGGATCGCGGCCCATGCGCACGAAGTTTTCGTGGAGATAGGCAATCTCGTCGGCGGAGAGCGCGAGCCCCATGTCGGAATTGGCCTGCACCAGGGCCTGCAGCCCTTTGCCCATCAAGTCCACGGCGGCGAGGGGCGCCGGCGGGAAATGCCGGAACAGCTTTTCCGCGTCGCCGAAGCTGCGGAACACCGCCTCTGTCATGCGGTCATGAATCAGCGGCGCGATGGCCGACTGCTGCTCCGGGCCGATATGCCCGCCGCCCCGCAGTTCGATGGAATAGGCCACGCCCCGCTCCAGGCGCTCCACCGCCTCCAGCCCGCAGTGGCGGGCGATGTCGGTGGCCTTGGTGGACCAGGGGGAAATGGTTCCCGGGCGCGGTAGCACCAGGAGCAGGGTGCCGGCGGGCTCCTCGTGCCGGTCGGCGGGGCCGTAGCGCAGCAGCCGCTCGAGCACTCCCAGTTCCTGCGGCGAGAGTTCGCGCTTCAGCGCCGCGAAATGCCAGAACTCGGCGTAAACGTGAACCAGATCGGGAAGGACGGCGTGGAGGCGGCGGCGGAGCTTGTCGAGGCGGAATCGGGAAAGGGCCGTGCTGCCGCGGAGCCTGAGCATGAACTGATGATCCGGGTAAAGCGTGATTTTACACTAACGCGCACCTCGGCGCTGCCGGAGCTTAGCGCGGCGGCTCGAGACGGCGGTCCGGAATGAAGGAGCGGTCGATCTTGAGCTTGTCGAGGGGAAACCGCTTGAGGTAGTTGAGGGAGGAATAGCCGGTGCCGCAGTACTTTCCCCGGAAGATATCGTTCATGGTGATTGAATGCGCCCCCGCCCGGGGCTCGAAAATCGCGGGATGGCAATTCCCGCAGTCGAGCCACAGGGTGTGGGAACGGTGGGGAAACACCACGTAAGGCATTTCCTTGGTGTTCTTCATGACGATATCCAGGTCCAGCACGGTCATCCCGGCGCTGCCGCTCAGGTCGGCGCGCGGACTGATCCGGTTTTGATTGAGGGCCGCCATCCAGTCGATGTAGCCCCGGCTGTCGAGCGGGAATCCGCCAAGAGACTCGTTCGCCTTCTGCAGCGTGGAATACGCCGGGCTGGCGTCATCGTAGAACTTGTCCTGCTCCGGCAGCGGAACCGCCGGCCGGTGAGCGGGCGGCATTTCCGGGGCACGCGGGGGCGGCGCCGGGACCTGGGGCTCGGGCGGCGCCTGGTAGATGAGCTTGATGGGCGCCTTGATTACGGGCGGCGCGGGCGGCCTTTTGACGGCGTCCGGCTGGCATGCCGCGAGTCCCAGCAGCGCCGCAGAGCCGACCGCGATGCCAAGGCCCGGCCTCATGGGGCTACTGGCGAACGGAATCGTCCGGCGGCGTCGCCCCCGTGAGGCCTTCGACTTCGGATTCCGTAAGCTCCATCCAGCGGCCGCGCTTGAGGCGCCGCGGCAGCCACACGTTGCCGTAGCGCACGCGGATGAGGCGGCTCACGGTAAGCCCGAGGGTTTCGAACATCCGGCGCACCTCCCGCTTGCGGCCTTCCTTGAGGATCACCCGGTACCAGCGGTTGACACCTTCGCCCCCCTCTTCCGTCAGCCGATCAAACCGCGCCGGACCGTCGTCGAGCTGCACCGCCGTCGTCAGGGTGCGCATCTGCTCCCGGGTCAGCTCTCCCATGACCCGCACGGCGTATTCCCGCTCGAGCCCGTAACGAGGATGCATGAGCCGGTTGGCGAGCGCCCCGGAAGTGGTGAATATCAGGAGCCCCTCGCTGTTGAAGTCGAGGCGCCCGACTGCGAGCCACTTTGCCGAGCGCAGGGGCGGCAGATGATCGAATACCGTGGGACGGCCTTCCGGATCATCGCGGCTGACGATCTCCCCGGCAGGCTTGTGATAAAGCAGCACCCGGGGGGGGCGCTCCCGGAACTGCAGGCTGACGATTCGCTTGTCCACCCGCACCTGGTCGCCCGGGCCCACCTGGGCGCCGATCTCGGCCTTGCGCCCGTTCACCGTAATGCGCCCGGCCCGGATCATTTCCTCCATGTGCCGGCGCGAGCCGATGCCCGCCGCGGCAAGCAGCTTGTGGAGCCGCTGGGTTCGCGGTGCGGGGCGCCGCGCCCCGGCCTTCGGCCGCAGCGGAGATTTTCTAGACCTCACGGCGTTCCACCACAGCCTGGGCCAGGGTGCCGCTGTCCACGTGCTCCAGCTCCCCGCCCACCGGCAGACCCCGGGCAATGCGCGACACCCGGATGCCCTTGGCCTTCAGCAGCTCCCCGATGTAATGGGCGGTGGCCTCGCCTTCCACCGTAAAGTTGGTGGCGAGGATCACTTCCTTCACCACGCCATCGTGGGCACGCCTGAGCAGCCGGTCCAGATGAATCTCCTTGGGGCCGATCCCGTCCAGGGGCGACAGCCGCCCCATCAGCACGAAATACAATCCCTGGTAGCATTGGGCCTGCTCCATCATCAATAGATCGCCGGGAGTTTCCACCACGCACAGGAGTCCCGCGTCGCGGCGCGGCGATCGGCACAGCTCGCACACCGGCTCCTCGGAGAAGCTGTTGCATTTCTCGCAGTGCTGGATGACCTCGAGCGCCCGGTGCAGGGCGTTGCCGAGCCGCAGCGCCCCCGGATGATCCCGCTGCAGCAGATGGTAGGCAATGCGCTGGGCGGACTTGGGCCCCACACCCGGGAGACAGCGCAGGGCCTCGATGAGATCCTCAAGGCTGGAAGGGGTTTTCATGATCGAAGCGCAGGGCGGGGAGCCCCTGCGCTTTTACCGTTCACTGTTCACCGTTTACCGTTCCCGCTCAAAACGGCAATTTCATCCCCGGCGGCAGTCCCATCCCGGCGGTGAATCCGCTCATCTTCTCCTGAACCGTGGTTTCCACCTTGCGCACCGCGTCGTTAACCGCCGCGGCAATCAGGTCCTCCAGCATCTCCTTGTCATCGGACAGCACGCCGGAGTCGATGGTGACGCGCCTGACGTCGTAGCGGCAGGTCATCACCACCTTCACCATTCCGGCGCCGGACTGGCCTTCCACCTCCACTGTCGCAAGCTGTTCCTGCATCTTGCGCATGTTTTCCTGCATCTGCTGGGCCTGCTTCATGAGGTTGCCCAAACCGCCCTTGATCATTGCCGCCCTCCTGCTCCTACTGAATGGGTTTGATGGATGCGTCGATGAGCCTGGCGTCGAACTGCTCGATCATGTCGCGCACGAACGGATCTTTCTCGATCGCCTCGATGGCCCCGGTCTGCTTTTTCTGCTTTTCCCTGTTTTCCAGCTCCGCCGGCGTGAGCCCGGTGACGCTTCCCACCGAGAACGCGACCCGCACCCCCGTGCCGAGAATCTCAGCCACCGCCGCCCGCACTTTGTCCTCATAGATCTTGTCCAGCAGGTGCCGGTGGGCCTCCGGGACGCACAGCTCCAGGCGCTGCCCGTCGAAACTCCTCAACTCGCAGTGGTGGGCCAGCATTTTGGCCATTCCGCTCACGCGGAGCCGCCCCGCAAGTGCCGGCCAGTCCCCATCAAAGCCTGCTGACTGCGACGCAGCGCTGGCGCGCCCCGCGGCGGGCGGGGGCATTGCCTCCCCGGGGTTCCTGGCTCCCTGCGCCGGCGGCGCCGCCGGCGCGCTCATCATGCCGGCGCCGGCAGCGCCGGCTCCCGGATGGAACGCCAGCATCCGCAGCAGCGTCATGGTGAATCCCGAGTAATCGTCCGGCGCCAGGCCGATCTCGGCCCGCCCGTGTATCGCGATCTCGTACAGCA
>JACPEG010000054.1 GCA_016183615.1 Betaproteobacteria bacterium
GGATTAAAGCAAAACAGGAAACGGCGATCACGCTCTGTGTCGACTTGAACCGGGTCACAATCGATCTGCCGTTTCCCCGTCCCCAAGTCCGGCCAGACTCGAGAACACTACCAACATACACGTACAAAACGAACATACAAGACACGGAGAAATCCCAAGCCATTAACCGCAAGCCAAACAGAAAGGAATGCAGAGTACGCAAAGGCTCCGAGTTGTTGAGCCGTCATTCCTTGCGTCTTTGCCCCGAACCGATTTCGTTTTTCTCTGTGCCTTTGTGTCTGTGGTTAAGCGATCAATCTGCGGGAACGAAATCCATGCGGCTGGTTTCGAGATCCACCCGCACCACCCGCACCCGCAACCGGTCCCCGAGACGGAAGCGCTTGCCGGTGCGCTCGCCCAGGAGTTGATGCTTGGCGGGATCGAAATGGTAGTAATCGTTGCCCAGCTCCGAGATGTGCACCAGCCCTTCCACGTACACCTCGTCGAGCGCCACGAAAAGCCCGAAGCCGGTCACCCCGCTGACGGTACCGTCGAAGCTCTCGCCCACCCGGTCCTGCATGTAGTAGCACTTGAGCCAGGCCTCCACGTCGCGGGTGGCATCGTCGGCCCGCCGCTCGGTCTCCGAGCAGTGGGCGCCAAGCTCCCGCCAGTTTCCCGGCGCGTAGGTCTTGCCCTCCAGCACCGCCTTGATGGCCCGGTGCACCAGCAGATCGGGATAGCGCCGGATGGGGGAAGTGAAATGGGTATAGGACTCGTAGGCGAGACCGAAGTGGCCCACGTTCTCAGGGCTGTAGACCGCCTGCTGCAGCGAGCGCAGCATCACGGTCTGCAGCAGCTGCGCGTCGGGGCGGTCCTTGATGCGGGAGAGCAGCTTCGCATAGTCCTTCGCGCTGGGATCGTCTCTTCCCGTAAGATGCAGGCCAAATTCCCGCAGGAATTCCTTCAGGGCCTCCAGCTTCTCCGGCGTCGGCCCCTCGTGAATGCGATAGAGGGTCGGCTGCTCGTGGGCCCGCAGGAAGTCCGAGGCGCACACGTTGGCGGCCAGCATGCATTCCTCGATCAGGCGGTGGGCGTCGTTGCGCGCGACCTTGACGATGCGTTCAATCTTGTCCTGATCGTTGAAGATCATCTGGGTCTCGACCGTCTCGAAGTCGATCGCGCCGCGCTGCTCCCGCGCTTTCAGCAGCACCTGGAACAGCCGGTACAGCTCCTGGAGATGGGGCAGCAGCTTGCGGTGACGGCGCGCCGCCTCGCCGCCGGGATTTTCCAGCATCGCCGCCACCTCGGTATAGGTGAGCCGGGCCGCGGAATGCATCACCGCCGGATAAAAACGGTACTGCCGGATCTCCCCGCGCGGGCTCACCGCCATATCGCACGCCATGCACAGCCGGTCCACCGCCGGATTGAGGGAACACAGGCTGTTGGAGAGCACCTCAGGCAGCATGGGAATCACGCGCCGCGGGAAATACACCGAGTTGCCGCGATCAAGCGCTTCGCGGTCCAGTGCATCGCCCGGCTTCACGTAGTGGCTCACGTCGGCGATCGCCACCACCAGGCGAAAGCCCTTGCCCTGGGGCTCGCAGTACACGGCGTCGTCGAAATCCCGGGCGGTTTCGCCGTCGATGGTGACTAGCGGGAGCTTGCGCAGATCTTCCCGGCCCTTCCACTCCTGCTTCAGTACGCGTTCCGGGAATTTCGCGCACAGCTGCTCCACTTCGGGGGAGAGCACGTGAGGCAGATCGTGCTTGCGCAGCGCGATTTCGATCTCCATTCCCGGATCGGCGTAGTTGCCGAGTATTTCCACCACCCGCCCGATGGGCTGGGCGTGCCGGGTCGGCTGCTCCACGATCTCGGCCACCACGACCTGGCCGGACCCGGCGCCGCCCAGTTCCTCGCGGGGCACCAGAATGTCCTGGCTGATTCGCCGGTTCTCGGCCACCACGAAGGCAACGCCGCGCTCGACGTAAAGCCGCCCGACCACCCGCCGGTTGGTGCGTTCGAGCACCTCGACGATGGCGGCTTCCCCGCGCCCCTTGCGGTCGGTGCCGGTGCGCCGCGCGACCACCCGGTCCCGGTGCAGTACCTGGTTCATTTCCTTCGGGCCCAGGAACAGGTGCTCCGAGCCGTCCTCCGGGATCAGGAAACCGAAGCCGTCGGGGTGGCCTTCCACCCGGCCCTTGATGAGATCGAGCTTCGCCATGACGCAGATCGCGCCCTTGCGGTTGCGCATGATCTGACCGTCGCGCTCCATGGCGGAGAGCCGCCGCTCGAAAATCTCCTGCTCCCCGGCACCGACCCCGAGCATGGCGGCCAGCGCGTCGGTGGGGACCGGCGCGCCGTGGCGCGACAACTGTTCCAGGATGAACTCCCGGCTCGGCAGCGCGTGCCCATATTTAGCCTGCTCCCGCTTGCGGTGTGGATCGAGGCTGCGCAAGTGCTTGTTCGTCGCGGATTTCTTCGTCATTTATTTGACACGTCCGGCATTTGCCATTAAATTATGCGGCCGGCCCAGATGGCGGAATTGGTAGACGCACTAGGTTCAGGTCCTAGCGGTGGCAACACTGTGGAGGTTCGAGTCCTCTTCTGGGCACCAAAATCATCCGGCTCGCTTGCGCGAGCCACCCCTTTTGGCAAGGGGGCAGAGAAATAAGCCGCGCGCCCCGCGGCTTTTTGCTTTTCGGGCCGCCTTCAGGCGCTGGCGAACGGATGGCGCATCACGATGGTCTCTTCCCGGTCTGCGCCCGTCGAGATCAGGTCCACAGGCACGCCACAGATGCTCTCGATGCGCTTGAGATAGCTCTGGGCGTTGCCCGGCAGCGCGTCGAAGCGCCTGATCCCCACCGTGCTCTCCTTCCAGCCGGGAAGCTCTTCGTAGATCGGCTCGCACTGGGCCAGCGTGTCGGCGCCGTAGGGCAGGATGTCGCTGGTCACACCATCGCAGCGGTATCCCACGCCGATGCGCAAGGCTTCCACGCCGTCCAGCACGTCGAGCTTGGTCACGCACAGTCCCGAAACCCCGTTGATCTGGATCGAGCGCTTGAGCGCCGCCGCGTCGAACCAGCCGCAGCGCCGTGGCCGCCCGGTGGTTGCACCGAACTCGTTGCCACGGGTCGCGAGATGCCTGCCCACGTCGTCGTCCAGTTCTGTGGGGAAGGGGCCACCACCCACGCGCGTGGTGTAGGCCTTGGTGATGCCCAGCACGTAGTGGAGCATCCCGGGCCCCACGCCGCTGCCCGCCGCGGCCGCGCCCGCCACGCAGTTGGAGGAGGTCACGAAGGGATAGGTCCCGTGATCGATGTCGAGCAACGTTCCCTGCGCGCCCTCGAACAACAGGTTCTTGCCGGCCCGGTTCGCCTCGTAGAGCTCGCGCGGCACGTCCGCGATGAAGGGATGGATGCGATCGGCCAGCGCCAGGGTGTCGTCCATTGTCTTCTGGAAATCCACCGTGGGTGCCCGGAAGTAATTCTTCAGCACGAAGTTGTGATAGTCGAGTATCTCTCCGAGCCTGGAGGCGAAGCGGTCGCGGTAGAACAGGTCCTGGAGCCGGATCGCCCGGCGCGCTACCTTGTCCTCGTAGGCGGGCCCGATGCCGCGCCCGGTGGTGCCGATCTTGGCATCGCCCCTGGCGGCCTCCCGCGCGTTATCGAGCGCGCTGTGGCACGGCAGGATGAGGGGACAGGCCTCGCTGATCCTGAGCCGGCCTTTCACCTCCACGCCGGCCGCCTTCAGCATTTCGATCTCATCGATGAGCGCCTTGGGCGAGACCACCACGCCGTTGCCGATGTAGCAGCCGACGCCGTCCCGCAGGATCCCCGACGGGATCAGGTGCAGGACCGTCTTCTTCCCGCCGATGACCAGAGTATGGCCCGCGTTGTGGCCGCCCTGGAAACGCACCACCCCCTGGGCATGGTCAGTGAGCCAATCCACCACCTTGCCCTTGCCTTCATCACCCCATTGGGTTCCTATGACAACGACGTTTCGACTCATGATTTTTGGGGGTCTTCGGGAAATCGAGTGGGTGATTATGGGTCATTTTAGAGCACGGGCAGCATGCAAGTCAGAATCTTGAGCCGCAGGTATTCTTCGTCGCGCAGTCCGTATGCACGTCGCTGGATGACACGAATCTTGTTGTTCAA
>JACPEG010000010.1 GCA_016183615.1 Betaproteobacteria bacterium
AAGAAGCAGGCAGAAGCACAATTGCGTTTCGCCTCCCAATAAGCCCGCAGCCTGATCGAAGCGAGCCTCGACCCGCTGGTGACCATCAGCCCCGAGGGCAAGATCACCGACGTCAACGAAGGCAGCATCAAGGTCACGGGGGTGCCGCGGGAGAAACTCATCGGCACCGACTTTTCCGACTATTTCACCGAACCGGAGAAGGCCCGCGAGGGCTACCAGCAGGTCTTCGCCAAGGGCTTCGTCACCGATTATCCGCTCACCATCCGGCACCGCGGCGGGAAACTGACCGATGTCCTGTACAACGCCTCGGTCTACAAGGACGTCGCCGGACAAGTTCTCGGAGTCTTCGCCGCCGCCCGCGACGTGACGGCGCAGAAGCAGGCGGAGGAAGGGCTGCGAAAGGCGCATGCCGAACTGGAGTTGAGGGTTGAAGAGCGCACGGCAGACCTGGAAAGACTGGTGCAACAGGTCCGGGAGGGGGTCAAGGTCTTGGCCTCCGGCACCGGCGAAATCCTGGCGGCAACGAGCCAGGTTGCCTCCAGTTCGACAGAGGCAGCCGCTTCGGTGAGCGAGACGACGGCGACCGTGGAAGAAGTCAAGCAGACCGCACAAGTCGCCAGCCAGAAGGCAAGACATGTTCTGGAGAGCGCGCAGAAACTGGGACAGGTTTCGGATACCGGCAAGAAATCGGTGGAGGAAACCATTGAGGGAATGAGGCGGATTCGCGAGCAGATGGAATCCATCGCCGAGCGAATCGTGAGGCTGAGCGAGCAAAGTCAGGCGATCGGAGAGATCGTTTCCGCCGTCAACGATCTTTCCGACCAATCGAATCTTCTGGCAGTCAACGCCGCTATCGAGGCGGCTAGAGCGGGCGAAGAAGGAAAGGGATTTGGCGTTGTGGCGCAGGAGATCAAAAGCCTCGCCGCGCAATCGAAGGACGCAACAGCCCAGGTGCGTGCAATCCTGGGTGACATCCAGAAGGCGACGGGCGCCGCGGTAATGGCTACCGAGCAGGGAACCAAGGCTGCGGAGGCTGGTCTGCAACAATCCACGCAGACTGGCGAATCCATCCGGCTGCTGGCCGACAGCATCGCCGAGGCAGCGCAAGCCGCTGCCCAGATCGCCGCTTCGAGCCAGCAACAGTCCGTAGGCATGGATCAAGTGGTGCTGGCAATGGACAACATCGAGCAGGCGAGCAAGCAGAACGTGGCGAGCGCGAAGCAGGCCGAGGCTGCCGCGCAAAACCTGCATGGACTGGGGCAGCGGTTGAGTGCCCTTATCGAAGGCAAAGCAGCTCCATCAGGTATGGAGCCTCATTCCGAAACCGCGGCGATCCTTATGCGCGATACGTCGCGCCCCGGAGCTTGAACGGATGGCACCATGGCAAAGAAGAACGGTGAGTTCCTGAAAAAGCTGCTGGCAACCTTTGCGGTCGAGGCGGAGGAGCATCTGGCCGCCATTGCTGCCGGGCTGCTGGAACTGGAGAAGGCGCCCGAGGGCGAGCGCCGGAAAAGCCTGATCGAGACTGTGTTCCGGGAAGCCCACAGCTTGAAGGGCGCAGCGCGCGCGGTGAACCTGACGGCGATCGAAGCCCTCTGCCAGCAGGCGGAAAGCGTGTTCGTCGCCATGAAACGCGGGGAACTCGCGCCTTCGCCCCCGTTATTCGACGTGCTTCACGCGGCGGTGGCCGCCTTGAAGCGTCTCGCGGTGGCGGGAGGCGCCGCCAGCGATTCCGGAGAGCAGTCGGTGCTGGATGCCCTCGGCCGTCGCCTGGAAGCCGCATCGAAAGCGGCGCCGACCGCAAAAGCCGACGCGGGGCCGCCCATGGCGGGGCCCGCCGCGACTGAAGGCGAGACCGCGCCGGCAGGAGAAACGACCGAGGGAAGGCCAGACGCTTCCCCGGTTCAAGCTGTGCCGCCGGAGCAGCCGGTCCTGGCGGACACCGTGAGAATCTCCACCGCCAAGCTCGACGCCCTGTTTCGACAAACCGAGGAATTGGTTTCGGCAAAGCTCGCGACCGCCGCACGCGCCGCCCAGTTGCGGGAGTTTTCCCGCGCCCTCGCCGCTCGCCGCAAAGCGCGCGAAACAGTCCGCTCCCAAGCGCTCGGCATCCAGACCGCGCTCGAAAACTGCGCCGAAAGCGGACTTCAGGGAAAGATCAGGCTTAACCTGGGAAAGCTGTTGGAATTCGTCGAGCAGGAAAACTCCGCCCTCGCCTCCCTCGAAAGCCGGCTGGCGGCGGCCGCAGCGGCCGCCGAGCAGGATTCGCGGGTCCTGGGAAAGGCTGTGGACGGCCTGCTCGAAGACGCGAAAAAGGTGCTGATGCTCCCCATCGCCTCCCTCCTCGACGTCTTTCCGGCGCTGGTTCGCGAGCTGGCGCGGGATCGCGGCAAGGAGGCGCAGCTGGCGGTCGAGGGCGCCGACATCGAGATCGACCGGCGGATCCTGGAGGAAATGAAGGATCCGCTGATTCACCTGGTGCGAAACTGCGTGGACCACGGCATCGAGCCGCCCGCCGAGCGCACCCGCCGCAACAAGCCGCCCTGCGGCACCATCGCCCTCGCCGTTTCCCGGACCGATGCCGGCAAGGCGGCCATCGTGGTCTCCGACGACGGCGCCGGCTTCGACACCGCCCGGCTGCGCCAGGCCGCGCAGAAGCTGGACCTGATCTCGGCGGAGGAGGCGTCCAGGCTGGGCGTCGAAGAATCCCTGGCGCTCGCGTTCCGCTCGGGGGTATCCACCAGTCCGATCGTCACCGACCTCTCCGGCCGGGGGCTCGGCCTGGCGATCGTCCAGGAGAAAGTCGAAAGGCTGGGGGGAACGGTGTTCGTCGAATCCCGCGCCGGCGCCGGCACGACCGTCCGCCTCGTGCTTCCGCTCACCCTGTCCGCATTCCGCGGCGTCGTGGTACGGGTGAACGAGCGCCTGTTCGTTCTTCCCGCGACCGGCGTCGAGCGCGTGGCCCGGGTCGAGAAGGAGGAGATCAAGACCGTGGAGAACCGGGAAACCATCCAACTCAACGGACGCGCCCTGTCGCTGGCGCGCCTGCGAAGTGTCCTGGGGCTCCCGGCGAGGAGCGCCCAAGCCGCCTCCCCCGGACCCGAGCCCTTCGTGCTGCTCGCCGCGGGGGGCGAGCGCATCGCCTTCCTGGTGGACGAGGTCGTGGGCGAGCAGGAAGTGCTGGTCAGGGGGCTCGGCAAGCAGTTGTTGCGCGTTCCCAACGTCGCCGGCGCGGCGATGCTGGGAACCGGAACCCCGGCGCCGATACTGAGCGTCCCGGACCTGATGAAGTCGGCGGTCAGAGCCGCGGCCCCGGCGCGGCCCGCCGCCATCGCGGAAGCGGCGGAGACAGCGAAACGTTCCATCCTGGTGGTGGAGGATTCCATCACGGCGCGCGCCCTGCTCCAGAACATCCTGGAGGCCGCCGGATACCAGGTGAAGACCGCCGTGGACGGCATCGACGCCCTGACCACGCTGAAGACCGGAGAATTCGACCTGGTGGTGTCCGACGTCCAGATGCCGCGCATGGACGGCTTCGATCTCACCGCCCGGATTCGCGCCGACCGGAAGCTCGCCGAGCTGCCCGTGGTGCTGGTGACGGCACTTGAATCGCGGGAGGACCGCGAGCGCGGCATCGATGTCGGCGCCAACGCCTACATCGTGAAAAGCAGCTTCGACCAGAGCAACCTGCTGGCGGTCATCCGCAAGCTGCTATGAGCCCGGGCAGCGCGCGCGCAACCATCGATGTGCTGGTCGTGGAGGATTCTCCGGTGATGCGGGACTTCCTGGTGCACATTCTCACCTCGGACCCCCGGATACGGGTCGTCGGAACCGCCGCCAACGGGGAAGAGGCGATTCAGGCCGTGAGCCGCAGAAAGCCGGACGTCATCACCATGGATGTCCACATGCCGCAAATGAACGGGTTGGACGCGACGCGCAGAATCATGGAAACCTCCCCTACCCCCATTGTCGTCGTGTCCGGCAGTTCCGGGCGCGAGGAACTGTCGGGGACGTTCCGCGCGCTGGAGGCGGGAGCCCTTGCCGTGGTGGAAAAACCGCCCGGCGCCGGCCATCCCCGCCACGAAGAGATGGCAAGGGAGCTCATTCAGACCGTCAAGCTGATGTCGGAGGTCCACGTGGTGAGGCGCTGGCCGAAACGGACGCCGACCGTTTCCCCGGCACCGGCGGCAAGGCCAATCCCGCTGGAAGCCCATCCGACGGAAGTTAAGCTGGTCGCCATCGGGGCATCCACCGGCGGCCCGGTGGTGCTCCAGACCATCCTGTCCAGGCTCCCGAAGAATCTTCCGGTCCCCATCGTCATCGTTCAGCACATTGCCGCCGGCTTTACCCCGGGAATGGCCGAATGGCTCGCCGAATCGTCCGGTTTTCCGGTCCATGTGGCCGCCCAGGGCGAGTACCTGTTGCCGGGGCACGCTTATATCGCCCCGGACGGTTTTCAGATGAAGATCGAGGCCGGGAACCGAATAGCCCTCCGCACCGACGACCCGGAGAACGGCCATCGCCCCTCGGTATCGTATCTGTTTCGCTCGGTCGCGGAAGTCATGGGCCGCGGCGCCATCGGCGTGCTGCTCTCCGGCATGGGAAAGGACGGCGCCGAGGAATTGAAGCAGATGAAAGCCAGGGGTGCGGTCACCATTGCCCAGGATCGCGAAACCTGCGCCGTGCCCGGAATGCCGGGCGAAGCCATCGAGCTGGGCGCAGCGGATTACGTGCTCCCCCCCTCCGGGATCGCCGAGGCGATCGGCAGCCTGCTCACGCGGCCGAAGTGAGGTCGAAAATGAACCCGCAGAAAAAGATCAGGAACAACGAAGTCCATATCCTCATCGCCGAGGACAGCGCCACCCAGGCCGAACAGCTCAAATACCTGCTCGAGCAGCACCATTACGCGGTCACTACCGCCGCCAACGGAAGGCTCGCGCTCGAGGCGGCCCGCCAGCGCAAGCCGACATTGATCATCACGGACATCGTGATGCCTGAGATGGACGGCTACATGCTTTGCAAGGCCGTCAAGTCCGACGACAATCTCAAGGACGTTCCCGTAGTCATGGTGACTTCCCTCTCCGGCATGCAGGACATCGCCAAGAGTCTCGAGTGCGGCGCCGACAATTTCATCCGCAAGCCCTACGAGCCCAAGATTCTGCTCGCCCGGATCGATTACATCCTGCTGAACCGCGAGCTGCGCAGGACCCGGCAGCTGGAAGTCGGCATGGAGGTCTATCTCGCCGGAAAGAAGCACTTCATCACCTCGGAGCGGGAGCAGATCGTGGACCTGCTGATCTCCACTTACGACGAGGCGATTCACATGAACGAAGAGCTGGCGCGGCGAACGGCGCAACTGGAGGCCACCAACAAGGAGCTGGAGAGCTTCAGCTACTCGGTGTCCCATGACCTGCGGGCCCCGCTGCGGGCGATTGACGGCTTCTCCCGCATGCTGGAGGAGGATTATCAGGCGAGACTCGACGAGGAAGGAAGGCGGCAGATCCGGGTCATCCGGGACAACGCCCATAAAATGGGGCAGCTCATCGATGACCTGCTGGCCTTCTCGCGCATGGGTCGCAAGGCCATGGCCGTCTCTCCGGTGGACATGGCCGCCCTTGCCGCGGAAGTGTTCTCGGAACTGCGCCAAGCGGGCGACCACCGATCGGTGCGCTTCGACCTCAGGCCCATGCCGGCCTGCGACGGTGACCCGGTGCTGCTGCGCCAGGTATGGGCCAATTTGCTGTCCAATGCGCTGAAATTCAGCGGCCGCCGCGAGACACCACTGATTGAGGCAGGCGGGCAGTCCGAGGGACGGGAGAACGTGTATTACGTCACGGACAATGGGGCCGGCTTCGACATGCAGTACTACGACAAGCTGTTCGGCGTATTCCAGCGCCTGCACGGCGGCGAGGAATTCCCCGGCACCGGGGTCGGCCTGGCGATCGTGCAACGAGCCGTCGCGCGCCATGGCGGCCGGGTTTGGGCGGAAGGGAAAGTGGATCAAGGCGCGACCTTCCGGTTTGCGCTTCCCCGGGAGGCGGAGGATCACGATGGCGACCTTTGAAAAAGTGGAAATACTGATGGTGGAGGACAGTGCGGCCGACGCCGAGCTTACGCTGCGCGTGCTCAAGAAACACCATCTGGGCAACAGTGTGTTCTGGGTCAAGGACGGCGCCGACGCCCTGGATTTTGCCTTCTGCGCCGGCCAGTATGCCGGGCGCCAGATGGAAAACGGACCGCGCCTGATTCTGCTCGACATCAAGCTGCCCAAGGTGGATGGCATCGAGGTGCTCAGAAAAATCAAGGGAGATGACCGTACGCGGATGATTCCGGTAGTCATGCTCACCTCCTCCCAGGAAGGGAGGGACATCCGGGAATGCTACGAACTGGGCGTCAACAGTTACATCGTCAAGCCCGTCGAATTCGACAAGTTCGTCGAGACCGTGACCCAGGTCGGCCTGTACTGGGTGGTCATGAACAAGACACCTGTGTAACAACGATGGAAACGGATGACATCAGCGTGAGGAACGAACTCAGGATACTGATCCTCGAGGACGTCCCTGCCGACGCCGAAGTGGAGTTGCGCGAGCTGCACCGGGCGGGCATCGCCTGCCTGACGCGGCGCGTTGAGACGGAGCCCGACTTCCGCACGGAGCTGGTGGCGTTCGCGCCGGACGTCATCCTTTCGGATTTCACCCTTCCCGCCTTTGACGGAATGCGCGCCCTGGAGATCGCCCGGGAACTGCGCCCCGATGCGCCGTTCATCTTCGTCTCCGGCACCATCGGCGAGGAACGGGCGATCGAGGCGCTCAAGCACGGCGCCATGGACTACGTGCTCAAGGCTAACCTTCGCCGGCTGGCGCCGGCGGTGCAGCGGGCGATGCAGGAGGCCCGCGACCGGGAGGCCCGGAAACGCATGGAACAGGCATTGCAGGAGAGCGAGGCGCGGTTTCGCAGCCTGGCCGAGCTGTCATCCGACTGGTATTGGGAGCAGGACGAGAACTACCGGTTCACCGTGATGCCGGGGGAGATTCTGCATAAGGTGCGCATTCCGCCAGCCGAATACCTGGGGAAGACCCGGTGGGAGATTCCTTCCATTGCCCTGACTCAGGCCGAGTGGGCCGCGCACAAGGCAACCCTGGAGGCACGACAACCGTTCCGGGATTTCGTGTACCGGACCCGGGACATGGACGGCAACGTCCGCTATATCAGCGTGAGCGGCCAGCCGGTCTTCGACGCGGAAGGCGGGTTCAGGGGCTACCGAGGCACCGGCAAGGACGTCACCGAGGCCAAGCTTGCGGAATTGCGCGGGGACATGGAACACGCCGTGACCCGGCTGCTGGCTGAATCCGACACCCTCGCCGGGGCCATGCCGAAAATCATCCAGACCATTTGCGAAACCCTGGACTGGGATTGCGGCGCCCGTTGGTATTGGGATCAACAGGATGAGGTCCTCAAGTGCGCCGAGACCTGGAGCGTTCCCTCTGAGGAAGTCGCTGAATTCGTCGAGACTAACCGTCGGAGCACGTTCGTGCCGGGGACGGCCGGCCTGATTCGTCGCGCCTGGGTCACCGGCGAGCCCGCCTGGATCGAAGACGTGACCCGGGACAGCAGCTTTCTCCGGGCTCCCATCGCCGAAAAGGCGGGGCTGCACGGCGCATTTGCGTTCCCGATCACGGCCGTGGGTACGTCCATCGGAGTCATGGAATTCTTCAGCCGCAGCACCCGGCGGCCGGACGAGGCGCTGCTGCGGGTGTCCCGGTCGATCGGCGGCCAGATCGGGCTGTTCCTGCGCCGCAAGCAGGCCGAGGAATCCCTGCGCCTTCGCGACCGTGCCATCGAATCCAGCGTCAACGCCGTAATCATCACCAGTTACGGCAGGCCGGACAATCCCATCGAATACGTCAATCCGGCATTCGAGCGCATCACCGGCTACAGCGCGGCCGAAGTGCTGGGCCGCAACTGCCGGTTCCTGCACCGTGATGACCTGGACCAGCCCGAACTCGAAAAAATCCGGTCGGCGATACGGGAAGGCCGCGAAGGCCACGCGGTGCTGCGCAACTACCGCAAGGACGGCACCCTGTTCTGGAATGAGCTTCACATCGCACCGGTCCGCGCCGGTCCCGGAGTGATCACCCATTTTGTCGGCGTCCAGAACGACATCACCGACGCCAAGCGCTACGAGGCGCAACTGGAGCGCCAGGCCAACTACGACACCCTGACGGATCTGCCGAACCGGAACCTGCTCAACGACCGTCTCAGGCAGGCCCTCATCTACGCCGAGCGCCATCAGCGTGTGGTGGTGGTGGCATTCGTCGATCTCGACCACTTCAAGTTCATCAACGACAGTCTCGGCCACCATACCGGTGACAGGTTATTGGCCGCCGCCGCGGAACGGTTGAGAAGCTGCTTGCGCGGAACCGACACCGTGGCCCGGCCCGGCGGCGACGAATTCGTGCTCGTGCTCAGCGATCACGAAAACGTGGAGAGTGTTTCCGGACTGGCGCAAAGAATTCTGGACGCCATTTCCCGGCCGTTCGTTGTCGAGGGCCGGGAGCTTTTCACAACCTGCAGCATCGGTTTGAGCGTATTCCCCCCGGACGGCAACAATCCGGAGACCCTGATGAAAAATGCCGACGCCGCGATGTTCCGGGCCAAGGAGCAGGGGCGCAACACTTTCCGGTTCTTCACCGCCGAACTGAATGCCAGGATCAACGAGCGGGTGTCCATGGAGTCGAAGCTGAGAAATGCGCTGGAAGCCGGGGAGTTTTCCCTCCATTACCAGCCGCAACTGGATCTTCTGTCCGGCGGCATCGTCGGCGTCGAAGCGTTGATCCGTTGGCATCACCCGGAGCTGGGCATGGTGCCTCCTTCCCGGTTTATTCCGCTGGCGGAGGAAACCGGCCTCATCGTGCCGATCGGCGAATGGGTCCTGCGCACCGCCTGCGCCCAGAACAAGGCGTGGCAGGACGCCGGCCTGCCTCTCCTCCACGTGTCGGTCAACCTGTCCGCGCGCCAGTTCAGGCAGCAAGACCTGACACGGTCCATTCGGCAGGTCCTCCAGGATACCCGGCTGGATCCCCGGTACCTGGAGCTGGAGTTGACAGAAAGCCTGGTCATGCACAATGCCGAGGAGTTCGTCACCACCCTGCGGGAATTGAAAGCGCTGGGGCTGCGGCTCTCGATCGACGATTTCGGCACCGGCTATTCGAGCCTGAGCTACCTCAAGCGCTTCCCCATCGACCGCCTGAAAATCGACCAGTCGTTCGTGCGCGATATCGGCAGCGACCCGGACGACGCGGCCATCGCCCAGGCGGTGATCACCCTGGGGCACAGCCTGAATCTCAGGGTGATCGCCGAGGGCGTGGAAACGGAGGAGCAACTGGGTTTTCTGAGGGCCCGGGGTTGCGACGAAATCCAGGGATATCTTTTCAGCAAGCCGTTGCCGGCGGAAGAAATCCGGACGAGGCTTGCCGCGGCCGGCGGTTTACATCTGTAGGAGCGAGCTTGCTCGCGAAACTCATGCGCCTTCGCTGTCGCCACCGCCGATTCGCCAGCGAGCTGGCTCCTACGACCCCGTCGGGTCCGGATAACACATGACCGCCATGGAAAAAGAAATCAGAATCCTGATGCTCGAGGACGTGCCCTCCGATGCAGAGCTGGAAATCCGCCAGATCGAGCGCGCTGGCCTGCGCTGCGCCACGCGCCGCGTGGACACCCTGGAAGCGTTCCGCCAGGAGCTCCGGGAATTCAAGCCCGACCTCATCCTCTCGGATTTCACCCTGCCCGGATTCGACGGCCTGACTGCCCTGGCCGCGGCCCAGGAGGAGTCTCCGGACACGCCTTACCTCTTCGTCTCCGGCACCATCGGCGAGGAGCGGGCGATCGAGGCCCTGAAAAGCGGCGCCACCGATTACGTGCTCAAGGAAAACCTGAAACGTCTGGTCCCGGCCATCCAGCGCGCCCTCCAGGAAAAGGCGGAGCGTTTCGCCCGCCAGGAAGCGGAGGAAGCAATTCGGCGCTCCCAGCAGAAATACCATTCTCTCGTGAACGCAATTGACGGCATCGTCTGGGAACTGGACGTTCCGACCATGAAGTTCACCTTTGTCAGCCAGCAGGCGGTGCGCCTGCTGGGCTATGCGGCGGATCGGTGGCTGAACGAACCGGATTTCTGGAAGGACCACCTGCATCCGGACGATCGGGACCGGGCGTTCTCGTTCTGCAAGGCCCAGACCGAGCAGTTGCTGCCCCACCAGTTCGAATACCGCATGCTCGCCGCCGACGGGCGCATCGTCTGGCTGAGGGATTACGTGACCGTCATCTCCGAGAACGGCCGCCCGGTGAAGCTCCAGGGCGTCATGGTGGATATCACAGAGCGCATTCTGCAGGAAGAAAAAATCGCCCGGCTGAGCCGCATCAAGACCGTGCTGAGCGAGATCAATTCGGCCATCGTGCGGCATCACGACCGCAAGGAACTGTTCGATGAAGCCTGCCGCATTGCAGTGGAACACGGCGGCTTCCGCATGGCCGTCATCGCCATGGTGGACGACGCGACGCTGGAGGTCAGGCCCGTTGCCCTCGTGGGCGAAGGTACCGACTACGTGGAGAAAGTGCGGCTTTCGGCGAGAGAAGACGTGCCCGAGGGACAGGGCATGGTGGGGCGTGCCCTGCGCTACAAGATGCCGGTGATCAGCAATGACATCGAGCGTGACCCCTCGCCCGTGGTCGCTAGGGAACAGGCCTTGGCCACCGGCTTCCGCTCCATCGCCGCGTTTCCCCTCCTGGTGGGAGACAAGGCGGTGGGCGTATACGGGCTGTTTACGGCGGAGCCGGGATTTTTCGACGAAGAGGAGCTGAAGCTCCTCAAGGAACTGGTCGGGGACATCTCCTTCGCCCTGGATTACATCGAGAAACAGGAGAAGGTGGACTACCTCGCCTATTACGACGTCCTGACGGGCCTGCCCAACCATCGGCTGTTCACGGACCGGCTGAACCAGCAGCTCACGGCCGCGATCCGTGAGCACAGGTCAGTTGCCGTCGCCCTTCTGGACATCGAGCGGCTGCACCTGATCAATGATTCCCTGGGCCGCCATGCCGGCGACGCTCTGCTGAAGTACCTGGCGAGTTCCCTCCAGGCGGCGCTCAGCGACTCAGGCGACGTGGCCCGGATCGGCGCCGACCTGTTCGCGATCCTTCTCACTCGTCTTCGAGAAGAATCGGACGCGGGGCGCCTGGTCCAGGAACTCGTCGCCAGGATCGCGAGCCAGCCCTTTCACATCGACGGCCAGGAGCTGCGCATATCGCTCAAAGCCGGCGTTGCGCTATTCCCGGCCGACGGAGGCGATGCCGAGTCCCTGCTCTCCAACGCGGAAGCCGCCCTGAAGAAGGGCAAGGCCTCGGCCGACCGGGTCCGGTTTTACGCCCCCGCCATGAACGCGCGCGTCACGGAGCAGCTCACCCTGGAGAACAAGCTGCGCCGGGCCCTGGAAAGGGAGCAGTTCGTCCTGTACTACCAGCCCAAGATCGAGATCGCCACCGGCCGCGTCAGCGGGCTGGAAGCGCTGATTCGGTGGAACGATCCGGACACCGGACTGGTCCTGCCCGGAATGTTCATTCCATTGCTCGAGGAAACCGGCATGATTCTCGATGTCGGCCTTTGGGCCATGAGACAGGCGGCAAAGACGTCCTCCCAATGGCGAAAGCGCGGGCTTGCCATGCCGCGCATCGCCGTGAATGTGTCGCCAATACAATTGCGGCAGCAGGACTTCGTGGCCGCCGTAGACGAGGCGCTGCACCCCACCAGCCCGATGCCGTGCGATCTCGACCTCGAGATCACCGAAAGCGTGATCATGGAAAACATCGAGCCGAACATCGCCAAGCTCCGGACGATCCGCGAAATGGGGGTGGGAATCGCCATTGACGACTTCGGCACCGGCTACTCGTCGCTGAGCTATCTCACGAGGCTGCCGGTGAACAGCCTGAAAATCGACCGCTCCTTCATCACCGATCTGGCCACCAACGCCGACAGCATGAGCGTCGTCTCCTCCATCATCACCCTCGCCCACTCGATGGCGTTGAAAGTGGTCGCGGAAGGCGTGGAGACCAGGGAGCAGGAGCGGATCCTGCGGCTGCTCAAGTGCAACGAGTACCAGGGGTACCTGTTTTCCCCGCCGCTGCCTGCCGATAAGATTGAGGAAATGCTCGCTGGCCACGCAGCTCCGTAGGCCGGGAATCCCTTCCCGCCAGTCGAATGAATCGGTCGCGAATGAATTCGCTCCTGCAGGGGTTGTAGGAGGGAATTCATCCCCGACCGGGGTCGCGAATGAATCGGTCGCGAATGAATTCGCTCCTACAGGGGTTGTAGGAGGGGATTCATCCCCGACCGGGGCCGCGAATGAATCGGTCGCGAATGAATTCGCTCCTACAGGGGTTGTAGGAGGGGATTCATCCCCGACCCCGGCCGCGAATGAATCGGTCGCGAATGAATTCGCTCCTACAGGGGGTTGTAGGAGAAACGAACCATGAACAGGGAGGCATCCATGGATCGGAATTGGTCATCGGCGACAGTCGCCGCGCTCGCAACGTTCATTCTTCTGGGCCTGGGCTGTCCCGGCGCCGCCGTCGCATCCCATACTGCCGGAAAACTCCTCATCACCGGATCGGGAACCATGACCCCGCTGATCAGGGACATTGCCAAGCGCTACGAAGCAGTTCACCCAGGGGTCAGGATTGAAATCCAGAGCGGCGGCTCAGGCCGGGGGCTCAGTGACGCCCGCACGGGTAAGGCGGACATCGGGATGGTCTCCCGGGCGCTCTCGGACAGGGAGAGCGATCTCACCGGCTTTCCCATCGCCCGCGACGGCGTCGCCCTGGTCGTCCACAAGGACAATCCCGTTAGAGCGCTCACCAATAGGCAGGTCGCAGACATCTACACCGGCCGCATCACGAACTGGAAACAGGTGGGGGGGCGGGATGCCGCCATCGCCGTGTTCGCAGCCGAGTCCGGCCGCAGCACCAGTGAACTCTTCACCCAGTTCTTCGAAATCAGCTACGCCGACATCAGAGCCCATCAGGTGCTTGGCGATAACCCAAGCCGCATACGAGCAATAAGCGAGAATCCCAGTGGGATCGTGTTCATGTCGGTGGGCGAGGCGGAGCGCACAGCCCAGGCGGGCGCCCCCATCAAGCTCCTTCCCATGGAAGGCGTGCTTGCCACCAGCAAGACCATCCGCAGCGGGGATTACCCCATCGCACGCGCCCTGTCCCTGGTCACGAAGAGCCTCCCGACGGGGTTGGCCAAGGAGTTCGTCAACTTCTGCCTTTCCCCCCAGGTCGCCGATCTCATCATCAAGCACGATTTCGTCCCGTACCAGGATTGACTCACCTGAATAACAACACCAAGCGCGTTACGGCCCATTTCAGCGGCCTCAGTCTCAGGGCTGAGCTGGCGCTCGGATTCGCACTCGTCATCGTCCTCGCCCTCGTGGCAGGAGCCGTGTCTCTGGTGAGCCAGGAACGTTCCGTCGCGGCAGTCGGGAAACTTGTAGGCATCGACGGCAAGGTGGCCGATCTCAGCTTCCGGAGCGTTGCCGCCATGCTCAATGCCCGGCGCGCTGAGAAGGATTTTCTGATTTTCCGGCGGGAACTGGGCTTCGTAGAGGCTAAGGCGAGGTACGCCACTCTGGTACGCCTCAATGGCGCAGACATCCGCCAGCATATGGCCGGTATCCGGGATTTGGTGGCGGACCCGGGCGTGATCGACCAGACGCGGACCATCGAGCGGATACTGGACCGCTACGAGGCAGGGTTTCTGAAGGTGGTCGAGCTCTACGGGCAGCTGGGCCGCGTGGGCGCCGGGATTGAGGGCCGGATGCGGCGCGCGGCCCATGAGATCGAACCCATCGTCCGGAACCACAGGTCGGAGAGACTCCTGGTCGACTTGCTGACCTTGCGCCGCGAGGAAAAGGATTTCATTGCACGCGGCCTTGAGAAACATGTAGATGGGTTTGAGGCAGCAATGGAGCGGTTCAAGGTCGACCTCTTCCAGGCAGGCTTGCCTCCCGATTCGAAAAAGCGCCTCAAGGGTCTCGCCGACGTTTACCTGGCCCTGTTCCGGGAATACGTCCGGATCGATGCCCGGATCGACACCGAGAGCACCGCCTACCTCGGTGCGGCACGCACCATCGAGCCCGAGATCGAAAAGCTTCATCTCCACGCAGACCACGCGGCGGAGGCAACCCGCGACAGCGTCCTGACCGCGGCACGCGCCACCAACTGGACCATCATGGGCATGACCGCTGCCGCCGCGTTGCTGGGACTGGGCGTGGCGTTGTTCCTGTCCCGCGGCATCAACCGGTCGGTGGCGGAATGCGTGGATTTCGCGCAGCGGGTCTCCCGGGGCGAACTGGCCACTCGGATTACGCCGCGCCGTCAGCGCGAGTTCCTCACCCTGGCCTCGGCACTCAACCGGATGGCCCAGTCGCTGCAGGATTCGCGCTCATCGTTGGAGCAAAGGGCGGCCGAGCTGGCCGAGCTGAATGCCGAATTGCGGCGCGAGGTGGCCGAGCGCAGGCTCGCTGAGCAGCAGATCGCTCGTCTGAACAAGCTGCTCGCCGCCTTGAGCGAAACCAATGAAACCATCATTCGCGTCAAGCACCGCGACGAGCTGTTTCGCGCGGTCTGCCGCACCTGCGTCGAGCAAGGGGGAATGCAAATCGCATATATCGGGCTGATCGACGCAACCCGCCGCCGGGTGGTGCCGGTGGCCGATCACGGGCCGGCGCAGCCCTTCCTCGGCGGAATCCGCATTCCTCTGGATGAGAGCATTCCGGAGGGCCGCGGTCCAATCGCCGTTGCGATACGGGAGCATCGCCCGTACATCTGCAACGATATCCTTGCCGATCCCGCAACCCTACCTTGGCGCGACCGCGCGCAAAAAATCGCCTCCCGGGCCACGGCCGCGTTTCCGTTGTACGAAAGCGGGAGGCCCATCGGCATCCTCAGCCTGCATGCGGGCGAAGCGGAATACTTCGACCCGCCGATGGTCAAGGTACTGGTGGAAATGGCGGCGGACATATCCTTCGCCCTGGACAATCTCGAGCGGGAGCGGCTGCGCCGCCAGGTGGAGGAACAGCTCCGGCTGCGGAACCGGGCCGTCGAATCCACCGTCAACGCCATCCTGATCACCGATTTCACGAAGCCGGACAATCCGATCGAGTACGTCAACCCCGCGTTCGTGCGGATAACCGGTTTTCCCGCGGCCGAGGTCCTGGGGCGCAACTGCAGTTTTCTGCAAGGGAACGACCGGAACCAGCCCGGGATCGAAGACATCCGGGCGGCGCTGCGCGAACGGCGCGACGGCCACGCCGTGCTGCGCAATTATCGCAAGGATGGGAGCCTGTTCTGGAACGATCTTTATGTCGCCCCGGTGGCGGACGACACGGGCCGGGTGACCCATTATGTAGGCATCCTGAACGACGTCACGGAGACCAAAAATTACGAACGGCAACTGGAGCGCCAGGCCAACTACGACGCGCTGACCGGTCTCGCCAACCGCAACCTGCTTCGCGACCGCCTGCAGCAGGGGCTCGCCTACGCACAGCGTCACGATCACATGGTCGCAGTGGCGTTCATCGACCTGGATCATTTCAAGGTCATCAACGACAGCCTGGGCCATGGCGCCGGGGACGAACTGCTCAAGGTCATCGGCGGGCGCCTGAAGTCCTGCATACGCAGCAGCGACACGGTGGCGCGCCTCGGCGGCGACGAGTTCGTGGTCCTGCTGTCGGACCTCTCGATCACGGAGATTGTCCCCCGGGTGATCACGAGAATCATCGAGGCGGTTTCGGCCCATCCCCGCATCATCGAAACGGTGCAGAGGATTCTAGGTGTTGTTTCCAGACCCATCTTCGTGGCGGGACGGGAATTCAACACCACCTGCAGCATCGGCGTCGCCCTCTACCCCCAGGACGGGGAAAATCCGGACGCGCTGCTGAAAAACGCCGATGCCGCCATGTACCGCGCCAAGGAGCTGGGCCGCAACAATTTCCAGTTCTACACCGCGGAACTGAACGCGCGGATGGGAGAACGCCTCTCGCTTCAAGCCGGCCTGCGGCACGCCCTGGAGCGGCAGGAATTCTTCCTGGTGTATCAGCCCAAGCTCGATCTGAGGACCGGCGCCATCTCCGGCCTGGAGGCACTGGTGCGCTGGAACAGCCCGGAGCTGGGGCCGGTTCCTCCATCCAAATTCATCCCCGTGCTCGAAGAGACCGGGATGATCATCGAGGTCGGGCGCTGGGTCATGGAGAAGGCGGTGTCAGACTATGCGCGCTGGTCAGCGATGGGCCTGCGTCCGCCCCGCACGGCCGTCAACGTTTCTGCGATTCAGCTCAAGCAAAGGGATTTCGCCGCGATGGTGGCGCAAGTCGCGCAGAAGCGCATGGACGGGCATCCGGGCCTGGACCTGGAAATCACCGAAAGCCTGATCATGGCCAGCATCGAGGACACCACCCGCAAACTCCGCGAGATCCGCGAGGCCGGCGTCGGCATCGCCATCGACGATTTCGGAACCGGCTATTCGTCGCTGAGCTACCTGGCCCGGCTTCCGGTGGACGCCTTGAAGATCGACCGGGCGTTTATCGCGAACTGCGCCGACAACCCGGACGATCTGACCATCGTCTCGACCATCATCTCTCTGGCCCACGCCCTGAACCTCAGCGTCGTCGCCGAAGGCGTGGAAACCGAGGAACAAAAGAATCTCCTGACGCTGCTCAAGTGCGACGAGATGCAGGGCTATCTGTTCTCGCATCCCCTGCCCGCGGCGGAGGTGGAAACCCTGCTGGTCCGGATGCAAAAGCAGACCCCGCCGCGAACCGGCTGAACCTTGCGAGATATCCTGACAACCGCTCTTGATCAGGGAGGACATCCCCATGCCACTGCGATTACCCTGCAGGCTCACCCACGGAGAAAAGCTCGACGCGGCCGACTGCTACGCGGAGCTGTATCTCTATCCCGGCGGACATTATCTGCTCAAATTCTCGATCCGCTCGAACACGCACTTGCAGGCAGCCTCGGTCAACGTGAGCTTTTTCCTGTTCGACGGGGACGGCGCGCCGGTGGAGGCGAAGGGCTACGGCATGGCGCCGGGCGAAGCCTGCCAGATCGAAGCCGTGCGCCACGGGTTTCCCCCGGAGCGCTACGAAACCTACACCGGCAAGGTTACCGAGAGCAGCCTGGCGCGGACCGCGGGCCTCGCCATCTGTTTCCGCGAGGCGGAGGCGGACATCAACCTCGACGCCCTCGGTCGGCGCGCGACGCCCGGCACCGCGATCGGCGAATAGCCCACAACGGTGCGCCCAGCGCACCAGTTCCGGCGCATGAATGGTGCGTGGTACGCACCCTACCCGGCATCAGGCGCCACAGTGTAGGGTGCACCCTGCGCACCGGTCGCGGGTTTTCGGTCCGGCGCGTGGGACGAACCCCGCGCCTGGGGCGCCATACCGTTGATTTGGATTAAAATCGTTCGACGGCAACTCGTTTAGGCTCCGGGGCAGGATCACTCCGGCCTGATGGAAAGCGTGACGCGCCTACGAAGGGAGGCAATTCATGAAAACCAACCGTTTCTCGCGCTCGTTATCGACGTGCATCGCATTCGTTCTTCTTACTCTGGCGGCGAATGTCCAATCGGCCCCGCCGCCGGGCGGCAAGTTCAAGGTCCTGCACATCATGAGCTACCACTCCCCGTGGCGCTGGACCGACGGCCAGCTGGAAGGATTCAAGGAGGGGCTTCAGGGGCTGCCGGCGGAATACAAGGTTTTCCAGATGGACACCAAGCGCAACAGCAGCCCCGAGGCCAAGGAAAAAATGGGCCGGGAGGCGATGGCCCTGATCGAGCAGTGGAAGCCGGACCTGGTCTACACCAGCGACGACGACGCCCAGGAATACGTGGCAAAACATTACATCAACAAACCCCTTCCCTTCGTCTTCAGCGGCGTCAACAAGGCCCCGGGGGCCTACGGCTTCGAAGGCAGCCGCAATGTCACAGGCGTTCTGGAACAGGAGCACTTCGTGGAATCGGTGCGGCTGCTCAAGCGAATCGTCCCGGGCGTAAGGAAAATCGCGGTCGTCCTGGACGACGCGCCCATGTGGGATCCGGTGGAGAAGCGGATGCGGGCCGCTACCAAGGCGCTCCCGGACGTGGAGCTGGAGCCCTGGGACACCATCCTCACCTTCGAGGAGTACAAGCGCAGGATCAAGGCCTATCACGGGACGGTGGACGCCATCGCCCTGATCGGCATCTTCAATTTCAAGGACGAGCGCGGAAAGAATGTCCCCTACCAGGACGTGCTCAAATGGACCGCCGAGAACAGCACCCTGCCCGACTTCGGCTTCTGGATCGACCGGGTCCATTTCGGCACCCTCGCCGCGGTGACCGTTTCCGAGCGGGAGCAGGGCCTCGCTGCCGGGCGCATCGCCCGCGCCATTCTCGCCGAGGGCAAGGCGCCGTCCGCTTTTTTCATGAGGCCGACGGTAAAGGGCCTCCCCGTGGTCAGCCTGGCGCGGGCCAACAGGCTCGGCATCAAGATTCCGAGCGGCGTTCTGCTATCCGCCGAAGTGATCCAGAAGTTCGACTGGGAACAGTAGTGACCCTCGGGCTGCGGGCGAAGATCCTCCTCATCGCGACCGGCGCCCTGCTGGTCTCGATGGGCGCGGTCATCGCCGTTAGCAACTACGTCTTCAACCGGGAGTACACGTCAGCGCTTCAGTCCCGGTCGGCCGCAATCGCCACCGGCCTCAAGGTGCAGCTGGAGCGGGTGCTCCAGCTCGGCATCCCCCTCGATAACCTGATCGGCTTCGAGGAGCAGTTGGCGGAAGCGGTCACGGCCTACCAGGGCATCGACTACGCCATGGTGGCCGCCCCCGACGGTCGCATCCTGTTCCACAGCGAAGCGGGCCGGCAGGGCCGGATCGTCGATGAACCCGAAGTCCTCGACGCGGTTCGCAGTGGAAAGCAGGCCACCGTTCCCCACCGAAGTCCCAGTACGGGTCATCGGGACTACGGGGTCATCGTTCCCGTCACCGATCTGCAGGGCGCCCATCTGGCGAGCGTGGTCGTGGATTTCCCCGCCGGCATCATTACGGGCAAGGCAGCCGCGATGGCCGCGTTCAACCTGGGGGCGGGTGCGGTTTTCCTGGTCGGTGGGGTTATCGCGCTCGTCGTCGGGCTCTCCCTGTTCGTCACGAGTCCCCTGACAAGGTTGATCGGCGCGATCGAGAGCATTCGCCGGGACACCGCCGACCTTTCCCACCGCATCCAGGTATCCTCGCGGGACGAGATCGGGCGCCTGGCCCGCGCCTTCAACAGCCTGATGGAGGATCTGCAGGCCACCACCGTATCGAAGACCGAACTCGAAAAGGCGATGCACGAGATCAAGCACGCGGCGACCCACGACGCGCTCACCGGGCTGCCCAACCGGAACCTGATGCGCGACCGGCTCATCGGCGCACTCGCCTATGCGCGGCGCTACGGCCGGCACACTACCGTGGTTTACATCGACCTCGACGATTTCAAGGTGATCAACGACAGCCTGGGTCACGATATGGGCGACACGCTGCTCAAGACCATTGCCGATCGCCTGTCCGCCTGCGTGCGCGAAGTGGATACGGTGTCGCGGGTCGGCGGTGATGAGTTCGTGATCCTGCTATTCGACCAGCCGGAGGAAGGAAAAGGGATTGTTCCCGTCCTCGAGCGCGTTCAGGAGAGCATCAGGAAGCCGATCGCAATCTCCGGACGCGAGTACAACATCACCCCCAGCATGGGGTTTGCCATCTTTCCCCAGGACGGCGCCGACGCCGATACGCTGGTGCCTAATGCCGACGTGGCCATGTACCGGGCGAAGGAACTGGGGCGCAACAATTTCCAGGCCTATTCCAACACGATGCGGGTGCGGCTCGCCGAACGCCTGGCCGTGCACAACGGCCTGTTGCGGGCCATCGAACAGCACGAGCTGCTTGTTTATTACCAGCCCCAGGCGGACCTGCGCACCGGGAAAATCGTCGGCGCCGAGGCCCTGGTGCGCTGGCGCCATCCGGACCGCGGCCTGGTGCCCCCCGACCGCTTCATTCCGGTGGCCGAGGAAACCGGCCTCATCGCCCCGATTGGCGAGTTCGTGCTTCGGACCGCCTGCGCCCAGACCCGGGACTGGCAGAGCCAGGGCCTCCCCTCCATCAGGATCGCGGTCAACCTCTCGCCACGCCAGTTCTGGGAGCCCAAGCTTCCCAAGGTGGTGCAGAAGGCCCTGCATGATGCCGGCCTCGAACCCTCCTATCTTGAGCTGGAGCTGACCGAGAGCCTGGTCATGAGGAGCGTCGAGGAGGCCGTGAAAACGATGAAGGCCTTTCGGGCGATGGGCGTGGGACTGGCCATGGACGACTTCGGCACCGGCTACTCGAGCCTGAGCGCCCTGCAGCGGCTGCCCCTCAACCGGCTCAAGATCGCCCAGGCCTTCATGCGCGATGTCCCGAGCCATCCGGACAGCGTCGCCATTGCCCAGGCCATCATCTCCCTGGGACACACCCTGAAGCTCACCGTGATCGCAGAGGGCGTCGAGACCGCCGAGCAACTGGAGTTTCTCCGCGCCAACGGCTGCGACGAAATCCAGGGTTATCTGCTCGGCAAGCCCATGCCGCCGGAGCAACTCGCGGAACTGCTCGCCGCGCGCGGCGGAACGGTAAAGCCCCTCGCCTGACCGCACGGGTATCCCGGGCCCGGCGCCCTGGCAGTTCGTTGAAAAGCTCCTCGAAGCCGCCTCCCCTTCGTCGCCCGCCCGGCACCGACTGAACTGGAAAATCTATCAATTTGATAGGTTTTTGCCCAAATTTGGTGTGCATCTCCGAACGGTGCCGTGAATTTCGTGACCTGGATCAAATGCCGTTGTGCGATGCGTCAGGCATAATAGCGGCGTTTCCGGACGGATTCCCGGGACCCGCTGCATTCCCAAATCATGACCGAAGGGCGTTCGGGATTCTCTCAGGCCATTGCGGCTCAGGCGCCGGTTCATAAACGTCCCAACGATGCTCCCAGCCACAACGCGCGATTCAGTTGATCCCCATCCCGGATCCGGCGGGCGGCGGGTGGCTCTGATCATTTCGCTCGTCTACCTCGCCACCGCCACGGCGTGGATCGTGTTTTCCGACGCTTTTCTTCTGGGCCTGACAGGCGATCCGGGCCTGCTCTCCAGGCTGCAGACCTACAAGGGGATCGGTTTCGTCGCCGTCACCGCGCTGGCATTGTTCTTCGCGCTGAACCGTTACGTGGGCCGGATTCTCGATCTGCTCGGCCGGGTCGAGCGCCAGCGCGACCAGCTCCAGCAGGTGCGGGAGCGCTGGACCGAGGCCTTCGACGCGATCCAGGACCCGATCATGCTTCACGATGCCGAGCAGCGCATCGTTCGCTGCAATCTCGCCTACGCGAAAAAGGCCGGGCTTGAGGTCAAGGCGGTGATCGGCCGGCCCTACGGGGAGTGTTTCCCGCGCTCGGTCCGCCTTCCCGTTCTCGCCTCTCCCGAAGACCGCGGCGTCCCGCCTGTGGAATTCTCGACTCCGGACGGCGGACACCATCTCGCCACGCCCTACCCGGTCGCCGGACCCGACGGCACGCCGCTCTACACGCTGCACGTGTTCCGCGACATCACCGAGCGCCGGGAATTCGAGTCCAGCCTGGCCAAGCTCAACCGTGCGCTGAAGACCCTGGGCGAGGTGAACAGGGTTTTGGTGCGGGCCCGGGACGAGGCAGAACTGCTGGAGAAAATCTGCCGGGCGGCGGTGGAGGTCGGCGGCTTTACCCTCGCATGGGTGGGCTACGTGGACGACGACTTGCGCATCCGGCCGATGGCCTCCCACGGGGACCGCAATGGATACGTCTCCGGCCTCAACATCACGGCGCGCGAAGACGCTGCCGGCGGCTGCGTGACCGGCATCGCGGTGCGCGAGGGGCGCGTCAATGTCATCGATGACACCGCGCGCGATGCCGGTCCCAGGGATTGCCTGAACCAGGCGCGCCGCATGGGCTACCGCTCCATGATCGCCCTGTCGTTGAAGAGCAAGGGCAAGGTTTTCGGATCGTTCACCATCTACTCGGCGGAGCCCGAGGCGTTCGCCGAAGACGAAATCGCCCTGCTGGAGGAAATGGCCAGCGACCTGGCGTTCGGCATTACCACCTTGCGAAACGAAGTGAAGCGGGGCGACCTGGAGGCCCGCGCCCGCCGCCACCTGGAGCAGCTCAACGCCGGCATGGAGCAGGCCATCGAGGCGTTCGCACTGACGATCGAGAAGCGCGATCCCTACACGGCGGGACACCAGCGAAGGGTCGCGGACTTCGCTGCCGCCATCGCCCGCGAAATGGGGCTGCCGGACGATCGCGTCCAGGGGATAAGGCTCGGCGGCCTGATCCACGACATCGGAAAAATCTACATTCCCTCTGAAATCCTGAACCGCCCGGGGAAGCTCGTGCAAATGGAATTCGATCTCATCAAGACCCACACCACGGTGGGCTACGACATCCTGAAGGGCATCGATTTCAACTGGCCGGTGGCGCAGATGGTGCTCCAGCACCACGAGCGGCTCGACGGCTCCGGCTATCCCGAGGGCGTGAAGGGCGATGCGATCCTGCTGGAGGCGCGAATTCTCGCGGTGGCCGACGTGATCGAGGCCATGTCCTCTCACCGCCCCTACCGGCCTGCGCTGGGCCCCGACGCGGGCATCGAGGAAATCCTCCGCCACCGGGGGACGCGCTACGATCCGGACGTGGTGGACGCAGCAGCGCGGCTCTTGCGGGAAAAACGGTTCGACCTTGCGCCGGCGCCCTTCAGGTAGGTTAACAGGCTGTTATACTTACCCGCCTGAAAAAGAATAATCATTCTCCATGAAGAATGATGGGGGAGGCCAGTCGCCATGATCCGTCGCATTTCCATTCGCGCCCAACTCTACGCGCTCGCCGCCACCGCCGTGCTTCCCTTCGTGGCTTTCGGCGGCTACCTGCTCTATCACGACTTCCAGGAGGGCACGCGGCTCGCCGGCGAGAACGCCCTGACGCTGGCGCGCACTTCCGCGGTCCGAAATCAGGAGCTGATTTCCGACACCCGCGCCCTCCTGGAACGGCTGGCGCGCCGGCAGCAACCGCTCGGGCTCGATCCGGCCCGCTGCGATCCGTTTCTCGCCGAGGTGAAGGCGCTCCTTCCCCGGTTCATCAATACCGGCGTGATCCGTCCCGACGGGCAAGTGATCTGCTCCGCAGTGCCCCAGCCCCGGGACAAGCCGGCGTCGGTCGCCCATACGGAGTGGTTTCGCCGCGCCATGGCCGAAGGCGCCTTCGTCGTGGGCAAGCCCTTCGTCGGCCCCATCACCGGAAAGTGGGTTTCCGTTCTGGCCTATCCTCTGCGCGGTCCCGATCAACAGATTGCGGCGGTTTTCGCCCTTCCCCTCGATCTCGAGCGCCATTATCCCGGCGTGCACGGCGTCGAGCTTCCCGCCGGCACGGTGCTGGGCATCGTCGATTCGGAGGGAACGATCGTTGCGCGGGCCCCCGATCCGTCCCGCTGGATCGGGAAAAACGTTCGGAGCAGCGCCGTGACCCCGATCATTCTTGCGCGCAAGGAGGGTCATGCCCGCGCCACTGGACTCGACGGCGTGGATCGAGTCTGGGGTTTCGCTCCCATTGCCGGAACCGACTGGTACGCCTATGCCGGTGTACCCGCGGAAACGGTGCTTGCTACAGCCCGTGCCGAGGCTCTTAACTATGCGGTCATCGCCGCCATCGCCGGCGTGTTTGTGATCGCACTGGTGGTTTACATCAGCAATCGCATCACGGAACCGGTTCGGAACGTCGCCCGTACCGCCCGGGCCGCAGCCGAAGGAAAGCTCGACCGGCGCGTGCCCGTCACAGGCGCCGCCGAGGTCGCGGAAGTTGCGGCGGAGTTCAATCTCATGCTGGAGCGCCGCGCCCAGGCGGAAGCGGAAATCCTGCGCGCCAAGGAAAGGCTGGACCTGGCGCTGGAGAGTTCCGGGCTCGCCCTGTGGGATTGGAACATCGCGACGGGAGAAGTTTTCCTCAGCGCCGAGTGGGGCGGGATCGTTGGGGGGCCGCTCGAACCCACCGTGACCACCTTTGGCTCCCTCGAGCAGCTGGTGCATCCGGATGACCGGGAGCAGATCGGCCCCCTGATCCGAGGCGCGCTCAAGGGAGAGCTTCCCGACTACCGGGCCGAACACCGGGTCATGATGGCGAGCGGGGACTGGAAGTGGATCCAGAGCCACGGCAAGGTGGTGGAGCGCGGCGCCGATGGCTGCGCCCTGCGCATGACGGGCACCAACGCCGACATCACCGAGCGCAGGAAGGACCAGGAGCGCCTGGCATTCCTCGCCCAGTACGATGCCCTCACCGGGCTTACCAACCGCAGCCTGTTCCGGGACCGGCTTGAGCTTGCCCTGGCGCGAGCCAGGCGCAGCGAGCGCCTGGTGGGTCTCCTGTTCCTCGACCTGGACGACTTCAAGGAGATCAACGATACCCTCGGGCACAAGGTCGGCGACGAGGTGTTGTGCGTGGTGGCTGCCCGCCTCCGGCGCTGCGTTCGCGAAGTGGATACCGTGGCCCGCCTGGGGGGCGACGAGTTCACGGTGGTGCTCGAGGGGCTTGCCCACGTGGACCAGATTTCCGCCGTCGCGGAGAAAATCCTGGCGACCGTGCGCGAGCCGATCCCGGTGGAGGGCCGCGAGCTTCACACCACCACCAGCATCGGCATCACGGTCTATCCCTTCGACGTGGACGACCTCGAGCACCTGCTGCAGAACGCCGACAAGGCCATGTACCAGGCCAAGCGCGGCGGACGCAACACCTACCGGTTTTATTCGGCGGACGCCGAGGAGCATCCGGCGGCGGGAATCGAAACCGGCGCCGCTCCCCGACCTTGATCCCGGCCGGCTGTCAGTTTTCCGCCTAGAATGAGACTAATCGGTACCCCGGCGGTACACCCTGCCGGAGCGCAGATAACCCGACCCAGGAGAACTCCATGTTGATGTTCGGCAAGAAGGCCCGGATGCCCGCCCCGGCCGACGCCCTGCCCGGCCGCGCCCAGCCAATGCCTGTGCCCGACAAGCACTTCGTCAACGGCCATCCCCTGAAACCCCCTTTCCCCGCAGGGATGGAGACTGCGGTATTCGGCCTGGGCTGCTTCTGGGGCGCCGAGCGCAAGTTCTGGCAGACCCCGGGGGTGTACACCACCGCCGTGGGCTACGCCGGCGGCTGTACGCCCAATCCCACCTACGAGGAAGTGTGCACCGGACTCACCGGTCATACCGAAGTCGTGCTGGTGGTGTACGACCCGAAGGTTGTCAGCTACGACGCACTGCTCAAGCTGTTCTGGGAGGCCCATGATCCCACCCAGGGGATGCGCCAGGGCAACGACGTCGGCACCCAGTACCGCTCGGCGATCTATGCCTGCTCGGATGCCCGGAAGAAGGCCGCGGAAGCCTCTCGCGCCGCTTACGAGGACGCGCTGCGGCGCAACGGCCACGGCGCCATCACCACGGAAATCCGCGAGGCGCCGGAGTTCTTTTACGCCGAGGCCTATCACCAGCAGTATCTCGCCAAGAATCCCGGCGGCTACTGCGGACTGGGGGGCACGGGCGTGGCGTGCCCCGTGGGGCTGGGGGCGTGACCTCGTCTCACCACTCCGCACGGTGCCCCGCGCCGATGAATTCCCTCTCCCGGGGGTTGTAGGAGGGGATTCATCCCCGACCCGCTCGCGAATAAATTCGCTCCTACCGGGGTTTGTAGGAGGGGATTCATCCCCGACCCGCTCGCGAGAATAAATTCGCTCCTACCTGGGGTTGTAGGAGGGGATTCATCCCCGACCCGCTCGCGAGAATAAATTCGCTCCTGCCTTTGCCCCGGGCGGACCTCATCTTGCCGGTCCGCTGCGTTATACTTTTGCCCTGTTCCTAGACAATCCCAACCGTCAACAACAAGGGGGCTCCATGGGCGTGTTCACTCTGGTTGTGGTGGGGATCCTGCTGGTCATCGTGGCCTACGGGATCATGATCTTCAACAATCTCGTCAACCTGAAGCACAACGTCTCCAAGGCCTGGGCCAACATCGACGTGCTGCTCAAGCAGCGCCACGACGAGCTGCCGAAGCTGGTGGAAACCTGCAAGCAGTACATGAAGTTCGAGCAGGAGACCCTGGAGCGGGTGATGAAGGCACGGGCGGCGGTGCAGACCGCCCAGCAGGCCCAGGACATCAAGGGGCTGGGCGAGGCGGAAGGCGCGCTGCGGCTGGGGCTGGGGCGCCTGTTCGCCCTGGCGGAAGCCTACCCCGACCTCAAGACCAACCAGACCTTCCAGCACCTGCAGGGACGCATCTCGGGGCTGGAGAACGCGATTGCCGACCGGCGCGAGTTCTACAACGAGTCGGTCAACGTCAACAACGTGCGCGTCGAGCAGTTCCCGGACAACGTGGTCGCCGGCATGTTCGGCTTCAGGCTGTTCGACCTGCTGGAGTTTGCGGCGGCGGAGAAAGCGGACGTGGACGTGAAGCAGCTGTTTGGCTGACCGGTGCGTGGGACGCACCCTACGCCGAGTAGGGTGCAACCGCGAAGCGGATTGCACCAGAAGCAACCGGCGGAACCCACTTCGTGGTTCCGCCCTACGAAACTGACCGGTGCGCGAAACTGACCGGTGCGTGGGACGCACCCTACGCCACTGGAGTTCGCGGCGGCGGAGAAAGCGGACGTGGACGTGAAGCAGCGGTTCGACTGACCGGTGCGTGGGACGCACCCTACACTCCGGAAGTGCCACTGCGTAGGGTGCGTACCACGATCCCGTGCGGGCAGCTATACCACGATGCTCTCCAAGCTCAGACACCAGTACGCCAACCTGCTCACCTCGGGCGCGCAGCTAATGCTCGTTTTCGTGGGCTTCCAGTTCGACAGCCGCGAGGGCTGGATCGGCGTGTTGGCCACCATGTGCGTGATCAGCTTCTTCGCCTGGATCGCCACCTACCGGCGCTACCGGGCCATCGGCGACACCCCTACCTCCCGCGTCGCCTCCGCCGCCCAGGGCTACGTGGAGTTCGTGGGCAAAGCCGTCCAGCACGCCGGGCGCACCTTCGTCAGCAAGCTCACGGTCCTGCCCTGCCTGTGGTACCGCTACAGCATCTCCCGGAAAACCGGCGACAACAAGTGGGAGCACGTGGAGAGCGGCGTGAGCAGCGACACCTTTCTGCTGCAGGACGCGACCGGCGCCTGCGTCATTGACCCCGACGAGGCGGAGATCATCACCAGCCACAAGCAGACTTGGCACCAGGGCGATTACCGCTACACCGAGTGGCTGCTGCTTCCCAATGACCACCTGTACGCCCTGGGAGAATTCGCCACCCTCGGTGGAGCCGGGGAGCCCCTCGATCCCAATTCCGACATCGCGGCGCTGCTGGCCGAATGGAAAAAGGATCAGCCGGCGCTGAAGAAGCGATTCGATCTCAACCAGGACGGCGAGATCGACCTCAAGGAATGGGGGCTGGCGCGGCGCCAGGCCCGGCGCGACGTCGAGAAGCGCCATGCCGAGGCCCAGGCCAAGGACACCACCGTCCACGTCATGCGCGCGCCGAAGGATGGCCGAATGTACCTCCTGTCCAACCTGGAACCGGAGAAGCTGGGTCGCCGGTATGCCCTGTGGGGCTGGTTCCACCTGGTGGTGTTTTTCGGCGCTGGCGCCGGAGCCTTCATGGTTCCCGCGTTATACTGAAAACCTGCATGATCCTTTCAAAAATGTTCACCAGGCGGCCCGCCGGTTTGACCTATGATAGGGGCCGTTTCGGGATCGTGCATCACAACAGGGAGAACCCGGCTTGCAGCAATGGCTGACCGACCCGGTATTCCAGTCCGCGGTCGCCCCCTTCGTCGCCGCCCTGATCGTCGCCGAGCTGCTGCAGCGGCTGCGGCTCTCGGGACTGGCGCTGACCGCGGGCTTTTGCACCACCGTTTATCTGGTGGCGGATTTTTCCTTTGCCCCCCTCACCTCCACCCGCAAGATCGTCTATCTATCGCTGGGTGCTGCCGCCCTCGGGCTTCTCTTCGATCTCCTCCTGCGGCAATGGCGGCCGCTGCGCTATCTCCTCGCCATCGCTGTGGGAGCCGCCATGGTATGGGTGGTGTGGAATCCGCTCAGCCAGAAGGACACCGTGGAACTTGCCCTGTATGGCTTCGGCCTGTTTGCTTTCGCCGCGTGGATTGCCGCGGTGACGGACGGGCTGAGGGAAGCGCCCCAGCGCGCCGGCTGCGCGGGCCTCGCCCTCGGCCTCGGCACCGGGCTGTCGGCGCTCCTCGGGGCCTCGGCACTGCTGGGTCAGCTCGGTCTGGGACTGGGCGCGGCCTCCGGCGCCTACCTGCTCATCCAGATGATCAGCGGCGGCACGCTGCCCGCCGGCCGGATTCTGACGCTGCCCCTGGCGGTCGCCTCCGCCCTGATTGCGGGCGCGGCCATGATGCTTGCGAAGCTGCCGTGGCAGGTGCTGCCGGTCCTCGCCTGCGTACCCCTCGGCGCCCTGGTTCCCGTGCCCGGGCGCTGGGCCCTGTGGGTCCAGATTTTCCTGCTTTCCCTCTGCGCCCTGGCGGTCGCGGCCGTCGCGGCGTTCATCACCTGGCAGATGGCCGGAGGATTGCCGCTCTGAGGGAACCGCCTCCGGGCTCCCATGTCATTTCTTCATCCCCCCAGGAAGGAGTTCACCATGCGCAAGATTGCAATTTCGATGCTGTTGGGCGGTTCGCTCGTGCTGTCCGCCCTGCCCGCCGCCTACGCGGCTGCCGAAGAGTTCGACATCGATCCCCAGCACTCCAACGTCGTGTTCCTGATCGATCACCTGGGCTATTCGAGAATGGTGGGCCGGTTCAACGACTTCTCCGGCGACTTCACTTTTGATGAGGCGAACTACGGCACCGCGAAGGTGAGCTTCGCCGTGAAGACCGAGAGCGTGGACACCCGCCACCCGAAGCGCGACGATCACCTGCGCAGCCCCGACTTCTTCAATGCGAAGGAATTCCCCGCCATGACCTTCAGGAGCACCCGGGTGGAGAAGAACGGCGACCGGACGGCGAAGCTAATCGGCGAGGTGACGCTGCTGGGCGTGACCAGGCCCGTGACGCTCGACGTGCGCTTCAACAAGCGCGCGGAGCATCCGCTGCCCGCCTACAACAAGGTGATGGTGGCCGGGTTCTCGGCCCGCGGCAAGGTGAAGCGCTCCGACTTCGGCATGAAGTACGCGCTGCCCGGCGTCGGCGACGAGATCGAGCTCATCATCGAGGTCGAGGGGCACAGGAAGAAGTAGGAGCGAATTCATTCGCGACCTACCCGTCGCGACATTTGTCGGACATGGGTCGGGGATGAATCCCCTCCTACAAACCCCGGGTAGGAGCGAATTCATTCGCGACCGATTCATTCGCCGCTTCTGCGCCTACACCAACCCCCGTATCTCCCGCAGCGCCACCGACAGCATGGCGAGGTCCGCGGTGCCCGACTGCAGGTCGGCCAACACCTGACGGCAGCGGTCGAGGCCCGCGTGGTTTCTTTCCTCCCAGGCCTGAATCAGCTTGTCGGGCGCTTTCACCTTGGGGGAAAGCTTGAGCGCCGCAGTGGCCAGCAGCCGTTGAATGCCGGAAAGGTCGTCGCGCATGGCGGCCTTGGCCAGGGTCTGCCAGTGGCTCTCGGCGGGAAGCAGCGATACCTGGCGCCGCAGCCAGGCGAGGTTGAGCGCCCCGCCCAGCGAGAAATACACGGCGGCGGCGGTATCCACGTCGCGGTCGGTCTCCTCCGCCGCCTCCACCAGGTCTAGCGCCGCGTAGAGGAATTCCAGCGCCGCCACCCGGCGCGCCAGCTCGGCCGGCACGCCCTGGGCCGTGAGCTTTTCCTGGGCCTGCCGCAGCGCTTCCGCCTCGGCGGGAGTGAGCAGCCGGTCGAAGTTCGACGCGAGAGCGGTCACGCCCGGCCCGAAGCGGGCGATGATCTTGGCGATCTCGGGCTGGCCCCGGAGGCTGCGCAGGAACCAGAGCGTGGAGCGCACGATGAGCCGCCCCACCTCGATCACCATGTCGGACTGGACCGAGTCCGCCACCTTGTTGTCCAGGGCCTCCACCGCCTTCCACAGGTCCACTGTTCCGAACACTTCCCGCGTCAGAATGTAGGCGCGCACGATGTCCGAAGCCTTGGCGCCGGTCTCTTCCAGCAGCCGGTGCACGAAGGTGGAGCCCACCCGGTTCACCATGCTGTTGACCACGTGGGTGGCGATGATTTCGCGCTTCAGCGGGTGGCGCCAGATGTGTTCCTTGAAGCGCTCCCGCAAGGCCCTGGGGAAGTAACGCTCCAGCGCGGTGGAGAGGTAGGCGTCCTCCGGCACATCGGAGGCGAGCAGGTCGTCGTAGAGCCAGATCTTGCTGTAGGCGAGCAGCACCGCCCGCTCCGGGCAGGTGAGCCCGAGCTTGGCCGCCTTCCGCTCGGCGATTTCCTCCTCCGCGGGCAGATACTCGATGGTGCGGTTGAGCTTGCCCGCCTTCTCCAGGAAGCGCATGAAGCGGGCCTGGCCATCCAGCAACGCCACGGCCCGCACGCCGGACACGGACAGCGACTGGTTCTGGAAGTAGTTGTCCCGGAGCACCAGCGCCGCCACCTCGTCGGTCATGTCGGCGAGCAGCTTGTTCCTCTGCTTCTCGGTGAGCTCGCCGTCGGCCGTGACCAGGCTCAGCAGGATCTTGATGTTGACCTCGTGGTCCGAGCAGTCCACGCCGCCGGAATTGTCAATGGCATCGGTGTTGATCCGGCCCCCGGCCAGCGCGTACTCGACGCGCCCGAGCTGGGTGAAGCCGAGGTTGCCGCCTTCGCCCACCATCTTGCAGCGCAGCTCCTTGCCGTTCACCCGCACCGGGTCGTTGCCGCGGTCCCCCACTTCGGCGTGGGACTGGGCGCTGGCCTTGACGTAGGTGCCGATGCCGCCGTTGTAAAGCACATCCACCGGCGCCTTCAGGATCGCCTTGACCAGATCGTTGGGCGTCAGCGATTCCGCGTCGATGCCCAGCGCGCGCCGCGCCTCCGGCGACAGGGCAATGGATTTCGCCGATTTGGGGAATATCCCGCCACCCTTGGAGATGAGCTTCTTGTCGTAGTCGTCCCAGGAGGAGCGCGGCAGCGCGAACAGGCGCGCCCGCTCCTTGAAACTCGCCTCGGGGTCCGGGTCGGGATCGATGAAAATGTGGCGGTGGTCGAAGGCGGCGAGGAGCCTGGTGTGCCGCGACAGCAGCATGCCGTTGCCGAACACGTCTCCCGACATGTCGCCGACGCCGACGCAGGTGAAGTCCGTGGTCTGGCAGTCGAGGCCCATTTCCCGGAAATGGCGCTTCACCGACTCCCAGGCGCCGCGGGCGGTGATGCCCATCTTCTTGTGGTCGTAGCCGGCCGAGCCCCCCGAGGCGAAGGCGTCGCCCAGCCAGAAGCCGTACTCCTTCGAAACCCCGTTGGCGATGTCGGAGAAGGTGGCGGTGCCCTTGTCGGCGGCCACCACGAGATACGGATCGTCCTGGTCGTGGCGCACCACGTCCGGGGGCGGCACCACCTTTCCTGAAACCAGGTTGTCGGTGAGGTCCAGCAGCCCCCGCAGGAAGGTCTGGTAGCAGGCGATCCCTTCCTTCATCAGCGCCTCCCGGTCGCCGGCCGGAGGCGGGCATTTCAGCACGAAGCCGCCCTTGGAGCCCACCGGAACAATGACGGCGTTCTTCACCATCTGTGCCTTCATCAGCCCCAGCACCTCGGTGCGGAAATCCTCCATGCGGTCCGACCAGCGCAGCCCGCCGCGGGCCACCCGGCCGCCGCGCAGGTGCACGCCCTCCATGCGCCGCGAGTACACGGAGATTTCGAACATGGGCTTCGGCTCCGGCAGTCCCGGTACCTTGCGCGGATCGAACTTGAACGAAAGGTAGGCCTTGGGCCTGCCGTCGGCGCCCTTCTGGAAGAAATTCGTCCGCAGCGTCGCCTGGATTACCGCCAGGAACTGGCGCAGGATCCGGTCCTCATCGAGGTTCGCCACCTGGTCCAGAGCCTGCTCGATCTCCCCGGCGATTTCCCCGGCGCGGCCGTTGGCCCGCTTCCGGGCCGCCGGATCGAAGCGCGCGTGGAACAGCTGCGCCAGCATGCGCGCGATCTTCGGGTGATGGGCCATGGTCTGTTCCATGTAGGCCTGGGAGAAATTGAATCCCGCCTGGCGCAGGTACTTGCAGTAGGCCCGCAGAATGACGATGTCGCGCCAGTTGAGCTGGGCCAGCAGCACCAGCCGGTTGAAGTCATCGTTCTCGATCTGCCCGTGCCAGACCTTGCCGAAGCTCTCCTGGAAGATGCCCTTGATGCGCTCGATCTCCAGCTCCACGTCGGCCCCGCAGGTCATGCCGAAGTCGTGGAGCCACACCGGCGGGCGTCCCTCGGGCTCGATCTTGGAGGGCCGCTCGTCCACCACCTTCACCCCCATGCGCTCCAGCATCGGCAGGCTCGAAGAGAGCGCCACCTGGGTACCGGCATGGAAAATCTTGAAGCGCAGGGTTCCCGGCTCCGCCTCCACCGGAATGTACAGGCTCATGGCGAGATCGTTGTCCCCGCCCATGGACTCGATGAGCTCGATGTCGTGCACCGCCGCCCGCGGGCTCACCTCCTCGCGATAGCCTGCCGGAAATGCGTTCTCGAAGGTCTTGTAAAGCCGGCTGCCGCGCTCCTCGCCGAAGTGGGAGACCAGGGCCTGCCGCAGGTCGTCCTGCCAGCGCCGCGCCACCTGCACCAGTTCCTGCTCGATCTTGGGCACGTCGTACCGGGGTATCGTGCCCGGCCTGGTGCGCACCATGATGAGGATGCGCGCCAGCACCGACTCGGAGAGCTGCACGTTGAATTCGCTGGAAACGCCGTTGAAGGCCTTCATCAGCACCCGCTGCATGCGCTGGCGCAGGTCCGTGTTGTAGTTCTCCCGCGGCACGTAGATCAGGCAGGACAGGAAGCGCCCGTACAGGTCCTCGCGCACGAACAGCCGCATCCTCTGGCGCTCGCCCAGGTGCAGGATGCCCAGGCTGTTGTTGAACAGTTCCTCCTCGGCGATCTGGAACAGCTCGTCCCGGGGATAGGTTTCGAGAATCGCCAGCAGCGCCTTTTCCATGTGGCTCCTGGGCAGGAACCCCGCGCGCTTCATCACCCCCGCCACCTTCCGGCGCAGCAGCGGGATGTCCCAGGGGCTCGCGCTGTAGGCGGTGGAGGTGTAGAGGCCGATGAAGCGGCGCTCGCCGATCACCTGGCCCTTGGCGTCGAAGCGCTTGATGCCGACGTAGTCGTGGTAGCCGGGCCGGTGCACCGTGGCACGGGAGTTGGCCTTGGTGATGATGAGCAGCTCGGGCTTTCGTGCCAGCGCCCGCGCCTCCGGCGGCAGCGCCGCGAAGCTTGCGGACATTGCCGGCTCCCCTGCCTTCTCCCGCATGATGCCGAGACCGGAGCCGGCCACGGCCTTCAGCACGTCCTCTCCGTTCTTGCTGAGGAGGTCGTAGTCGCGCACGCCCAGGAAGGTGAAGTGTTCGTGAACCAGCCACTGCAGGAATTCGCGCGCCTCGTCCAGTTCCCCGGCATCGAGGGGCACGGGCGGGGCCTTCTTCAGGCCCTCCACCACGTCCACCATCGCCTGCTTCATCCTGGCCCAGTCGTCCACCGCAACGCGCACGTCCGCGAGCACCCGCTCGATATCCGCCTGCAGGGTTTCCAGGGCGGCGCCGGCCTGCCGGTCCACCTCCACGTGCATGACGGACTCGAGGCCCTCCGTGGCATCCGCGCCCGGAGCCAGGAGATCCTTCAGCTCGCCCTTGGCGTCCCGCACCGTTTTCACTTGGGGGTGAATGAACAGATGCAGGGTGAGGCCGTGGCGGTTCACCTCCATGGTGACCGAATCCACCAGGAACGGCATGTCGTCGGTGACGACCTCGATCACCGTGTGGGTGGAGCGCCAGCCATGCTCCTCCAGGCTCGGGTTGTAGACCCGGATCTTGGCCGCGCCGCGAGAGAATTTGCGTCCGAAGTGGAACTGGGCCAGCGCCGCGCCGTAGAGGTCCTCCACGCTGCGCTCGGCCAGGTCCTCGGGGTCCACCTGGCCGTAGTACTGAAGGACGAAGCGCTCGGCGAGGCCCGCCTGCGGGGCGGAGAGCTTCTCGCGCACCAGCGCCAGCACCTGGTCCAGCAGGCTTGCCTTGAGTTCCGGGGTTTTCAGCAGCATGGAGTCTCCTCGTGGCCTTGGTTGGAAAGCATCCCCGGGTCGCGCAGGGCTTTCGGGGAATCTCTCCGATGGGTTTTTCCCCTGAATTTAGACCATAAACGGCCGGGACGAAAGGACCAAACGGCTGTCTATACTGCAATCATCGGAGGGCCCGATGGGTTCCCGCCCAGATCATTCCGTCCAGGAACAGGTCGTCCTCGAGATCGGCCGTGACCTCTACCGCCGCGCCCGCCGCGGCAGGCCCGCCTTATTCGACCCGCGCAGCCTGCGCGGGCGCGTGCTGTCCCAGGCCATTCGCGACAATGCGCTGCGAGCCGCCCTGTTCCAGTTCGTGGACGTGCTGCCCCAGCTTTCCGATTCCGGCAGCATCGCCCGGCACTTCCAGGCCTATCTCCGGCGCCATCGCCTCGCCGGTCCCTGGGGCCGGCTGCTGGCGCTCGGCAACTATCCCGTCGCGGCCTGGGCCGTGAAGCAGAGCGTCGCCCGGCTCGCCCGCCTGTTCCTGGTCGAAGAAACCGAGCGCGCGCTCCGGCGCACCCTGGCCGACCTGTCGCGCATTCCCGCCGGCGTCACCATGGACGCCGTCGGCGAAGCGGTGCTCACCGAATCCGAGGCGGAGGGCTACCTCCAGCGCAACCTGCGGCTCCTGGACTGGCTTGCCGCGGGCGACGGCGCGCCCAACCTTTCCCTCAAGCTTTCGGCCCTCACCCCCCGCTTCGATCCCCTGGATCTCCCGGGCCTATCGGAAACCGTGCTGCGCCGCCTGGCGCCCCTGATGCACAAGGCGGTCGCCGCCGGCGCCACAGTCACCCTCGACATGGAGCACTACGAGTTCAAGCCCGCCATCCTGGCCCTGTTCCGAAAGTGGCTGGAAGCCTGGCCCCAGAGCGGCTGGCTGCCGGGCATCGCGCTCCAGGCCTATCTCCCCGAAACCGAGCGCGACCTGGTTTCCCTCATCCGGCTGGCCGAATCTTCGGGAAGGCGCATTTCCATCCGCCTGGTGAAGGGCGCCTACTGGGATACCGAAGTGGCGCTGGCGAAGCAGCGGCGCTGGCCGGTGCCGGTCTATCGCGACAAGGGGCAGACCGATGCGAACTACGAGCACCTCGCCCGCCTCCTTTTCCAGCACGCCCAATGGGTCTATCCCGCCATCGCCACCCACAACCTGAGGAGCCTCGCCTTCGCCATGGCGGCGGCGCGCCATTACGAAGTGCACCGGGACAACTGGGAAGTGCAGATGCTCCATGGCATGGCGGAGCCCCTGAAGCAGGCCGTGGCCGACCTGGGCGTGCGGCTGCGGATCTATCTCCCCAGCGGCGAGCTCATCACGGGAATCGCCTACCTGATCCGGCGGCTCATGGAAAATACCGCCGACACTTCGATCCTGCGCCAGGCCTACCTGGAGGCCGCCGGACCGGAGCAACTGCTGGCGCCGCCGCGACCCGCCACCGAGTGGGTGGAGAACGAGGCCGAACCCGGATTCGCCAACACGCCGCTCACGGATTTCAGCCGCGTCGGGTCGCGGGAGCCGTTCGCGGCCGCGTTGCGGTCGGTGCGCGGCCAGCTCGAGCGCCGCTACGGGCTCGCCATTGCCGGGGCACCACGAGGCGAAACTGCGGTGGCGCCCTCGCTGAATCCCGCCAATCCCTCGGAGGTGCTGGGCGAAGTGGATCTCGCCGGCGCCGCCCAGGCCGAACAGGCCGTGCGAAACGCGGTCGCCGCGTTCGATTCCTGGCGCGCCATGGCGGTGGAAGAGCGCTCCACCCTGTGCCTGCGCGCCGCGGGCATCATGCTGTCGCGCCGCGCCGAGCTCGCCGCATGGGAAATTCTGGAGGTGGGGAAAAACTGGCGCGAGGCGGACGCCGACGTGGCGGAAGCCATCGACTACCTGCGCTACTACGCCGGGGAAATGGAACGGCTCGCCGGCTGGCTCCCCACCGCCTCCTTCCCGGCGGAGCGCAACCACCTGCGCTACGAGCCGCGGGGACCCGCGGTCATCATCGCGCCGTGGAACTTCCCGCTAGCGATTCTCACCGGCATGGCCACGGCGGCGCTGGTCGCCGGTAATCCCGTGATTCTGAAGCCGGCGGGACCCGCCAGAATCATCGCCCATCAGCTCCATTCGATCCTCGGCGAAGCGGGCTTCCCGCCGGAGGTCTGCCAGCTCCTTCCCGGGGAAGGCGCTCTCGTCGGCGATCTGCTGGTGCGCCACCCGGCGATTCACCTCATCGCCTTCACCGGGTCGCGGGAAGTGGGGCTGCGCATCCTGGAGCAGGCCCACGCCCGAAGCCCGGAGCAGACCCACGTCAAGCAGGTGGTATGCGAAATGGGGGGCAAGAACGCCATCATCGTGGACGAGGACGCGGACCTGGACGAGGCCGTGATCCACATTCTCCAGTCGGCCTTCGGGTACCAGGGTCAGAAGTGCTCCGCGGCCTCGCGCCTGATCGCCGTGGGGCGCGTTCATGACACGCTCGTGTCGCGCCTGGCGGACGCGCTGGAGTGCCACCCCCTGGGACCACCCGAGGACCCGAAATTCGTCCTGGGACCGCTCATCAACGAGGCGGCCAGGCGCAAGGCCATCCATTACCTGGAGATCGGCAAGCAGGAAGGGAAGCTTTTCTACCAGGCGAAGGCGCCGGAACAGGGCTATTTCTTCGGGCCGACGATTTTCACCGGGATCGAACCGCGCCATCGCCTCGCCCGGGAGGAAATTTTCGCGCCCATCCTTTCGGTGCTGCGGGCGCCGGATTTCGAAACGGCGCTGGCGATCGCCATGGACAGCGACTACGCCCTCACCGGCGGCGTGTTCTCACGACTCCCCGCCCACCTGGAAGCAGCGCGGGAACGCTTTCGCGTGGGCGACCTCTACTTGAACCGCAAGATCACCGGCGCGCTGGTGGCGGTGCAGCCCTTCGGCGGCGTGCGCCTCTCCGGCCCCGGCGTCCAGGCCGGCGGACCGGATTACCTCAAGCAGTTCCTGTGGACCCGGGTGGTGAGCGAGAACACCCTGCGGCACGGGTTCGTGCCGTGACGTAGCCTTTTCAGCCGAATAATCGGGTTTTCTGTGTTTCGTCTTGGGGCCGCCCCTAGACGGCCCCTCAATGGGAAATGCTTTTTTTCTTGGAAACAATGAGTTATGTAGTTATACTTGGGTTGCACCATTCGGCAGTCCGGCAAGGATACCGAACCATGTTCGGCGGTAGCGAATGGCGTTATTGGGGACGATACCCTTTCAGCTCGGTTAGGGTGGACGAGGCAAGGTCGAACCATAAGGACAATCCATGCCAAGAATCTTCGACAACATCGAACAACAACGCCTCCCTGCACTTCAAGAAACTCTTTCGTCCCATTGCACGAACATCGTTGACGAAATAGACCGGGCTCTCGCCCAGCATTACGGCATTTCCGCAGAACAACTTGTCTTTGTCGTCAATTACGACATCAAGTACCGCATGCGCCGGGAGGAAGGTAGCGACGAGGGAGATAGCAATTGAGCAGAACACCTCCCCATCCTTTCTCCGCCGACCGCCCCATAACCTCCCTCGCCGATGATTTACTGGGGCGCGGTCCTTTCGCGGACGCGTTGGCGAGCGCCATCAAGTCCTGGCGCGGCAAAGACAGCCTCGTGATCGCCTTGTTCGGTCCGTGGGGCAGCGGGAAAACTTCCGTCAAAAACATGGTCATCGACGGCCTTCGCGCGTCCGCTAACGATTGTCCGCAGATCGTCGAATTCAATCCCTGGCACTGGGCTGGTCAAGATCAACTTGCCAACGCCTTTTTTCAAGAAATTGGAAAAACTCTTGGAAAGAAACCCAATGGCAAAACCAAGGGTTTGGCCAAGAATTGGAAGGTCTATGGCGCGGCTCTGCAACTCACTTCCTACGTTGCCACCGGCTTCCGCGATGCGCTGGTTTGGTTGTTTGTCGCGATAGCCGTCTTGGGCATCGGCGGTGCTGAGATCCAGTCATGGTTTTCAGGAAAATTGGCGTCAGCTGTCGGGTACGTGGCTCTGGCGCTTGCCTTCCTTACCAAATGGTCCGGGGGATTCGCAGAAAAGCTCGTTGCTCTGTTTGACGCTCAGAGCGCTGCGCACGAAAAGGGGGTCGTTGAATTAAAGGGTGGCCTCACAGAGGCACTACAGAAACTCGATAAGTCGATTCTGGTTATCTTGGACGACGTTGACCGGCTCTCCGCGGCGGAAATTCGGATCCTATTTCAGCTCATTAAGGCCAACGCGGACTTTCCGAATCTTGTGTATCTCGTCCTGTTTCAGCGCAACATCGTCGAAAAAGCGCTTGAAGACCTTTCCCCTGGACCGGGCCAGGACTTTCTTGAGAAGATTGTTCAGGTCGGCCTGGACATTCCAAGAATCGAACGCTCCCGGCTAGAGCGGGTGTTGTCTGATGGTCTTGACCGCGTTCTCGGGCAACAGGACATGCTTCGGAACTTCGACCAAGTGCGCTGGGCCAACGTCTTCATCCCCGGCCTCCGCCCCTATTACCAGACCCTGCGCGACGTCTTCCGCTTCCTTGGAACCCTCGAGTTTCATGTTGGAGTCTTTAAGCGGGATGGCACTCTTGAAGTCAATCCTATTGACCTTGTCGCCGTGGAAGCACTGCGTGTTTTTGAGCCTGCGGTCTATGGCAAGCTTCACGACTCCAAAGCACTGCTCACCTCGACGACAGAAAGTGGCAAAGAAGAGCATGTGCGAAAGGGTGTCCAAGACATTTGGGCCACGGCTTCGGAACGGAGCCAGCCCCAGGTCAAGAAACTGCTTTCCGAGCTATTTCCAACTATCGAATGGGTTCTTGGCGGATCCACTTATGGTGCCGACTGGTTTGAAGGGTGGTACCGCGAGCTGCGGATATGCCATCGGGACGCCTTCGATAAATACTTCTACCTCGCTATTCCGGTCGGAGACATTTCCCAAGCCGACATCGAACGCCTCCTGTCCACAACCGACAACCGAACCGGATTAGTGGCCGCGCTCCGAGCCCTGTACGAGCAGGGGTTGCTCGGCGTCGCGCTCGACCGGCTTGAAGCGTACAAACAGAAAATCAGCTTGAACGATGCCATTCCCTTTATTACCGCCCTTTTCGATATCGGAGATGATTTGCCAGAGAGCGCGCCTGGTTCCACATGGCTTTCACCGCAGATGCATCTTTCCCGCATTGTCTACTGGTACCTCAAACAGGAAGCGGACCGGACTCGGAGAGCCGAAATACTCAAGACGGCGATGCGCAAGACAACGGGCCTATACGCTCCGATTGACCGTACCGCAAGTGAAACCCGCGGCCCGGAGAAGAAACGCGACGAGGAGGCATATCTGGTTTCGGAGGAAGCGTTAAAGGATCTCCAGGATATTTGTCTGGAAAAAATTAGGGCTGCCGCCGGCTCCGGGGTGCTGGCCCGCCACCCGGAACTGGCGAGCATTCTTTACCGCTGGCGCGACTGGGTTTCGATTGACGAGCCCAAGGTGTGGGTGCAGGATTTGATCCGGTCTGACGAAGGCCTGCTGGCAATCTTGAGCGGGTTCCTACAGCGATCCACCTCCCAGGGTTTCGGCGACTATGCGGCCAAGACCCATTGGCGCATCCGGTTAGATAGCCTAGAACCTTTCGTAGAAATCGAACACTTGGAGCAACGGGTCATCGCTCTCCAAGCACTAGATCTACCCGAAAAGCAGAATGAGGCGGTCAAGCAGTTTAGAAAGGCCATTCGGAGAAGGGAACAGGGTAAACCTGAAAACCCTTTCTGGCGTGATGATGACGAGGACTGACCGGTTTGGACTCCCCTCACCTGATCATTATCGCAGGCCCAAACGGAGCCGGAAAATCCACATCTGCGCCCATCCTCTTGAAGGAGACCCTTCGGGTAGTGGAGTTCGTCAATGCCGACGTGATCGCGCAAGGGCTTTCCGCATTCAATGTGGAAGGCGCCGCGTTTCAGGCAGGGCGAGCAATGCTCGAACGCTTGCATTATCTCGCCAAGGAGCGCGTGGATTTTGCGTTCGAGACCACCATGGCAAGCCGCAGCTTCGCCCCCTGGATAGCCGAGCTAAAGGCCGCCGGCTACCGGTTTCATCTGGTATTTCTGTGGCTCCCCAGCCCGCAACTTGCTATCGAGCGGGTCGCCGAACGGGCGCGCCTTGGCGGCCACCATGTTTCGGCTGCGACGGTCAAGCGCCGCTATGGCCGGGGCCTGCGCAATTTCTTTGACCTGTATCAGCCGATGGCGGACACATGGCGCTTTTACGACAACTCCCAGCTATTGCCACCTCGGCTCGTGGCTCACGGTTGCGGTAAAATAGTGCAGCAGGTTGCCAATTCCGCTATCTGGCGACAACTGACAGGAGACTAAGGTCATGCAAGAGGAACGCGCAAGCACGACCATTGACGAGGCGTTTTCTGACGGACGCCTCATCGACGAAGCTCTCGCCAAGAGCGTCCAGGAGGCGCTGCGGCGGCATAAACAGGCCGGAAACCCGGTAGTGGAGTGGCGCGATGGCAAGATCGTGTGGGTTGCGCCAGAGCAAATCACTGTCGAACCGGCCCATAGCTAGCCTACCGGTTCATGCGGCTGGTCGCGGTGCCAACCTTCCGCAGCGTCAAGCTCTCCGGCACCGGCATCCAGGCCGGCGGGCCGGATTACCTCAAGCAGTTCCTGTGGACGCGGGTGGTGTCGGAGAACACCCTGCGGCACGGGTTCGTGCCATGACCTTCTACGTTGGGGCGGATCCTGCAAAGAATGCGGGCCGTTTACCCCTCGGCGCAAGCGCCGCATGGATTACTCCGCGGACCGAATTCGTGAGGAAAATGCGGTCGGCTTCGGCAAGATCCTCCGGCGTCAGAATCTGCTCCCTCGCGCCATACCCAGGGTCGGTCAGGATTATTCTTCGCATAACGCCGTTCAGCAAGCCGCAGCTGACCGGCGGGGTATAGATTCGCCCCCTTTTTTCCACGAACACGTTGCTACGAGAACCTTCGGTGATCTCACCCCGTTCGTTGCGGAAAATCACTTCATAACACCCGCATTTCTTCGCGAGGCGTGCCCGCTCGGATTCGTACATGTCCCGGGCGGTGGTCTTGTGGAACAACAGGAAATCGTCCGAACGGGTATGTCGGGGCGAGAGGGCGACCGGCTTGAGGCCACCGGTGCCAATGTCTTCCAAAGGTTGCGAGTCGACCTTCACTACTCCGCGTTTTGAAACCAGCAGTCGGACTTTGTAAATTTGTTCAGGCACCAGAGAGCGTGCGTGGATCATAAGCAGTTCCCGCACCTCGTCAATGTCAAGCCTGAACATCAAGCAGGCACACGACGCCTGGAGCCTCTGCAGGTGCAGTTCCAGGTTTCGGTATCCTCCGGGCGGCTCGCATCGCATCGACTCGACCAGCTGGAAACCGGGATCGGCCTGGGTCACAAAGCACGCCTTGAGAAGCGTCTCCTGGTATTCGAGCTTTTCGTCCGAGCCGTAGGTAATGCCACTGCCGACACCCAGTTCCGCGGTTCCGTCGCACCTCAATGCGACAGTGCGGATCGCCACGTTGAACAGGCTGTCGCCATCGGGAAGCAAGTATCCGACGCTTCCCGTATACACGCCCCGCTCCGAGGACTCCAACTGATCGATAATTTCCATTGCCCGAATCTTGGGCGCTCCGGTAATCGAGCCACAGGGAAACAGACTTTTCAGGAGGTCATACAGTGGAATCCCAGGATTCACTTTCGCCGAGACCGTCGACGTCATTTGAAACAAGGTCTCATAGGGTTCCACCTCGAAGAGGCGATCTACCCGAACCGAACCTGCCTTCGCCACACGTCCGAGGTCGTTGCGGATGAGGTCCACGATCATTACATTCTCCGCCCGATTCTTTTCATCTTCGCTCAGCGCCTGTTGCAGCGTCCGGTCTTCGGCGTCGTTTGCGCCTCGCCGGACCGTGCCCTTCATCGGTTTGGCAATAATCGTATCGCCACTCTTCCGGAAGAACAGTTCGGGAGAAAAGCAGAGGATCTGGAACCCTGGCAGCCGGACAAGTCCTCCGTAGTGGACGCGCTGCCGAGAGCGCAGCGAGGCGTAGAGCGCAATCGGATCGCCGAAGTAGCGCATCAGGTACTTGAGGGTCAAATTGACCTGATACACGTCGCCTGCCTCGATATAGCGTTTGACGGCCCGAACCGCGGCGCAATACTCCATCTCGCTCATGCTCAGCCGGAAGTTATAGAATCCCGCAGGACCCGTACCCTCCGAATTAACGCGGATGAAATCATCCGATGCCGCCGAGTCCATGTGGAGGCTTCGCTCGAAGAACGCCACGGCAAAAAAAGGCCCCGATCGACCGCGGCGCGCCAACAGCGGCGCGAGCTTTGGCTCCAGACAGTGTCCAAACTCGTAGGAGAGCACTGCCACCGCGTACAGCCCGCCTGCAAGGCCCGCGGCGACCCGGTCCAGGCATTGCTGCCACCGGTCCGGATCGTCGCAGGTGTTGATCTCCCGCATTCCCCAGAACAGGCGCGAAGCGCAACGCCCGCCCGGATTCTGGCTGTTATCAAAAAAAGCGAAAGCATCCGAAGCCGACAACCTGGGAATGGAAGGGTTCATCGCCGGCTCCCCGCTCAGAACAGCCCGACCACCTTGCCCTCGTCGGTGAGGTCGATCTTCTCGGCCGAGGGCACCCGGGGCAGGCCCGGCATGGTCATGATGTCGCCGCAGACCATGACGATGAATTCGGCCCCGGCGGCGAGCCGCACTTCGCGCA
>JACPEG010000055.1 GCA_016183615.1 Betaproteobacteria bacterium
CCGCATCCACGGGCACCGCGACCTGTGGGTCCTGGCCGCCGCTCTCGGGAGAAGCACGCAACGCGTTGACTCGAAGGAGAAGGTCGCTTAGTTTATGCACCGACCGCCGTCCCAACCTTCAACTGAAAACGGGACACCGCCTTAATCTTTCCTCAATTCGATTCACTATCGCATCGAATGCCCCAAGTGGGTTAGAGTCGGGGTCTTTGGCTTTTTGGTAACTCCCTATAGCGTCGATGAGTTGACCGACTGACTGGTACCGTTGGTCGGGGTGTTCCTGCGTTGATTTCCGAATAATGTGGGCAAGACCCGGAGAGACCTTACTTAGGTCAGTCAATAAGGGCTCAAGACCGGTGACTAATTGATATAGTGTTTTTCCGAGTTGAAATATATCAGTACGTTCGTCCGCGTCTCGACTCCCTGCCGGTAGGCGCTGTTCTGGCGCAAGGTACATTTGGGTACCAACAATTGCCATTGTTTGAGTTAATACAGTCGTATCTCGGTCAGTTAGTTTGGCGAGTCCAAGATCGGACAACACGATACGACCGTCAATAATTAAGGCATTGTTGGGATTAATATCTCGATGAATCGCGCCCGCCTTGTGTACTGCAAGAACCCCCGCACATAATTCCAAGAAGGCTGCGATAGCGGCATTTTCGTCAGAGCTAAATTCCTCTAGACGCGAGCCAAGGCTCGCCTGGGCATAGGGCATAACAAAATACGGGGGGTGATGTTTCAATGCCTCATGAAGAATTAGTATTACATGCGGATTATTTATGCTCCCCATTACCCGTACTTCCCTCGAAAATCTTCTGATGGCGTCAGCCTCGTCGAGATGACAGTACTTGATTGCGACGGGCTGGCCTTCCTTTAGGTCGGTAGCCTTTAGTACGGTTCCCATTCCACCTTTGCCAATCTCTCTTTCCACGCGGTAGCGTTTGGCAAGGATTTGGCCGATCTCAATAATACTCATCGCATTTGGATTAAAGCAATTTTCCTGGAGACCGCATTCACCGCCGCAAATAACATTCGTTACGTGTCGAATGCGCTCCCACAGCGTTTGACTGCTGCTCCTTGTACCCCAAGCAAGGCGTTGTCTCCAGGCAGAATCAGGCGGCTAGTTTGCCGCCGTGGGGCCGCCGTTGTTGCTTGGCCTGCCACAGATCGTAGGCGGCCTGCCGCCTCGGTTACTTTCATTCCCTCCGGCAGGTATTCCTGCGGGACCGCGCCGGGATGTGCGGGGTTGTGTATACGACGCATTTGAAGCTCCTGATTTAACGACGCCGACCCCATGTATCAGCCCCTCTTGTTCTTATTCCTTGGGCTTGTATGCAAACCAAGGTGAGGTTATGGCTTCTGCTCTCCAGATGTCATCGCCTCTCCCTGATGTGGGTACTACTACGGTAATTCGATCTCCAGACTTCAGATCGCTGAGCTTAAGATTAACCACGGTTTCGGCTATTTCCGGGTAATAGATCTTGCGCTCCCTTTTATCGGCACTGATGGCCGTAATGAGCCTCGCATCTGGGTTCACCGTCTTGACTTCGACGAATTCTGAGAATGAGGCTTTCAGTCGCCCGTTGGACGTCTCGCACTTGTCATTTGTTCTTAGGATCTTTCCTTTCTCGATTTGCAAGACCTTCTTGTAGCAAGTCCTAAACTCTACCTTGCTAATTTGCCATCCAAGATACTTTGCACCGTCTTTGTCCAGGAGTTCCTCGGCCCCGGCCGGAGCAAGGGCACCGATACTGCCAACGAGAAAACAATAAGGAAATATCAGCCTTGCTTTCATTGCTCGGTTCTTTCGGTTATGGGAGCGTCCTTCAAACGAATGGTGGCGAGGATCACGGTATCCTTAGGTACCTCATGTGCGTATCCGTACGGCATTACGCCCTCTCTCGAGGGTGGCTGATGGAGAACGTAGTAGCGTTCCCGCGTCTCGGTCAGGAGCATAAGCAGACATTCAGCATTCGCACCCAAAAAGTCTGGGGGATACTTGTCTTCCGCCTCTTTTTTTAGCGTAAAGCAAATCGAATTTGTTCCCTTGTTGTCGCGCGCATCCATAGCATTTGCCTGGGCCTGATCTCTCGCCAGGGCAAACGAGACGTAAAAGAGCGCGATACTGGACACAATAAGGATGGCTTTTTGCATGATATTAAGCGTCGCGTGTTGCTCATTAGCCCACGGCCGCTGTAATAAGACGAAGACTACGACAAAGAGCACAATAAAAGTATATCCCAGCCAAGTGTTTGCCGCCCCGATAACGGCATAGGAGTAGACAAAGAAATAATAAAACGGTACATCAAGGCTGACGAGCGGGATGCCGAACTGCCTGTAGTAAAAGTAGAGATAAATCCATCCAACAAAATATATGTAGATCGCGACGAGAAAGGCCCAGTTCTTCAAATATGACGCCAAGTCGACGTTCTGGGAGGCCTTTTCTTGCAGATCATTCTTGCGAGTGTGTCTGATTTTTCCGAGTCTTCCCGCTTGCGAGTGCCCAATTGATACCTGCGAGACTCTCATGGAGCCGCCCTCTCAGATCGACGTAGCCGGATAAACACGAGGAATGCGCAGATACCGGGGTACATCCCCATTCCCGGTGCCCATTAAACCCTTGGCTGTTAGCTGGTCCATAGGTCATGAACGACATCAGATGTCGGGGTCGAATTCATCCTCGCACTGTTCGCCTTATGCTTCCTGTACCCTAAGCGAGTCACCGTCCGCAAGCAGAATCAAACGGCTAACTTGCCAACGCGGGATCGCCGACACTGCTTGGCCTGCCAAATATCGTAGGCCACCTGCATAGAAAGCCACATCTCGGGACTAGTCCCGAGATGTGGCGGCGAGCCGAAGCGCCATTTTGGCGCTCACGCCCGCCCATTGAGCAGGGCGGAAAGAGTTTGGCGGGAAACACCCAAGCGGTCCACCGCCTCGGTTATGCTCATTCCCTCCGGCAGGTATTCCCGCAGGACTTCGCCGGGGTGCACGGGGTTGTGCATTCGAGACACTGGATTCTCCTGCTTGAGGATTGGCGTCGATGCGCAATCCTGGCGGCTACGCCGCTTTCAGAACCTTCAGCCTGCTGATCTCCGCGCCCCGCAAGTCCCGCTCCACCTCAAGGTCGTACCGCGCCTGCAGGTTCAGCCAGAACTGGGGCGAATTGCCAAAGTAGTGGGCAAGCCTCAAGGCAGTGTCGGCGGTAATGCTCCGTTTCCCCTGGACGATCTCGTTGATGCGCCGCGGCGGGACTGCGATATCAATCGCCAGCCGGTACTGGCTGAGGTTGAGCGGTTTGAGAAATTCCTCCAGAAGAATTTCTCCGGGGTGAATCGGCTTGAGCTTCGCCATTTCTGCACCTAGCTGTGATAGTCCACGATTTCCACTTGTTCGGCGTCACCGTTACGCCACACGAAGCACACGCGCCATTGGTCATTGATGCGAATGCTGTGCTGCCCCTTCCGGTCGGTGATTCAGAAACACCAAGGGACGGCAATGCCGCCCCTTGGTGTCCATGCTTATCCGAACCTCATCCCGCTCGCCCCTACCCTGCCCCCCGTCGAGGGGGAACCAAAATGAACAAGTGAGAAAGGAGCCGTCTTCTCAGACGATTTCGAACTGCATCTGCTTCAACTGCGACGCGGGCACGCGCTTCCCTACTTGCAGGATCTCGATGCCGACGACCTGGTTGCGGTCGTTGAAGTCGAAAATGATGCCGGGCTTTACTTCCTCCGATTCGATGATCTTGGAATCGTCCAACCGGAAGTAAACGGCGTCGGTCTGCTGATCGAAATGAACTTTCATAATTTGCCCTTTTGCGCGCGGTCAAAATACGCCGTGACCACTCTCCTTGGCTTTACGGCATCATTATAGACCACCCTCAGAACCCTTCCACCGTGTTCCGGGATTTGTCCCAGGGCGTGTCTTGGCTGCGGATCGTCTTTATCGGTCTCAATCTTTTCCGGTTTCGCGAGCACCCGCTCCAGCCATTCGATCGCGATGGAGCGAGCTGCAAGGACGGTCTCGGCATGGGCGGACAATGAATATTTCGGCATTTCGGCCGATTATAGCATCGGCCCAAAATGATGATCGGCAGGTAACGGGCGAGGGGCACGCATGAAATGCCCGGACCATCACCCGGCTTGCTTTGTTCTCGTGTCCCGCAAAAAACCAAGGGGCGGCAGCGCCGCCCCTTGGTGTTCACACTTGTCCCCTGTCACCCCCACCCTGGCCCTCCCCCATCGAGGGGGAGGGAATTGCTAAATGGCGGGAGAGGAACTAATTGGCTCAGTGCGCCAGCCCCTTCACCATGTCCTCCACCACCTTCTTGGCGTCGCCAAACACCATCATGGTCTTGTCCATGTAGAACAGATCGTTGTCGAGTCCGGCGTAGCCCGCGGCCATGGAGCGCTTGACCACCATCACGGTGCGCGCTTTGTCCACGTCGAGGATGGGCATGCCGTAGATGGGGCTGCCCTGCTTTCTCGCCAGCGGGTTCACCACGTCGTTGGCGCCCAGCACCAGCGCCACGTCGGTGTTGGCGAATTCGCTGTTGATGTCTTCCATCTCGTAGACGATGTCGTAGGGAATCTCGGCTTCCGCCAGCAGCACGTTCATATGGCCGGGCATGCGGCCCGCCACCGGGTGGATGGCGAACTTCACCGTAACGCCCTTCTCCTGCAGCATCTCCACCATTTCTTTCACCGCGTGCTGGGCGCGGGCCACCGCCAGCCCGTAGCCCGGGACAATCACCACCGTCTCCGCGTTGCCCATGATGTAGGACGCGTCTTCGGCGCTGCCCGAGCGCACGGTCTTCTGGTCGGTGGACTCGGCCGCCGCGCCTTCGGCCGCCCCGAAGCCGCCCAGGATCACGTTGATGAACGAGCGGTTCATGGCCTTGCACATGATGTAGGAGAGGATCGCGCCCGAGGAGCCCACCAGCGATCCCGCCACGATCAGCATGTTGTTGTTGAGCGAGAAGCCGATGCCCGCTGCGGCCCACCCGGAGTAGCTGTTCAGCATCGAGATCACCACCGGCATGTCGGCGCCGCCGATGGGGATGATGATGAGAAAGCCGAGGACGAAGGCGATGGCGGTCATGACGATGAAGGGCGGCCACTGGCTCTCGGGCGCCGCCAGGAAGAACCAGGTGCCGAAGCCCACCATCACGATGGCGAGCACGAGATTCAGCGGGTGCTGGCCCTTGAACACCACCGGCGCGCTGGAAAACAGCCGGAACAGCTTGCCCAGGCCGGCGAGCTTGCCGAAGGCGATGACCGAACCCGAGAAGGTGATGGCGCCCACGAAGGTGCCGATGAACAGCTCCAGCTTGTTGCCGGTGGGCATGGGCACCGCGATGCCGAACGCGGCAGGGTTGCCCACCGCGGCGATGGCGATCAGCACCGCGGCCATGCCGACCAGCGAGTGCATGGCGGCGACCAGTTCGGGCATCTGGGTCATCTGCACGCGCCTGGCGACGATCGAGCCGATGACGGCGCCGACGAGGCCCGCGCCGATGATCAGTTCCACCCGGCCCTTGCCGACGATGGCAACGGTGGTGAGCACGGCAATCGTCATCCCGATGATGCCGAACAGGTTGCCGCGGCGCGCCGACAGGGGCGAGGACAGGCCCTTCAGCGCCAGGATGAAGAACACCGAGGCGACGAGATACCAGAGAGCGACTTGGTTGGCGGACATGGTTCAGGGTCTCCCGGTTACTCGCTCTTGGCCCTGGGGGCCTTGCGCTTGAACATCTCGATCATGCGCTGGGTCACCAGGAAGCCCCCGAAGGTGTTGATGGCAACCAGCCCGACGGCGAGCGCGCCGAGGACGGAGCTGAACTCGATCTCGACGGGCCCCGCCGCCAGGATGGCACCCACCATGATCACCGAGCTGATGGCGTTGGTGACCGACATCAAGGGCGTGTGCAGGGCGGGGGTCACGTTCCACACCACGTGGTAGCCGACGAACACCGCCAGCACGAACACCGTCAGGTTGATGACGGTCGGGTCAATGGCTTCGGTCATGCTTGTCTCCTTGAAATACTTTTTTGCCGCGGCTGCCGGTTCAGCTTTTCTTCACCAGCTCGCCGCCGGCGCACAGCAGCGTGCCGGCGATGATCTCGTCTGCGCGGTCGATCTTGAGCTCGCCGCTCTTGGCGTCGAGCATCAGGCCCATGAAGTTGAGCAGGTTACGGGCGTAGAGGGCGCTCGCGTCCGCCGCCACCAGGCTCGGGATGTTGGCGACTCCGATCAGGGTGACGTTGTGCTTCACCACCGTCTTGTCGTACTCGGTGAGCGGGCAGTTGCCGCCCTGCTCCACCGCCATGTCCACGATCACCGAGCCCGGCTTCATGGCCTTGACGGTCTCTTCCTTGAGCAGCACCGGCGCGGGCCGCCCGGGAATGAGGGCGGTGGTGATGACGATGTCCGCGGCCTTGGCGCGCTCGTGGACCAGTTCCGCCTGGCGGCGCATCCAGTCGGAGGGCATGGGCCGGGCGTAGCCGCCCACGCCCTGGGCGATCTCCCGCTCCTCGTCGGTGAGATAGGGCACATCGAGGAATTTCGCCCCCAGGCTCTCGATCTGCTCCTTCACCGCCGGGCGCACGTCGGAGCCCTCGATCACCGCGCCCAGGCGCTTGGCGGTGGCGATGGCCTGGAGGCCCGCCACCCCTGCGCCCAGGATCAGCACCCGGGCCGCCTTCACCGTGCCGGCCGCGGTCATCAGCATGGGCATGAAGCGCCGGTAGGCATTGGCCGCCAGCATCACCGCCTTGTAGCCGCCGATGTTGGCCTGGGACGAGAGCACGTCCATGTTCTGGGCCCGGGAGATGCGCGGCAGCGCCTCCATGGCGAAGGCCGTGAGGCCGTGACTGGCGTAGGTCTCAAGCTGGGGCTTGTTGAAGGGGTTGAGCAGGCCCACCAGGATGGCGTCCTTGCGCAGGGCCGCAACCTCGCCCGCCTCCGGGCCGCGCACTTTCAGCACGATCTCGGCCTGGCGGTAGAGATCGGCGGCGCTGCCCACAATGGTGGCGCCGGCGGCCTGGTATTCGCTGTCGGGGAAAAACGCGCCGCCTCCGGCGCCCGACTCGACGAGCACCTGGTGCTTGCCGCCCGCGGCGAATTTCTTCACCGTCTCGGGCGTGGCCGCAACCCGGGCCTCGCCGGGATAAGTTTCCTTGGGAATCCCAATGTGCATTGCGGATGTCTCGCTTGAGTTTTGGTTCTTGGGAGTGTTAGGGTTGTTATATTAGCGATTCGTGAATTAACGGCCCTTGAGCGCGGTCAATAATCGCTTTTTTTCCGATCCCGGGGATCGGGGAGCGGTAATACTAAGCTCTTGATGACACCGATGCAATACGATTCAGGGCAGCCGGTATAATCCGCGGGATTCCCCCTTTTATCTCCATGGGCGCCATCCGCGTTCTCTCCGATTTGCTGGTCAACCAGATCGCCGCCGGCGAGGTGGTCGAGCGCCCTGCTTCGGCCCTGAAGGAGCTGCTGGAAAACAGCCTGGACGCGGGCGCCACCGAGATCGGCGTGCAGCTCGCCGAGGGCGGCGCGAAGCTGCTCCGGGTCGCCGACAACGGCCGCGGCATCGCCCGCGCGGACCTGCCGCTCGCGGTGGCGCGCCACGCCACCAGCAAGATTGCCAGCGTGGACGACCTGCACCAGGTGAAAAGCCTGGGATTCCGCGGCGAGGCCCTGGCGAGCATCGCCTCGGTGTCGCGCCTGACGCTGACCAGCCGCACCCGGCCCGCCGGCCCCGCCTACCAGATCGAGGCGAGCGGCGCAAAGATCGGCGAGCCCGCGCCCGCCTCGCAGGGGGCGGGCACCACAGTGGATGTGCGGGACCTCTATTTCAACACCCCGGCGCGGCGCAAGTTTCTCAAATCGGAAGCCACCGAGTACGGCCACTGCGAGGAGGTGTTCCGGCGCATCGCGCTGTCGCGCCCGGACTGCGCGTTCACCCTTCAGCACAACGGCAAGCCGCGGCTGCATCTGGCCGCCGCCAAGCCCGAACTGCGGTTCGCTGCGCTGCTGGGCGAGGAATTCCGCAGTGCGGCGGTGGCCATCGACGAGCAGGCGGCGGGACTGCGGCTCTGGGGACACGCCGCCCGGCCCGCCTATTCCCGGGCCAACCGCGACGCCCAGTATTTCTTCGTCAACGGCCGCTTCGTGCGCGACAAGCTGACCGCCCACGCCATCCGCGAGGCCTACCACGACATCCTGCACCACGAGCGCCATCCCTCCTTCGTGCTGTTCCTGGAGCTGGACCCGCGCGCGGTGGACGTGAACGTGCATCCCACCAAGATCGAGGTGCGGTTCCGCGACAGCCAGGCGGTGCACCGCTTCGTGTTTCATGCGCTGCACAAGGCGCTGGGGGGATCAGGCGTCAGCAGTCAGCCATCAGCGATCGGCGAACAGCAGACGGTGATGAACAATCCGCCGTCGGCGATCGGCGGTCAGCCGTGGCAGGCCGCGATGCCGCTCGGCGTGGCGCAACCCGCGGCCTTCTACGAGACCCTGTTCGGGGCGCGGGGCGCGGCGGCCGTGGCGCCCATTCCCGCGGAATCCCCGCAGGAAGTGCCGCCCCTGGGATTTGCGCTGGCGCAACTCGGCGGCGTGTACATCCTGGCGCAGAATGCCAGGGGCCTGGTGGTGGTGGACATGCACGCGGCCCACGAGCGGGTGGTATACGAGAAGCTCAAGTTCGCCCTCGACCGCCACGCCATGCCGATGCAGCCACTGCTGATTCCGGTCACCTTCCAGGCAGACCGCCGGGAAGCAGCCACTGCCGAGGAACAGGTGGCGGTGCTGAAGGAGCTGGGCTTCGAGATCGCGGCGCTCTCCCCCACCACGCTGGCGGTGCGGGCGGTGCCGGCGCTGCTGAAGGAGGCCGATTCCCGGGAGTTGGCCCGGGCAGTGCTCAGGGACCTCGAGGAATTCGGCGCCAGCCGGGTGCTCACCGAGCGCCGCGACCAGATGCTCGCCACCATGGCCTGCCACGGCGCGGTGCGGGCGAACCGGCAGTTGACGGTTGCCGAGATGAACGCGCTGCTGCGGGAGATGGAAACCACCGAGCGCGCCGACCAGTGCAACCACGGGCGCCCCACCTGGTTCGAGATCTCCCTCGCCGATTTCGACAAGATGTTCATGCGCGGGAAGTAGGCCCGTGGCGGATGAAGTCCCCAACGTCGCGGGCCCGGAGGACAAGCTCCCGCCGGCGATTTTCCTGATGGGCCCCACCGCCAGCGGCAAGACCGGCGTCGCGGTGGCGCTGGCGGAAAAGCTGCCGGTGGAAATCGTGAGCGTGGATTCCGCCCTGGTGTACCGCCACATGAACATCGGCACGGCCAAACCCGACGCCGACACGCTGGCCCGGGCGCCCCATCACCTGATCGACCTGATCGAGCCCCACGAGTCCTATTCCGCGGGGCAATTCCGCGACGACGCCCTCACCCTGATGCGGGAGATCACCGAGCGCGGGCGCGTGCCGCTGCTGGTGGGCGGCACCATGATGTACTTCAAGGCGCTGCTGGAGGGATTGAACGAGCTGCCCAAGGCCGACCCGGCGATCCGGATCGTGATCAGCACCATGGCCGAGGATGCGGGCTGGCCGGCCCTGCACCGGGAGCTCATGCGGGTGGACCCGGAAACGGCGCGGCGGTTGAACCCCGCCGATTCCCAGCGCATCCAGCGGGCGCTGGAGGTGTACTACATCACCAGTCATCCCCTGTCCCAGTTGCTCAAGAAGCCCAAGTACGTGTACCTGCCCTACCGGGCGATCCGTATCGCGCTGGTGCCCGGCGACCGGGGGAAGCTGCACCAGCGCATCGCCGGGCGCTTTGAGGAAATGCTGGAGCTGGGGCTGATCGGCGAAGTAAAGTGGCTGAAGGAACACTACGATCTGAATCTCGGGATGTCCTCCATGCGCTGCGTGGGCTATCGCCAGACCTGGAAATACCTCGGCGGCGAGTACAGTCTCACCATGCTCCGGGAGCGGGGCATCGCCGCCACGCGGCAACTCGCCAAGCGCCAGCTCACCTGGCTCAGGTCCATGAAGGGGGTGAAGGAGTTCGATTGCCTGGCGCCGGACGTGGCGCAGCAGGTGCTCGATTACCTCGGGCAGCAGTTGAAAATCGCGTAGGGTGCGTCCCACGCGCCATTCACGCCCCGGATTCGGTGCGCAGGGCGCACCCTACACAGTAGCGCCTCTCCGCGGGTAGGGTACGTCCCACGCGCCATTCACACCCCGGATTCGGTGCGCAGGGCGCACCCTACGCAGTAGCGCCTCTCCGCGGGTAGGGTGCGTCCCACGCACCGGTCACACTACGCTTTGTCCTTCACTTCGGTCTTGGCCCAGCCCCGGGCGAAGGTGATCCGGAGCTCGTCTCCCACTGCTGTTTTTGCGCTGTCGCGCACGATCACGCCGTCTTTCCCCTCGACGAGGCTGTATCCGCGCTCCAGCACCAATTGCGGGTTGAGGTGGGTAAGGTGGGATCCCACCTTGTTCAAGGTGAGGCCGAGGCGCCCGGTGTAGCCGTCCCAGTTCGAGCGCAGGCGCCGAGCCAGCTCCCGCAACCGCCACTGCCGTCCCTCCAGCAGCCGCCCGCCCGCCTGGGCCAACCGCTGTTTCAGGTGACCCAGCTGGACCGCCTGGTTCCGGATGCGCTCGCCGGGATGGACCAGGCGCTTTCCCAGGTGGTCCAGATGTTGCATGCGCGCTTCGATCCCGCGCACCATGCCTCGGCTGAGCCTCCCGTGCAGGATTTCCAGCCGGTGCCGCAGATCGGCGCGGTCGGGACTCACCAACTCGGCCGCGGCGGTGGGCGTGGGCGCCCGGGCGTCGGCGACGAAATCGGCGATGGTGAAGTCGGTTTCGTGCCCCACCCCCGTGACCACCGGGATCGGACAGGCGAAAACCGCCCGCGCTACCGCCTCCTCGTTGAAGGCCCACAGGTCCTCGATGCTGCCGCCGCCGCGGCACAGAATCAGCACGTCGCACTCGTTACGCTCCGCCGCGGCCTGGATCGCGGATACGATCCGCGCGCCCGCCCCCTCCCCCTGGACCTGGGTCGGGTAAATCACCACCGGAGTCGCGGGCATGCGGCGCTTGAGGGTGGTCAGCACGTCCCGCAATGCAGCCGCCGCGGGTGAGGTGACGATACCGATCCGACCGGGAAAGGGCGGAAGCGGCTTCTTGTGCGCGGCATCGAACAGGCCTTCGCCGGCGAGCTTTGCCTTCAGGCGCTCGAAGGCCTCGAACAGCGCGCCAAGGCCTGCCCGGCGCATGGCCTCCACATTGAGCTGGAACTCGCCGCGGGCCTCGTAGAGTGTGACCAGCGCCCGCACCTCCACCTGGGTCCCGTCCTCGGGTTTCCAGTCCAGGTACTGGTTCTTGTGACGGAACATGACGCAGCGCGCCTGGGCCCCCGCGTCCTTCAGCACGAAGTACCAGTGGCCCGAATCGTAGCGCCGCAAGTTGGAAATCTCGCCCTTAACCCACAACAAGGGAAACGTCTGTTCCAGAAGTTCGCGGGTCAGGCGGTTGAGCTCGGTGACGCTCAACATGGAAGGCAGGCTGTCAAAAGGGCGCGGCGACGACATGGCACGATTTTAGCTGATGCCATGCGCGACTTCCCGTGCCGAATTCCGGCGTGCGTTCGTGCCGGCGCGGTAAACAACGCGGAAGAAAAAATCGTGCCAAAGAAAATTTTTCGCCGGCCGGCCCCGCCGCAAATCCACGCCAGTTCTTGCTCCGCTTTTCGAAATCCAATAACGACGCGGGTTGCAGCCCGATATGCCGCGGGAACCCGCGCCGAATCGTGGTTGCAAGAGGCCGTTCATCCACAGCGCTCATAAAAACGTCATAGAAAATGCATCGAACACCCTGATACCTAGGGAAGAGGCCGCAACGCATTGTTTTTAATTTAAAATTTTTGCGTTCATTTTTTAATCGGAGCAGAAAAATTCCTTGCCGTGGGGTAACTTAAGCTCGCTTCCGACAAACCATGCACAAAGTTATCCACAGTATTTGTGGACAAGGTCCAACCCGTTTCCATCGGCCACGTGCGGCCGGCTCCAAACACGGTCGCGGCTTGCCGAAAGCAACCCCACAACGTAAAGTTACACGCTTTAAAAAATCCCAACGCAGCGCAGCGCTGCCCGCGAGGTACCGTGTTTGCCATCATAGACGCCGCCGGCTGGCCCATCTGGTTCATCATCGTCGCTTCCGTCGTCGCCCTCGCCATCATCGGCGAGCGGCTGTGGACCCTGCGCTACGGCGCCGTGATTCCCCGTGGCCTGCTCGGCGAGGTGGTCCAGGAATACCGCCAGAAGGGTGTGAGCCCGGAGATGATGGCGCGCCTGGCGAACGATTCCGCCATGGGCCGGGTGTTCGTCGCGGGCCTGCGCCACATCAAGGCCTCCCGGGAGGTGATGAAGGAAGCCATCGAGGAATCCGGCCGCGCCGTCACCCACGATCTGGACCGTTTCCTCACCAGCCTCGGCACCATCGCCGCCATCAGCCCGCTGCTGGGCCTGTTCGGCACCGTGGTGGGACTGATCGAGATCTTCGGTTCCCAGAACCCCACCGGCGGCAACCCCGCCCAGCTCGCCCACGGCATTTCGGTGGCGCTCTACAACACCGCCTTCGGCATCCTGGTGGCGATCCCCAGCATGATCTTCTACCGCTACTTCCGCGCCAAGGTGGACGCCATGGTGGTGGAGATGGAGTTGCAGGCCATCAAGCTGGTGGAAATCGCCCACGGCGAGCGCCAGGCCTGAGCGCCTGCCATCGACGAATCCACCGCCATGGCGCTCAATTTCCAGCGGGGCAGGGCCAAGGAAGAACCCGAGATCAACCTGGTGCCGCTGATCGACGTGCTGCTGGTGATCCTGATCTTCCTGATGGTGACCACCACCTACTCGAAGTTTGCCGAACTCCAGATCAATCTCCCCGAGGCCGCGGCGGAGAAGCAGCCCGACCGGCCCAATGAAGTGAACGTCACGGTGGACGCCCAGGGCAACTACACCGTGGACCGGCGGCCCATCGCGTTCACCGGCGTCAACAGCCTGACCCAGGGCCTGCGCCAGGCGGCGGGCGAGCGGCGCGAGCCCGTCATCGTCATCAACGCCGATGCCAAGGCCACGCACCAGGCGGTGGTGCGGGTCATGGAAGCGGCGCGCCTCGGCGGCTACAACCACATCACCTTCACCACCTATCAGCCCGAACAGCGGTAAACAGGGTAAACAGTGAACAGTAAACAGTAAAAGCCCGCGGATTCACCGTTCACTGTTTACTGTTTACCGTTCACTCTTTACCGCTCACCTGTCACGCGATGCATCGCCTGACCGCCCACTGGCAGCGCATCACCTGGCTTTCGCTCCTTTTGCTCCCCATGGGCCTGCTGTTTGCGGCGGCGGCGGCGCTGCGTCGCGGGCTCTACCGCGCCGGAGTATTGCGGGCGGAACGCCTGCCGGTTCCCGTCATCGTGGTCGGCAACATCACCGCCGGCGGTACCGGCAAGACGCCTCTGGTGCTGTGGCTCGCGCGTTTTCTCAAGGAACGGGGACTGCACCCGGGCATCGTGAGCCGGGGCTACCGGGGTTCCAGCCCGGCGCCGAAACCGGTGGCTGCCGGCAGCGACCCGGCGGAAGTCGGCGATGAGCCGGTCCTGCTCGCCGCCAAGAGCGGCTGCCCGGTGTGGGTGGGCGCGGACCGGGTGGCGGCGGCCCGGGCGCTGCTGGCGGCCGAACCCGGCTGCGACGTGGTGATTTGCGACGACGGGCTCCAGCATTACCGGCTGGCGCGGAACGTGGAAATCGCCGTGGTGGACGGCGAACGGCGCTTCGGCAACGGCCTGCCGCTCCCTTCCGGCCCTCTGCGGGAGCCGGTGTCCCGCCTCGACTCCGTCGACGCCGTGGTGGTGAACGGGGAGAGCGCCGGGCTCGTGGCGCCACCCGGGAGGTTCGCCATGACCCTCGAGGGCGACACTTTCCGCAACATTCTCAACCCGGAATTCCGGGTCGGCCCGGAGCAATTCCGCGGTCGGACGCTGCATGCGGTCGCCGGCATCGGAAACCCGGAGCGGTTTTTCGCTCACCTGGCGCGGATGGGCCTCACCTTCACCGCTCACCCGTTTCCCGATCACCACGCCTTCAGCGCCCGGGACCTGGACCTGCCGCGGGCGGAAGCCATCCTCATGACCGAAAAGGATGGAGTAAAATGTGCTGCGTTCGCGAATGAAAAGCACTGGGTGCTGCCGGTGGCGGCCCGGGTCGAGCGATCCCTGGGCGAACGGGTGGTTTCCCGGCTGCGCCGATCAGAATAAGGATTCCCCATGCTGGACCCGAAGCTCCTCGACATCCTGGTCTGCCCCCTGTGCAAGGGTCCGCTCCTCTATAAGAAGACGGAGCAGGAACTCATCTGCAAGCCTGACCGGCTCGCCTTCCCCATCAAGGACGACATTCCGGTGATGCTGGAGGACGAGGCGCGCAAGCTGGCGCCGGAGGAAGAAGCCTGAAAGGCCATGAGACGTGAAGCGTGAAACGTGAAGCGCAACCCGGCCGCGCTGTCCACCCCTCACGCTTCACCGCTCTCCGCCCTTAAATGACTGAGTTCGTCGTCGTCATCCCCGCCCGCCACGCCTCCACGCGCCTGCCCGGAAAGCCCCTGGCGGATATCGGCGGCAAGCCCATGGTGGTGCGGGTGGCGGAGCAGGCCGCAGCCGCCGGCGCCCGGGAAGTGTGGATCGCCACCGATCACAGGGAAATCGCCGACACCGCGACCGCCCACGGCTTCAAGGCGTGCATGACCCGCTCCGATCACGCGAGCGGCACCGACCGGCTTGCCGAGGTGACCGCAACGCGAGGCTGGCCCGATTCGGCCATCGTGGTGAACGTCCAGGGCGATGAGCCGCTGATTGCGCCGAAGCTCATTCGCGAGATGGCCCAGGATCTCGATGGCCGCGCGGATGCCATGATCTCCACTGCCTGTTATCCCATCCGCGACCGAGCGACGCTGTTCAACCCCAATGTGGTGAAAGTGGCCCTGGACCGGGAGGGCTATGCCCTGTATTTCAGCCGCGCGCCGATTCCCTATGCCCGGGACGCCTTCGCGACGGGCAACGACACCTGGCCCGACGGCCATCCGGCCTACCGCCACATCGGGATTTACGCCTACCGCGTGGGCTTCCTCAAGTCCTACGCGACGCTCGCGCCCGCACCGCTCGAACGCGCCGAATCCCTGGAGCAGTTGCGGGCCCTGTGGCACGGCCACCGCATCCACGTGCGGGTGACCAACCACGAGCCTGCCCCGGGCGTGGATACCCGGGAAGACCTGGATGCCGTGCGCCGGCAATTCGCGCGGCATGGCGGTTAGCGGGACGCCGCGAATTATGGTATTGATAAGAATCCTTGAAACTTCCCGGCCCGAAAGGCGCGTATCCTGCTAGCCTTCGGCGCGGCCACCCGACGCCATCCAATCCGAAGAGGGGAGAAAAACCATGCGACTCATTCTGTTGGGCCCGCCCGGGGCGGGTAAAGGTACCCAGGCCGGCTTCATTATCCAGAAATTCGGCATCCCCCAGATCTCCACCGGAGACATGCTGCGCGCCGCCGTGAAGGCCGGCACCCCCCTGGGCCTGGAAGCCAAGAAACTCATGGATAGCGGCAGCCTGGTCCCGGACCAGGTGATCATCGGGCTGGTGAAGGACCGCATCCAGCAACCCGACTGCGCCAAGGGCTTCCTGTTCGACGGCTTTCCCCGCACCATTCCCCAGGCCGAGGCCATGAAGCAGGCCGGCGTGCCCATCGACTACGTGCTGGAAATCGACGTGCCCGACGAGGAGATCATCCGCCGCATGAGCGGGCGGCGGGTGCACCTCGCCTCCGGCCGGACCTACCACGTCGTGTTCAATCCCCCCAAGGTGACGGGCAAGGACGATGTCACGGGAGAGGACCTGATCCAGCGCGACGACGACCGGGAGGAAACCGTGCGCAAGCGCCTGGAGGTGTACCACTCCCAGACCAAGCCTCTCGTGGCGTATTACTCCAAATGGGCCGACACCGGGAACGGGAAGGCCCCGAAATACGTCAGGATCGCCGGCACCGGCGGCGTGGAGCAGATCCGGGACTCGGCATTCAAGGCGCTGGGGCGATGAGCAATCCGCTGTTCGCGGTCAGCGCCCGGCTTTCCGCCTCCTCCGGGACAGGCTTTCGTTGATCGCTGAACGCTGATGGCCTCGATCCCTGAAATCACCGATGCCGAGCGCTGGGTGGTGCAATCCACCCTCAAGGAGCGCTACGGCAAACTGGTGGAACTGCAGGTCGCGGACGCCGAGCTGAAGCTTGATCCGAGTTCGGAAACCCTCACTGCCTGCCCCTCCTTCTACTGGCAGGAACGGGGCGCCGGGTTCGTAATCAGCAAGGTGGCCGAGGGCCGCTACCGCAGCCTGTTTTTCTACTCGGTCCAGGAGCAGTATGGCACCGGGCGGGCGGAGTACGATGACCTCGCCGAGTGCGTGGCCGTCCTGCTCAAGCTCCAGGCCGACCATGAAAAGGACCGCGCCGGGGTGCACTCGGGAATGACCGGCAAGGATTTGCCCGAGGGCGGCGAGCCCGCCTCGAAGTTTGTGGATTTCTAGAAAAGTAGGGAGACAGCCATGGCTGCCAGGAACGCGTTCTACGCCCAGTCCGGCGGGGTGACCGCCGTCATCAACGCCAGCGCGGCCGGGGTGATCGAGACCGCCCGCAGGCACAAGTCGAAAATCGCCAGGGTGTACGCCGGGAGAAACGGCATCATCGGGGCGCTGACCGAGGATTTGATCGACACCGGCAAGGAGTCCACCGCAGCGATCCGGGCCCTGAAGCACACCCCGTCCGGCGCCTTCGGCTCTTGCCGCTACAAGCTCAAGGGCCTGGAGGAGAACCGCGCCCAGTACGAGCGGCTGATCGAAGTATTCAAGGCCCACAACATCGGCTACTTCTTCTACAACGGTGGGGGCGATTCCGCCGACACCTGCCTCAAGGTGTCCCAGCTCTCTGAGAAGCTGGGCTATCCGATCCAGGCGATTCACGTTCCGAAGACGGTGGATAACGACTTGCCCGTCACCGACTGCTGCCCCGGCTTCGGATCCGTGGCCAAGTACATCGCCGTGTCCACCCGGGAGGCGAGCTTCGACGTCGCCTCCATGGCCAAGACTTCCACCAAGGTGTTCGTGATCGAGGTGATGGGCCGCCACGCCGGCTGGATCGCGGCCGCCGGCGGCATGGCCTCCAGCAAGGACACGGATCTTCCCATCGTGATCCTGTTCCCGGAGGTCGCATTCGATAGGGAGAAGTTCCTGGCGACGGTGGGCGAGAAGGTCAGGCGCTACGGCTACTGCTCGGTGGTGGTGTCCGAGGGCGTGAAGGGCCCCGACGGCAAGTTCCTCTCGGATCAGGGCCTGCGGGATGCCTTTGGCCATGCCCAGCTGGGCGGCGTGGCGCCGGTGATCGCCAGCATCGTAAAGGACGGCCTCGACCTCAAGTACCACTGGGCGGTGGCGGACTACCTGCAGCGGGCAGCGCGCCACGTGGCGTCGAAGACCGATCTGCAGCAGTCCTACGCCGTGGGCAAGGCGGCGGTGGAATACGCGCTGAAGGGCCACAACTCGGTGATGCCCACCATCGTGCGCAAGGCGAGCAGGCCCTACAAGTGGGCGATCGGCATGGCCAAGCTGGAGGACGTGGCCAACAAGGAAAAAATGATGCCCCGGGACTTCATCACCGCAGACGGCTTCGGCATCACCGACAAGTGCCGCAGCTACTTGGCGCCGCTGATCCGGGGCGAGGACTATCCCCCCTACAAGGACGGGCTGCCCACTTACGTGCGACTGAAAAATGTGGCCGTGAAGAAAAAGCTCAACACCGAGTTCAAGGTCTGACAGCGAGAACCGCAGAGGACGCGGAGGACGCGGCGAAAGGCAACACCAATTACCTCCAAGGCACAAAGCAACCAAGAGCATGAGAACTGTTATTTCTTTGAGGAGACTTAATGTCCCTGCGGGCGAGGATTTAAGTTTTTCCTCTGCGTCCTCCGCGTCCGCTGCGGTAAAGGGAGTTTCGTGAATTTGCAATGACTCTGGAAAAGGCGCGCCAGATGCTCAAGGTCCAGGCCGATTTCGGCGGGTTTTATAATGCCAACTCCGCCAAGCTGATCCTGTCCGAAGTGCAAAAGGAGCAAGGCCAGGCGGCGGTGGATGGATTGATCCGGGAGCTCGACCTGGAGCGCATCTTCGGCTTCAAGCCCGGGACGCAATTCCGGGGTGGCCTCGCCCTTCCTCAATAACAATAACGGTTTACCGGGGCGCCGGGGATTGAACTTGGAAAACCCTGCCGGCTCTGGTAGAATCTTGTATCTTATATAAGACTTCCTGAATTTTCCGCATCAAGGGTTTCCGGGCCGGCCCGTCAACGGCCTGATTTTTTTGTTGGGGGGTATTGTCATGTCAGCAGGTCTCACTCTGGCGCTCCTGTGCGCTGTGGCGGCCATCCTGTTCGGCGCCTGGTCCATCAAGTGGATTCTCGCCAAGCCGGCCGGCAACGAGCGGATGCAGCAGATCGCGGCGGCGGTGCAGGAAGGCGCCATGGCCTACCTCAATCGCCAGTACACGACCATCGGCTTCGTGGGCATCGTCCTGTTCCTGGTGATTGGCCTGTTCCTCGGCTGGAAGACGGCCTTCGGCTTCCTGGTGGGCGCGGTGCTCTCCGGCGCTACCGGCTACATCGGCATGAACGTCTCGGTGCGCTCCAACGTGCGCACCGCGGAAGCCGCGCGCGGGGGCATTGCGCCGGCGCTTGAAGTCGCGTTCCGCGGCGGCGCCATCACCGGCATGCTGGTGGTGGGCCTGGGCCTGCTGGGCGTGGCCGGCTACTTCGCCATCCTCAAGGGCAGCGCTCCCCACGGCGCCTCGATCAGCGACATCATCCAGCCCCTGGTGGGCCTCGCCTTCGGCGGCTCCCTGATCTCGATCTTCGCCCGTCTCGGCGGCGGCATCTTCACCAAGGGCGCCGACGTGGGCGCCGACCTGGTGGGCAAGGTGGAAGCCGGGATTCCGGAAGACGATCCCCGCAACCCCGCGCGGATCGCCGACAACGTGGGCGACAACGTGGGCGACTGCGCGGGCATGGCGGCCGACCTGTTCGAGACCTACGCCGTGACCATCATCGCCACCATGCTGCTGGGCGCGCTGGTGCTCCAGGCCATGGGCGAGAACGCGGTGATCTATCCGCTGGCCCTGGGCGGCGTTTCCATCATCGCCTCCATCGTCGGCTGCCTGTTCGTGAAGACCACCGAGGGCGCCAAGATCATGAACGCCCTGTACAAGGGCCTGATCGTGGCCGGCGTGCTGGCGCTGATCGCCTTCTACCCCATCACCACCTGGCTCATGGGCGACATCTCCAACCAGTACCCGAACCTGTCGGTGATGAAGCTCTACGGCTCCGCCATCGTGGGCCTGGTGCTGACCGGGCTGCTGGTGTGGATCACCGAGTACTACACCGGCACCGATTTCGCGCCGGTGAAGCACGTGGCCCAGGCCTCCACCACCGGCCACGCCACCAACATCATCGCCGGCCTCGGCGTGTCCATGAAGGCGACGGCGCTCCCGGTGCTGGCGGTGTGTTTGGCGATCTGGGCCTCCTTCGCCATGGCCGGCCTGTATGGAATCGCGATCGCCGCGACCTCCATGCTCTCCATGACCGGCATCATCGTGGCGCTCGACGCCTACGGCCCCATCACCGACAATGCCGGCGGCATCGCGGAAATGGCGGAGCTGCCGAAGGAAGTGCGCAACGTCACCGACCCGCTGGACGCGGTGGGCAACACCACCAAGGCGGTGACCAAGGGCTACGCCATCGGCTCGGCGGGTCTCGCCGCCCTGGTGCTGTTCGCGGACTACACCCACGCCCTGGAGCATGCCAACAAGCTGCAGCCCTTCTCGCTGGAGGACCCGGCGGTGATCGTCGGTCTGTTCATCGGCGGCCTGGTGCCCTATCTGTTCGGCGCCATGGCGATGGAAGCCGTGGGCCGGGCCGCCGGCTCGGTGGTGATGGAAGTGCGCCGCCAGTTCAAGGAAATCGCCGGCATCATGGAAGGCACGGCCAAGCCCGACTACTCGCGCGCGGTGGACATGCTGACCAAGGCCGCGATCAAGGAAATGATCATCCCCTCGCTGCTGCCGGTGCTGGTGCCGGTGGTGGTGGCGGTGGGCATCAACCTCCTGATGGGCCCGGGCGCCGGCATCAAGGCGCTGGGCGGCGTGCTGATGGGCACCATCGTCACCGGTCTGTTTGTGGCGATCTCCATGACCACCGGCGGCGGCGCCTGGGACAACGCCAAGAAGTACATCGAGGACGGCAACTTCGGCGGCAAGGGCAGTGACGCCCACAAGGCAGCCGTGACCGGCGACACCGTGGGCGACCCCTACAAGGACACCGCCGGCCCCGCGGTGAACCCGCTGATCAAGATCATCAACATCGTCGCCCTGCTGATCGTGCCTCTGCTGTAGAGCCGAAACGCGGCCTGCAACACCCCAAAGCGCGCCCACCGGCGCGCTTTGTTTTTTTGCAGACAGGCCTATAATCCCCGCTTCACGCCATGAAAAAAACCGCACTCTCCCTGGAGGACGCCAAAAAGATCGCCGCGGCGGCGGAGGCCGAGGCCATGTGCAACGGCTGGCCGGTGGTGATCTGCGTGGTGGACGACGGCGGGCACCTCCTGTATCTCCAGCGCGGCCCCGAAACCCAGTGGGGCAGCGTGGACGTGGCCATCGCCAAGGCCCGCTCGGCGGCGGCGTTCCGCCGCCCCACCAAGGCCTGGGAAGAACGGCTCGCCGAGGGACGCCTGGGCTACCTCAATCTGCCCGGGGCGATGACCATCGAAGGCGGGCTTCCGATTTCCGTTGAAGGACAAGTGGCGGGCGGCATCGGCGTCTCCGGCGTACGTTCCCACCAGGACGCCCAGATCGCTCAGGCCGGCGTGGATGCCTTGGCAAAGAAAGCGGCGCGGTAAACAGGGGCAATTCGATAAGCGGCAATTTGGCGCGCTAACACCCGCCAGTGCCCGGGGGTTTTGGCATTGTGGGGAACCCCTACTCCCGAAGACGGACATTGGGAATGCCTGTCATCCGCGCCAACGGGTCGGCGCCATACGTGGCATCCCGGCCCGGCCCGAATAGAATCCATGAAACCCCGGTCATTGTGAGGAACCCGTGAAAGCGCCCCCTCTCAGCCCCAATTCATCGGCCAGCGTCGTTGCCCGGTTTCTGTAGGCGCACGGTGTCGACCGCGTGTTCACCCTATGTGGCGGGCATATCATGCCGCTGTTGATGCGCGCCGACCTGGAAGGCATTCGCATCATCGACGTGCGGCTAACGCGGCCAAGCGAAATGCGAGTGTCGATCGCGACTGGATGAATGCGCTTCGGGCCAAGCAGCAGGAGCGCCTGGCAAGCTTTCGGGTAGCGATGGCGAATGCGCCCGAGGACAGCGCTGGCCGCTTGCATCCCAACAAAGTCTTGAGCGCCGTGCAGGACAGACTCGATCCCGACGCCATCGTGGTGGCCACCGGCGACGGTTCCTTCGGCTTTAACGCAATCGAGCTCGATACCGCCGTGCGGCATGGCGCGAAGATGGTGATTGTGGTGGCCAACAACGGCGCCTGGCAAATCGAGGTGTCGGACCAGGCCGAGCGGAAATGGCGCGGGCTCGATAAATGAATACATGAGTCGTTTCCGAACGCTCTTGAAGTGATCCGAGCGGCGCCGACGGTCGATTTGTCCGCTACTTTTGCGCGCGGTCCTTTCCCGTGACGGCGATGCGCCTTTTCCCCTCCGGATGTTCCGGCGCTCCGTGCAACATGGCCGGCACGTGACGTGTCGCGGCCTCGATGTGCTCGCGCGCCAACCGTTCCGCCGCCGCCCGATCGCGGCGCGCAATTGCATCGAACATCGCTGCGTGCTCCTTCCACACGGCGGCGCGGTACGTCCCGGTGCGCAGCACCTCCCCCATTGCGCGTCGCTGGTGATTCCAGTAAAGCGCCATCGTCTGCACCACCAGATCATTCCCCGACTGCTCGTACACGAACATGTGAAACCGCATGTCGGCCTGGATCGCGGCCGGCACCGAGCCGCTGCGTAAGGCAGCCTGGCCCTCTGCGAGGATGCGCCGGCCCTCCACGAGCGCTATCTCGTCCGCCCGCACCGCGGCGAGGCCCGCGGCCAGCGGATCCAGCGCCAGCCGCAGCTCATAGATGGCGTGAAAAAATGCCGGGTCGAGGCGCGCGACGATGAGGCCGCGACGGCCGGCGTCTTCGACGAATCCCTGGGTCTTCAGGATGGACAGGGCCTGTCCGACCGGCTGGCGGGAAACATTGAGCCGGGCCGCGACCTGGTCCTGGGTGAGCCGCTCCCCGGGAGCGAGCGTGCCGTCGCAGATGGCGCCGAGAATCGCGTCGTAAGTCCTGTCCACCAGGGTCCGGGCCGGGCCGATGGTTTCCATAGTCTCTTCTCCTTGTTCCGCATTGCCGCCGGGTAGGGGGTTGACAAGCGTCCGCTGCTTGGGTAATACTGCATTCTGAATACTGTATACCGAATTCGGCTCCAGTGCAATCCCCGGGCTGGCACAGGCCCAATCCCAGGAGGTAACGTGAATCAAGCGATACGGATAATGCTCGCCAAGGTCGGCCTCGACGGCCACGACCGCGGCGTCAAGGTCGTCGCGCGCTGCCTGCGCGACGCGGGCATGGACGTGATCTACACCGGGCTGCACCGCAGCCCCGACGAGGTGGTGACCGCCGCCGTCCAGGAGGACGTGGATATCCTGGGAGTGAGCCTGCTCTCCGGCGCCCACATGACCATCTTCCCCAGGATCCTGAAACTGCTGGAGGAGCGCGGCGGCCAGGACATCCTCGTGGTCGGCGGTGGCGTGATCCCGGACGAGGACGTGGACGCCCTGAAAAAGATGGGGGTGAAGGAAATCCTGCTGCAGGACACCCCGCCCCAGGTCATCGTCGAAACCCTGCGCGAGCTGGTCGATGCGCGCGGCCCGCGGTAGCGCGGGGGACGCCACCGATGGAATTCTGGTCCTACCCCCCGCGTTACGACTCCGCCTACCGTCCGGACCCGGGCGCCCGCTATTGGTTTCCAAAGCGCGAAACCATGCCCGCAGGCGACCGGGAAAAGGCAATCCTCGAGCGCCTGCGCCAGGTGTGCCGTTACGCCTGGGACAATGCGCCGTTCTACCGGCGCAAATGGGAACAGGCGGGCTTTCACCCGGATCAGCTGAAATCCCTCGAGGACTTCGAGGAGAAGGTCCCGGTCATCACCAAGAAGGATCTGCGCGAGGCCCAGGCGCGTATGCCCCTGTTCGGCGATTACCTGTGCGTGCCGGAGTCGGAGATTTATCACATCCACGGCACGTCGGGGACAACGGGCCGGCCCACCATTTTCGCGTTGAACCGGACTGACTGGGAGGCCATGGCCAACGCCCACGCCCGCATCCAGTGGGCGATGGGCATCCGCCCCAGCGACACGGTGTTCGTCGCTGCGATCTTCAGCTTGTACATGGGGAGCTGGGGGGCGCTGGCCGGAGCCGAGCGCCTCGGCGCCAGGGCGTTCCCGTTCGGCGCCGGCGCCGCCGGCATGAGCGTGCGGGCGGTGCAGTGGCTTGCGAGCGTGAAACCGAGCGTGTTCTACGGCACGCCGTCCTACGCCCTGCACCTCGCGGAGGTAGCCGAAAAGGAAGGCCTCGACCCCCGCGACTTCGGCATCCGCAAGCTGTTCTTCTCCGGCGAGCCGGGGGCCTCGGTCCCCGGGCTGCGCGACAAGATCATGAGCGCCTATGGGGCGGAGGTGTTCGACTGCGGCTCCATGGCCGAGATGACGCCGTGGATGCACCTGGGCGGCACCGACGGCCGGAACGGCGGCATGCTGCTGTGGCAGGACGTGGTGTATGCCGAGGTGTGCGATCCGAAGACGTACCGTCGCGTGCCCTATGGCCAGCGCGGCACGCCGGTCTACACCCACCTGGAGCGCTCCTGCCAGCCCATGATCCGGCTGGTTTCGGGGGACCTCACCCTGTGGGACCACGAGCCCAGTCCCTGCGGCCGCACCTATCCGCGGCTGCCCCACGGCATCATCGGGCGGGTGGACGACATGTTCACCATCCGTGGCGAGAACGTCTATCCCAGCGAGATCGATGCGGCGCTCAACCAGATCGCGGGCTACGGCGGCGAGCATCGCATCGTCATCACCCGCGAGGGCGCCATGGACGAACTGCTGCTCCAGGTGGAGCCGAATGCGCAGGTCCACGCGCAAGCCGGCGAGACCGCGCGCTTCAGGGCCCAGGTGGAGCACAACATCCGCGCGCTGCTGGGACTGCGGGCGATAATCGAGGTGGTGGCCCCCGGCACTTTCCCGCGCACCGACTTCAAGGCGCGCCGCGTGATTGACGACCGCCACCTGTTTCACGACATCAACCGCCGGCTGTCGCAGGGGGGCGCCTGATGGGCGGGCCGCTGGCCTCGGCCGCGCTGCTGCCGCGGCTGTACGCGGGAGAAGGCGCCGCCATCGCCCGCATGCTCACCCGGGCCGAGGCCGCGACGCCGGAAGCACGCGAGGCGCTCGCCGAGATCTACCGCCGCGCCGGCCGCGCCCACGTGATCGGGATTACCGGCGTGCCGGGAAGCGGCAAGTCCACGCTGGTGGGCAAGCTCACCCGCGCGCTGCGCGCCACCCACCGCAAGGTCGGCATCATCGCCGTCGATCCCTCGAGCCCGTTCTCCGGCGGCGCGATCCTCGGCGACCGCATCCGCATGTCCGAGCTCGCAACCGATCCGGGAGTCTTCATCCGCAGCATGGCCACCCGCGGCTCCATGGGCGGGCTGGCCAGGTCCACCCAGGATGCGGTGGACATTCTCGATGCCGCGGGCTTCCACCTGATCCTGATCGAAACTGTAGGCGTCGGCCAGGACGAGGTGGAGATCGCCCAGGCGTCCCACACCACCATCGTCGTGTCGGCGCCCGGTCTGGGCGACGACATCCAGGCCATCAAGGCGGGCGTGCTCGAGATCGCCGACGTCCACGTGGTGAGCAAGTGCGACCGCCCCGACTCATTCAGGACCGTGGCCGATCTCAAGAGCATGCTGGCGATGGGCGCAGTGCTCTCCCGGGGCGGCTGGAGCGTGCCGGTGGTCGCCACCAGCTCGGAGCGCGGCGAAGGAATCGGCGATCTGGTGTCCGCAATCGACCGTCACCGCGAATATCTCCACCACTCGGGAGCGTTGCGGGCGCGCCGGCAGCGCATCGCCGAGTACCGCATGCTGAAGACCGCCGAGGACCTGCTGCGCCGCCGCTTCGCCGCGTCACGCGCGGGGCGGGTCGCGGACCTCGCCGAGCGGCTTGCGGCGCGGGAACTGGAACCCTACTCCGCCGCCGAGGAACTACTCAATTCTGCTTTCGGGAGCACTTACCATGAATGATTTCACCGACGCCTCGGCGCTCGAGCGCGCCGCCAAGGAACTGCAATCGTGGGAAGCCAATGAGGTCGCGGCGTTCCTCAACAAACAGCAGGAGCGCAGGCCGGCATTCCGGACCCAGAGCGGCTTCCCTCTCAAGCGCGCCTACACCGCGCTCGACGTGGCCGACATTCCCCTCGAGGACATCGGCCTGCCGGGCCGCTATCCCTTTACCCGCGGCCCCTACCCCACCATGTACCGCTCGCGCTTCTGGACCATGCGCCAGATCGCGGGGTTCGGCACCGGGGAGGACACCAACCGGCGCTTCCAGTACCTGATCTCCCAGGGGCAGACCGGGCTGTCTACCGACTTTGACATGCCCACGCTGATGGGCCTCGACTCGGACCACCCGATGAGCGAAGGCGAAGTGGGCCGCGAGGGCGTGGCGGTGTGCACGCTGGCCGACATGGAGGCGCTGTTCGAGGGCATCGACCTGGAGAAGATCTCGGTATCGATGACCATCAACCCCTCGGCGTGGGTCCTGCTTGCCATGTATGTCGCGCTGGCCCAGAAGCGCGGCTATGACCTCCACAAGCTCTCCGGCACCATCCAGGCCGACATCCTCAAGGAGTACATGGCGCAGAAGGAGTACATCTTCCCGATCGCGCCCTCGGTGCGGCTGGTGCGCGACTGCATCACCTACTGCGCGCGGCACATGAAGCGCTACAACCCGATCAACATTTCGGGCTACCACATCTCGGAGGCAGGCTCCTCGCCCCTGCACGAGGCCGCGTTCACCATGGCAAACCTCATCACCTATGTCGAGGAGGTCACCAAGACGGGAATGCACGTGGATGAATTCGCGCCGCGGCTCGCCTTCTTCTTCGTGTCGCAGGCGGACTTTTTCGAGGAGGTGGCCAAGTTCCGCGCGCTGCGTCGCGTTTACGCCAAGATCATGAAGGAGCGCTTCGGCGCCCGCAACCCCGAGTCCATGCGGCTGCGGTTCCACACCCAGACCGCGGCCGCCACCCTCACCAAGCCGCAATACATGGTGAACATCATCCGCACCACGCTGCAGGCGCTGGCCGCGGTGATGGGCGGCACCCAGAGCCTGCACACCAACGGCATGGACGAGGCGTTCGCCATCCCTACCGAGGCGGCGATGAAGATCGCGCTGCGGACCCAGCAGGTGATCGCCGACGAGAGCAACGTCGCCAGCGTGGTCGATCCCCTGGGGGGCTCGTACCTGGTGGAGCGGCTCACCTCGGACTTCGAAAAGGCGATCTTCGAAATCCTCGAGGAAGTGGAGCGCCGGGGCGGTACCGTCAAGCTGATCGAGCAGGGCTGGTTTCAGAAGCACATCGCGGACTTCGCCTACGACGTGGCGCTCGGAAAGCAGAGCGGGGACCGCACCGTGATCGGCGTCAACAAGTACATCGAGCCGGAGGAGGATGCCGAAATCCACACCCACCCCTACGATCCCACCACCGCCGAGCGCCAGATCTCCCGGCTGCAGCGGGTTCGCCGCGAGCGGGACAACGCGAAGGTAAGCGCGTTGATGGATCGCATGGTGGAAATCGCGAAGGACGAGACCCAGAACCTGATGCCGGTCACTATCGAGCTGGTGGCGGCCGGCGCCACCATGGGCGAGATCGTGGAACGCCTGAAGGACCTGTGGGGAACCTACCGCGAAAACCCGATATTCTGATCTCCGCCCGGCGCGATGTTAGAATGCGTGCGCGAACGCCGCACGCCGCCCTTTTCATACGCTCTTCGCCCGTGACGGAAGACTTCACCCTGCTTTCCTATCTCGGTACTGCGCCCCGCATCGGCCAGGAAGCCCGCTTTGCTCCCGAGGCGGCAATCATCGGCCGCATCCAGGCGGGCGACAGGCTTGCCGTGGGGCGGCTCGCTACGCTGCGCGCCGACGGCCACGACATCCGGATCGGTGCCGGGTGCAGCTTTGCGGACCGTTCCACGCTGCACATCGTCGACAGCCTGTTGCCCTGCATCGTGGGCGATCGCGTCACGGTGGGCCGCTATGCCCTGGTGCACGCCTGCACCGTGGATGACGGATGTGTCATTGGCGATGCCGCGGTCGTGATGGACGGCGCGGTGGTGGGTGCAGGCGCGGTGATCGCCGCCGGAAGCCTGGTCCCCCCGCGCAAGCGGCTCGAAGGCGGTTGGTTGTACTCGGGAAGCCCGGCGCAGGCGGTGCGCAAGATCGACGTCTCCGAGCTGGAGGCCCTGCGCCGCATCGTGCTCGCGGCAGGCGCATCGGAACTCGTCACCTCGTCCCACCTTCCGCCGCTGGACATGTCGCGCTACCGCCGGCACGCCTCATCGGGGGGGGCCCTGTTGGGCCTCGCGGGCAGGGAGCCCCGGGTGGCCTCCAGCGCCTACGTTGCGCCCACCGCGGTCGTCGCCGGAGACGTGCGAATCGCGGCGGACGCCAGCGTGTGGTTCGCCAACGTGATTTGGGCTGACGGCACGACGGTCGCCATCGGACAGCGCACCAACATCCAGGACAACTGCCTTCTTGAAACCGGGCCGGGCCGGGGACCCATCATCATCGGCGACGACGTGACCGTGGGACACAACGTGCGCATGGGCAGCTGCGTCGTGGAGGACGGGTGTCTCATCGGAATGGGAGCGGAAGTCGGCGACCGCGTCGTGGTGGAGAGGGGCGGCTGCATCGGGGCGCATGCAGTGGTTCCGCCCGGCACCCGGGTCAAGGCCGGGCATATCTGGGCCGGCCGCCCCGCGCGCGAATTCCGCCCGGTGCGGCCTGAAGAAGCGGAATTCTTCGTCCGCGGAAAGGACGTCTACGTAGGATACGCCCGCGCCTACCTGAGCGCGCGCTGAACGAGGGACCCGCCCCGGGTCCGCTCCGGTGCCCTGCCGGCGCCTCTTCCCGGCGGGAACAACCCGCCCTACCCCCTCAGGCGATCGTGACGTCCTTCGACAGATAGACGTCCTGGATAGCATTCAGGAGTGCGATGCCATCCTTCATCGGCTTCTGGAACGCCTTCCTGCCCGAGATCAGGCCCATGCCGCCGGCACGCTTGTTGATGACCGCGGTGCGCACCGCCTCCGCCAGGTCGTTCTCCCCCGAGGCGCCGCCGGAATTGATGAGGCCCGCGCGGCCCATGTAGCAGTTCGCCACCTGGTAGCGGGTGAGATCGATCGGGTGATCCGAGGTCAACTCGGTGTACACCCGCTTGTCGGTCTTGCCGTAGGGGTTCTCCTTGCTGCTGAGGATGTTGAAGCCCCCGTTGTTTTCCGGGAGCTTCTGCTTGATGATGTCGGCCTCGATGGTGACCCCCAGGTGGTTCGCCTGTCCGGTCAGGTCGGCCGACAGGTGATAGTCCTTGTCCTTCTTGAACGCGCTGTTCCTGAGATAGCACCACAGCACGGTGGCCATCCCCAGGTCGTGGGCCATGTGGAAGGCCTGGCTCACCTCGACGATCTGGCGGCTCGAATCCGCCGAGCCGAAATAGATGGTCGCGCCCACCGCCACCGCCCCCATGTCCTTCGCCTGCCGGATGTTGGCGAAGAAAATCTGGTCGTACTTGTTGGGGAAGGTCAGGAACTCGTTGTGGTTGAACTTGAGCAGGAACGGGATCTTGTGGGCGTACTTGCGGGAGCAGGCGCCGAGCACGCCCAGGGTCGAGGCCACCGCGTTGCAGCCGCCCTCGAGGGCGAGCTTCACGATGTTCTCGGGATCGAACATGGCGGGATTCTTGGCGAAGGAGGCGCCGGCCGAGTGCTCGATGCCCTGGTCCACCGGCAGGATCGAGAGGTAACCGGTGCTGCCGAGCCGCCCCTGGTTGAACAGCTGCTGCAGGCTGCGCATCACCGAAGGCGAGCGGTCGGAGTGGGCCACCACCCGATCCACGAAGTCCGGTCCCGGCAGGTGCAGGCTTTCCTTCGGAATCCCCCGGCAGGTGTAACTGAGCAGATTGGCCGCGTCATTACCCAGCAGGGTTTCGATGTCCGTCATCGCCTTCTTCATCACTACGCTCATGGGTCACCTCCCGACGGTTACCCCGAAGCGCGGGGTGCTGCGCTTCGGGAAGGGAAAACAATAATTCTCCCACCAATGGCGGGGGCAAATCCAGCGGGGGATTGGTCTATACTGCCCGAATGGCCTTTGCCCCGTTCCGCCCCTGTTGAGGAGGTGCCATGATGAGACCCCTCGGCCAATACCCGCTCGATGAGCTGAAGCTCATCTACCGGCTGTTGCACGACCAGCTCGACAAGAACGAGGCGCTGGTGGACTCGGAACTGCTGCAGGAGCTGCAGCAGCTGCTCCAGGCCCGGGCCCGCGCCGAAGGTGTCGACGTCACCCTGCACGCCCAGTGGGCCACCTGGCTCAACGACGGCGTGAAACTCCACGTGGTGTGAGTCCACCGGAATTCCCCGACCCGCGCCGTGATCAAGTTCGGATTCAGGATCAGGACCAAGAGCGGGCTGCCCGTGGAGAACCTGATGATCCAGGCCCGCGACCAGGCGGAAGCGGAGCAGAAGCTGCGCCGGATGTATCACCAGTGCGAGGTGATCGAGTGCCAGGTGATCGACGCCGCCGCCGGCGAGGCCTCCCCCGACGTGGAGGGCTTCATCTCGCTAATAGGGAGGCAGGAGGGGCCGAAGACGAAATGACCTGGGGCACGAAGCCGGTACGGATGAAGCCACAGGAGATGAGCTCGTCGAGCAATTCGTGGTAGTCCCTGGCGCCGCGGCTCCCGGGCGCGTGGGAGAAAACGTCGCGGTTCGCCGACGGGCTCTCCGCAATCGCCACGTTCTCGGAAATACGGGTTTCGCACACCTCGGTGCCGAAGTGACTCATGATTTCGCGAGAGATGTCCCACGACATCCTGCGCCGGCGGTCGAAGCGGGTGATCACGTAGCGCCGGTCCACGCGGCGCTTCAGGACGTGTTCCAGCGCCTTGAGAGTTTTCTCCACCTGCATCACGCCTTTCACCGCCAGGTAGTCCGCCGACACCGGCACCAGCACCCGGTCGCAGGCAAACAGGCCGTTCAATGACAACACGCCGAGCATCGGGCAGCAGTCGATGAGCACCGGGCTCTGGGCGTTGAGCCGCTCCCGGGCGATGCCGAATTTCAGGCGGTTGAGGATGTTGGGCCCCTTGCCGAACTGGGTGTCCACCTTGGCGAGGTCCAGGTGGGAGGGAATCACCCGCCAGCCGCGCCCGGTGTCCTGGACGAGCTCGGTGAGCCGCCGCGAGTCGCGGTAGAAGGCGTACACGCTGATCTCCGGCGCCGGTGCGCTCGCCCCGCTGACCGCGGTGAGATGCGCCTGCGGATCGAGATCGATGACCAGCGGATTGCGGTTGCGGCGGGCGAGCAGCGCGGCCAGATTGAGGGTGGTCGTGGTCTTGCCCACGCCCCCCTTCTGGTTGAAAACCGTGATGACCACACCGGGTGTGACTGCCGCGGCCACGCGCCCCCCTTTTATGCCAGATGAACGGGAATAATTTGTTTGTATACTAGAATCAGCCTATTGGCAATGCATTTTCTCACGGCCGGTTAACGAAACCCATAACGTACTTGAGGAGATTGCAAATGTTGCTTGAAGGCTCCTGCCACTGCGGCGCGGTGAAGTTCAGGCTTCAGTCGCGCACCCCTTATCCCTACATGCGCTGCTACTGCACCATCTGCCGCAAGACCCAGGGCGGGGGCGGCTACGCGATCAATATCATGGGCCAGGCGAAGACCCTTAAAGTCGAGGGAAAGAAGCATTTGGGCATATACCAGGCGCGGATCGAGAGCGAAAAAAAGCCCGGAAAATACGTGAAAAGCCCGGGCCGGCGCTACTTCTGCCGGGAATGCGGGAGCAGCCTGTACGTGCAGGACCCGCGCTGGGCGGAGTGGGTCTATCCCTTTGCCTCGGCCATCGACACGCCCCTGCCCAAGGCGCCGGAGACGGTCCACATGATGCTCAACTATGCCGAGCCCTGGGCGGACGTACCGAAGGCCGGCAGGCGCGACCGCCACTTCCCCGAGTATCCGGAGGAAGGCATCGCCGACTGGCACAAGGCGCGGGGGCTGTACTCCAGGTAGGTACCGTCCGGCGGGTCGCGAATGAATTCGCTCCTACAGGGGGGGTTGTAGGAGGGGATTTATCCCCGACTCATGTCGCGAATGAATTCGCTCCTACAGGGGGGGGTGTAGGAGGGGATTTATTCCCGACTCATGTCGCGAATGAATTCGCTGCTACCGAGGGGCGGGCGGCCCCGGGGGCGGCGGGCCAAACTTCTTCGCCACCGCGTCGCTGAGCACCTGGAGGATCCGGGCGACCGCATCGAGGGCGGCCCGGGCTCCCGCTTCCATGGCGCGGGTCTTCTTGGTGAAATCCAGCGTCCCCACCTCGCTCACCGGCGGCCGGATCACCACGTCGGCCTCCAGGATCTCGTACACGCTCGCCGTGTTGCCCATGATGTAGATGGACTGCAGCAGGATGTCGGCCGTATCCGCGAGCTCCAAGCTGTCTTCGGGCTTGCGCGACACGTCCACCGCGATCACCACGTCGGCGCCCATGGCCCGGGCCACCTTCACCGGGACCGGGCTCACCAGCCCGCCGTCCACGTATTCGCGGCCGTTGATTTGCACCGGCTGGAAAATGCCGGGGATGCTGCTCGAGGCCCGTACCGCCATCCCGGTATTGCCGCGGTTGAAGGCCGTGAGCTCCCCGCTGCGCAGCTCGGTGGCCACCGCGGCGAACCGCCGGTCCAGCTCCTCGATGGAGCGGTTCGCCAGGTACTGGTTGACGAAATCCTGCAGCCGCTCGCCCTTGACGAAGCCCCGATCCGGAAATACCACGTCCCGCAGGTCCTGCTCGTTGAGGCCGAAGGCGATGTTCTCCAGGGCCCGGCCGCTATAGCCGCCTGCATACAGCGCCCCCACGAAGCTGCCGGCGCTGGTGCCGACCACGACGTCGGGGAAAATGCCATGGGCCTCGAGGGTCTTGATGGCGCCCACGTGGGCGAAGCCCCGGGAGCCGCCCCCGCCCAGAACCAGCGCCACCACGGGGCGGTCGAGCTGCAGGGCGCGGAGCGGCACCGAGTCCGGCGGCACCACCTCCGGGTAGATGAGCGGCACGCTGGCACAGCCGCAAAGAACCAGCGCCAGCAGTCCCGCGAATGCGCGCCGCAGACCGATCAGTTTCCGGCTTCCCATTGCTTCGCGCGCTGCACAGCGCGCTCCCACCCCTTGCGAAGGGACGCCGCGCGCACCGGCTCCATTTTCGGAGCAAAACGCACCTCCGCTTCCCAGTGCCCGGCGATTTCCTCCCGGCTCTTCCAGTATCCGACCGCGAGCCCGGCGAGATAGGCGGCGCCGAGGGCGGTAGTCTCATGAACCCGCGGCCGCACCACCGGCACCCCGAGCACGTCCGCCTGGAACTGCATGAGCAGGCCGTTCTGGGCCGCGCCCCCGTCCACCCGCAGCTCCGCGAGCCGGATCCCCGAATCCGCGTGCATGGCCTCCAGCACTTCCGCGCTCTGGTAGGCGATCGCCTCCAGGGCCGCCCGCGCGATGTGCCCGCCGCTGCTGCCGCGAGTCAGTCCCATGATCGTGCCCCGGGCGTAGGGGTCCCAGTGGGGCGCCCCGAGGCCCGCGAACGCCGGCACCAGGTAGACCCCGCCGTTGTCCGCGACGCTTGCCGCCAGCGCCTCCACCTCGGCCGAGGAGCGAATGATGCCGAGCCCGTCCCGCAGCCACTGCACCGCCGCCCCGGCGATGAACACGCTTCCCTCCAGCGCGTACTCGGTCCGGCCGCCGACGCTCCAGGCGACGGTGGTGAGGAGCCGGTTGCTGGAGTGGACCGGGCGCTCGCCGGTGTGCATGAGCATGAAGCAGCCGGTGCCGTAGGTGTTCTTCGCCATCCCCGCGGAAAAGCAGCACTGGCCGAACAGCGCCGCCTGCTGGTCCCCGGCAATGCCGGCGATGGGAACCGCGACCGGGAAAATGTCGCGGGCGGTCTCGCCGGCGATGGCGCTGGAGGACACGACCTCCGGCAACATCGCCCGCGGAATGCCGAGCAGCCCCAGCAGCTCGTCGTCCCAGTCCCCGGTGTGGATATTGAAAAGCAGCGTGCGCGAGGCGTTGCTCGGGTCGGTGGCGTGCAGCGCGCCGCCGGTGAGCTTCCACATCAGCCAGCTGTCCACGGTCCCGAAGGCGAGATTCCCCGCCTCGGCCCGGGCCCGGACCCCAGGCAGGTTCTCGAGCAGCCAGGCGAGCTTGGTGCCGGAAAAATAGGGATCGACGAGCAGTCCGGTCTTGGCGCTGAAGCGGTCCCCGAGCCCCCGCCCCTTGAGCCGCGCGCAGGCGTCGGCGGTGCGGCGGTCCTGCCACACGATGGCGTTGGCGACGGGCTCTCCGCTCTTCCGGTCCCATACCACCGTGGTCTCCCGCTGGTTGGTGATGCCGATCGCGGTCAGGTCGCGAGCCGTCAGGTTGGCCCGCGCCAGGGCCTCCCGGGCGACGCCGATCTGGGACGACCAGATGTCCCGCGGATCGTGCTCCATCCAGCCGGGCTGCGGAAAGATCTGGCGGAATTCCTTCTGGGCCACCGCCACGATCCGGGCGTCGTGATCGAACAGGATGGCCCGGGAGCTGGTGGTGCCCTGGTCCAGGGCGAGGACGACGCTCATGATTTCAGCAGGTACTGGGGAAAGTCGGTGATGACGCCGGCGAGGCCGAGTTTCCGGCACGCCTCATGCTCGGCCGGGGTGAGCACGCCGTACACGAAATGCCGGTAGCCGGCTTCCTGGATTTCCCGGACCATCGCGCCATCCACGATTTTGTAGTCGGTGACGATGCTGCGGATATTGGCATAGGGCCGGCCTCGGGAGAACACCGGCGCCAGGGCCTGGGGGCGCTCGCCCACGAGCAGACCGCAGTCGGAGGGAATCTCCCGGGCCACGGCCACCACCAGGTCGTGGTCGAAGGAGGTCACCAGCAGCCGGCGGCTGCGAAGATACGGGGCCAGCACCCGCAGCACGGCCTGGGGATCCGCAGGCGCCTTCACCTCCACGTTCCACAAAATTCCCGGCCAGCTTGCGAGGACCTCATCGAGGCTGGGGACTTCATAACCCGATGCCACCGCCAGCTCATTCCGGGTGAGACGCGCCACCGCGGCGCCGTTCTTCGCGGCCGCGTCGTGGAACAGGACCGGCATCCCGTCTGCGCTGAAGCGCAGGTCGGTTTCGATGCCATCCACGCCCAGCTTCACAGCCGCTTCGAAGGCATCCAGGGTGTTCTCCGGCAGCTCGGCGTGATGGCCGCGATGGGCCAGGATCAACATTTCACGCAGCCCCTGGAAGGCGGGCGGCAAACCACTGGATTCGGGCCCATTTTCTTGTGTCTGCGCGGGAAACTCGGCTCACCATTGTAGTGCACCGCAAGATGATCCGTGCCAAACGAGTGCGGCGAGTCCTCGCCACGGCTGCGTCAACTCGTTGATTTTTGTGAGACAACATTCTGGCACCGTTCTTGCGGCGAAGCGAACGAGGATGGGGAACTTGATGCGCAGCAAAGCGGCCTTAGCTACGCTGCCGAAAAAAAGGTCAGACCCATGTTGAACGGTAGCCTGCACCCCGACGACATGATCCTGATCACCCTGATCGGGATCGCCTACAGCGCGGCGCTGGTGGTTCTCGGTGCGCTGCTCGACAAGTGGCGTTCCCCCGGCGAGCCCCTGTGGTTCGCGCGCTTCGTGCTCAGGGCGCCGGGGGCGGCATCCCGGCTCGCCGGGTCCGCAAGCGAGCGCGTCATGCACCTTGCCGCGGTTCTCGCCAGGCTGCTGCACCTCCGCCGGACCTGATTCCGTTCCCCACGCCCGAACGGGCACAGGTTGGGCTTCGCCTCGCCAAGCCCGCCGTGCGCCGTTGTCCACCGGTCGCCGGACCGGTGGATTCCCCTCGCTTGTTCCACCCGACGGCCATGCGCTTGCGCCGCGCGGGGCGCCACCGCACAATGAGCCGGAATCGCCCCGGAGAAAAATCAACCCATGTTCGGAAAGCTCGGCAAGCGCACCACGCTCCTGGTGCAGGAAGGAATCAAGGTCCGGCGGCTGCTGGGCCGCTGCCGCAAGCTCATGAGCGAGCGCGGCGAGGCGGCGGGCGCGTCGCTGGCGCGGGAAACCTTCGAGCTCTACGACGAGCTCGACCGCAATCACCAGGAGGCGTTTTTCCGGGCGCTGCTGCGGGACTTCTCCCCCGATCCGAAGAAGGTGCTCGGCGCGGCCCAGCGCTACCTGGAGACCCAGTCCTTCGAAAGCCTCATCCGCCTGAGCGAGATCGCCGAGCCGCCCCGGCAGGAACTGCTGCGGCGCCTGAACCGGCTGCCCGGAGGAACCGGGCAGATCGTGCGCATGCGCGAGCGCCTGCTCGATGCGCTGAAAGGCAATCCGGAACTCGCCGCCGTGGACTGGGACTTTCACCATCTCCTGTCGTCCTGGTTCAACCCCGGCTTTCTGAAGGTGGTACGGGTGGACTGGCAGACGCCGGCGGCGCTGCTGGAAAAGATCATCCAGCACGAGGCGGTCCACGAGATCCAGGGCTGGAACGACCTGCACCGGCGGCTGGAGCGGGACCGCCGCTGCTTCGCCTTCTTTCATCCGACGCTGCCCGAGGAGCCGCTGATTTTCGTGGAAGTGGCGCTGGTGGAGGACCTGCCCGATGCCATCTTGCCCCTGATCGACATCCAGTCGAACTCCGGCGACCCGGCCCGGGCCGGGGTGGCGGTGTTCTACTCCATCAGCAACTGCCAGCCCGGGCTCAGGGGCGTGTCGCTGGGCAACTTCCTCATCAAGCAGGTGGTGGACGTGCTGTCCGCGGAGTTCCCCCGCCTCAAGCGCTTTTGCACGCTGTCGCCGGTTCCGGGCTTCGCCGCCTGGCTCTCCGCCCTGGAGCACGAGACGGTGGCCCGGCAGTCGCCCAACCTGCTGCGCGCGGTCCTGGCGGTGGCAAAGGAGCTCGGGCCGGACCCCGGCAAGGCCGCCGCCGATCCCGCCGCGGCCATGAAGCGGCGCGATCCGGTGAAGAACGAACTCATGGCCCTGTGCGCGAGCTACCTGGTGCGGCCGGGCGCCGGCGACGCGGTGACGCCGGACCCGGTGGCGCGGTTTCATCTGAACAACGGCGCCCGGCTCGAGCGCCTGAACTGGGGCGCCGACCTGTCGAAGAAGGGCCTGCGCCAGTCTCTCGGAATGATGGTGAATTACGTGTACGAGCGCCGTGCCATCGAGCGCAACCACGAGCGCTTCATCAGCGGCCAGGTCACTGCATCGCGCCAGGTGCGGTCCCTGGCGCTGGGGGAGTAGCGGGAAGGCGCCGGCTACCGAGATCGCCGGGCGGGCTGCGCCCGCCGGTCAACTGTGGCCCAATCTGAGTAGGGTGCGTCCCACGCACCGGTCAACCGCCGGATTTGGTGCGCAGGGCGCACCCTACGCCGCCCCGGAAGATCAAGGGTGCGTCCACCGTCAACTGTGCCCGCCGGTCGTTTGCGCCCACCAGGCGACGTGGCGATCAGGCGACTCGTCCGCTCCCGAGCACCCGCAGCGTCCCGCGATTTTCCCCCGCCATCCGGCCGTTCACGTACAGGACGGTGCGCGCCGGGTAATTGCCCGCCGCCAGACCCTGGGGCAGGTGGATCGTGAACGTGTTCTGGACGCCGCCGGTGCGGGCGCCCTCCTCCAGGGATTTCTCGGCCCGCAGCATCACCCGTTCGGATCCCTGGGACTCGAACACTTCCAGCACCTCCCGCACGTCGCGCACGGTTTCCCGCGATCCCTGGAGGAGCGTGATGCTGGAGAACACCCGCGCCTCCTGCCCGCCGCTCACGGCGCCCGCGGCGTTGAAGGCCGTGTCGTACACCAATACCGTGGGCTGTTCCGGGAGCTGGCCCTGGTGATCGGCGCGGTATTGGCGCTCCACCTCCCCGGGCGGCCGGGTCTGCTTCGAGGTGGCGTTGATGATGACGCAGGCGAGCGCCCCCAGGCCCGCGCCCACCGCGGCCCCGCGGGTGCGGTCGTCCTCATGGATCAGGGCGCCGATGGCCCCGCCGATCAGCGCGGCAAGCGCCGGGTTGCATTCCCCCGCCTGCAGGTTCTCCAGGCCCGGGATGCTGGGAAACGGCGGCGGGCTCTGCTTTTCCGCGCTGGCGCAGGCATTCAGGATCAGTGCGCCGATGATGGCGGATGCGACGGTCTTGCGGGCGATGGGCATGATCTGCCTCCCTTGAAAAATGCTCATCGGATTCCGCCTTCAGGCTGACGCGGGGGCGGCGGCGAGGTCCTCCGCGCGCCTTCCCGCAGACGGAAAAGGATGGAGCCGATTGCATGGCCGAAACGGACGATCATCCACACGGCCAGCGCGATGAGCGCCGCCAGCGCCGCCAGAAACACAACCGGGTGATTGAGCGCCATCCACAGGCCGCCGAGCACCAGCGCCTCCTCCGAAAGCGAGGCCGCCCAGTTGCTGAAGGGCTCGGGCGACGTGTTGATGAAGGCGCGGCTTCCCGCCTTGGCGCCGTGGGCCACCGCCGCCAGCGTTCCGCCGAGGATGGCGGCCGCCCAGACCGCGGCCTCGGCGGTGTCTCCGATCGCGGCCGCCGCCAGCACTGCGCCGCCCGGAATGCGGACGAAGGTGTGGGCCGCGTCCCACAGGCTGTCGACCCAGGGAATCTTGTCGGCGCTGAACTCCACCAGCACCATGAAGCCGCTCGCCGCGATGACCATGGGATGAGCGAGGATTTCCAGCTGCGGGGGCAGGTCGATCCCGCCGTAGCGCCCGGCGAGCCCCACCAGGAACAGGACCAGGTAGAGCCTGAGCCCGCTGGCCCAGGCCAGCGCCGCGGCAACCGCGATTTCAGGAAGATGCTCGGTCATGGCTGTCCCCTATTAACGCACAGGCGCCGCGTCCCGGATACAGGCAGATTCTACGTCGTTGTTTGACCGCGTTTCCCCGCGCTTATCCCCCGGCCCCTTCTGGTATAGGATGGCGGCCATGCGGCGGTCCGGACAATACTCCGGCCTGCGCCGACGCGGAGAACAGATGTCCGGCGCTGGCGGTTACTTTTCCCCAGACTACGCGACCGCGCGGGAGCGGTTCCTGGCTGCCGCGCAGTCCGCCGGCGCGCGGCTGCACACGCTGGCGCTCGACGCGCGCGGGCCCGACGGGTCGCCGCTTTCCATCGATATCGCCTGGCTCGGTGCCCCCGCGCCGTCCCGCGTGTTCCTGCATTCCTCGGGGATGCACGGCGTGGAAGGCTTTGCCGGCTCGGCAATCCAGCTCGCGCTGCTCGAACGCGGACTCCCGGTCCCTGCGGAGTGCGCGGTGCTGCTGGTCCACGTCCTCAACCCCTACGGCATGGCCTGGCTGCGGCGGGTCAACGAGAACAACGTGGACCTCAACCGCAATTTTCCCGAGGCCGAAGGCGACCCGCCCGCCGCGTCAGCGCGGTATCGCCGCCTCGACGCCTTTCTCAATCCGCCGACGCCGCCCGGCGCGGACCTGTTCTTCCTTCGGGCCGTCTGGCTCGCGCTGCGCTTCGGCTTCCGGCCCCTGCAGCAGGCCATCGTCGAGGGACAGTACGAATTCCCGAGGGGCCTGTTCTTCGGCGGCCGCGAACTGCAGCCCGGTCCTTCCCAATACCTCGCGTTCCTGGGAACGCACCTGCGCTCGGTGAAGCGCGGATTCGCGATCGACGTCCACACCGGCCTGGGAAAATGGGGCCAGGAGTTGCTGTTCCTGAGGGCGGGCGCCCGGGACGCGACGGCCCTCGGCGCGAAGCTGGGCAAAACCCTCACGCCGGACCCGGAGGCGGACGTGGGCTACAACATCCGCGGCGGCTACGCCAATGCGCTGCGGGCGATCGGCGGCAATCCCGCGCTGAACCTCATCACCCAGGAGTTCGGCACCTACTCCGCGATCAGAGTGCTGCACGCGCTGCGCGAGGAGAACCGCTGGCACCACTGGGGAGCGGGCGGCATCGCTCACTCCTCCAAAGCGCGCCTCAAAGAAATGTTCTGCCCGGAGTCCCGCGAGTGGCGCGAGTCCGTGGTCGAGCGCGGCGTTTCGCTGGCAGTCGCGGCGATGCGGTACGTTTTCGGGTGAGCGCTCCCGCACGCGGTCGGATCGGCTGCTTGCGATTCCGAGTCGGGCGGGCTGCGCCCGCCGTCAGCGATGTTTGCGATGCCGGGGCACCGGCTCCTTCCGCCTGCCCGAGAGGGTTCGCCGCCGGGGAGGCCATGAGCGAAAGCTGTTCACGGTGTCATTCGGCCTTGGTCCCCACAATGCGTTGATTCGAGGTAGGATATCTGTGCGCGTAAATAGTTACGCATTCATTTAGGCCGTTCAGTTCAAGTTGGCTCTGGAAATGACTGAGAGGAAAGGTGACGCACCGTGGCGAACCACTTGGAAACTTTGATCGCCCAATACTACGACTGGAAGGGATGGGTAGTCCGGAAAAATGTGAAAGTGGGGCGTCGCGAACGTGGCGGCTACGCCGGTGAACTTGATGTGGTTGTCTACGACCCAGCGACCGGCAAGGTCATTCACTATGAACCATCTACCGACGCCACCACTTGGGAGAAGCGGGCAGCGAAGTATGAACGGAAATTCAAGATGGGACGGGAGTACATCTACAAGGAAGTCCTGCCTTGGTTGAAACCGGATTGTGAACTCGAACAAATTGCTGTGTTCTTCCGGGTGCCACAACACCGACGAGTCTTTCAGGGAGCCAAGGTAATCAGCATTGATGAACTCGTCAAGATGATCCGGGACGACATCCAGAAACGGGGGCGCGTCGGGAAAAACGCAATTCCCGAGCAGTATGATCTGTTGAGAACCATTCAGCTTCTCGTCTGCGGGTACGTGAAACCATGTTGAAATCCGATGAGCCAACAACGCCTCGGACCGTATTTTCAACCCGCGCGGACGCGGCTTGAAAAACGGTCAAGGCGGGCGTTAGGCCTGTCCATTGACCATGATCCCGACTCCGACGACACAAGAAGCGTTTCATCGCGTAATGGAACGGATTGATGCTCAACTTCGAGCAGCGAATGTTCAAATACACGCAAGGGCGTTTCATGCCGCTGGAGAATATTCGAAGCTATTCCAGTTGGAGATACCTATGTTCCCTCGCCCAGACAAGGGAGCTCCTGGTGTCTATACGGGCGCTGACGCTGCTGCACACATCAAAAAGTGGTTTGACGATAGATACGGTGATCGTCAGAAAATCTTCATGGGTCCAGGGTCTACGGTCATTGTCCTACGAGGCGATCCTTGGGAAATCCGTTTGCCGCGGATTTACGGTCGCATTCGGTGTGTCGTCGAACGCGACTTGAGCCGTTACGCAAATGCGCCAAACTTGCGCACCGACGGACAACCACCGATTACGAATTTGCTGACACTGATCAACGCTTTTCCGCCGGGTCTTGCTGCCCAACTCTCCGACAAAGAATGCTACGACGTCCTCGATATCTTCAAACATGTCCTCGACTGTATGCACGCCGTTGAATACATAGCGGGGAATCCTTATGTGCCGGAAGCCTTATCGGACATTCAGGCATCTGTGAGGCACATCTTCACAGTCCCACCTCACTATGGCCAATCCAAATGGTCTTCCGCTCAGGCAGCCGAAAAACTCTTCAAGTCTTACTTGAAGATGAAAGGTGTTTCCTTCCCATTCAGCCATGACATTCGTGGTCTCGCTGATCTCGCGGGAACCGGAGGAATGAAGACGCTCGCATATGGAATCATTGATCAATTGCAGACACGGGCCGCTGTTCGTTACGGCGATCAAACTGTGTCATTGCCTGAAGCGGTGGCAGCGCATCATGCATCTTTACTGGTCGGAAAGCATGTTTCCGAAACGCTCATGAGCGGTCGGGGAGATAGGTGACAGAAAAGTCCGGAGACATGGGTTACACGCTCGGCGCCCACGCGACTCAGCTGGGGCGTTGGCACGCAGAAACGGTATGACGCGGGAGCAAAGAGCTGTCCGAAGGCTTTTTGCCGAGCTGATGCGTTCGCCGCTTGGGACGTTTCCGACCTTTGGCGAAACGCTGCAGGCTCCTGATCGCCAAGGCGTCTACATCATTTACGATCCTCGAGGCAGAGTCGTTCATGTCGGCCGTACCCCAAAGGCGAAGCGCGGCATTTCTCAGCGCCTTCGCGATCACATGGCGGCAGCGTCCTCGTTTACGAATCAGTACCTGAAGGGAAACGGATCCGCGCTAAGGGGCAAGTACAGGTTTCGGTGCCTCGTGGTTCCGAATCCACGGCACCGGGCTTTGTTGGAAGCCTATGCCACCGGAAATCTTTGCCCTGCTCACATCGGCCTTGGCTAAACCGCGTACCAATCCGGACGCGCGGCCGGCGCGAGGTTTTGGCCTCCGAGCTTGACCCAATCCTCCCCATGACCACCGACCCCATGACCGATACGAATCCTGAAGTCAAAGAGGTCGTTGAGCACAAGATCCGCGACACCCTCCGCAGGGTCGCCGTTCGGAAGATGCAGGCGGTTCTTGAAACAGTCGAGCGCGAACAACGATCGGAACGGAGGGTACTGCGGGTTATCGCGGTCTGTTTCGTCATCCTGATCGGCGGAATTGTGCTTCACGCCGCCATTACGGCGCCTCGCGGATGGGAGCCCGCCGGGATCAGGGCAGCCCTCGCAGCGGCAGGTCTTGGCTTTGCGCCCGCAACCTGGTTTTTTGTGTGGCGGACTCCGCTTCCGCGATTATGGAAAGTGGTTTTCTGCGCGACCGTCCCCGTTATCGCCGTGGCGGCAACCGTCGCCGCGGCGGCGGCCGTGCTGATCGCGACGGCCACGTCCGCGTACTATTGGTATCGCTTTCTCCGCAGAGTTTGAGCCCGACCGGTGCGTGGGACACACCCTACCGCCAACACCGAACCGGTGCGTGGGACGCACCCTACCCGCGGACAGGCGTTAATGCGTAGGGTACGCCCTGCGCACCGAATTCGGCTCGGCTACAGCCCCACCGCGCTCAGATCGAGACGCCCATTTTTCAGGGGCGGGCACCAGAAATAGCTGCCCGAGGTGGGGCGGGTGAACCGGAACAGCGCGTCTGCGATGCCGTCCTCGGCGCCGACCATGCGCCGCAGCTGGGCTTCGAAGGCGTCGAAGGACTTTCCGAAGGCCACGAACACCAGCCCCGCCCGGCGCTCGCCGGCCCAGGGCATGGAGCGCCGCAGGACGAACGCCGCCGGGTCGAAGCTTTCCTGGGCCGTGCGCTTCACGTGGGCCGAGGGCGGCGCATCCGCGAGCTCGCGGTTGTCGCTCCTGCGACGGCCGATGGTGTTGTCCTGGTCATCGGGGCTCAGGGAATCGAACCGGTCCAGATCGTGGACCCACTGCTGGACCGCGGCAAAGCTCGCGCCGTCGAGGCCGGGGCCGCGCCCGCTCACCACCGCGGCGGCGACGGCGGCCGCGCCCTTCGGATTTTCGGTGCCGTCCTCGTAGCCGGTGAGATCGAGACCGGCGCCGTAGCGGAAGGCGTCGATCACCTGTCCCGGGCGGAAGGCGGGTGAGACGATCCGCTCGATGGCGCGCGCGCGGTGCACCAGCTCGCCGCGGTCCTCGCCCCGCAGCCAGCACCATAGCGCCGCGGGCGTCGAAGGCACCTCGAATCCGGCGCCCGCGTAGCGCGGGAAGGTGCCGAGCCCATCGATCTTGCGGCCCAGCGCCAGCACCAGCGATTCTCCCAGTCCCACCACCGTGCCATCGCCGTCGGCCGCATCGCCCAGGGCCCGCAGGCACGGTCGGGCATCGGCACCGGGAACCATGGCGAAGAACAGGTATCTTGCGAGCGGCGGAACAAGAACCAGTATTCCGGGTTGAACGTCGGCCATGACACCTCCCTGTGGGTTGTTTGCACGTGATTCGGGATCGGCGGGTTCGGGGAATGCTAGAGGGAACAGGCGCGATGGACAAGTTTCGAATGGTGCGTGGGACGCACCCTACGCGGCGCCGCGGGTCCTTTCGTAGGGTGCGCCCTGCGCACCGAATTTTGCTCGATCGGTGCGTGGGACGCACCCTACCCCGTCAGCAGCTGCGCCCGAAGTTCGGTCTTCAGCACCTTGCCGTAGTTGTTCTTCGGCAGCGCTTCGAGGAAGAAATAGTCCTTCGGCCGCTTGAAGCGGGCGATGTGCTGCAAGCACACGGCATCGAGATCCTCGGCGGTGACGTTGGCGCCGGGTTTCGCCACCACGAAGGCCACCACTTCCTCACCCCAGTCGGCATGGGGACGTCCCACCACCGAAACCTCCAGCACGCCGGGATGATGCAGGATCGCCTCCTCCACTTCCCGCGGGTAGATGTTGGAGCCGCCGGAGATGATGAGGTCCCTGGAGCGGTCTTTCAGCGTGAGGAAGCCGTCCGCGTCGAAGGCGCCCATGTCGCCGGTGTGGAGCCACCCGCCCCGCAGCGCATCCGAGGTGGCCTGCGGGTTCTGCCAGTAACCCTTCATCACCACTTCGCCGCGCACCACGATCTCGCCCACTTCTCCCGGCGGCAGCGGCTCGTCGTTGGCATTGACCACCCGCACTTCGACGCCCTGCCGCGCCCGGCCCACCGAGGCGAGACGCTCGTGGTAGCGCGGATGGGATGAATTCATGTGCTCGTCGCGGGACAACCCCGCGATGGTCATGGGGGATTCCCCCTGGCCGTAGATCTGCACCAGCTTGGGTCCCAGCTTTTCCAGCGCCTCCAGGCAATCCTCCAGGTACATGGGGGCGCCGCCATACACGATGGTCTTGAGGTTCGAGGTGTTGGCGCCGGCGAAGGCCGGACTGTGGATGAGGCGCTTGACCATGGTGGGCGCGAAGAAAAAAGTGGCGCCGGGCCAGCGGGCGATCAGCCCGAGCGTCTCCTCCACCTCAAATCCCCCGGATTCGGGGATCACGTTGTTGGCGCCGGCCAGCACGTGGGGCAGGCCGTAGAGCCCCGAGCCGTGGGACATGGGCGCGGCGTGGATGATGCAGTCCCGCTCCGTGATCGCATCCACGTCCTCGAGGTAGTTGTCGCTCATGGCCTTGAGGTTGCGATGCGAAAGCATCGCGCCCTTGGGACGGCCGGTGGTGCCGGAGGTGTAGAACAGCCAGACGAGATCGTCGCCGTTCACGTCGGCACACGCGGCGGGCCTTGGGGCCAACAGCTCCTCGTAATCCGCATCTCCCGCCACGATCACCCGTTCGAGGGTCGCGATCTCGCGCGGCAAGGGCGCGATGGTGTCCGCGAGATCCGGGCTGACGAAGCAGACCTTCGCGCCGGAATTTTCCAGGATGTAGGCGAACTCCCTCTGGTGCAGCTTGGCGTTGATCGGCACCGCGGCGAGCCCCGCGTGCCAGATGCCGAACAGCAGCTCCAGGTAAGGCGGCGAGTTCGTCATGGCCAGGGCCACCCGGTCGCCAGGGGCGAGTCTGAACTTTTCCCGAAGGACTGCCGCGAGGCGCGCGACCCGGTGCGCCAGCGCCGAGTAGGTGTGGACCACCTTGCTGCCGCGGCTGATGGCGGGCCGGCCGGGGTGCTTGGCGGCGGCGTGGGCGAGAATGCGGGCGAGGTTCATGGATCGCTTTTGCAGTGCGGCGCCCGGAGACCGCTGGATTCCGGCTTGGTCGTCACCCCGGAATGCTTGAATCCGGGGCGGGACGAGGACAAGGTATCAGGCAGGTCCGCGGTGTCCACTGAAAATCTCTTCACTCGTGCGATGATGCCTAATCCCCGGAAGGCGCGCAAATTGCCCGCGGTCAAGGCCGCTCCCGCCGGGGCGGTGGCATAATGGGCCGCATTTTCTTCCCGGGAGTTCCCTATGCTTCCCCTGCACGATGTCCGGGTGGTGGAATTCTGCCAGGTGGCGGCCGGCCCCTTCTGCGGCATGCTGCTCGCCGACCTGGGGGCCGACGTGATCAAGGTGGAAAGCCCCGACGGTGACAGCCTGCGCCAGTGGCCGCCGCTCAACGGCGGCTACAGCGAGAATTTCGCCTCTCTCAATCGCAACAAGCGCTCGGTGGTGCTCGACCTCAAGCAGCCGGAGGACCGGGAAGCCGCCAGGACGCTCGCGCTTTCCGCCGACGTGGTGGTGGAAAACTTCCGCCCCGGGGTGCTGGAGCGGCTCGGCCTCGGCTATGCCGCGCTGTCGAAGGAGAAACCGTCCCTCGTGTACTGCTCCATCTCCGCCTTCGGGCAGAGCGGGCCCCGCGCCCAGGAAGGCGGGTTCGACCTCACGGTGCAGGCCATCGGCGGCGTGATGAGCGTCACCGGCGAGCCGGAGGGCCGGCCCGTGAAATGCGGCGTGCCGATCGCGGATTTTTCCGCGGGGCTCTACGCCGCCTTCGCTATCGCCGCCTGCCTGCGCAAGGTGGAGCGGGGGGAGGACGGCGAGCACATCGACATGTCCATGCTCGGGGCCACCCTCGGCATCGCCGCGCTGCAGACCAGCGAGTTCTTCGGCACCGGGCGCGATCCCCAGAAACTGGGTTCGGCCCATCCCCGCAATGCGCCGTACCAGGCGTTCAGGGCCAAGGACGGCTACTTCGCCATGGCGGCCGGCAATCACAAGCTCTGGCTCTCGGTGTGCGAGGCTTTGGCCCGTCCCGATCTCGCCGAAGACCCGCGCTTCGCCACCACCGCGCTGCGGGCCCGCAACCAGGAGTCCCTGGCGAACATCCTGGAGTCGGAATTCGCGAACCGCGGCGTGGCGGAGCTGCTGGCCCTGTTTTCGTCGCTGGGCGTGCCCTGCGCCCCCATCAATACCTATTCCCAGGTGCTGGCCGACCCCCAGGTAGCCCACATGGGCTGGATCGAGGAAATCGCGCTGCCTTCGGGCGCAAAAACCCGCAGCTTCATTTCCCCGCTCCTGCTGTCGGGGGAGAAAACGGGGGTCTATCGCGACCCCCCGGAGCTGGGGGAGCACACGGACGAGGTATTGAAAGAGCTCGGCACCCGCACGTAGGGCGGAACGGCGGAGCCGGTTCCGCCAATGCCCCACACACGCCACCGGCGGAACCCGCGTTGCGGTTCCGCCCTACGGGTCTAACGAGATACTGGATGAGCTTGACCTCCACGCGTAGGGCGGAACGGCGCAGCCGGTTCCGCCAATGCCCCACACACGCCACCGGCGGAACCCGCGTTGCGGTTCCGCCCTACGCGTCTCCCCTGAGGGAGAGGCGAGGCCAATCGGTTGTGATAGAGTTTCGCCTTTTTTGAACAGGAACAATCCATGACCCTGCCCTCCACCATGCGCTGCATCGAGATCACCGCGCCCGGCACGCCGGACGTGCTGAAGCCCGCCACCCGCCCGCTCCCCGAACCGAAAGCGGGCGAGGTGCTCGTCAAGGTCGCCGCGGCCGGCGTGAATCGCCCCGACGTGCTGCAGCGTCAGGGCAGCTACCCGCCGCCGCCGGGCGCCTCGGATCTTCCGGGCCTGGAAGTGGCGGGAACCATCCAGAAGCTGGGAAGCGGAGTCCGCGGATGGAAGGAAGGCGATCAGGCCTGCGCGCTGGTGACCGGCGGCGGCTATGCCGAGTACTGCGCGGTGCCCGCACCCCAGTGCCTGCCGATCCCGAAGGGGCTCTCCCTCATCGAGGCGGCCTCGCTCCCCGAGACCTTCTTCACCGTGTGGACCAATGTGTTCGACCGGGCGGCCCTCAAGCCTGGAGAATCCTTCATGGTCCAGGGCGGCACCAGCGGCATCGGGGTCACCGCGATCCAGATGGTGAAGGCCTTCGGCCACAAGGTGTTCGCCACCGCCGGCAGCGACGACAAATGCCGGGCCTGCGAGAAGCTGGGCGCCGGCCGCGGCATCAACTACAGGACCGAGGATTTCGTCGAGGTGGTGAAGGCGGAAACCGGCGGCAGGGGCGTGGACGTGATCCTCGACATGGTGGGCGGCGACTACATCCCGCGGGAGCTGAAGGCGCTGGCGCCCGACGGCCGCATCGTCATGATCGCCTTCCTCGGGGGCGCCAAGGCGACGGTGAATCTGGCCGACATCATGATGCGCCGGCTCACCCTCACCGGCTCCACGCTGCGGGCGCGGCCGGTGGAAGTGAAGGCCGCGATCACCCTGTCCCTCCTGGAGAAAGTGTGGCCGCTGATCGAGGCGGGGAAGATCAGGCCGGTGGTGCACGCCACCTTCCCGCTGGAGGACGCGGCGAAGGCCCATGCCCTCATGGAGAGCGGGACCCACATCGGGAAAATCGTGCTGACGGTTTAGCCGGGATGTTGGGCTTCGCAAGCGAAGCCCAACCTACGGGCTACGCGCAGTTTGGCAATTACGCCCAGTTTCGTAGGTTGGGCATTTATGCCCAACACCTAAAGACTGTCCGGGATCAGATCAGCCGGACGGCCTGGGACTCGGGCGGCCGCCGCCGCAACAACGACAGGTCGCCCGTCTCCGCCACGCGTTCTGCGTAGCCGATGTTGCGCTCGACCTCTTGCAGGTACAGGTTCGAGCCGTCGAAGTGCTCCGCGGCGTACTCGCAGGCGCCCTCCAGTGTCACCTGCAGCCGGCGGTTGGCGGTACGGTAGAAGCCCGGGGTCTTGTTGACCAGGTCCGCCGCCGAGGAAAACACGACTTCCTCGCCGTCGGGCCCCTGGCGCCGCGCGATTCCCCCCAGCACGAATTCCGGATACAGCCGGTCCCGGCATTTCTCCAGGTAGCAGCGATCCGCCATCTGGGAAATGATGTCGGCGGAGCCCAGCAGGTTTCCCAGCCGCCGGAAGATGGGGGCCGGCACCTTGATCCTGTCCACGGGGATTTCGTAGCCGGTGAAATGGATCACCGGCACGGCGGCGGGAACCAGATCGGCGAACCCGATGGTGGGCAGGTAGCGTTCCAGGAGCGCGGCGCCGCGGGAGACATGGTGCAAGGTGTATTCGGCGCCGTACTGATGGCGCGTATCCCGCTTGTTCCGGATGTAGCCGCAGTCATGGAACAGCGCGATCACGATGCCCAGCTGAAACAGGCGGTCGCCGAGGGGACTGGTCCGGAAATGGCGGCGCTCGTAGCCGTCCATCAGCCGCGCCATGGCCAGCGTCACGTCCATGACGTGCTGCAGATCATGGTAGGCGGTGTCGCACTTGTAGAACGCGGGGTGATCCCCCTGGTACATGGCGGTGACGTCCTCGAAGGCCTGGTTGATGCCCTCGGGCACGGCCCCGGGGTAGTGGATGCCGTGGATTTCGGCTACCGCATCGAGCACTTGCCCGGAATCGGTGATGTCGACCTGGTTGGTCACATCGAACTGGCTTCTGCGCTCCACCATGGTGTGAAGTCCGCTCCCGGAACTGTTGTTGGCGCGGCGGGCTGCCGCAGGCTCAGGGCTTGGCCTCCGCCTTCTCCGGCTCCGGCTGGGGAAGCGTGCGCCTCAGCAGCGAGATGTCCTGCTCTTTCGCCACGCGCTCGGCATAGCGGATGTTCTTGTTGAGTTCCTCCAGGTACAGGTTCTGCCCGCCGAAGTGCTTCTCGGCGCAGCGGTACACGCCGCTCAGGTGCTCGTTGAGACGCTTGATGGCGCCCTGATAGAAGGCCGGGGTCTTGAACACCAGGTCCTGGGCGGAATTGAACATGACCTCGTAGCCCCCGTCGGGAGTGCGGCGCCGCACGATGTCCCCCACCACGAATTCCGGGTAAAGCAGATCGCGGCATTTCTCCAGGTAGCAGCGGTCCGCCATCTGGGCGACGATGTCGGCCGAGCCCAGCAGGTTGCCGAGCAGCCGGTAAATGGGGGCGGGCACTTCGATCTGGTCCACCGGAATCTCGTAGCCGGTGAAGTGAATGAGCTTGGCCGCCACCGGTGCCATTTGCGGCAGCCCGATCTTCGGCAGATACTCCTCGAGGAAACTGGCCCCGCGGGACACGTGGATGCGGGTGTACTCCGCCCCGTTTCGCGCCGCGTCGTTCTGCTCCCGGATATAGCCAATGTCATGGAACAGTGCGGTGATGATGCCCAGCTTGTAGAGCTCCCGGCCCAGCAGCTCGCGGCCGTTGCGGAAGCGCTCGTAGCCGTCCATCAGCCGCGCCATGGCCAGCGTCACGTCGAGCGTGTGCTGGATGTTGTGGTAGCCGGTGTCGCAGGGCAGATAGCCCGGCTGGTCGCCGCGGAAGAACCGGGCCGCATCGTTGAACGAGCGCGTCAGAACCTCAGCGGGCTCGGACTGGTAGAGGTCCTGGTAGATCCGCTGGATTTCGTCACGCACCACGCCCGGGTCAGTGACCTTAACGCGGTCGGTTACGTCGTGGTCGCTTCGGCGTTCCCCCATCTGCCCTCCACCTCCTCCGAGGCGGGAGTGTCACGTTTTAATAGATTTTTGTTTATTACACGGCATCCCGGGGGTTTAGACAAGGGCAAAATTCACTCCTGGAATATCAGGAAATCCTGGTTTCAGCGACCGAAAGATTCTCGCAGGATGTGAAACAGGAGATTGAAGCAAAATCATGAATAATCAGACAGGTGGGAAATCCGCGGGAAGCATGGCCATAAATCGGGCGGACCGAGGCAAAAAGTGCGTTTTATGCCTCCGGCTTGGGCACGCCACCGCGAAAGGTCAGCAGCGGTGACCATCGCGCGCTGGCTGGCGGCGCTCTCCGCCCTCGTCTTTCTCGCGCCGGCGGCGGGGGTCTGCGCCCCGGCAGCGCAGGGACACGACGATATCCCGGCGGTCGCGCTGCGGGACCTCCCGCCCGAAGTCCGCGACACCCTGAATCTCATCGAGCGCGGCGGGCCCTTTCCTTATCGCAGGGACGGTGCCGTGTTCAGCAACCGCGAACGCCTGCTGCCGCCGAAGCCGCGGGGATACTACCGGGAATTCACGGTGCCGACGCCCGGCGCCACGGTTCGCGGGGCACGGCGCATCGTCGCCGGGAACAACCGGGTTTACTATTACACCGACGATCATTACCGCAGCTTCAGACGGATACGGGAGTAGCTCATGGAGTTCACCGCTCAGCACAACGGCCTATACGGCACCGGACCCAGTCAGGAGCTCGACGCGTTCCGCGCCGCGGCCCGCTCGCGCGGCGTGAGGTGGCTCGTGGTGGACTGCGCAGGCGCCGCGAGCAAGTCCAGCCTGCTCGAGACGCTCCGGGCGGGGCTGCGGCTTCCGGACTATTTCGGATTGAACTGGGATGCGCTCGAGGAGTGCGTCACCGATCCGGGCTGGCTTCCGCCCGACGGCTGCGCGATCGTTCTCGACAATCTGGACGCGCTCGCCGCGACCGAGCCGGACGCGCTGACGATGATGCTGGAGATTTTCGGGATTGCCGCGGACTACTGGCGCGACGAGGAAATTCCGTTCTTCCTGCTGGCCCGCATGGAACGGGCCGGCGACTTCGGGCTGGGCGCCCTCGGCTAGCGGCGCTAGTGATCTTCCAGGCGGTGGAGCTGCTCGGACGGCAGGCCGGTGTCCTCGTCGATCCAGTCCGCGATGCCCAGTTCGTCTTCGGCTTCGTGGAGCGTCTCGCCGGGCTCGTAATCGGTGTCCTCGGCGTCCGCGTTGTACTCCATGTCCTGGATCGCTTCCAGCAGCGTCGCGAACGGTCCGTAGGTCCGGTCGGTTTCCTTGCTCTGCCAATAAAACCCGTCGGGCCGCTCTATGACGCGGGTCTTGTCGTAATCAGGAGGTGTTACCGGGATGCGGATCGCCATGTCGCCCTCCAAATCGAAACGAACGACGGATTTCTCGATTCCATTCTATACCAAACTGCGGCGATGCAATCGCTATTTCAGCAGCCGCAGAAGATCGCTCGCGTTGCGCGGAGCGGCGCCGCCGTCGGTGTTGTCGAAGTAAACGTGCACACCCCTTCCTTCGGCGCACCACCGCTCGATGCGCTTCGCCCAAATTTTCAGTTCCTTATTGCCGTAACTTGAGACGTAAGTGCGGGTATGGCCGTGCAGCCGCACGTATACCAGGTCGGTGGTGACCGCGTCCCACATGGGCCAGTCGGCGGCATCCGACTGGCACGCGCCCACGCGATGGTGCGCGAGCAACGCCGCCACCTCGGATTCGAACCACGACGGATTGCGGAACTCCAGGACGTGGCGCACCTGCGGCCAGTCATCCAACAGGCCCAGAAAATGCTTGAGGCGTTCCAGGTCCTTGCCGAGCCCCTGGGGCGTTTGCCATAGCATCGCCGCGAGGCGCTCGCCCAGCGGCGCGACGCTCTCCCGCTGCCGCTCCAGGCTCTCCCGCGGCGCCTCGAGCCGGAGCACGTGAGTCAGGTAGCGGTGCCCCTTCACGGCAAACGCGAATCCCTCCGGAGTCGCGTTCCGCCACTGCTCGAAGGTGGCGGGGCGAAGCTGGTGGTAGAACGTGGCGTTCACCTCGATTCCGGTGAACTTCCCGGCGCAGAATGCGAGCCAGTCCTTCTGCTTCACGCCGGCATAGAAGCCCTCTTTCCAGTCCCGATAGCTCCAGCCGCTGGTGCCGATGCAGATGCCCGGGGTCATTCTTTCGGCGCGACCTGCAGCCAGAACGTCACCGGCCCGTCGTTCACCAGGCTCACCTGCATGTGGGCGCCGAACCGCCCGCAGGCCACGGGCGCGTGCAGGGCGCGCGCCCGCCCCGCCAGGTAATTGAACAGCGCTTCCCCGGTCTCGGGCGGCGCCGCCGGAGTGAAGCTCGGGCGCATGCCCTTCCGGGTATCGGCCGGAAGCGTGAACTGGGGCACCAGCAGCAGCCCGCCGCCCGCGTCCTTGACGCTGAGATTCATTTTGCCCTCGGCGTCGGAGAACACGCGAAACCCCAGCAGGCGCTCCAGCAGGCGCTCCGCCTGGGCCTCGCCGTCGCCCCGCTCGACGCCCACCAGCACCATGAGGCCGGCGCCGATGGCGCCCACGGTTTCGCCTTCCACTTCGACCCGGGCCGTGGTCACCCGCTGCAGCAAGCCGATCATGGTTTCCTTTCCTTCGAACACCGAGCTTGGGCAAGGCGGCGCTCACGCCGAACGGCGCGCCAAAGCGCGGGAGTGGTGTGGCTTGGTTGTCAGGCAGTTTGGTAAACATCAATAATATGGCTCCGATTATAGCGATGCCCCCTCCATGTCCGAAAAAATCGACTGCTGCGTGATCGGGGCCGGCGTCGTCGGCCTGGCGATCGCCCGCCGGATGGCCCTGGCCGGGCGGGAAGTCATCGTTCTGGAAACCCACGCCGCGATCGGCATGGAAACCAGCTCCCGCAACTCGGAGGTGATCCATGCCGGCATCTACTACCCCGCGGGCGGCCTGAAAGCGCGGCTGTGCGTGGCGGGCAAGGAAATGCTCTATGCCTACTGCGCCGAGCGGGGCATCGCCCACCGGCGTCTGGGCAAGCTCATCGTCGCGACCGGCGACGAGGAGCTACCGATTCTCGCCAGGTATCGGGCAAGCGCCGCGGCCAATGGAGTGCATGACCTCCAGCCGCTATCGGACGAGGACGCGCAGCAACTGGAGCCCGAGGTGCGCTGCGCGGGCGCCCTGCTCTCGCCTTCGACGGGAATCATCGACAGCCACGCGCTGATGCTCGCGCTCCAGGGCGACGCCGAACGGGAGGGCGCATCGGTGGTTTTCCTGAGTCCGGTTGTTTCCGGGCGAGTGGAAAACGGGGGCATCACGCTCGGCGTCGGCGGCGCCGAGCCCATGAAAATCACCTGCCGCACCGTGGTGAACGCGGCGGGCCTCTCGGCGCAGGCGGTGGCGCACGCAATATCGGGCATTCCCGGTTCGGCGATCCCGCCGCTCTACCTCGCGAAAGGCCATTACTTCACGCTGCCCGGAAAGGCGCCGTTCTCGCGACTGGTTTATCCGGTGGCAGGCGGTGGCGGGCTGGGCGTTCACGTCACTCTGGACCTGGGAGGACAGGCGAAATTCGGCCCTGACGTGAGCTGGATCGAGGGCGTGGATTACAGCTTCGACGAATCGCGAGCGGCCCTTTTCTACCAGGCCATCCGCCGCTACTACCCGGAGCTTTCCGACGGGGCATTGCAGCCGGGCTATACCGGCATACGGCCCAAGCTCTCCGGACCGGGGAAAGCGGCGGCGGATTTCATGATCCAGGGACCGCGCGAGCACGGCGTGCCGGGACTGGTGAGTCTCTACGGAATCGAGTCTCCGGGCCTCACGGCATCGCTCGCCATCGCCGAGCATGTGGCGGGGCTGCTGGACGACGGCGCCGGCGCCAAGGCGAAGTAAGGCGGGATCCCCGTCCCCCCGGGCCGTCGCACGCACGCCGGAAACGGATTGCCGACCTGCGATCCAATAGCCGACGGTGGAACCGGGAATTTGTAATCCTTGCCCTTGCCGAAGCTCACCACAATATACGGTTCCATGCCGTTCTCCCTCGCTATGCCGTGTGCGTGCCCACTTTACCTTGGTTTTGGCTCCCCGGTGAGTGCGGCAGCGCCGGGAACGTGGCGCTCGAGGAAAACGCCGAGCTGGCGCACCCATTCCTCGCGCATGAACAGGAACCCGTCATTGTGCCCGCCGCGCATCTCCAGGAATACCTTCGGCTCACGCGCCGCCGCGAACAGCGCCTGCCCGTGGCGGTAGGGCACGATATCGTCGTCCCGGCTGTGGGCCACCAGCACCGGGGATTGAACCGAGGCCAGGTAGTCACGAGTGTTGTAACTGTAACGGGAAAGCAGCCGCACCGGGAGAAACGGGTAGACGTCCGCTCCCATGTCCGGCACCGAAGTGAAGACCGAGGCGAGCACCAGGGCACCCGGCCGCTCGCGGACGGCGAGCCAGGCCGCCACCGCGCCGCCCAGCGATTCTCCCAGCAGCACGATGCGCCGGGGTTCCAGCTTGCGGACTTCGATGAGGTAGCGCCAGGCCGCCTGCGCGTCCCGGTAGGTGCCCTCCTCGCCCGGGCTGCCCCCGCTCAGGCCGTAGCCCCGGTAGTCGAAAATGAAGCTGGAGTAGCCCAGGCGCTGGAACATGAGCAGGTACTCCAGCCGGTGCGAGATATTCCCGGCATTGCCGTGGAACAGCAGTACGGTGCCGCGGGGCGCCCGCGCCGGAACGAACCAGGCGTGCAGGCTTACACCGTCGGACGTGGCAAGCCGCACGTCCTCGAATTCGAGCCCCGCATCCCGCGGCGTGGCGACGACTTCCTTGCCGATCTCGGGGAAATAGACCAGCCGCGACTGGAACAGGAATACCACGACGAGCAGCGCCCCGTAGGCTGCGGCCAAGGTCCCGAGGATGCTCCACACCATGCGCACGCTGCGGTTCTTCGGAGAAGGCGAATCGCCGCTATAATAGCGGCTTTCCACAGCCACCGGGGGCCACCATGAATCTCGACCGCGTCGGTTCCGGCCGCGACCTGCCCAACGACTTCAACGTCATCATCGAGATCCCGATGAACGCCGACCCCATCAAGTACGAAGTCGACAAGGAAACCGGCGCCATGTTCGTGGACCGCTTCATGTCCACCGCCATGCACTATCCCTGCAACTATGGCTATATTCCCCACACGCTCTCCGATGACGGCGACCCGGTGGACGTGCTGGTGATCTCCCCCGTGCCTCTGATCACGGGAGTGGTGGTGCGCTGCCGGCCGGTGGGAATGCTCAAGATGACCGACGAGGCCGGCGGCGACACCAAGGTGCTGGCCGTTCCCGTCGACAAGCTGTGCAACCTGTACCGCCACATCGGATCGCCGCGGGACCTGCCCGAGACCATCCTCGCCCAGATCGCCCATTTCTTCGCCCACTACAAGGACCTGGAGCCCGGCAAATGGGTGAAAGTGGAAGGCTGGGTCGGACCGCAGGAAGCCAAGGCCGAAATTGTTTCGGGCGTGAAACGCTTCAAGGCGGCGAAGAAAAAGCCGAAGTTTTGAAGGCTGTAAACTGTGAACGGTGAACCGAGTTTCTGCAGCGCCCGCCGCCACTTTTTGACCGTTTACTGTTCACCGTTCACTGTTCAGCGCTCTTGATTCCGCTCCCATGAAAATCTGTGTAGTCTCCGACAGCCACGACCGCGCCGAGCTGCTCGCCGCGGCGGTGGCGCAGGCCAAGGGCATGGGTGCTGAGGCCGTCGTGCATTGCGGCGATGTGATCGGGCCCAACACCCTGCGCGGACTTTCGCCGCTCGGCCTGCCGGTGCACGTGATCCACGGCAACAATGTGGGCGACACCGTGGTCATGGCCAGGCTCGCGGCGAAGCCGGGCAGCCTGATCCATTACCACGGCCCGGACGCGCGGCTCGATCTTGCGAGCCGCCGCATCTTCGTGGTGCATTACCCCGATTACGGCGAAGCCATGGCCGCGACCGGAAACTTCGATCTGGTGTGCTGCGGCCATAGCCATAATGCCGGGATCCGGCGCGTAAAGAACGTCAAAGGCGCCGAGACCCTGCTCGTCAATCCGGGCACCGTGGCCGGCATCAGTGCCCCGGCCACCTTCGCGCTGGGCGATCTCTCGACCCTGGAGTTTGCGATTCATCCGGTCGCCCCGGCTCAATAACCTCGGCGCCGCCCGCGCTACCCGGACCTCCCCGCCTCCGCCGCCTCCAGCTCCTTGTGCAGCTTGAGCGGCCGCCGCGCCTTGCGCAGCCGGAGGTTCAGGAGTTCCACCACCGAAAACGCCATGGCGAAGTAGATGTAGCCCTTGGGAATGTGCATTTCGAGGCCCTCGCCGATCGGCGCGACCCCCACCAGGATCGAGATGAAAATGATGTTGTCCACCCCGAGCACGATTTCAAGGGCGGTGAGGGACAGCAGGGCAATCCACGCCTCAGGCGTAGCCAACCATTCCATAGGCACTCCTCATTGAGCAGCTGCGCCGGCAGCGGCGCCATTGCCTATTCGGCCAGCAAGTACGCCAGGCCCAGGGCGATGCCCGCGGGAACCCCGACCTTTTCGAAGCGGGTCACGGAGCTCCCCGGCACCACTTCCACGGGCACCGCCGACAGCTCCACCACCCGGTTGGATACCGAGGACTCCACCAGGCGCAGCAGGGAATTCTTGCGCGCGGTGCCGATCACGATCCGGTCCACCTCCTGCCGCGACGCAAACGCGGCGATGGCTTCGGCGCTATCCCCGATCTCCACGTGGCACCGGTAGGGCACGCCCCACTTGTCCAGCAGGGCCCGCGTGGAACGCAGCGCCTTCTCGCCCTGCTCGCGGTGGTAGGTGACCCGGTCCTTGCGGCTCAGAAAACGCGCGATGTGCCGCGAGAACGGCGCCTGCACGTTAAGCAGATGGATTTCCATGCGCGGATCCTGGACGTATTCCCGGATCACCTGCCGCACGGCCTTGAGGGAGTTTTCCGAACCGTCCACCGGCAAGAGAATCTTCACCATGTCAGTCTCTCCTTTCAGGTTGACTTCCGCTGCGATGGGCTCCCTGGACTGCAAGGACGCCCTGAAACGCTGTACCGCCTCATTTTCCGCCTCGACCTCGCGGGCGCGGCGGTAGCCCAGGCCCAGCACGGCAGCCACGACCAGCCCATACACCACCCAGGCAAAGTCGCCGCGGCCCTCGAAGTACGTCTTCACCAGCGGCTCCCCCAGCATCATCTTGACCGCCGTCCAGGCCAGCACCGCCGCGCCCAGGTAAATGATTGCCGGGTAGCGTTCGACGAACCGCAGGATCAGGGTGCTGCCCCAGATCACGATCGGGATGCTGATGAGCAGTCCCAGGGTGACCAGCAGGAAACTGCCGTGGGATGCCCCCGCAATGGCCAGGACGTTGTCCAGGCCCATCACCCCGTCGGCCACGACGATGGTTTTCATGGCGCCCCAGAAGCTGGCGCTCGCTGATCCCCCGGCGCCATGGCGGCTTTTCTCTTCCGGCAGCATTAGCTTGTACGCGATCCAGACCAGCAGCAGGCCGCCGGCGAGCATGAGCCCGGGGATATTGAGGAGCCATACCACCATCAGGGTCATGGCGCCGCGAACGACAATGGCGCCGGCAGTGCCCCAGGCGATGGCGCGCTTCTGCAGGTGCGCGGGCAGATTGCGCGCCGCCAGGGCGATCACGATGGCGTTGTCGCCGGCGAGCACCAGGTCAATGAGAACGATGGCCAGAAGGGCCGAGAAAAACTCTGCTGAGAACAGCTCCATTGCGACCTCCTTGTGTCAAAAGGGTTGGCGATATCCCCCGACACCGCGCGGGCATAAAAAAACCCTTGCCGTGTCGGGCAAGGGTCTCGCTCGCGACCCTGGGTCGCCGGCAAAGCCGGGGAGTGATCCCGGAATGACGACTTTGCCGTTACAAGCTACTCCCCCTTGGAGGGGTTCCCGCCGGCTTTCACCAGCGAGGACGACAGAATTTTCCCACGAATCGGAGCCGCGAACAACCCTGTTCGCGCAATTCCCTTTCGCCCTCGATGGATTGATTCTGCATGAGCGATTTCACCCGCAGGAAGCGATTCCGTCTTATTTGCGCATAAGAAATTTGAATCAGGACCAACGGCGGTCGGGCCGTATGCATGCGGTAGAATTCCAGGACTCAACAAGAGGACATCGGAGGTCCGATGACACAAGCAGTCGCGACCAATCAGACGATTCTGGTCGTTGGGGGCGGAATCAGCGGCATGACCGCGGCGCTCGAAGCGGCGGAGTGCGGCAAGCAGGTGGTGCTGGTGGAAAAGCTGCCGACCCTGGGCGGCCGCACCGCGCTGCTCTATCGCTACTTCCCCAAGCTGTGCCACCCGGTGTGCGGGCTGGAAATCAACCTGCGCCGCCTCAGGGGCAACCGCAACGTGCGCGTCATCACCATGGCGGAGGTGACGGCCATCGGCGGGTCCCGCGGCGACTACACCGCCACCGTGAAGAGTTCGCCGCGCTACGTCAATGAGAACTGCACCGCCTGCGGCGACTGCGCCAGGGCGGTCGAGTCCGAAATCCCCAATCCCTACAACTACAACCTCAATAAAACCAAGGCGGCATATCTGCCCCACGCCATGGCTTTTCCCCAGCGCTACGTGATCGATCCCTCCATCATCGGCACGCCCGATGCGGAGCGCGCGAAAGCGGCCTGCAAGTTCGGCGCCGTGGATCTGGGGATGAAGGAAGAGACGCTCCAGATCAAGGCGGGCGCGGTGATCTGGGCCACCGGCTGGCAACCCTACGATGCGGCGAAGATCCAGCCCTACGGCTACGGCCGCTTTCCGAATGTGATCACCAGCGTGGAATTCGAGCGTCTGGCCGATCCCCACGGCCCCACCGGCGGAAAGATCCTGCGGCCTTCGGACGGCAAGGAGGCGAAGAATATCGCTTTCATCCAGTGCGCCGGCTCCCGGGACGAGAACCACCTGCGCCACTGCTCCCGCATCTGCTGCATGGCCTCGCTGAAGCAGACCCAGTACGTGCGCGAGGCCTACGGCGACGAGGGCAGGTCCACCATCTACTACATTGATATTCGGGCCATCGACCGCTTCGAGGACTTCTACCAGAAGGTACAGAAGGATCCGACGGTCAAGTTCGTGAAGTCCAAGGTGGCGCGCATCGCCGAGGACCGCGCCACCCGCGATCCGATCCTGCACGGCGTGGACACCGAGGGCTATCACCGCTATGAGAACAGCCATGACCTGGTGGTGCTGGCGATCGGCATGGCCCCGAGCGTGAAGGGCGCCGACATTCCGGCCGAGATCATCGCGGATTCGAGCGGCTTCATCGAGGCGGGCGCGAACGGCGGCATTTTCGGCGCCGGCTGCGCCACCAACGCCCTGGACGTGAACCGCTCGGTGCAGAGTGCCACCGCCTCGGTGCTGCGGGCGGTGCAGGTGGTCAACAAAGTGGCGAGGGCGGAGGCGTAGAACATGGCAGAAATGAAGACGGCGGCCTACGTTTGCAGGGGCTGCGGCATCGGCGAGCGGATCGACACCGCCCGGACGGCGAAGGTCGCCGAAAAGGAAGGCAAGGTGCAACTGGTGCGCCAGCACGACTTCCTGTGCAACGCGGAGGGCGTGCAGCTCATCCGCGACGACATCGAGAAGGAAGGCGTCACTCACATCGCGATCGGCGCCTGTTCCCGCCGCTCGAAAACCGAAGCCTTTTATTTCCCGACCGTGGCCCTGAGCCGGGCTAACCTGCGCGAAGGCGTGATCTGGACCCAGCCCGAAACCGAGGAAGCCCGCGAAACCACCCAGGAGATGGCCGACGACTATGTGCGCATGGCCTGCGCCGAGGTGAAGAAAATGAAGCTGCCGGCGGGCAACCCCGAGGTGGGCCACGCCAAGCGCCTGCTGGTGGTGGGCGGCGGTGTGTCGGGCATGACCGCGGCGCTGGAGGCGGCGAAAGCTGGTTATTCGGTGGTGCTGGTGGAAAAAACCGGGAGCCTCGGCGGCTGGGCGGCGAAGATTCACCAGCGGGTGCCGTTCCACGAGCCCTACCAGGACCCGGCGCCTACCGGCGTTACCGAGCTGGCGGCGGCGGTGACCGGCGACCCGGGCATCAAGGTCTATCTCAACGCAACGCTATCCCGGACCAGCGGAGCGCCGGGACGCTTCAAGGTACAGATCGCGACCGAGAGCGGCGGAAGCAGCGCCGAGGAAGTGGGCGCCATCGTCCAGGCCACGGGCTTCACCACCTACGACATCGCGAAGCTGCCCGAGCTGGGCGGCGGCAAAAGCCCCAACGTGGTGGACCAGGCAGGACTGGAAAAGCTCGCCATGGAGGCAGCCGCCAAGGGCCAGCCGATTCGCCGGCCCTCCGACGGCGGCGAAGTGAAGACGGTGGCCTTCGTCCAGTGCGCCGGCCAGCGCGACGAGACCGGCACCCACCTGCCCTACTGCTCGGGCCACTGCTGCGCCACCTCCATCAAGCAGGCGATGTATTTCAAGGACGCCAATCCCGGTGTGGACACGGTGGTGATCTACACCGATCTCCGGGTCCCGGGCAATGGCGAGGACTTCTACCGCAGCGGCCAGTCGAAGGGCGTCACTTTCACCAAGGGCAAGGTGTCGAGCGTGGAGGCCGGCGGCAACGGCTGCAAGGTGAACTTCCACGATCTCATCCTCGACGACAAAAACGCCTCGATCCAGGCGGATCTGGTGGTGCTTGCCACTGGCCAGGTGCCGGTGTCGGGGGTCAACATCGAGAAGCAGGAAGAGATGCCCGCCGAGGAAAAGAAGGTCATCTCCATCCTCAACCTCGACTATCGCCAGGGCCCGGACCTGCCCCAGCTCAAGTACGGATTCACCGACTCCCACTTCATCTGCTTCCCCTATGAGACCCGCCGCACCGGCATCTACGCGGCGGGGCCGGTGCGCCGCCCCATGGACATGGTGCAGGCCATCGAGGACGCCACCGGCGCGACGCTGAAGGCGATCCAGGCCATGGAGAACGCGGAACTCGGGCGCGCGGCCCATCCCCGCTCCGGCGATCTGTCCTTCCCCTCGTTCCGGGTCGACGGCTGCACCCAGTGCAAGCGCTGCACCGTGGAGTGCCCGTTCGGGGCCATTGACGAGGACGAGCAGCGCTATCCGGTTTTCAACGAGTCCCGCTGCCGCCGCTGCGGCACCTGCATGGGGGCGTGCCCGGTGCGGGTGATTTCCTTCGAGAACTACTCGGTGGATACGGTCGGCTCCCAGATCAAGGCGGTGGACATGCCCGACGAGTTCTCCGAGAAACCGCGCATCCTGGTGCTGGCCTGCGAGAACGACGCCTACCCGGCCCTCGACATGGCGGGGATGACGCGAACCCAGTACAGCGCTTTCGTGCGCGTCATCCCGGTGCGCTGCCTGGGCTCGGTCAACTCCATCTGGATCACCGACGCGCTGAACAGCGGCTACGACGGCGTGATGCTGATGGGCTGCAAGCACGGCGACGACTACCAGTGCCATTTCGTGAAGGGTTCGGAGCTGGCGACTTACCGCATGAGCAAGATCGACGACACCCTGAAGCAGCTGGCGCTGGAGACCGAGCGCGTGGCCACCTACGAGGTGGCAATCACCGACATCGCCCGGGTGCCCCGGCTCATCAACGACTACGCGGCCAAGATCAACGAAATCGGGATGAGCCCGCTGAAGGGATTTGCTTAGCGGGTCCGGTGCGTGGGACGCACCCTACGCGCAGGTCACCGCTCTTTCGTAGGGTGCGCCCTGCGCACCGGTGGTGGGTTTTTGAATCGGTGCGTGGGACGCACCCTGCAGGCTGACGAGGTTTACAAATGGGTGACATGAACATTCAGGCCATCGAGCAGTACCGCAGCGACTTCCTGAAGGAAGTGGAAGAGCGGGTCGAGGAAGGCCACTGGGTCAAGATGTGCATGCAGTGCGGAGTGTGCTCGGGCTCCTGCCCGTTCGGCCCCCACTGGGCCCATCCGCCCCAGGAGATCTTCATGATGATCCGCGCCGGCAAGCGCGAGGAAGTGCTCAGCTCGGACTCCATGTGGATGTGCACGTCCTGCTACAACTGCGTGGTGCGCTGCCCGCGCCAGCTTCCCATCACCCAGATCATGCACGGGCTCGCCACCTACGCCCACCGCCTGGGGCTTGCCCCCAGGAACCAGCCGACGCGGGACTTTTCCATCCTGTTCTGGGAGAACTGCACCAAGACCGGCCGCGTTAACGAGCTCAAGCTCACGCTGGGGGTCTACTTCCGCGAGGGGCTGATGGCCGGGATCAAGAAGGCCTGGAACATGCGCAACATCGGGTTCGGGCTCCTGCTTACCAAGCGCCTCAATCCCTTCGAGCTGTTCAAGGGTCACGCCTGCAAGGACCAGAAGGGCATTCACGCGATGCTCAAGAAGGCCCAGGAGATCGAGGCCAGGCGCCACAAGCTGCCTGCCTGAGAAAACGTAATTGTAGGGTGCGTCCCACGCACCGATCGGAAGCGCCGTAAAGGCTGGTGCGCAGGGCGCACCCTACGAGAAGGCGGTGGCGATGCGTTGGGTGCGTCCCACGCACCCAACGAACGAATGACGGTGCGCATGGCGCACCCTGCGAGCTGGAGAAATACCATGGCCAAAAAGGAATACGCGTTCTACCCGGGCTGCTCGTCGCAGCTCAAGGCGTCGGCATCGAACTACCTGGTGTCGGTGAACGCCATGTGCAAGACGCTCGACGTCAAGCTCACCACGATCCCAGACTGGAACTGCTGCGGGGCGTCCATCAGCTATGCCGGGGCGGGCGAACTGCCCCGCCACGTGCTGAATGCCCGCAATTTCGCGCTCTCGGAGCAACACCTGCCGGGGCAGGACATCGTCGCCACCTGCGCCGCCTGCTGGCTGGGGGCGCGGGAGACCAAGGAGAAGCTCGACGCCTCGAGCCAGCTGCTGGCGGACACCAACGAGGCGCTGAAGGCGGCGGGGCTGCACTACGAAGGCAAGGCGGAAATCCGCCACATGGTGGCGGTGCTGATCGAGGACTTCGGCTATGCCGAGCTGGGCAAGCCGGTGGTGAAGCCCCTGGAGGGCCTCAAGTTCGCGGGCTACGTGGGCTGCCAGACCAACCGGCCCTTTGGCATCGCGGGCGAGTCCTTCGAGAATCCCATGTATCTCGACAAGCTGGTGGAAACCGTCGGCGCCGAAGCCCTCACCCAGTACGACCAGAAAGTGACCTGCTGCGGCGGCGCGCTGGCGTTCTCGGAAACCGAGAAGGCCATGAAGCAGATCAAGGACATCGTGGAATCGGCCTACGACCACGGCGCCGACATGATCGTCACGCCCTGCCCCCTGTGCCAGGCCAACGTGGAGGTCTACCAGTCGGAGATCAACAAGACCCACAGCACGAAGTTTGCGATGCCCGTGACCTACTACAGCCAGCTGATGACCGTGGCCTACGGCGGCACGCCGAAGGAAGCGGGGCTGGACGGTCACATCATCAAACCCACCAAGCTGCAGGAAATCGCGGTCAAGGTCGTGCCGAAGAGATAGCGCGTAGGGCGGAAGCCATCGGCATTTGTGGTCAAGGTCGCGCCGGAGAGATCGCCCGTAGCGCGTAGGGCGGAAGCCATCGGCGTTCCGCCGGATTTCTTCTGACTCCACGCTACGGTAGGATTCCGGCGAACCGTAAAAGCGTTTCATTTTCGTTCCGGCTCCGGCAACGGCCACGCGCGCCCGCTGCATCAAAACCCCTCTGCGGAATCATTAAAACATTCACTCGCCGTGGGCCCGTTGAAGCGGCGCCGGCAGGACCTATATTGAAGTGGAGAGGAGCGAGAATTTCGGGCCTGCGTCGCCCCAAAACGGCACGCAGGGTTTATCAACACAGGTCAAGGAGGCACGCCATGAAGACCGAGACCAGGGAACTGACCATCCGTAAAGGTCACGAAGTCCGGAAAGCGGCCCCCGCCTTGGCTGTTACCGCGTTCGAGGAAATGGAACGCCTGTTCGACAGGTTGTTCCCGCGCGGTTGGATGCGGCCGTTCCGGTGGGACCCGCTGACCTGGCATGAAATGGCGCCCATGTTTGAAGGTGGGCTGCCGAAGATCGACGTCATCGACCGCGAAAGCGATATCGTGGTTCGGGCCGAGGTCGCGGGCGTCGAGAAGAAGGACCTCGAAGTGTCGCTGACCGAGAACCTGCTCACCATCAAGGGCAAGACCGGCCACGAAGTGAAGGAAGAGAAGGGTGACTATTATCGCTGTGAAATGAGCCGCGGCGAATTCACCCGCACCATCGCCCTGCCCGCCCCGGTCCTCGGCGACAAGGCCAAGGCGGAACTGAAGGACGGGGTGCTGGAGCTCACCCTTCCCAAGGTGGAAGAGTCCAAGCGGCTCGCCATCAAGGTTCAGTAGGCAGGACCGCTTCCTCCCCTCACCCGGCGCAAGCCGGGTTTTTTCGTATTCCGGATTTCGCCTATACTCGCCGGGAATGCCTCCCCGCCGCCCACCCCATGCCTGAAAAAACCATAATTGGCCTCGCGCTGGCCTTGTGGGTGATGCTGTCGTGGAGCCCACCCCTGGCCGCCCAGAATGGCCCGAAGCCCACGGCAATGGCTCCCGAGGAGCAGGAGCTCGTGCGCAAGCTCGATCAGGTCATCGCCCGGGACGGCCCGTCGAGCGATGCGGCACAATCGGCCCGCGAAGATCTCATTCAGCATTTCCGCCGCCAGTTTCGCGCCGCCGATACCATTCCGCTGCTGCAGGCCAACCTCGAGGCCGTGCTCGCCGGACACGGCGCCAACAGCCGTGCCGCCGCCGAGCTGCGGGTGGAACTCGGCTCGACGCTCAACAGCGTCGGCCGCAGCACCGAGGCCCGGAAACATCTGGAGCCGGCCCATGAGTTCTACCGGCAGCGCCTTGGCGAGAACCACCCGAGAACGGCGGGCGTGTTGTTCCAGTTGGGCCGGGCCTTTCTCTCTTCCGGGCAGCACGAAAAGGCGGCCGAAATGTTCGAGCGGGTGGTCAAGGTGCGCCAGGTCAGGTTCGGGCTCAATCATCCCCAGACCGCGGTTGCCGAGCACCGCCTGGGCCAGGCCCTTTGGAAAATGGGCCGCTTCGCCGAGGGGGAGAAGCTGCTCAAGGACGCCCTGTTCACCCTCGGCCGCGCCAAGGGCGAGGAGAATCTCCACTACAACACCGCCTTGAGCGAACTGGGCGACCTGTACCGTGCCAGCGGGCGGCTGAACGAAGCGGAGGAGTTGCTGCAGAAGGCGCTCGCCGAGCAGCTGAAATCCATCGGCCCGCAGCACCCGTCCACGATCCAGACCTTCGACAACCTGGCCAACACGCTCGCCGACCAGCGGCGCTACCTGGAGGCCGAGAAATTTGCCCGCCAGGGGCTGGAACTATCCACCCGGTCCCTCGGCCAGGAAAGCCAGAAATCGATCAATCTCGCTGCCCTGCTCGCATCCATCTACAGCGCCCAGGGCAAACCGGAGCAGGCGGAGTCTCTTTTGCGCGACGCCCGGCAGCGCCTTCTCGCCCGCTATGGCGCGGAGGCGGCTCCGGTTGCCGGAATGGGCATCCGCCTGGGTGGAGTGCTGATCAGACTCAAGAAATACGACGAGGCGAAAACGCTGCTCTCCTCTGCCCTTAGGGTTTATGAAACGACGGCACCGCATCATCCGGGCCGCTACGCCGCCCACCGGGATCTGGGCCAGGTCCTGCTGCGCACCGGTGACGCCACGCAGGCGGCTCACCATCTGTCGCGGGCGATCGCCCTGTATTCGGAATCCCGGGGTGCGGCTGCGCCGGCCCCAATCCTCGCTGCGATGGGGGAAGCGCTGGAGCAGCAGGGCAAGACCCGGGAAGCCGTGGCCACCTACCGCCAGGCCATGCAGGGCGCGGTGGGCTTTCTCGCCCAGAGCCGCACCCAGTCCCCGGAAGCCCGCGCCCAGCAGGAAGAAAGCGTGCGCGGGATGTTTTCCCGCTACCTGGGCCTCATGCTGAAAGCCCAGCGGGACCGGGTGGAGGTGGGCGTGAATCCCGTCGAGGAAAGCTTCGTGGTCGGCGAGAATCTGCGCAACCGCAGCCTGCAACAGGCGATGCTCAGGATGGGGGCGCGGGCCGCGGTGCGGGACGCGCGGCTCGCCGATCTGGTGCGCAAGGAGCAGGACCTGCGGATCCTGGTGGGAAGCGTGGAGCAGGATATCGTCTCCGCGGTCGGCACCGGGCAGGCGGTGGAGGAGCGCGAGACCGCCAAGACCCTGGTGCAGAAGCGCCGCCAGATGGAGCAGGAGCTGCGGCGCCTGGGTTCCGAAATCGCGGACCGCTTCCCCGATTACGGGCGCCTCACCAATCCCGCACCGGCGACGATTTCAGAAACAATGGCCCTGCTCGGAAATGACGAGGTTCTGCTCTCCTACCTGGTGCAAAAAAACCGCAGCCTGCTGTGGGTGGTGCGCCCTGGCGGGTACCGGCTGCACGTCGTTGCGCTGGGCGAGGAGGAACTGGAGAAGAAGGTGAAGCAGCTGCGCCGGGCGCTGGACGTGAGCGTGGGCCGTCTCGGCGACATCCCGTCCTTCAACGTGGCCCTGGCGCGGGAACTGCACAAGCTGCTGGTGGAGGTGGCGGGACCGGAGATCGCCGGGGCGCGCCATCTGGTCGTGGTGCATCACGGCGCGCTGCTGAGCCTGCCCTTCGCGGCACTCGTCACCGCAGACACGGCGCAGCCCCAGCCGGGCGGCGTGCCGTTTTCCGAGTACCGCGGCGTGCCCTGGCTCACCCGCAGCCATTCGGTGAGCGTGCTGCCTTCGGCGACCGCGTTCGTGACCTTGCGAAAGTTCGCGAAACACCGGGACGCTCAGCAGCCCTTCATCGGCTTCGGCAATCCCCGCTTCGACGGGGCGCCTGCCGGCAGGCCGGCGGAGATCCTCCAGCGCAGCCTCAAGGACAGCCGCGAACTGCGGTCGCTGCCGCCGCTGCCGGAAACCGCCGAGGAGCTGAAGACCATCGCCACGGCCCTGGGCGCGGATCCCGCCCGGAGCGTGATTCTCGGGGCGGAGGCCAGCGAGCCGGCGGTCAAGGGCGCGCCGCTCGACCGCTTCCGGGTGGTGGCCTTCGCCACCCACGGCCTCATCGCCGGCGACCTGGAGGAACTGGTGGAGCCTGCTCTGGCTCTTGCGACTCCCGCAACGCCCACGCCGGAAAACGACGGCCTGCTCACCATGAGCGAGGTGCTGGGGCTGAGGATGAACGCCGACTGGGTGGTGCTCTCGGCGTGCAACACCGCGGCTTCGGATGGCTCCCTGGCCAGCGAGGGCCTGACGGGCCTGGCCCAGGCCTTCTTCTATGCCGGGTCCCGCGCGCTGCTGGTCTCCCTGTGGGCGGTGGAGACCACCTCGACCCGGCGCCTCACCACCGCGCTGTTCGCCGCCAGCCGCGACAATCCGGCGCTCGCACGCGCCGAAGCCCTGTCCCGGGCCCGCATGGAGATGATCCAGGGTCCCGGGCCCATGCGCGATGGCAAGGAATTATTCTCCTACGCCCATCCGTTTTTCTGGGCCCCGTTCATTCTCGTGGGAGAGGGCGGGAAGGACTAGACCGGCCCGTCACTCTCCGGCCATCGCCTTCAGGCGCTCGTCCCCGGGGCGCTGGCCGGATACGGTTTTCCAGTACTTGCGGGCTTCGTCCTTGAACTCCATCTGCTCGAGCCACGCGGCGTAGGCGACCAGCTCGGAAATGGGCGCCCCGTCCTTCGGGCGCAGAGCGTCGGCCTGGCGCCGCAGCTCCGCCGGCGCGATGCTGAAGTCGCCGGAGCTGGAATATTTTTTTCCGTCGGCGAGGCGGGTGGAGATTTCCCAGGTGTAGGCGATCCCCTCATTCAGCTCGACCTGCGGCGGAAGCTGGAACGCGGTACCTTCCACCGTCGCCTCGAATATCGCCCGTCCCGATCCGTCGGCCAGCTCGAATTGATACTTGGTCCCCGAATTCATGCCCTGCCAGCGGAATTCGGGGCGCGCTTCCAGGACTTTCGTTCCCGTCGGGCCCAGCAGCTTGGGGCGTGCGCCGGGCTTGGCGCCGCGCACCGGGGGCAGGGAGCGCATCACGATGACCGTCGGCACCACTTTGGCGGGATCGATGCGCACCTGGGCGCCGGCGCCGGCGAGCGCCGTTCCCCGTTTCTGGGGCTTGGCGCCGGACAGCCCCGTGGGCTGGCCTGCCTTGAAACGCGCGGCCGACGGTCCCTTCAGCTCGTAGACTTCCTTGGAATCGAGGTACATGGCCACGACCCGGGCGCCGGCCTCCAGCTGGAGTTCCGCATCCTGCTCGATGGACGCGACGATGGTGAGGTCACGCTTGTTGCCGCGTTCGATCACGCTCGCCTTCCCTTCCAGGTCCGTCACCAGGGCCACGGGCGCCGCGGCGGCCCATCCCGCCCACGCCCAGGCAACCGCCATCCCGAACAAAAACCGGCCGGAAGTTTTCTGCTTGTCCATCGTACCGTCCTCCCATCGCATACCTGGAATTCGATCTCAGCGCGGCCCCCAGCCGTAGACTTCCACCGGGGTATGGCCCTTGACGGCCATCGGCCCCAGCGGAGCGAGTTCCCCGGGGCCGCCGAGCTGATCGAAGATCACCCTCGAACAGACTACCCGATATCCCGCCTCCTTGGTCAAGCCTTCGAGGCGGGAGGCCACATTGGTGACATCGCCGATCGCCGTATAGTCGTGCCGGGTGGACGATCCCACGTGGCCGATCACGGCCTCTCCCGCGTGCAGGCCGACGCCGATTTCGATCGGCGCGATACCTTCGGCGGAAAGTGCCTGATTGAGGCCCGCCATCCGGTCTTGCATCGCCTTGGCCACCGCAAACGCGGCGGCGCAGGGATTGTCCATGGGCTTCGGCGCGCCGAACACCGCCATGATCCCATCCCCCATGAAGCTGATCACCGCGCCGCCTTCCGCATGGATGAGATTCACCACGCCTTCGAAATAGCGGTTGAGCAGCGCGATCACCGCCTCCGGCGCCATGCCCTCGCTACGGGTGGTGAAGCCCCGGATGTCGGCGAACAGCACGCACACAAACTTGCGCGCGCCCCCCAGGTCCGGCAAGAGCTGCCCGGCCAGGATCTCCTCCATCACCGCCGGGCTCACATAGCCCGCGAACGAGCGCCGCAGCAGGCGCCGCTCCCGCAGCTTGAGGAGCGCATCGAGGCTGGCACGCCCCGACAGAGCAATCCCCGCTGCAACCAGGACGCCGCCCAGGGGCAGATGGGTTCCCTGGCGCAACAGCCAGGTTCCGGCGACGAACAGGGCGCCTCCCCCCGCGACCAGCGCTGCCAGGACCCCGTAGCCGCGAATACCCGCAAACCATAGCAATCCCATGGCAGCAATGAAGCCGATCGCCGCCGCTTCGGGAAGCGGCTTCAGAAGCCCCCCGCCCAGCACCGAGCGCAGGGCCTGGGCCTGGACCAGCACCCCCGGCGCCACGCCGGAATTCTGTTCCCATGCCGCGAGGTTCACGGGCTGCGGCACCCGGTCCTCCCCCGGCAGCACCGTCCCGAGGACCACCGGCCGGCCCTCGAACTCCCGCCTCAGGCGTTCGCCATCGTTGCTGCGCAACCATTCCAGGACCGCGTGCAGCGGCACGTAGCTGAAGGCAGGCCCCGCTGTGTAGTTAATGAGGCCCGAGCCCGGCTCGATACCCAGTCCGCGCGCCAACTGGCCGACGAAGGTAGGCACCGGGGTGCCCCCCACGCCCAGCCGCTCGTCGAAGCGCCGCACCACGAAATCCGCATCCCGGGGAAACACGGCAAATCCGGTTCCCTTGTCGCCGGCCACCAGCAGAAACGGCGGGTAGATCGGGCGCGGCTTTCCCGCACTGTCGATGGTGATGGCGAGCACCACCGGCATCGCCTTCCTCGCAGTGAGAATTCCCGTCATCAGGACTTCGTCGTAGCCGCGGACGATTTCGTTGAAGGAGCGGTCGGGCAACGCCACGTCCAGGCCCACCGCCGCCGCCTTCCCCTCGGTGACGGCCCGCAGGAAGTCCCCCAGGTGCCGGTGCCAGAGGGTGACGGGTTCGTTGATGCGCTGAAGCGTCGCTTCGTCGATGCCCACGACCACCACCTCCCTCGGCACGGGCACCGGGAAAGCGGACCGCAGCAGCCCGGCCTGGGCATCGAAGAGAAGCGAATCGAGCCTCGTCCCCGGGCCGGTGTAATGGGTGAGAATCCCCAATGCAACTGAAACAACGAAACCCGCCAGCAGCGCCGCCCGGGAAACGTTCGCCGGTCTCGCGCCGTTCATTGCATCCCCAGCACGGCAAGCAGCCGGCGGTCCGCGTTGCGCAGCCGCTCCACCATCAGTCCCATGAAGGCCCGGGCGAAGCGGGTTTGCAGGCCGGCGCTCGCTTTCCGCAGGGACTCGCCCTCGATCTCGATGAGCGCCATGGGCGTAAACGCGGTCACGGTGGCCGAGCGGGCGCGCCGTTCCTCGTCCAGGTATGCGATCTCGCCGAAGCAGTCGCCCGGCCCCATGCGATTGAGCTGGACTCCGCTTTTCGTGACCACCGCCTCCCCGGAGGCGATCACGAACAGGCTGCCGCCGGCAGCGCCTTCTGCAACGATGGCCTCTCCGTCGCGCCGCTCCTCCCACCGGCTGATGCGCACCGTCTCCCAGATTTCGGTGTCGCCGAATCCGCTGAAGAACGCGAGATTGCGCAGCGTGTTGAAGCGCTCGCTATCGAAGCGCGCCTCCTCCGGCCGCGCCACGTGGGGCAGCGCCACCGCGAGATTGTCGCAGAACGCCTTCCACGACGCGTAGCGCACCTCGATGTCCTTGTGCATGGCCCGGTGCACGGCGAAGCGCAGCGCCGGCGGCACGTCGTTGCGCCGCCGCTCCAGCGGGATGGCGTCCTCGTGGAGCTTCTGGTAGATGAGGTTTTCATAGGAATCGGCGCTGAACGGCAGCTTCCCGGTGAGGAGCTGGTAGGCCATCACCCCCACGGCGTAGATATCGGCCTGGATGGTGGGCGGCGCCTTGCGGAAATGCTCCGGCGGCATGAAAGGGAGCGTCCCCACGTCGAACACCTGGGTCACTTCCGACTCGGTGAAATAGGCAGTGCCGAAATCGGCGACCTTCACCGCGCCGCCCTCGCCCAGCATCACGTTGGCGGGCTTGATGTCCCGGTGCAGCAGCCCCTGCCGGTTGGCATAGTCCAGGGCATTGCACACCTTGTAGATCACGTCGATGACCCGGTCGAAGGGCAGCAGCCGGTCCATCGCGGTGTGCTGCTTGAGGGTGCCGCCGGATAGATACTCCATGACCAGGTAGCCGTACTCGCCGGCGCTTCCCGCTTCATACACCTCTACGATGAACGGGTGCTTGAGCATCCCGGCGAGCCGCGTCTCGTTGAGCCACATCCTGCGGAAGCGGGGGCCGTTCTCCGGGTCCTCGAACAGCTTCAGCCACGTGAGCTTGATCGCCACCTCGCGCTGGGAAAAGGTGTCGAAGGCGAGATGCACCTCTCCGGTGGCGCCCCGCCCCAGCTCCTTCCTGATCTCGAAGCGGTGGCGGAAGGATTCGAGCTCGCTCAGCATGGGAAAAGGGAAACGGGCCCCGTGGGATTGATTTTTCTGTTTCCCCGCAACGGACGCTGCCAATTCTAGCGCAGTCCGGGGAATCGCCCGGAAGCGCCGACTATTTTCTTCCTTTCCTGGTCGCGGGGGCTACCATAGCACGCCGGCCCGGCCGGGACCGCGCTGTGGAAAACTCATGCCCCGGCGCCTATAATCGTTGGGTTTCCAATCATCAGGCATTCAAGGAGCCCGCCCATGGGACAGCCCGCCGCATCCCCCGCCCCCGAGCAACCGATGGTCCTGCGCAGCGACGCCAATGGCATCGCCACGCTGACGCTGAACCGACCCAAGCAGTTCAACGCAATTTCCGCCGCCATGCTGGTGGAACTCCAGGCCCGGCTCGACGAGATCGCCGCGGACAAGTCGGTTCGCGCGGTGGTCGTTGCCGGCGCCGGCACCGCGTTCTGTCCGGGGCACGACCTCAAGGAAATGCTGGCCAACCGCAAGCAGGAGTTCCTGGATGAGCTGTTCGGCACCTGCTGCAACGTCATGATGACCCTGGTACGGATTCCCCAGCCGGTGATCGCCCGGGTCCACGGCATCGCCACCGCCGCCGGCTGCCAGATCGTCGCCGGCTGCGACCTCGCGGTCGCCTCCAACGAAGCGAAGTTCGCCACCTCCGGAATCAACTTCGGGCTGTTCTGCGCCACCCCCGGCGTGCCGGTGTCCCGCAACCTGTCGCGCAAGCGCTCCTTTGAAATGTTGCTCACGGGTGAATTCATCGACGCGCAGACTGCGCTGCAATGGGGTCTCGTGAACCGCGTCGTCCCCCCCGAAAAGCTCGACCAGACGGTGCTGGACCTCGCCAACGCCATCATCGAAAAGCCGCCCGCCGTGGTGGCCGCCGGCAAGAAATTCTTCTACGAGCAGATCGAAATGGGCATGGCCCAGGCCTACAAGCTCGCGAGCCGGGTCATCGCCGATAACATGATGGGCGAGGACGCGGCGGAAGGCGTCGGGGCCTTCGTGGAGAAGCGCAAGCCCAACTGGTCCAGGTAGGCCTCAGCGGGCGGGCAGGTCTTTCCTGCGGGGCGGAGTCATCCGCCCCTTTTTTCATTTCCCACGCTTCAAAAAGGGTTGACGTGCCCGTCCCCGGCTGTTAACTTACTGACTGGTCAGTTACTAGTTGATCTCCATGTCCGTTGCCGCAGCCAAGCCGGCCCCGCGCTGGACCCGGCGCAAGGAAGCCCGCCCCAGCGAACTGGTGGACGCCGCCCTCGATCTTTTCGTCGAGCGCGGCTTCGCCGCCACGCGTCTCGAGGACGTCGCCGCCCGGGCCGGGGTCAGCAAGGGCACGGTCTACCTCTACTTCCCCAACAAGGAGGAGTTGTTCAAGGCCGTCATCCGTCAGGCCCTGGTACCCACGCTGGAACGGGGCCGGGAACTGGTGGACCGCTACCAGGGCAGCACCGCCGATCTCCTGCGCACCCTGGTCCACACCTGGTGGAAAGCCGTCGGCGCCACCCGCCTCGGAGGCATTCCCAAGCTGATGATCGCGGAGTCGGGCAATTTCCCGCAGCTGGCCCAGTTCTACTACGACGAGGTAATTCAGCGGGGCCACCGCGTTTTCGCCGCCGCTCTCGAGCGCGGCATCGCGTCCGGAGAATTCCGCGCCCTGGACGTGGGATACGCGCTGCGGGTTGCCATTGCGCCCATGATCTTCGCTCTCCTGTGGCGCCATTCCCTGTGCTCCTGCGACAAGGAGCCCTGGGACTTCGAAAAGTACCTGGACATGCACGTGGATCTCCTGGTGAACGGACTGGTTGCGCGCCACCCCCGGGCGCGGACGGCGCCCCGTGCCGCGAAAGCCAAAAGGAAACGTTGAGATGAATCGGATCGCCCTTTCCCTCGGTCTCGTATTTTTCGCCTCTCCCGCCTTTTCCGCCGACCTGATGGAGGTGTACCGGGAGGCGGTGGTGAAGGACGCCCAGTACGCGGCGGCCAAGGCGGCGCATGCGGCGGCCCAGGAGAAGCTGCCGCAGGGGCGCGCCGGGCTGCTGCCCGCGGTGAACCTGTCGGCCA
>JACPEG010000007.1 GCA_016183615.1 Betaproteobacteria bacterium
CGCTGTCGCTTCGCTGAATTGGCCATCTAAACATGATGCCGAATTCAAGCACCTTACGAAACCCCTGCAAGCCAATATCCATGCGGCTTCCAGCCACATTTCCCTCTAGAATTACCCACTCGATTTCCTGATGAGCCTTTTGTTTTTCTGTCCAGAATCCGGCCGGGATTTCTTTTCCGTTTTTGCCCGGCCATGGAATTTCTCCTGGGCAGGGGTCGACTTGCCGCGAGATTCCCCCTAGACTTCGCGCCCATAGCCCCATTTCAGTCACACGGGACGCCAACCATGACCACCCAGCTCTTCTCTTCCTTCTCGCTGCGGGGACTCACGCTGCCCAACCGTATCGTGATCGCGCCCATGTGCCAGTACTCATCAACCGACGGAAACGTGGGCGACTGGCACTTGATGCATCTGGGCGCCCTTTCTCATAGCGGTGCGGGGATGCTGATCGTGGAAGCGACTGCGGTTTCCCCCGAGGGCCGCATCACGCCCGCGTGTCCCGGACTGTGGTCCGCAGAGAACGAGGCGGCATTCGCCCGGGTGCTTGCCGCGGTGCGCCGCTACTCGGCCATCCCGATGGCGATCCAGCTCGCTCACGCGGGCCGCAAGGCTTCCTGCGCCGTTCCTTGGCAGGGCGGATCGCAGCTTTCGCCCGCGGAAGAGGGCTGGCAGACGGTAGCGCCGTCCGCCGATCCTTTCAACGCATCGGATGTCGTTCCCATGGCGCTCGATGGTGCAGGACTCGCCCGGCTGAGGAGCGCCTACGCGGAGGCCGCCCGCCGTGCCGACCGCCTGGGCTTTGACGCAGTTGAGATCCACGCCGCCCACGGCTACCTGCTCCACGAGTTCCTGTCCCCGCTTTCCAACCATCGCCCGGATGCCTACGGCGGTTCCCTGGAGAACCGGATGCGTTTTCCTCTGGAAGTGTTCGAAACGGTGCGCTCGGTCTGGCCATCCCACAAGCCGCTGGGCATGCGTATTTCCGCCACCGACTGGGTGGACGGGGGGTGGGACATCGAGCAGACGGTCGCGTTGGCCCGGGCGCTCAAGGCACGGGGCTGCGATTTTCTCCATGCATCGAGCGGCGGGCTGTCGCCGCGGCAGCGGGTTCCGGCCGCGCCGGGCTACCAGGTGCCCTTCGCCCGCAGGGTGCGGAGCGACACCGGGATGCCGACGATCGCGGTCGGGCTCATCACGGAACCGCGGCAGGCGGAGGCGATCCTTGCGGAAGGAGGCGCGGACCTGGTGGCGCTGGCGCGCGGCATCCTCTACGACCCGCGCTGGCCGTGGCATGCGGCGGCGGAACTGGGGGCGAAGGTAGAAGCGCCGCCCCAGTACTGGCGCAGCGCGCCCCAGGGCGCAGAGCGGCTGTTTGCCCAGGATGTCTGATCGGATTTCTGAATGATCTGCGGGAAAGAGAATTATTTTCGATTGCCCGCTGCTTCCCGGTGACTCCTTTCCTTGCAGTGCCTGTTGGCGACAACTAGGCTTTAATTATAAGAGAGGGGAAACGGCGGATATTGCGCCTGCAGCCCTCCGGGTTACCGCCAATGGCCGTTTGAGGTAGCCGAAGGGAGATTGGATTTTTTGGCAACGGCTCCTGGGCCGAAGGCGGTGACATGACAGGGAAGGAGGCAACCATGTTTACCGACCGGTTCAAGAGCCTGTTTCGCGTTTCGCTGCTGTTGGCCCTGGGCACGCTGGCCGGCTTGGCCGCGGCCCACCGGGAACAGGGGCAGCGCAAACTCGTCGATGATATGGAGGTGGAACTGGGGATTGTGCCCAGCGAGGACCTCCGGGGCCGTCCGGCGGGAACACCCGAGAAATCCATGCACGCGGGTGTTCCAAAAGGCAAGGCTCAATATCATGTGCTGATCGCGGTATTCAACCGGAAGACCAAACAACGCATTTCCGATGCCGTAGTCGAGGCGACCGTCGGCGAAGTCGGATTTCGGGGCGAGAGAAAGAAACTCGATCCCATGGCCATCAACGATACGATCACCTACGGCAACTATTTCAGGATGCCGGGGGTGGGGCCCTACGTGATCGCCGTGAAGATTCGCACGCCGGGAATGGCCCGGGCAGCCGAAGTGCGGTTCGACCACAAGCACGAATGAAGCAGCGGCCCGCCGAAGGGCCGGCCGGACGCGCGCCGGCGCCTGCGGGCGTCAATCGTCGCATGCCGCTGGGAACCAAGGGTCGCCGAGGCGGCCCTTTTTCATTTTCCGGACCTGTGGCGCAGAGGCGGGGGATGTGTCGGCGACCTCAATGGCCTACTCGCAGCAACGCCGCCGGCCGATGCTCCACCTGCTCGGGGTCTTCCCCGGAGCCGGGACGCCGGTCCGGCGGCAGCTGCTCTTCGTCCCGATAGCGGCCGCTCCTGAAGACGTGTGACGCCGACTGGTACAGAGCGATGGCTTCGCGGACCAGGTCCGGGTCCTCGTCGGGCGCCGTGGGCCGCCCCTCGGCGGTGGTGCGGAACACGCGGACCTTGCGCTGGGGCTGCAGCACCACCAGCTTCCCGTTCTTGAGGTATCCCAGCGTCTGATAGTTGGCGACGAAGGCGCGGTCACCCCCGGGCGGCGAATGCAGAATGTCCCGGCCGAAGAACTTGCTGTAGTGGGGCAGACCGAGGATTCCGATCAGTGTGGGCGCGATGTCGATTTGCGACATCAGGCGGTCCACCCGCTGCGGGGCGATGTGGCGCGGCCCATGCACGAAGAGCGGAATGCGGTATTTTTCAACCGGGATTTCGATGGTGCCGCGGGCATTGGCTCCGTGATCCGCGGTGATCACGAAAATGGTATCCGGGAACCACGGGCGTTTCCGGGCTTCCTCCAGGAAGTGGCCGATTGCCCAATCCGCGTACTTCACGGCCCCCTCCCGCCCGGAACCGGACGGAATGTCGATGCGGCCGGCGGGATAGGTATAGGGGCGATGATTGCTGGTCGTCATCACGTGGACGAAGAACGGTTGACCCTTGGCGCCGGCCTGGTGGCGATCGATTTCCCCGATCACGAAATCGAAAAGATGCTCGTCGGCCACGCCCCAGATGTTTTCGAATGCGATTTTTTCCTTCGGAATTCCCGTCCTGTCGACCACCCGGTAGTCATTACGGTCGAAGAACGCGTTCATGTTGTCGAAATAGCCGTAGCCGCCGTACGCGAACAGCGTGTCGTAATCGTAGTCCTCGAGCACGCTGCCCAGAGAGAACAAGTGCTCGTTTTTCGGCCGGCGGACGATCGACTGGCCGGGGGTGGGCGGCAGCGCCAGCGCCAGCGCCTCGAGGCCTCTCACCGTGCGATTGCCGGTAGCGAAGACATTGGAGAACCAGAGGCTTTCCCGGGACAGGCGGTCGAGGTTCGGGGTCAGGCCGCGGGGATCGCCATAGGCCCCGAGGAATTCCGCGCCCATGCTCTCGACGCTGACGAGCACGATATTGAACCGGTGCCCCGCCCCGGCGCCCGGAACGTACCGCTCGAAGCCATCGGACGGAGTGTCGAGCCACGTTCCCGGGCCGTCGGTAACCCGCTTCGCCAGGTGCAGCGCATCTGCCGGGGGGAGCGTGACGTAGTAGCGCTCGAAGCTGAGCTCGTTGCGGTAGTTGGCGGCGAAGAACTCGTAGATGCCATTGCCGGCCAGCTCGTTCGCGGCATCGTTCGCGGAAAAGTCCTTGTAATCGCTCGAAACCAGACGGAACGCGGCAAGAACGAGGACTGCATGAACCGTGGCGGTCGCAAGACGCGAGCGCCATTGCAGGGGCGCAGCGGCGCGCTTTGCCAGGGGCCGGGCAACGAGGGCGGTCAGCAGCGCCGCGGGGATGGCGAGGACGGACAGGATCCATCCGATGGGATAGCTCTCCCGGATGTTTCCGATCACTTCGTGGGTGTAGAGCAGGTAGTCGACGGCGATGAAATTGAAGCGGGCGCCGAATTCCTCCCAGAACAGCCACTCCGCTATGCCGATGACGGTGAACAGATAGGCGATCCCGGCAAAAGCGATGACCAGGAGAGCCTGATGCAAGCGCATCGCGGCCAGCCGGTTGGGCACCAGCGCGAGCCACAGGGTGAGGGGCAGGGTGAAATACAGCGCCGCCACCAGGTCGTAGGCGAGGCCGAGGCTGAAAATCGCAAATAGCGGGACAATACCGGGCGGCAACACCGAGTCAACGCGGCTCAAAAGAACCAGGCGAGTGACGAGGGAAAGGGCGGCGAGCGCTGCTGCGACGGCGACGACGGGAAAGAGCCGGCCCGCGAAGGGACGGCCCAGAAATTTCGCCAGATCGGAAAACCGGTGCATTGGAGGCCAGCGCAGGCGCGAAGTTTAGCAGATTTGCCTTTCTCCCGTGCCCTTCGTCCAGGAGGGGGAGCGCTCCGGCGAATCACGCCGTCGCGCGACCGGCAGATTGGCAGGACAGCTCTACTTCGTGTGCATCACCCAGACGCCTTCCCAGGCCTCGCCGGGGGGGTTGGCTTTAAGGTACTCGCAGCGCCGGATGTACATTTCGGAAACCGCATCGTCGGGATTGAGGGCGAGCGCTTCGCGGAACGCCTTCATGGCGTCGTCCCACTTGCCCTGGCGGTACTTGGCCAATCCTCCCTTGAACTGCTGCAGCACTTCCATGATGTTGGGGAAGGTTTCCTCAGTGTGGTAGTCGAGGACCTCGTAGATGGACACCGGTTTGGTCTTGCCCTTCACCACCACCATGTCCACTTCGCGCGAGCGGTAGGTGCCCTTCAGGCGCTTGTAGGTATTCTCGCTGATGAGGATGCGGGCGTGGTACTCCTTGCAGGCGCTCTCCAGCCGCGAGGCGATGTTGACGCCATCCCCGATCATGGTGAAGTCCATGCGCTTGGGTGAACCGATGTTGCCGGACACCACGGTGTCGGTATTGAGGCCGATGCCGATGTTGACCGGCATCTTGCCCTCGGCCGCGCGCTTGTGATTCCAGGCGGTAAGCTCGGAAATCATGGCGATCGCCGCCCGCACCGCCCGGTCCTCGTCGTCGTCGTGGGACACCGGGACCCCGAAGCCCGCCATGATGGCGTCCCCGATGAACTTGTCGAGCATCCCGCCCTCGCGCTGGATGCAGTCCACCATGATGGTGAAATACTCGTTGAGCAGGCTCACCGTGCCCTGGGCCCCCAGGTGCTCGGTCACGGTGGTGAAGCCGCGGATGTCGGAGAACAGCACCGTGGCGTTGACGCTCTGGCCGCCGAGGATTTCGGCGCCCGCCGCGAGCAGCGTGTCCGCCACCTTGGGATCCATGTAGCGGGCCATGGTGGATTTCACCCGCTTCTCGGAGCTGATATCTTCCAGCACCATCATCGAGCCCAGCCGCTTCTTCTCGATGCTCACCAGCGGCAGGATGTGGGCGTTCACCGAAACCTTCTCTCCGGCGCACTCCAGCTCCGCATCCATGGTGAGGTCGGCAGCCTGGGTTTCCTCCACGCGCTTGAGTTTCTCCAGCAGCCAGGCGTTCGGTCCCGTAAAGACGTCGTTGGCCTTGTGGTTGAGAATCTGGTTCGCGGTGACGTTGAGTATGTTCAGCCCGGCCGCGTTGCAGGTGACGATTTTCTCCTCGGCGTCCAGCGTGATGACGCCGTTCGACATGCTCTCCAGCATGCTCTCGTTGTAGTTCTTCATGTTCTGCACGTCGGCGAACAGCTTGGCATTTTCCAGGGCGATCGACACCTGGGCGGTGAACGCCTTGAGGCGGGATTCGTCCTCATCGGTGAATGGGCCGCCGCGCTTGTTGAGCACCTGGGTGACGCCGATGGTCTTGCCGTACTTGTTCACCACCGGCACGCACAGGATGGAGCGGGTAAAGAAGCCGGTACGCTTGTCGAAGGCCGGGTTGAAGCGCAGGTCCGCATAGGCGTGGGGGATGTTGATGGTCTTGCCGGAGGTGAACACGGCCCCGGCGATGCCCACGTTGTTGGGGAAGCGGATCTGCAGGGCTTCCAGCCCCTGGCCCACTTCCGACCACAGCTCGCTGGTCTTGTCGTCGTTCAGGAACAGGGTGGAGCGCTCGGCGTTGAGCATGCGGGTGGCTTCCCCCATGACCCGCTGCAGCAGCGAGCCCAGCTTGATGTCGGCGGTGACCTCCGAGACCAAGTCCAGGAACTCCAGCTCCTGCTTGCGGATCGCCTTCATGCGCTCGATGAACTGGGCGCTCTGGAGCGCGAGCGTGCCCTGGGACGTCATGGCCTCCAGCAGCGTGAGATCTGCCCGTGTGAACCGGCCCTTCTTCTTGTTGAGGACCTGGGCCACCCCGATGACTTCGCCCTTCACGGTCTTGATGGGGGCGCACAGGATGCTCTTGGTGACGAAGCCGGTCTGCTCGTCGATGGTGCGGTTGAAACGGGGGTCGGAATAGGCGTCGTCGATGATGACCCCCTTGCCGTTGCTGTAGACCCAACCGGCAATGCCGCTGGTGTTGAGGAGCCGGATTTCGCGCTGGAAGTTGCCTTGGGCCACCCGCGAATAAAGCTCCCCGGACTCGACGTCGTTGAGGAACAGGCTGCCGCGTTCGGCATGAAGCGCCGTGGTGGTCATTTCCACCAGGGTGTTGAGCACCTCATCCAGGGAATCGATGGACGCGATCTTGCGCGAGACGCTGAGCAGCAGCTCGGCGAGCCGCAACCGCTTCTTGTGGTCGCCGAGGCTGACCTCCGCGCTGGTGCGCTTGGCGGGCTTCGCCGGGGCAACCGGCTTGGTCTGGTCATTCATGGCGATGCTGCAACTCTTCCCTCAGCAGGGAGACGGTTTCCTGGAGCTGGCGGCGCTCGTCGCGGCCGGTGTGCTCCAGTTCCTGGGCCGCGTTCTGGTACTGGGTTTTTTCGTGCTCCATCATGTCGCGCAGGGCCTGCACCGAGTTCTTGAGCTGGGCAATCTCGTCGCTGGAGGCCGCCACGGCCTGCTGCATCGCTTCCTCCTTCTCGATGCGCGAGCGCTCCAGCTCGTCGCGCAGGCCGCCGATGGTGTGCTTGAGCTGCTTGATCTCGTCGCTGCCCGCGGCCACCGCCTGCTGCACGCTTTCCTCCTTGTCGATGCGCGAGCGCTCCAACTCGTCGCGCAGGCTGGCGACGGTGGTCTTGAGCTGGCGGATCTCTTCGCCGCCTGCTGCGAGGGCCTGCTGCACGCTTTGTTCTTTGTCAATGCGGGCGCGCTCGAGTTCATCGCGCAGGCTGGCGACCGTGGCCTTTAGCTGGCGGATTTCGCCGTCGGCAGCCAGCACCGCATTGCGCACTTCCTCCTCCCGGTCGATGCGGCCTTTCTCCAGCGCATCGCGCAATGCGCTCACCGTCTGGGTGAGATGACGAATTTCCGCGAGCGCGAGCTGCAGCTCCTCGCTCTGGTCGGTGGGTGCGGCTACCTGGCTGGTCATGATCGTGGCCTAAAATCTCGCGGCCTGGCACAAGGACTCATCTTATGTTAGCCCAAATTGGTCCCGAGTGGCCGGGAGTGCGGGGCAATTCAGGGGCTTAGCGGGGGCGCCGGAGCGCCCGGTCCATGCGCTCGAGCGCTGTGGCGAGGAGACTGCGCGGGCAGCCGAAGTTGAGGCGCAGGAACCCCGGACCGGCAAAATCCCGGCCTTCCGAGAGGCCGACCCCCGCCTCCTCGAAAAAGGCGGCGGGGTGGGGGAGGCCGCTTTTCCTCACGTCGATCCAGGCGAGATAGGTGGCCTCCACCGGGGCCATGGCGAGGCCGGGCAGGCCGTTGATCGCCTGGGTCACGAGGTCGCTGTTGCCCCGCAGGTAATCCAGCAACGCGGCCAGCCAAGGTCCGCCCTCCCGGTAGGCGGCGAGCGCCGCGGTGAACCCGAGCGCGTTGACATGGGGGACGATGCCTGTCATCACCCTCAGGAAGCGTCGCCGCAGCTCGTCGTTCGAAATCACCGCGAAGGCGCAGCCGAGTCCCGGCAGGTTGTAGGTCTTGCTCGGGGCCATCAGGGTAATGGTCCGGGCCGCGATGTCGGGACTCAGGGAAGCCATGGGAACGTGACGCTTTTCGGCATCCAGCACCAGCCCGCAATGGATCTCGTCAGACCCGATCACCAGGTCATGGCGCGCGGCGAAGGTGGCGACCTCCAGCAGCTCCTCCCGTCCATACACGCGGCCCACGGGATTGTGGGGATTGCACAGCAGCAGAAGCCGGCTGCGGGGCGTAACGGCTGCCTCAAGTCGTTCAAGATCGAAGCCCCAACGCCCTTCGCCGTATCGCAGCGAAACAGGCACGGGATTGCGGTTGGAGTGGCGCGGGGCGGTCAGGAACGGCGGGTAGATGGGCGTGAAGGTAAGCACGTCGTCGCCGTCCTCGCCCACCGAGCGGCAGGTGACATTGAGCCCCACGACTAGCCCCGGGAGCCAGACCAGCCAGCCGGGATCGATCGCCCAGCCGTAGTCCTCCTGCAGGTGACGGACCACTGCCTCGACCAGCTCCTGGGGAGCGCCGGTGTAGCCGAACACACCATGGTCCACGCGCCGGTGCAGGGCCTCGATCACCGCCGGCGGTGAGCGGAAATCCATGTCTGCCACCCACATGGGGATGACGTCCCGGCCCCGGAATTTGTCCCATTTCTCGCTGGCGGTGCCGCGCCGGTCTATGGGCGCGTCGAAGTCAAAGGAAATGGCAGGCTCCCTTCGGGGTCCCGGCTCAGCGCCGGAAAATCCACAGGATGAGGGTGATCACCAGCGAGACGATGATGCTGCTGGTGACCGGGAAATAGAAGGTCGTGCCCTTGCGCTCGATGCGGATGTCCCCCGGCAGGCTCCCGAGGCCGAGTTTGGCGAGCCAAGGCCAGGCCAAGCCGGCAATGACGAGAATCAGTCCCAGAGTGACGAGCCATTTGGACATATTCGTGAGCCTCGCGATTTGGGCCAAGTCTATGACAGTTTCGACAGCAGGCAAAATCCCCGCGCCGAGGTGGCGAAACCCGTTCCGCGCCCCGGCGATTTCTGGGATAATTGCGCCCGCGGGTCGTTAGCTCAACTGGTAGAGCAGCGGACTCTTAATCCGTTGGTTCGGGGTTCGAGTCCCCGACGGCCCACCACCCAAGACAAGGGGTCAAGCTTACGAGGGCGCCCCTTTTCTTTTTCCGATTGTGCCGATTTTGTGCCGCCAAGCACCTTGTCCAGCACTGCCGCATGCTGTGCGAGCGGAGCGGGTGCAAAGTGAGCAGAGCGGCGCACTATCGACATGTCTTCCCAGGCGCCCATTTCCTGCAGGACATGCAAGGGCGTGCCGTTTTGGACGAGCCAGCTGGCCCAGGCATGCCGCAGGTCGTGCCGGCGGAAATCTTCGATTCCAGCCCGCTCCAGAGCCTTGCGCCATGCCTTTGTGTTGGGGCAGTAAATCGGCTTCCCCGCAACCTGAACACCCCCGTGGATTTATGCGCCACCCCCGATGCCGGGTTTCTGCCGGCCTTGACCCACAACGCAAAGAGTATATACTAAAAATATATTTTTTTGGAGGGCGTTAACATGAAGACCGCGAAGCTTTTTCGGAATGGGCAGAGCCAGGCGGTAAGGCTTCCCAAGGAATTCCGCTTTGAAGGCAGCCAAGTGTTCATCAAGAAATCCGGTAACGCCGTTGTCCTGATCCCTGTGGTTCATTCCTGGGATTCCCTGGTCAACAGCCTGGACAAGTTCACCAAGGATTACATGACCGACCGGAAGCAGCCGAAGCAGCAAAAGCGAGAGGCGGTGTTTGAATGAAGGTCATGCTGGATACCAATACCTGCATCGCCATCATCAAGCGCAAGCCGCCCCAGGCATTCCGGCACCTCAGGGCCCACAAGGTCGGCGATGTCGGAATCTCCACCGTGACCCTTGCTGAACTGGAGTTCGGCGTTGCCAAGAGCCAGCACGGCGAGAAGAACCAGCAGGCACTCGACGAATTCATCTTGCCGCTGGAGATCGCCGATTTCGACGCGGACGCGGCGAGGGCTTGCGGAAGGATTCGCGCAGACCTGGAGAAGCGCGGAACCCCGATTGGTTCGCTCGACACCCTGATCGGCGCCCATGCGCTGGCCCTTGGCGTGACCCTGGTCACGAATAACACCCGGGAGTTTTCCCGCATTCACGGGTTGAACGTTGCAGATTGGATTGACGACGGGTAACGACCGCCGTGCCCTTCGCCTACTATGACCGCCTTTCCAGCCCCCGGAAGCGCACCTACCGGGCGAGCGATGCCATCCATGCCATTCCGCTTCCGCCGGGTCCCTCCGCCGATCCGGTGATCGAAAGAATCGCCGAGGGTCTGCAGCGCGAGGATCGCAGCGGAGTGGAAGCCGCCTGCCAGGTCCTGCTGAACGATCTCACAAACCGCTTCCAGGTTCCGGCGGTCCGGGTGCGGGTGTTCGCGGTACGGCCCAAGGACAGCGGTGGGGAGCTGCACGGCCTGTACGAACCCCTCGAAGGGCAGCCGGCCCGCATTTCGGTCTGGATGCGCACCGCCGAGCGCAAGAAGGTGGTGGCGTTCCGCAGCTTCGTCCGAACCCTGATTCACGAGCTTTGCCACCACCTCGATTACGAGCTCTACAAGCTGCCCGAGACTTTCCACACCGAGGGCTTCTACAAGCGCGAATCCAGCCTGATGTTGCAGCTGGTGGGCCCGGGCAAGGGTCACGCGCCGGCCTGAGCCTGGCGGCACAAGGTGGAGCGGGTTCGCTCAAGGCTGGTAAGATTGGCCCGAAAAACCGCCAAGACTGCCGGCTATGAAAGACCTCCCCATCTTTTCCAAGACTGCGTTTACCGCGCGCGCCGTGCTGGTGGGGGAGCGCATCGACCTCAAGGCCTGGCAGGTGGCCGAGAGCCTGGCGACCAACCCGCTTGCCGTGGCGGTCCGGGGCGGGGGCGTGGCGGTGCTGTTCCGCTACGGCGTGGTGGTGTTCTTCGACGTGCAGCCCATGGAGGAGGTGACCTTTACCGAGGGCCTGCGGCCGCTGGTGGCGAATCCCTATCCGGCGCCGGAGGTGGAGCAGGTGCCGATCCGCATCGATCCCGGGACCCGGGAGGCGCTGAAGGGCGGGGTCGTGTACCTGGAAGCGGTGTCCCTGGAGCGCCTGCAGATCATCGCCGACGTGCTGTCGAAGAGCGTCATGCTGGCGCTGTACGAGTCCCGCATCGCCGGCGATTTCGAGCGCATCGAGCCCCTGGCCCTCGAGCTTTCCCAGCGCGGCCGCATCGCGGGCCATGGGCGGGAGCTGGCCCGCAACATCGGCGCCATGCTGCTCATCGAGCAGCGCATGATCGGGCGTGCCGAGGTGGGGGAGAAGCCGGAAATCCTCTGGGATCACGCGGATCTTGAAGGCCTGTTCGCGCGGCTGGAGGACGAGCTGGAGATCCAGGAGCGCCACCGCGTGCTCGATCTCAAGCTCTCCCTGGTGACCCATACCGCCCAGACCCTGCTGGAACTGCTCAACGCGCGGCATTCGATCCGGGTGGAGTGGTACATCGTGATCCTGATCGTGGTCGAGATCGTGCTCACGGTGTACGAACTGTTTGTGCGGTGAGGCGCGCAGCTCAGTGAAAATCCCGCGATCGGGTGACAAGGCTGCCCAGCAGCCCGGTGTAATCCGCAAGCCGCCCGGCGATGAGGTGCACCACCTCGCCTTCGCGCTCCAGCACCCCGTCCACCGCCAGCAGCCTGGAACATAGCAATTCCCGGCGCTGCTTCTCGGCCAAGTCCCGCCACACCACCACGTTCACGTAGCCGGTTTCGTCTTCCAGGGTGAGGAAAGTGACCCCGCTTGCGGTGTCCGGATGCTGGCGGCAGGTGACGATGCCGGCGGCCCGGGCGGAGCTGCGGTGGGGAAGCGCATGAAGCTCGACCGCGGTGAGCAGGCGGCGCTGCTTCAAGTTGCTTCTCAGCAGCGCCAGGGGATGGCGGCCGAGCGTGAGCCCCAGGCTCGCGTAATCGGCCACCAGGTCCTCGCCCTCGGTGGGAGCGGGAAGCTCGATCGGCGTTTCCTCGAATCCTGTGCCTTGCAGGAGCGGGGGCAGGGTCTCGATTCCGGTCACCTCCCAGCGGGCCTTGCGGCGATGGCCGGCGAGGGAAGCGAGCGCGCCTGCTGCTGCCAGGCATTCCAGATCGCGGCGGTCGAGCTGCGCCCGATGGGCGAGATCGCCTGTGTTCTCGAAGGCACCGCGGGCACGGGCGGCGACAATGCGTTCGGCGCCGGCTCGGGACAGGCCCTTCACCAGGCGCAAGCCCAGGCGCAGGGCGGGGGTGGGAAGGAGTGCGTGACCCCCATCCCGGCCTTCCCCCATCGAGGGGGAAGGAGAGGGCTCCAGCATGCAGTCCCATTCGCTCGCCATCACGTCCACTGACTGCACTTCGACGCCGTGGCGGCGCGCGTCCTGGATGAGCTGTGAAGGCGCGTAAAAGCCCATGGGCTGGCTGTTCACCAGCGCGCAGCAGAAGGCCGCCGGCTCATGGCACTTGAGCCAGGCTGAGACATAGACCAGGAGCGCAAAGCTCGCGGCGTGGGACTCGGGGAAGCCGTATTCGCCGAAGCCCTGGATCTGGCGGAAAATCTGGCGGGCGAAGTCTTCCGCGTAGCCGCGGCTACGCATGCCCTCGATGAGCCGCGCCTCGAATTTCTCCAGGCCGCCTTTCCTGCGCCAGGCCGCCATGGAGCGGCGCAACTGGTCCGCCTCCCCCGGGGTGAAGCCCGCGGCCACCACCGCGAGGCTCATCACCTGCTCCTGGAAAATGGGAACGCCGAGGGTACGGGAGAGCACCGCCTTGACCGCTTCGGAAGGGTAGGTCACGGGCTCCAGCCCCTGGCGGCGGCGCAGATAGGGATGCACCATGCCGCCCTGGATCGGCCCCGGGCGCACGATGGCCACTTCGATCACGAGATCGTAGAAGTTTCGCGGCCTCATGCGCGGCAGCATCGCCATCTGGGCCCGGGACTCGACCTGGAACACGCCCATGGTGTCGGCGCGCGAGATCATGTCGTAGACCTGCGGGTCTTCGGCCGGGATGGTGGCCATCGTAAACTTCCGTGGCGGCTCGCTTGCCGGGCCGCCACACACGAATCTCCCCTCTCCCGCACCGGGGAGAGGGGCCGGGGGTGAGGGCGGTTTCGCCCGCCAATCACTGACCAGATCCAGGGCGCGGCGGATGCAGGAGAGCATGCCGAGCCCCAGCACATCCACTTTCAATAGCCCCAGCGTATCGAGATCGTCCTTGTCCCACTGGATCACGGTGCGATCTTCCATCGCCGCGTTCTCGATGGGCACCAGGCGGGAGAGCTCACCGCGGGAAATCACGAAGCCGCCCACGTGCTGGGAAAGATGCCGGGGAAACCCCGCAAGCGTGTGGACGAGGAAGATGAGTTGCCGGACCACCGGGCTCCCGGGATCGACCCCCGCATCCCTGAGCCGTTCCGTCAGCACTTTCCTGCCCCCGGCCTCACGTCTCTCAGATCCTGGTGCGGGGAGTGGCGCTTCCGGACTATGAGACAAAGTTTCTTGCCGGGGGCCACTGTCCGCTCCCGCACTCGGCTGCTCTGCAGCACCGAGTCGCGGCCAGTCATCCCACCAGGCGAGCGACTTCGCCAGCCGGTCCACCTGGGCCAGCTCCAGTCCCAGGGCCTTGCCCACGTCGCGCACCGCGCTCCGCGGGCGGTAGGTGATCACGGTGGCGGCGAGCGCCGCCCGCTCCCGGCCGTATTTTTCGTACAGGTACTGGATGACTTCCTCGCGCCGCTCGTGCTCGAAGTCCACGTCGATGTCAGGCGGCTCGTTGCGCTCCTTCGACACGAAGCGCTCGAACAGCATTTCCATGCGGGAAGGGTCCACCTCGGTGATCCCCAGCGCGTAGCACACGGCGGAGTTGGCGGCCGAGCCCCGTCCCTGGCACAGAATGCCGCGGGAGCGCGCGAAGCGCACGATATCGTGGACGGTGAGGAAGTAGGGCTCGTAGCCGAGTTCTGCGATCAGCGCGAGCTCGTGGTCGATCAATTGACGGACTTTTGGCGGCATCCCCCCCTCCCGGCCTTCCCCCACGAGGGAGGAAGGAGCATCACGCCCTCCCCCTTGAGGGTGAAGGGATGGTCCGGCGCAACCTGCCGCGGGTGCGTCCGAAGCATTACTGCCCCCCCCTTGAGGGGGGAGGGATGGGGTGGGGGTGAATCGTTCTTGCAGCCCTTTTTCCACCAATGCCCGCAGATGCGCCGCCGGTGTCGTTTCCGGAGGAACCAGCTCGTCGGGATACTCGTAGCGCAGGCTGTCGAGGGAGAAGCAGCAGCGCTCGGCGATGGCGACGCTTTCGGCGAGTAACTCCGGAGGATAGAGGCGGGCAAGCGTTTCCCGCCGCCGCAGGTGCCGCGCGCCGTTGGGATGGAGGGCATGGCCGGCTTCCCGCACCGAAGTCCTGAGCCGGATGGCGGTGAGCACGTCCTGGAGCACGCGGCGGCTCCGCAGGTGCATGTGCACGTCGCCAGCCGCCGTGAGGGGAAGCCTCGTGCGCCGGGAGAGTTCTTGCAGTGCGCGGAGCCTGCCGTGATCGTCCGGGCCCCGCAAAAGCTCCGCCGCGATCCAGCCGCGGCCGGGAAAAAGGTCCCTCAGCCACTGGGCCTGCCCCGGATCCGGTTCGGTGTCCGGCAGCCACAGGGCGAGGCAACCAGGCAGGCCATCTTCGAAATCCTCCCGGACCAGGCGGTAGCTGCCTTTCACGGCATTGCGCCGGCCGCGGGTGATGAGATGGGAGAGGTTCCCGTAGCCTTCCCGGTCGGTGGCGAGCAGGACGAGGCGCAGGCCTTCGGCAAGACGGATCTCGGTGCCGAGGATGAGCTTTAATCCCGCTTGTTTCGCGGCCCCATGGGCCCGCACCACGCCGGCCACCGAACATTCATCGGTCAGCGCAAGAGCGGCGTAGCCTAATGCGGCCGCGCGCTCCACCAGTTCCTCGGGATGGGAGGCGCCCCGCAGGAAGGTGAAGTTGCTCACGCAGTGGAGCTCGGCGTAGGCAGACAGGCTCATGCGAAGATTCCGTGCAGAAACCAGCCTTGTTCACCATGCCGCTCCCGGAACACCCAGAGCCGGCTGCCGCGGGAGTCCCGGGCCACGAAGTAATCCCGGGACACATCGCCGCCGTCCCACCAGCCGCTCTCGATGCGCTCGGGGCCGGCGATGAGTTCCAGGGGGCCGTCGAGCCAGGGAAGCCCGTTGAGGGCGCTCAGGGGCCGGAGCCGGGGAAGCAGCCACAGGGGCCGTTCGGGGAACACTTCCTTTACCTTTGACGGAGGAAGGCCAGGGTGGGGGTGAGCCTCGCGCCAGGCGAGTTCCGGCCGGTGGTCGGGAAAAAGCTGCAGGCCGTGGACGGCTTTTTCTCCCAGCCGGGCCCGCAGCCGTTCCACCAGGCCGGCACGGTTTTCCCGGGCGGCCTCTCCGTCGGGAAGCCAGGAGAAGTTGCGGGGTGCGAGCTGGGCAGTTTCCTCGAGGACGAGACAGATTTCCTCCACTGGCGCCGGAAGCGCCACGCGGGAGAGCCGTTCCCGCAGCAATACCGTGAGGTGCGCGGGATCCCGGCTCGGGACCGAAAGGCCAAGCGTGACGCGGGTCGGCGGCCGGTCGCCGTGGACCAGATCGAGGCGCAGCCGGATGGCGCCGGCGTTGCGGCAGGCGAGGAGACCGGCAAGTTCCAGGAACAGGCGTTTCGCGGCGAACAGCAGCGCCTCCGCCTCCCGCACCGGCGCGGGCAGGAGGAGCCTGCCTTCATGGCGCTCGGGAGGAATGAAGGGCTCCCGGGGATCGGGAAGCGCGCCCAGCACCCGGTCGAACTCGTCGAACAGCCCCTGACCGAAGCGCCGGGCGAGCCCATCCCGGGGCAAGCGCAGGCAGTCGCCTACCGTGCGTATCCCCATGGCATCAAGGGCGGCAAGCGCATCCGCAGGAAAATCCAGCAGGCCAAGGGCGAGAGCCGGAATCTTGTCCGCGAGTTCCTCGCGGGTGGCGAGCGCCACTTCCAACCCGGCCCGGGCGAACAGCAGCGCCGCCGAGGGCGTGGGCGCCGCCGCCATCACTGCGTCATAGCCGAGGGCAGCCACTCCTGCCCGCACTTTCTTGAGCAGGGCATCGAGTCCGCCGAAGAGCTTCAGCGATCCGCCGATTTCCAGCAGCACGCCGGAGGGCGGAGCGAGGTTGACGGTGGGTGTGAATTCGAAGGCCCACAGGGCGATTCCCGAAAGCGCCCGGGCTTCCTGCGCCTCGTCCCGGGGGAGAGCCTTGAGTCCGGGCGCCAGCGCCAAGGCGGCGGAAACCGGCACGCCGGGACGGATGCCGAGGGCGTGGGCCTTGCTGTTCGCGAGCAGCACTTCGGGGCGGTTTCCGGGAGTAGCGACGGCGATCGGGCCTGAAGCCTTTGCACCGCGCAGCAGAACTGCGAGGGGAAGACGGGGAAAAACGAGACCCAGCCAGAGCATGGGGTGTTCCATTGGGGAGAAATCCAGGTCTTAGAGCGGGCAGGCGAAAGCCGGTCGCACGCCCTCGCGGCCCGGGAGAGGCGCATCGAGGGCAAACGGCGCGAGGCTTCCGCCGCCCCTGCGCTTCAGGACGTGCACGAACGGTTCACCGGTCTTTGAGAACACCCGCAGCCGCAGGGGCGCGGGGGAACTGGTGGCGGCCTGTCCGAAGCTGGAATGCACGCCCCAGGCTTCCCCGGTTTCTGCCGCCAGTTGCAGCCGGCGCAGGCTGCGCTCGTTCGCCACGCCGGCCCAGGCAATGACCGCGCTGCAGGCCCCCGAGCGCAGCGCCTGCTCCGCGGCCCACAGAGCATCGGCCGAGGATTCGGTCCTGACGATGAGCAGACGGGGAAGCGCCACGCCGCCTGCCGCCAGGGCCGGCGCGTAGGGAAGGCGGGGCGGATTCACCAGGGCAAGCCAGCGCTCCTCCTCGCGGGAGAGCCGGGCCAGCGCGGGAACGAGGAGACTCATCTCACCGATGCCTTCCCGCTCCGCGTTCACCTCGGCCAGCGCGCCCCGGGGCCAGCCACCGCCCGGGAGAACCGCATCCAGCCGCTGAAATCCCGTGGGAATGCTGGGGAGCGCCACCCGGGCGCACTCGTTGCCGCGCCAGAGGGCGGGATGCTGCAACAGTTGCTGCAACGCGCTCACAGGAGTCTCCCATTGCGGATGACGCCGACGCCGATGCCTTCGATGGTGAGCTCATCTTTCCGCGGGTCCACTACGATGGGAGAAAACTCTGGATTCTCCGGGAGCAGCTGGATTTCATGGCCGCGGCGCCTCAGGCGCTTCACCGTGACCTCGTCGTGCAGCCTCGCCACCACGATCTGGCCGGAGCGCGCCTCGGCTGTGCGATGCACGGCGAGCAGGTCCCCGTCGAGGATTCCCGCGTCGCGCATGCTCATGCCGCGCACCCGGAGCAGATAATCAGCCTTGGGCTGAAACAGGGCCGGGTCCAGCCGGTAGCGGCCCTCGATATGGGCTTCGGCGAGAATGGGGCTGCCTGCCGCCACCCGGCCCACTACCGGGAGCCCCGGGCCCTGCTTCAGGCGGATGCCCCGGGACACGTCCTGCATGAGCTCGATGGCGCCCTTCCGGGCCAGGGCCTTCAGGTGGTCCTCGGCGGCATTGGCCGAGCGGAAGCCCATGCGGCGGGCGATTTCGGCCCGGGTCGGGGGAAAGCCCGTGGCTTCGGTCCAATCCCGGATGAGTTGCAGGATTTCGGCCTGGCGGGGGGTAAGCTTGTCCATGGAGGTTAACCCAACCGGATTCAGCGGCAATGTGGACTGCTAGCCTCGCTGACGGAGCCGGATTCAGCGGCTGCCGAAGGCGGTCCGCTGCTATCCGATGTTACTGTAATTATATACAGTAATTAAATGTTCGCAAGAAATTCCCGGTGGTTGTTCTGCAACCGTGTAAACGGCCTTTAATCATGCCTTTGCATTGCTATTTTTCAGGTTTCAGATGAAAATCAGCGTAATACCCCACAATTCCGGCGCGGGCCTAGGCCCATGCTGAAAAAACTCAGTCCAGAAAAAATCATCCGCCGCCTCGGCGTGGCGGTCGCCGTGTTGATCCTCGCGGGGATCCTCGGCTTCCTTTACTTCAAGACCCAGGCGGTGGATTTCCGCAAGCAGAACGATCTCATCGGCTATCTCCGGGAACTCAAGGAAGTCGACAGCAAATGGAACGAGGAAGTCCTGAGGGCCCGCCGGCCCCTGGAACCGGAAGCGAAGCCCCCGGTGAATGCGCAGGCAGTACTGCGCAAGGTGGAACTGTTGCTCACCGCCCAGGGCCTGGACCTGAAGAGCCCGGGACTCAAGCAGGGCATCGCGGGGCTCAAGCAGGCGTTCCAGCAGAAGGCGGAGCTGTTCGAGAAGTTCAGGGCCGAGAGCGCCGCGCTCAAGAAGGCGGTGACAGACGCCCGGGACCAGGCTACCGCGGTACGGGCTGCGGGAGGCCCTGTGACAGCCGAAGCCGACGTCCTCGCCGCGAAGATCTGGGAATACTACGCCGAGCCATCGGAGGCCAGAGCAAAAGATATTCTCGACCGTGCCGAGGAACTGCAGCGCCGTACCCCGGCGCCGCCCGAGGGCGCGCGCGAGCCGCTGGCAAAGCTCATTGGGGCGGTGGGTCTCGTGACCAGGCACCGGCCGGCCGAGGAGGTACTGGCAGTGAAGCTCTCCTTCCTCACCACGTCAGAGCGGGTGGATGCGCTGGCCCGGGGACTCGACCAGGAATTCCAGTCTGCGCTGCAGGATCGGGACCTCTACGGCATCTATCTCGTGTACTACTCGGGAGCGCTGCTCCTGGTGCTGGGCTTCCTGGGCGCGCGGCTGCGCCAGAGCTACGGGGCGATCCAGCATCTCAACCTGGCCCTGAAGGAAGCGAACGAAGGCCTGGAGCGCAAGGTCGCGGAGCGCACGGCCGAGCTTTCGAAAGCCCTGGCGCAGTTAAAGGAGTCGGAAACGCTGCTGATCCAGACCGAGAAGATGTCGGCCCTGGGGCAGATGGTGGCGGGCATCGCCCACGAGATCAACACGCCGCTGGCCTACGTGAAGAGCAGCCTGGAGTCGGTGTCCAGCCGGCTGCCGGAGGTGCGGCAACTGGTGGACGAATGCCAGAAGCTGCTGGATATGCTGCAGGCGGGCAACGTGGCCGAGGACCAGCTCGCGGCCCAGTTTGCCAAAGTGTCCGACCTCGCCGCCCAGTTCAAGACCCACCAGGCGGCGGAGGAGCTGTCGGGCCTGGTGAAGGACGGCATCTACGGCATCTCCCAGATTTCGGAGATTGTCATCAATCTCAAGAACTTCAGCCGCCTGGACCGCAGCAAGGTGGCCCAGTTCAACCTCAACGAGGGCTTGGACAGCACGTTGCTCATCGCCAGGAATCTGGTGAAGCACAAGACCGTCAAGAAAGCCTTCGGCAACATACCGCCCATCAGCTGCTCGCCCTCTCAGATCAACCAGGTGTTCCTGAACCTCGTCACCAACGCGGCCCAGGCGATCCCGGACGAGGGCGGGGTGATTTTTCTGCGCACTGCCCTGAAGGACCCCGATCACGTCGTGGTGGAGGTCGCCGACAACGGACACGGCATCCCCGCGGACGTCATCCCCAAGATCTTCGATCCCTTCTTTACCACCAAGGAGGTGGGCAAGGGCACGGGGCTCGGGCTTTCCATCGCCTACAAGATCATCAACCAGCACGGCGGCACCATCAGTGTCACCTCCAAACCCGGGAGTGGGACCAAGTTCACCATCGTACTGCCGGTCAAGGCACCTGAATCCGCGCAGCTCGCGGCCTAGCTCCCGGACACGCGAACGTTCATGACCGACGCCTTCAAGATCGGCAAATACGAGATCCGGGGGCGCCTGGGCGAGGGCGGCATGGGGGTGGTGTACGAGGGCCACGACCCGGTCATCCAGCGCATCGTGGCGCTGAAGTGCATCGAGAAATCCAAGCTCGACCCGGCGGAGGCCCAGTTCATCCTGGACCGGTTCCGGCGGGAAGCCCAGGCCGCGGGGCGGCTGGTCCACCCCAATATCGTCGCTGTTTACGAGTACGGGGAGGACGCCAGCTTCGCCTTCATCGCCATGGAGTGCGTGAAGGGCAAGTCGCTCACCCGGTTCATGGCCGAGAACCCCCAGCGCTCCATTCCCCAGATCCGGGAGATTGTCGGGCAGCTGCTGGAGGCGCTGGGCTACTCCCACCGCATGGGGGTGGTGCACCGGGACATCAAGCCGTCCAACATCCTGATCAACGAGGACGGCCAGATCAAGGTGACCGACTTCGGGATCGCCCGGATCGAGTCCTCCAGCCTCACCCAGCTGGGCGACGTGCTGGGCACGCCGAACTACATGTCACCCGAGCAGTTCCTGGGTCAGACGGCGGATGCCCGCAGCGACATCTATTCCACGGGAGTGATCGTCTTCGAGATGCTCTCGGGCCGAAAGCCGTTCGTGGGCAACAACGCCCAGATCATGCGCCAGGTTCTGGAAGAGCCGCCGCCCAGCGTGATCGAACTCAATCCGGAGCTGCCGGAGGAGTTGGAGGCGGTGGTGCAGCGGGCACTGGCGAAGGATCCGAAGGATCGCTTCCAGAGCGCCCAGGAGTTCCTCAGCGCGTTCAACGAGGCAGCCACCGAAGGCCCCAGGCTGGATCTCGATCTGAGCGCAGCGATACCGAAGGCCGCGGCCTACAAGCCCAGGATCAATCCCGCCCTGGTGAACGCCATCCGGCGCATGGGTGCGGGCGAGGGCGCGGGCGGTCAGGCGCCGGCCCCGGCGGCGGGGACCGGACTGCCGGCAGGCCCTGCCGCGCCGGCTCCGGCCAACGCTGCGCGGGTGTTGTTCGTGGACGACGAGGAGCGGATCCTCACGGCGCTTCGCTCCATCTTCCGAAGCACGTACCACGTATTCACGGCGCTTGATGCGAAGCAGGCGCTGGAGTTCATCCGGCTGTTCCGCATCCATCTCGTCGTGAGCGATCAGCGCATGCCGGGAATGAAGGGCGTGGAGCTGCTGCGGGAGGTCAAGGAGACCTCGCCTCACACGGTGCGCATTCTGCTCACCGGCTATTCGGATCTTGCCTCCATCGTGGGTTCCATCAACGAAGGCGAGATCTACCGCTTCATCAGCAAGCCCTGGAATACCGGGGAACTGCAGAAAACGGTGGCGGAAGCGGTGACGGTGGGGCTGGAGCTGGCGGAAATGGCGGCTGCGCCCCAGCAGGCCCTGCCGTCAAAGATGGAGGAGGCAATCCTGGTGGTGGGAGAGGACCAGGACACCTTCCGAGCGCTCAAGGAACTGTTCGGCGCCAATTGCCCGATTCTCTACGCCAAGGACGTGCAGCAAGGGCTTGCAGTGCTGCAGAAGCAGCCGGTGTCGCTGATCGTTGCGGACATCGGGGCCGGAAGCGAGGAGAACACGATTTTTTTCAAGCTGCTCAAGCAGGAGCATCCGGAAATCCTGGCCATCGTGGTTACCACCGCGTCGGATTCTGAACTGGTGATCGAGCTCATCAACCAGGCCCAGATTTTCCGTTTCCTCAACAAGCCGGTTAATCTGAAGACCATGAAGAGCCACGTGCATCTGGCTCTCGCGCGTTACCAGAGCTTCAAGGCTGCGCCCCAGCTGCTGAAGGCTCACCAGGTGGAGAAACCCGGCAAGGTGAGGGAGTCTTCCCTGGGCCGCAGCATCCTCGATGGCCTCAAGGCTCTGCGCGGACGGCTCGGCGCCGTCCTGAAGTAGGGCGCGCGTCTCGCGCCCCCCGGATGTTCTAGGAATCCTCTTTCAGGCTGTCGTAAAGGCGGTCCTGCTCCTGTGTGCGGCGCTCGGCGGCCTCGCGCTCGATGGCTTCCAGCTTCTGCTGGTAGTGCTCACGCCGCTTCTCGGCCGCCTCCTGCTTCACCGGGATGGTCGCCTCCCCGAACAGGACCTGTTTGAGGAAGCGGAAGGCGAAATGCATGAGCTTGACGTCGTCCGTCATCAGCTCCTGCTTCAACTCCGGGTCGATCTCGAACAGCTCCCCAAATCCCGGGCTCGCCGCGAAGTTGCGGAAGCCCTCGATGTCGTAGCTCGCCAGGAAGAAGAGTTCGAAGCTGCGCGGGCTGGGCTTGCCGATGGCGGGGCCGGCCGAACGCTTCTTGAGCACGATCCTGCGCCATTCGCGGTTTTCCTCGTCGTAGAGCTCAAGCCCCTGCTCCTTGCGGTATTCGCGAACGGTCTGCACCTGGGGTTCCTGGTGGCCGAGGCAGTGGTCTTCCTTCACCACGAAATAGGAATCTTCGTCGCTGGAAGAGCCCGCCTTATGCATGTGCAGCAGGCCCAGGGCGTAGTAGCGGCAGGCCGTGGGCCGGTCCGGGTAGACGCTGCAGCCCTCGGGGGTGAGGAAGATGCAGGCGCTGGAGTCGGGCTTGGTCCTGAGCTTGAGCCCCGGCATGCCATGGCTGTCCATCTGGTAGTCGCGGGTGTACTGGTCGATGAACTCCCGCGAAGTCAGTCCGAAGCGGCGCTTGAGCCGCAGCAAGTCGTAGGGCGCGAGCATGATGTCGATGTTCTCGCAGCACTTGTTGAAGCACGCGATGCCCTTGTGGCAGCGGAACTGGAACTTATCGTCGAGGGAGAGCTGGACCGGCTGGATGGTGGTGAAAGGCTTGGGGTCGTGCACGCCTTCTCCGGTCATGCTGGCTTCGTTACGGGTTTCGCTCATGGGTCTATGCTCCTTGCTGCCTCACCGCTGACCCGTGTCCTATCGGGCAAAGGGGGTGAGTCGCCGATGCGGCTTTGAAAACAAACGGGGGGCGGGTAATGGCTACCCGACCCCCCTTATCAACCGTATCAGTGTACCGCGATTACTTGATGACCTGCACGTACGGTACCTTCTTGATCGCCCACTGCTTACTCTTGCGGTCGTAGGTGGAGTTCACAAAGCACTTCCAGTTCTGGTCGTCGATGAAGTTGTAGTCCATCCGGTAGTAGAAGCCCGGATAGCGGGTTTCCTCGCGGAACTGGATATGCTTCATGTGGGCTTCGGCCGCAATGATGCGGTGGTAGTTCTCCCACGCCCGCAGCAGCTCGTGCAGGTCCTTGGCGCGCATCTTGAGGGAGTCCTCCTTCAGCATCTCGATCTTCTTTTCGGCCATCTCCAGCATCTTGCCGTTGGTACGGTAATAGGTCGCCACGCCCGCCACGTATTCGTCCATGATCTTCTGCAGGCGGAACTGCAGCATCTTGGGCGTGATGTAATGGGGGTTGATGTCGATGGCCGTGGTGTAGTCCTTGTACTGCAGGTAGTTGCGCACCGGCCGGTAAATCTCTTCCACGATCTCTTCCACCGGACGCTCAAGCTCCGGCTTCCAGCTCTGGTTGTCGAGGGCGAACTTGACCATCGACTTGGCGCAGATGCGGCCTTCGGTGAACGAGCCCGAGGAGAACTTGTGGCCTGAGGCGCCCACGCCGTCGCCCGCGGTGAACAGGCCTTTGACCGTGGTCATGGAGCGGTAGCCCCAGCTCCATTCCTTGGGCACGCCGGGCAGATCGGTGGGGCCCGACACCCAGATTCCGGCGCAGCCGGAGTGGGAGCCCAGCAGGTAAGGTTCGGTCGGCATGATCTCGGAGGGGGTTTTTTCCGGCTCGATGTTCTCGCCGGCCCAGATGCCGCACTGGCCGATGGTCATGTCGAGGAAATCCTCCCAGGCTTCGGCTTCCAGGTGCTTGATCTCCTTGGGAGTCATCTTCTCGGCGAGTTTCTGCAGGGCGGTCGGGGTATCCATGAAAATGGGGCCACGGCCGTTGATCATCTCCTCGAGCATGATGTGGTTGCGCAGGCAGGTGCCAGGCACGCCCATACCGTACTTGCCGAAGCGCTTCTCGTCCTTGATGATATCCCCGCGCAGCGTGCTGTAGTCCTCGCCCATGCCGTTCATCACCTTGGCCTTGAACAGCAGGAACCAAGCGCCCACCGGGCCGTAGCCGTCCTTGAAGCGGGCCGGCACGAAGCGGTTTTCCATCATGGTCATCTCGGCGCCCGCCTCCGCCGCCATCGAGTAGGTGGAACCCGCGTTCCATACCGGGTACCAGGCGCGGCCCGTGCCCTCGCCCACCGAGCGGGGGCGGAATACGTTCACCGCGCCGCCGCACACCAGCAGACAGCACTTGAACTTGTAGACGTAGACCTTGTCCTCGCGCACCGAGAAGCCGGCGGCGCCCGCCACCCGGTTCGGGTCGTTCTTGTCGTTGATCAGGCGCACGATGAACACGCGCTCCAGGATGTTTTCCATCCCCAGCGCTTTCTTGGCGGCCTCCGCGACGATCCACTTGTAGGACTCGCCGTTGATCATGATCTGCCACTTGCCCGAGCGCACTGGCTTGCCGCCGCCGCGCAGGCTCTTCTCCTCGTCGCCGGGCTGTTTCCAGATGGGCAGGCCCCAGTCCTCGAAGTTGTGCACCGAGTCATCCACGTGGCGGCCCACGTCGTAGATCAGGTCTTCGCGCACGATCCCCATCAGGTCGTTGCGCACGTAGCGCACGTAGTCGGAGGGGTCGTTCTCGCCCATGTAGGTGTTGATGGCGGAGAGGCCCTGCGCCACTGCGCCCGAGCGCGACAGCGCGGCTTTGTCCACCAGCTTGATCTTGAGATTCTGCCCCTTGGCCCATTTCTGGATCTCGAAGGCCGCGCCGCAGGCGGCCATGCCGCCGCCGATGATGAGAATATCGACTTCTTCCTGAATGACTTCGGGGTTACCGAATCCGTACTCAGCCATTGCTAACTCCCTCTGTTTCCGGCAGTGCCCGCCAGACTCCGTGGCGACCGGCCGCTGCCAGGTTTGGTGTGAATCGGGCTATGCCGCGACAGCCTGGGATGAGGCGACGAACTGGCTCATGTCGCACTTGTGGAGGCTCTTGGTGAATAGCACCTTGTCGTCGGTGATCTCCGCCGGGTTCGCCTCGGGCTTGCCGCCGTAGGGATCGGCCGAGCCTTCGGGCGTGGTGCGGATCGGGAACTTGAAGCGCTTCATGGTGCCGTTGCGGAACTTGATGGTCCACATGATGGAGTCGGTTCCGCGCAGCGGCTGCACAGATCCGCCCAGGGGAACGACGTCGGCGTAATGGCGGCACTCGATGGCCTGCTGTGGACAGATCTTCACACAGGAGTAGCACTCCCAGCACTGCTCGGGTTCCTGGTTGAACGCCTTCATGGCGTGGCCGGTTTGCGAGCCGTCCTTGTCGAGTAGCATCAGGTCATGGGGGCAGATGTACATGCAGGCGGTCTTGTCCTGACCCTTGCAGCCATCGCACTTGTCGGTGCGCACAAACGTTGGCATTGCTTTTCTCCTATTTAGATGCACAAATGCCGGCGGTGGGGCCGACCGGCAGACTCCGGAAAACCTATCTGGCCGAATGGCCGACCAGCTTGACCTCTACTTTTTCTTCGAGTCCCGCGTAGTACTCGCGCAGAATCTCCAGCACCTCGGGCCGGCTGAACTCCGCCGGAACCGGGGCGCCCTCCGACAGCGCCTTCCGGAGCTTGGTGCCGGAGAGCAACAGGCGATCCTTGTCGTCATGGGGGCAGGTGCGGGCCGAGGCCATGCCGCCGCACTTGTAGCACCAGAACGTCCAGTCGATCTTGAGGGGCTGGGTTTCCAGCGAGCCCTTGGGAATCTCGTCGAAGATGTGGTGCGCGTCGAACGGGCCGTAGTAGCTGCCGACGCCGGCATGGTCACGCCCGACGATCAGGTGCGAGCAGCCGTAATTCTGACGGAACAGGGCGTGGAGCAGGGCCTCGCGGGGGCCGGCGTAGCGCATGTCGAGGGGATAGCCGGACTGCACCACGGTGTTTTTGACGAAGTACTTGTCGATGAGCACGCTGATCGCCCTGGTGCGCACCTCGGCGGGGATATCCCCGGGCTTGAGCGCCCCCAGCAGCGAGTGGATCAGGACGCCGTCGCAGGTCTCGATCGCCACCTTGGCAAGGTACTCGTGGGAGCGGTGCATGGGGTTGCGAGTCTGGAACGCGGCGACCGTCACCCAGCCCTTGTCCTTGAACACGGCCCGCGTCTGGGCCGGCGTCATGTAGAGCGCACCGTACTTGGTGGGGAACTCGCCTTGGGAGAGTACCGTGACGGGACCGGCGAGGTTCACGGCGCCCTGCTCCATTACCATCTTCACGCCGGGATGATCGAGGTCGGTGGTCTTGTACACCATCATGCATTCGTGTTCCTTGTCGATGGTGTACTTCTCCGTGACCTTCATGGTGGCTAAGAGCTCGCCGGATTCGCGATCGACGAGGGCCACGTCGGTGCCGGTCTTTATCTTTGCGGCGGTTTCTTCGTCGGTGGAAAGGGTGATCGGTATCGGCCAGAACAGGCCGTTCGACATCTTGTAGCCGTCGCAGACGCCTTCCCAGTCGGCGCGGGTCATGAAGCCCTCGAGCGGCGTGAACCCACCGATGCCCAGCATGATGAGGTCGCCCCGCTCGCGGGAGGAAACGTGAACTTTCGGCAGCGATAGCCCCCGCTTCTTTTCAGCCTTCAGGGCGTCGCCTTCCAGCAACAGCGGCTTGAGTTCCTCCCCGCCGTGGGGATTGACCAGCTTTCTCACCCGCTCCTCCTCTTGCTCAGGTGTCGTAAGTGACGGAAGGCTAACACGGACGGAATGGCCAACTAATCCATTTATTTTATTGATTGATAAGAAATTCGTATTTTTTGACGGTGCCGGACCGTGTCGGGACCGTCCCTGGAAGACTTCCCGGAGGGCGGTCCTTGGCGACGTGGGCGAAATTTCAACTTGGTGGATCGGAACGGCCGGCTTGGAGTCCGGTCGGCGGCGGGATTCCTGTCATCGCGGGTCATTGCGGGAGGAAGTGGAAACAATGGGGAAATCCGGGACTTGTGGCACGCCGGACCGAGCTTGGCTGAACATGGTCTCGGGCCTTATTTTGTTGACGGCACGAACTTCAGCTTGTTATAATTTTTTTCTCTTCGGACGCGGGGTGGAGCAGTCTGGCAGCTCGTCGGGCTCATAACCCGAAGGTCATAGGTTCAAATCCTATCCCCGCAACCACTGCTCTTTAACAATATACAGCCGATAGGTGTGGGCGCTTGGGTTCTTATGTCACGCTCGATCTGGTGCAAGCCGGGTGGGGGGTGGGAGGGGCTGAAGAAGGAATGAGTGCTCACACAGGTAAGAC
>JACPEG010000056.1 GCA_016183615.1 Betaproteobacteria bacterium
GCTCTTACTGAACATCTTCGAGGTCAATATGTTTGAGAAAACTCCAATCGATCAACTGGTTGCCGATGCAATACTGAATTTTGACGACTACCCCGTCGATAACCAGATGTTTTTGTTCTGAAATCTACCGGACAGATGTGTACCGCGATGTTTCGGCGTTCGCTGATTCTTTCTGTCCTGTTGTTTGCCGGTTCCGCCTTCTGCCAGAGCGCCGAAGCGCTGCAGGCGGCGTACCGCCTCGCCGGCGCCGGCGCACCGGGACTGGCGCTGAAACGGGTGGAAGAGCTGCAGCCCCAGAAGACGGACGAGGTCCAATGGGCGGATTGGGAGATCCTGAGGCTCAATCTGCTCGCCCAGCTCGGGCGCAACGAAGAAATCCTTGCCCGGGTGGAGGGGCTGCCGGCGGAGGCGCCGAGTCATCTGACGCGCTGGGCGCTGCTTCTCGGGGCGCGCGCGGCGCTGAAGGCGGGCAATGCGCCGCTCGCGCGCCGCCAGCTCGCCCGACTGCTGTGGCAGATCGGCACGCTCGACGAGGAATACCGTCTTGCACGCGAGCTGGTGATCGACAGCTATCTCTTGGAAAAGCGGGGCCGGGAGGCCTACCTCGCGATGCTCCGGTATGAGCAGGATTTCAAGCCGGTTCCGCGGGAGCTGGCCCAGCGCTTCGCCCAGACCCTGATCTTCCAGGGAATGGAAAAGGAAGCGGGGCCGTGGCTTGCCTACCTGGAGGATGTCCACCCGGTGAAGCTCCTGGCGCGCCTCAAGGCCGGGCTCGTGACCCCGGATGCGGTGGTATCCCAGGTGCGGATCGCTATGAAAAAGGGTGCGCTTCCCGGGCACTGGCAGGTGTTGCGGGAAGCGGCCCTGCGCCAAAACAATACGGCGCTGAAGCTTGAGGCCAGCGAACAACTGCTCAACTTGAACCATCTCGCGGAGCAGGGACTTTCCGCGGCCACGGCGGCAGCCGAGTTATGGGAAGGCTATCGCCAAGCCGCGGAAGCCCTGGCGAACCAACACCAACTGCTGACAGGTGACGACCTGAGCTGGCTCGATTTGGCGTATCGCCTGCAGCCTTCCTCCAGTTCTCTCGGCAGGGCGCTGCTGGCCTCTGTCTCCCGGCACGGGGCAGCCCCGGGACTACGGGAGCAGGCGCTGTCCCAACTGCTGGTCACGCTGCGCGGCGCGGGCCTCGCGCGGACCGCCGGGCGGCTGCTGGCGGCAACACCGCACGGCGCCGAAGCTTCTTTCTCACCCGAAACCCGTCATTTTCTGGGCGCCGCCGCGGTCGAGGGCGGAGAGGCGGCCTTGGGTGTTCGTCTGTGGAAGGAGCTTCCGCCACCACAGGGCGTTTCCGCAGATGACTGGAGATTGCGGCTTGCCGCGCTGCAGATCAAGGCCGGGCAGAACGGCGATGGGGCCGAAACCCTGCGGCAGGCGGTGGCCGGAAAGGAGCGGGTGCCCGTTGCCATCGTCCAGCGCGTTCTCGATCTTGCCCGCGAGATCGTTCAGCGCAACCCGCCAATTGCGGTCGGTGTGCTCGCCGATCTCGCGCCCCGCGTCGAGCCCACGCAACGGCGCGAGGTGCTGTTTTCCCTGGGGCGTGCCGCGGATCTTTCCAACGATCCGCGCCGCGCCGCCGATGCCTTCCTGCAGGCGGCGACCTTGGTGGACGTCAAGGCGACCGATCCCCTGGCCCGGTTGGCAAGACTCCAGGCCGCGTCCAGTCTGGCGCGGGCGGGACTGAAGGAGGAGGCACGGACCCAGTACCAGTGGCTGCTGCAGGTAACGAAAGACAAGGCCCAGCAGGAAGCGATCCGCCGCGAGCTGCGGCACCTACCCTAGGACCACCACAAGCCAGAACGGCAGAGTCAGCATGGCCGCCGCCGTGTTGGCGGCAATGAGGGAGGCCACGAGTTTCCCTTCGCCGCCCATGCGCACCGCGAGGATATAGGCCGAGGACGCGGTGGGCAGCGCGCCGAACATTACCGCAGCCTTGAAGTAAACCCGCTGCAGTCCAAACACTTTGGTGAACGACGGAACGACGGGGGTGGTGGACATCAAGGCATCCAGGAAAATCGGCTCCGCGAGGTGGCTCGGCGAGAGTGCAGTCTTTACCGGGCTGAACGAACAGTGGCGGGAGCAACCGGCTGTTATGGACGACACTCCGGACGGCGAGGACGGCCGCGCCCGGCTGGCCGGTGTACCATGAGGGTGTGGAGGCTAGGACCTGCGGTTTGCGTGATTTTCCATTGACCTGGCGGGAAGCGATAATGCAGCGTGTCATGACGGCGATCCCCGAATTCACCGCCCGCATGGCCACGCCGTTTGCGGTGCTGGGTATTCGCACCGCCGGCGCGCAGCTGCTCGGCATCGCCTATCTGCCGCGCCAAGCGGCGGTGCTGCCGCCGCAAACGGACTTCGCCGGCGAGGTATGCCGCCAGGTCGAGGCCTATCTCGCCAATTTCCACTTCCGTTTTGACTTGCCGTTTGCGCTGTCCGGCACGCCGCACCAGTGCGAGGTCTGGCGCGCGATCGCCGCCATCCCGGCGGGACGTACCCGCAGCTACGGCGATCTCGCAGCCGAGATCGGCTCCGCGCCCCGGGCGGTGGGCGCCGCATGCGGAGCGAACCCGCTGCCGCTGGTGATTCCCTGCCATCGGGTGGTGGCGAAGCATGGGCTCGGCGGCTTCATGGGAACCGGTCGCGGCGCGCCCCTGGAAATCAAGCGCTGGCTGCTTCGCCATGAGGGCTTCTGACGTCGCGCTGCTCGACGAATTCGGCGACGCCCTGTGGCTGGAGGACGGCTTGGCGCGCAATACGCTGGAAAGCTACCGGCGCGACCTGGCGCAGTTCGGCAGATGGCTGGATGAAAGCGCTGGGCGAGGACTGCTCGATGCGAAACAGGGGAACCTGGAGGCCTATCTCGCCCACCGCTTCGCGAAGCGCGCCAAGGCCGCCAGCGCGGGCCGGCTCCTCTCCAGCCTCAAGCGTTTCTACCGCTTCGCCCTGCGCCAGGGAAAGGTTGCCGCCGATCCCACCCTCAACATCGATTCCCCCAAGCTGCCGCGCGGCCTGCCCAAGAGCCTCACCGAGGAGGAGGTCGAGCGGCTGCTGGCCGCCCCCGACGTCTCGGATTCCCTCGGCCTGCGCGACCGCTCCATGCTGGAGGTGCTCTACGCCAGCGGGCTGCGGGTCTCGGAACTGGTGACCCTCAGGCTGCCCCAGCTGAGCCTGGACATGGGCGTGGTGCGGGTGCTGGGAAAGGGATCCAAGGAAAGGCTGGTGCCCCTCGGCGAGGAAGCCCTGTTCTGGGTGCGCCGGTATCTTGCCGAGGCGCGCCCGGCGTTGCTGGGGCAGCGTGTGAGCGACGCTCTGTTTGTCACCGCCCGGGGCAAACCCATGACGCGGCAGGCCTTCTGGTATCTCATCAAGCGCCGGGCGAAGCAGGCGGGCATCGCCAAGGCGCTCTCACCCCACATGCTGCGCCACGCGTTTGCCACCCACCTGCTCAACCATGGCGCGGACCTGCGGGTAGTGCAGCTGTTGCTCGGCCACTCCGACATCTCCACTACGCAGATTTACACCCATGTGGCGCGGGAGCGGCTGAAGCAACTCCACGCGCTGCATCACCCGAGGGGTTAGGGCGCGTCAGGCCACCGGCCGAGCACCACGCTCCACCGTCACCCCGATCTGCTTCACGCCACGGATCACGCCGAGTTTCGCCACGCTGACCCTGACCCAGGGAGAGGTGAACTCCTTGAGTATCAATTGGGCAATGTGCTCGGCCAGGGCTTCCACCAGGACGAAATGCCGGTTCTTCAGGGTTTCGCGAATTCGCTTCACGATCAGCGAGTAGTCGATCGTGTCCTTGATGCGGTCGCTGACGCAGGCCCGGCCGTCGGGCAGGCCGATATCCAGGTCCACCTGGATCATTTGCGGAATCCGTCGCTCCCATTGGTAGACCCCGACCAGGGTTTCCAGCTTGAGTTCGCGCAGGAAGATCGTGTCCATGGAGGGCGATGTGAGAACGCGGGCTGTTGTAGAATCGAGGCGTTGATTTTACGGGAATTGCCATGGCCCCGATAGCTATTGGGCTGCTTGCCTACCTGATCGGCTCGGTGTCGTTCGCCGTCGTGACGAGTCGCGCCTTCGGTCTTCCGGACCCGCGCACCTACGGGTCGAGAAACCCGGGGGCGACCAACGTGCTGCGCACCGGGAAGAAGCTCGCGGCCGCGCTCACGCTCCTGGGCGATGCGGCGAAGGGCGGGGTGGCCGTGGCGCTGGCGGCGGCTGTGGCGCCGCGCCTCGGCCTGGGCGAGGAATGGGTCGCGGCCGCCGGGCTGTCGGTTTTTATTGGTCACCTTTATCCGGTTTTCCTCAGGTTCCGGGGCGGAAAGGGCGTGGCCACGGCATTGGGTGTGCTCCTGGCCCTCGACAGCTGGCTCGGTGCCAGCGTGCTCGGCACCTGGATCGCAGTGGCGCTGATCGGCCGTATTTCCTCCCTCGCGGCGATATCGGCCGCGGCGTTGGCGCCGGTTTATTCCGTTTACTTCCTGGGCACCGGCTGGGCGACGCTCGCCGTGCTGGTGATGGCGTTGCTGCTGATCTGGCGTCACCGCGCCAACATTCGTAACCTGCTCACCGGCCAGGAAGCGCGCATCGGCGCGGGCGGCAAGGCGGCGGGCCCTGCCGGGTCGGCAAGGCAGTGACCTCGGGAGCGCAGGCATGGGTTGGGTAGAAAACAAGCTGGACTACGCCGGGGACCGGCTGGAAAAAGCCATCGAGCATGCCGCCGACAAGCTAAACGGGGTGGTGCGCGAAGGCATCGCCGACGCGGGGAGCGAGCTGCGGGACGTGGTGGTGGCAACCAGCAGGGAGGTGGACGGCAAGCTCGACAAGATTTCGGAAGAGCTCTCGAGCCAGCGCCATTTCACCAAGTCCGACATCAAGGAACTCGTGGACTACGCCGCCGAGAAGATAGGGGCCACGATGGACGAGCGCATCCGGGTGATGCGCACCGAGGTTACCGGGCTGGTGCAGGAGAAGGTGGACTACCTCAAGTCCGAGGTGGACGCCTTTTTCATCCAGCGCCAGCGGGAACTTGCCCGGGAGCGGCGGCGGCTGATCGCCAACGTGTTGATCGCCGTAGTCGCCTCGATCGCCGTGGCGGCCGTCTCCTACGTGTACCACCGGGCCGATGCCGGCACCACCGACCTGTTCAGCCTGTTCCGCATTCTGTTCCTGTCCTTGACCGGGGGCTACGCGGTGTACCTCGTGGTGAATCTCGCGCTCAAGTATTCGCGCATGGCGGAACACCGCAAGGACCTGCTTTTTGTCGCCGCCCGCTATTGGGGCGTGCTGCGGCCCCAGAGTGTGCTCGGCCACTTGGCGGTGCTGCTCCTGATAGCGCTGGCTTACGGGGTGATGCTGTTTCCGGAGGCGCTGGCCCAGATCACCGGCGCCGAGACCCTGCTGCGGTGGCTGAAGGGCCTGGGCGGGCCGCGTTGACGACGTTACTCAGGCCGCGGGGAGCGGCGTGCCGTCACGCTCCTCCAGGTGCCAACGGGGGCGCACGGTGAAGGCGCCCGGCGAGGAATCGGGGATCGGCCGTTGTTTCAGGCGCATTGCGCCGGCAAATGCGATCATGGCACCGTTATCGGTGCAGAACTCCAGCCTCGGGTAGAACACTTGGAACCCCGACCGGACCGCCTCCTTCGAAAGGCGCTCCCGCAACTGCCGGTTGGCCCCCACTCCGCCTGCGACTACCAATTGGCGCAGCCCCGTTTCTTCCAGGGCCGTGGCCGACTTTTCCACCAGCACCTCCACGATAGCGTCCTGGAACGCCCTTGCCACCGCTGCCCGCGCGGGATCATCCCGGGGCGACTTGTTGAGCAGGGTGAGCACCGCAGTTTTCAGCCCACTGAAGCTGAAGTTGAGATCTCCGCTTTTCAGCATCGGCCGCGGTAGCGTGAAGCGGCCTGCCTCGCCGGTTTCCGCCAGTTGCGAAAGAGCCGGCCCGCCGGGATAGCCCAAGCCCAAGAGTTTCGCCGTCTTGTCGAAGGCCTCGCCGGCGGCATCGTCCAGGGTTTCGCCCAGCAGGCGGTAGCGGCCCACCCCGTGCACTTCCATTATCTGGGTGTGGCCGCCGGAAACCAGCAGGGCGATAAAGGGGAAGCGCGGCGCCGGCACCGAGAGCAGGGGGGAGAGAAGATGGCCCTCCAGATGATGGACACCGATGGTGGGTCGTCCCAAGGACATGCCGAGCGCGGAGGCCACGCTCGCTCCCACCAGCAGGGCGCCGGCGAGCCCCGGGCCCCGGGTATAGGCGATTGCGTCTATATCCTCAAGGCGGCACGCGGTCCTGGCCAGGATGTCCCGGGTGAGCGGCAAGAGCCGCCGGATATGGTCCCGAGAAGCAAGTTCCGGCACCACTCCCCCGTATTCGGCGTGCATTGCCACTTGCGAATACAGAGAATGGGCCAGCAGGCCGGCATCCGTGTCATAAAGGGCGACACCCGTTTCATCGCAGGAGGTTTCGACGCCGAGGACCAGCATGGGGTGGCGGGTGGGATCAGTGGTTCAGGGGCCGAAAAGAGCCTTGCGGCTCGCGCCCCGGGCCGGTAAAATCCGCAGTTTTCAATGCGTTCCCAGGAAAAGGTTTCCGATGACCACGATCCGCGTTAAGGAGAACGAGCCGTTTGAGGTCGCCATGCGGCGCTTCAAGCGGACCGTTGAGAAGACCGGGCTGCTGACCGAGTTGCGGGCCCGGGAATTCTATGAAAAGCCTACCGCCGAGCGCAAGCGCAAGCTCGCCGCGGCCATCAAGCGCCATCATAAGCGCCTCCGTTCCCAGTTGCTTCCACCCAAGCAGTATTGAACCGGTCAACGCTAAACGGTGAACGGTAGCATCGGCTTCCGTTCACCGTTTGCATTTTCGCCCCCATGTCGCTGAAGCATCGCATCAACGAGGACATGAAGGCCGCCATGCGCGCCAAGAACGCGCCGCGGCTTTCCGCCATTCGCATGCTGCTCGCCGCCATCAAGCAGAGGGAGGTAGACGAGCGCATTGAGCTCGGCGACGCCGAGGTGATTTCGGTCATTGACAAGATGCTCAAGCAGCGCCGCGATTCCATCTCCCAGTTCGAATCAGGCGGGCGCCAGGACTTGGCCGATAAGGAAAAATTCGAGCTTGAATTGTTGCAGGGCTACATGCCCCAGCCATTGTCCGAAGCCGAGGTGGCGGAGGCGGTGGATGCAGCAATCGCCGCCACCGGGGCGGCCGGGGTCAAGGACATGGGCAAGGTAATGGCTCATCTGCGGTCGAGCCTGGCCGGGCGGACTGATATGGGCAAGGTTTCGGGGTTGGTCAGGGCACGGCTCTCCGGGTTCCCGTCCTAGGGATTCCGAAGGGCCGGCATCAGCCGGCCAGAGTTGCTTTAATACCCTGTCTTTTAAGCAATTTCCGCTCCAGCTTGGGAGTGGAAAAGTGTCCTATAATGGGTTGCAGGGGTCGCGTCAGACGGCTGCTTGGCGCTTTAGATAGGTACGCACCTGCCCGGCGCTGGTCGGGCGCATCTCCCAGGGGAGCAGGGGTCGATAGCGCAATGATTCCGCAGAGCTTCATCGAGGAATTGCTCCACCGGGTGGACATTGTCGACGTGGTGGAGCGCTACGTCCACCTCAAGAAAGCGGGGGCCAATTACCAGGCCTGTTGCCCGTTCCATACCGAAAAAACCCCCTCCTTTACCGTGAGTCCGACCAAGCAGTTCTACCACTGCTTCGGCTGCGGGGCCCACGGCAGCGCCATTGGCTTCGTAATGGAATACCGGGGCCTGAACTTCGTGGAGGCGGTGAAGGAGTTGGCGTCCAGTGCCGGAATGACGGTGCTGGAGACGCGGGGACCGGATTCGCAGGTCAGACCAAAGGATGCTCCCGATCTCTACGCCCTGATGCAAGTGGCAACTCGCTACTATCGCGACGAGCTCAAGAAATCGGAACACGCCATCGCCTACCTGAAAAAGCGTGGCCTCACTGGCGAGATTGCCGCCCGCTACGGCATTGGTTACGCGCCCCCCGGATGGCAGAACCTGACGGCGGTGTATTCCGATTATGGGGCTCCAGCGCTAGTGGAAGTGGGGCTGGTGGTGACGGGCGAGGATGGCAAGCGTTACGACCGGTTCCGGGACCGCATCATGTTCCCCATTGTGAACCACAGAGGGCTGATCGTGGGATTCGGCGGCCGGGTGTTGGAGCAGGGCGAGCCCAAGTACCTCAATTCTCCCGAAACCCCCCTGTTCGAGAAGGGCCGCGAAGTGTACGGGTTGTACCAGGCCCGACGCGCCATCCGGGACGCGGGCAAAGTCGTGGTGGTCGAAGGCTACATGGACGTGGTGGCACTGGCCCAGCATGGGGTCGAGTATGCCGTGGCCACTCTGGGCACGGCGACCACGCCCTTCCACGTGCAGAAACTGCTGCGGCAGGCGGATCACGTGATCTACTGCTTCGATGGCGACGAGGCGGGCCGGCGCGCCGCGTGGCGGGCCCTGGAGAACACCCTGGGCCAGCTTGCCGACGGCAAGCATGTCGGATTCCTGTTCCTGCCGGACGGCGAGGACCCGGATACCTATGTGCGAAAGTTCGGCAAGGCGCAGTTCGAGAGCTTGCTCGGGCAGGCAATTCCGCTCTCCGCGTTCCTGCTCCGGGAACTTACGGGCCGGGTGGATTTGGCGACCCACGAGGGCCGGGCCCAGTTGGTTCGCGATGCCAAGCCGTTGGTGACCCTGATCACGGCACCGACCCTGAGCCTCCTTCTGCGCAAGCGGTTGGCCGAACTTGCGGGGATCGGGCCGGGGGAACTCGACGCCCTGTATCAGATCAAAATGCCCGCGACGCCGCACGTGCCCCAGAAAACCGCGCCGCGCCGGCAGCTTTCCATCGTGCTGCGGTTAATCGAAATGGTGCTGTTTGCGCCCCAACTCGCAAAAACGTTCGAGGCTGATGCCCTGATTTCCGCCCGGGATGTCCCCATAGAGGGGGTGCAGTCCAGTGAACTCGAAGCCCTCGGCCGGCTGCTTGAATTCGTGATGTCCCGCCCTCAGCTACCGACCTCGGGAGAGATTCTTGAGCATTTCCGGGGCACGCCCAATTCCGGGGTGTTCGGCCAAGCGGCCGCCGCCCAGGCGCGGTGGGACGAGCGGCGGTTGAGCGAGGAAGAACTGGCGGTGGAATTTTGCGGGGCGGGGGACCAGCTCCGGAATCTGCTCCGGCGTGCGCAGATCGGCGCGCTCCACGACAAGCTCCGGGACGAAGGGTGGAGCCCCGAGGACAAGGATCGATACAGGCGGCTGCAGCAGCGACCAGCGGCAGCTGAAAAATGAAAAAACCCATTGATTTTGTTATACTAGTAAATTTTTTAACTCAGCTAGCGGGAAACCGAGTCTTCTTATGGTGAAGCATTCCAGAACGGCAGCGAAACGGGGCAGGGCGGCATTGAAGCGGGGCAAGGCGATCAGGAAGCAGCCCAGGTCCATGGCGCGGATGCCCAAGGTCGCGGCTCGGGGCGCCGCGCGCCGCGGTGCCAAAGGTGCCGCCAAGGCGACCCCGAAAGCCGCCCCGAAAGGCACTCTCAAGGCCGCTTCCAAACTCGCGCTTCGGGAGGGGAAGGTGGCACCGAAACCCGCCCAGCCGGCCAGCAAGCAGACGAGGGCCTCCGTGAAGGAGCTTAAGGCAGCTGCCGCTAAGGAATTCCGGGCTGCAGCCAAAGAACTCAGGCTCGGTGGCCGGGACCTTAAGTTCGCTGCCAAGGGCGGGAGGGATGGCCAGCGACTGGAGCTTCAGCCGGGAGATATGGAAGCCCGACGCACTCGCCTCAAGAACCTGATTGTGCTCGGCAAGGAGCGCGGCTACCTCACTTACGCCGAAATCAACGATCACCTCCCCGATGACATGCTGGATGCCGAGCAGATCGAGAGCATCATCAGCATGATCAATGACATGGGCATTGCCGTGTACGACGAGGCACCGGACGCGGAGACGCTGCTCATGTCGGAAGCCACGCCCGCGGTAGCCGACGAGGACGTGGTGGAGGAGGCCGAAGCCGCCCTGACCACGGTGGATTCCGAGTTCGGCCGCACCACGGACCCGGTGCGCATGTACATGCGGGAGATGGGCTCGGTAGAGCTGCTCACTCGCGAGGGCGAGATCGAGATCGCCAAGCGCATTGAAGATGGCCTCAAGCACATGATCCAGGCCATTTCCGCTTGCCCCACCACCATCGCCGAGATCCTGGCGCTCGCCGAGAGGGTCGAGCGTGACGAGATGCGCGTCGACGAATTGGTTGACGGTCTAATGGACCCCAACGCCGAGGACATCATGAACCAGGCGATGGCGGAGGAGGAAGAGATCGAGCCGGAGCTAGAAGAAGAGGAGGACGAGGACGGAAGTATCGCCAGCGCGAGTCTGCTGAAGCTGAAGGAGGATGCTCTCAAGCGCTTTGCCGCCATCCGCGACGCCTACAACAAGATGCAGAAGGTGCTCGCCAAAAAGGGTTCCCACAGCCGGGCCTACAAGGACTTGCAGGAACAGATCTCGAACGAGCTCATGGCGATCCGCTTTTCCGCCAAGCAGGTGGAGGCGCTGTGTGACAGCGTGCGCTCGCTGGTGGATGAGGTGCGCGGCTACGAGCGACAGATCATGGAGCTTTGCGTCAGCAAGGCCGGCATGCCGCGCAATCATTTCATCAAAACTTTCCCCGGCAACGAGGGCGACCCGGAATGGGTGGGCCACGAAATCAGGGGCAACAGGCCCTACGGACATGCGCTCGCCCGGGTGCAACCCGCCATCCTCGAGCAGCAGCAGAAGCTGGTGGCGGTGCAGAAGCGGGTCGGCATCCCTCTCAAGGACCTGAAGGAAATCGCACGCCAGATGTCCACCGGGGAGGCCAAGGCGCGTCGCGCCAAGCGGGAGATGACGGAGGCCAACCTGCGGCTGGTCATCTCCATCGCCAAGAAGTACACCAACCGGGGGCTGCAGTTCCTGGACCTCATCCAGGAGGGCAACATCGGGCTGATGAAGGCGGTGGATAAGTTTGAGTACCGCCGGGGGTACAAGTTCTCCACCTATGCCACCTGGTGGATCCGGCAGGCCATAACGCGGTCCATCGCCGATCAGGCCCGCACCATCCGCATTCCGGTGCACATGATCGAGACCATCAACAAGATGAACCGGATCTCGCGCCAAATACTGCAGGAAACGGGCCAGGAGCCAGACCCGGCCCTGCTGGCCGAGAAGATGGAAATGCCGGAGGAGAAGATCCGCAAGATCCTCAAGATCTCCAAGGAGCCCATTTCCATGGAAACTCCGATTGGGGACGACGACGATTCCCATTTGGGGGATTTCATCGAGGATTCGGCCACCATGGCGCCCTCCGATGCGGCCGTCTACGCCAGCCTGAGAAACGCCACCAAGGACGTGTTGGATACCCTCACCCCACGCGAGGCCAAGGTGCTGCGCATGCGCTTCGGCATAGAAATGAACACCGACCACACCCTGGAGGAGGTCGGCAAGCAGTTCGACGTGACCCGGGAGCGTATCCGCCAGATCGAAGCCAAGGCCTTGAGAAAACTCCGGCACCCGTCGCGCTCCGAGCGGCTGCGCAGTTTCCTCGACACCGAGTCCTGATCCTCCGGCGGCGGTCGGTCCGGCCACCGCCCTTTTTCTCCGTCGGGTCTGTAGCTCAGTCGGTCAGAGCAGGGGACTCATAATCCCTTGGTCGTTGGTTCGAATCCAACCAGACCCACCCCCTGTCCGGGGGCGATCCCGGATTCGCGGACCCCGGCGATCGTTGATTAAGGCTACGGCCCGGAACTGGCTCGAAAACAGCGAAAAAGTGGCTTAACTGGTTTGACACAACAGCGTAATTTACTCATAATTATATGTTTCCTTGGGAGGGGTTCCCGAGCGGTCAAAGGGATCAGACTGTAAATCTGACGGCTCTGCCTTCGTAGGTTCGAATCCTACCCCCTCCACCAACAAATTGAGTTCAGGGGTTGGAGTCAGCGAAAAATGCAATGCCGTTCCCGGCGGAACTTGCCTGGCGTCTACCTCGACCACTGATTTGCGGGTGTAGCTCAATGGTAGAGCAGAAGCCTTCCAAGCTTATGACGAGGGTTCGATTCCCTTCACCCGCTCCAGCTAGGAGTTTCTGTTAACGCAGCATCGGCGCAAGCCCATGTAGCTCAGTGGTAGAGCACTCCCTTGGTAAGGGAGAGGTCGCCCGTTCAATCCGGGCCATGGGCACC
>JACPEG010000058.1 GCA_016183615.1 Betaproteobacteria bacterium
CGTGCTCAACGCCCAGCAGCAGCTCTACTCCGCCCGGCGCGACCTGTTCCAGGCCCGCTACGCCTACCTGCTCTCCCACCTCAGGCTCAAGGCCGCCGCCGGCGCCCTCACCGAAGACGACCTCCAGCGCGTCAACGACACGCTCCGGTAGGAGGGGATTCACCCCCGACCAATGGTGGTGCATGAATGTCGCGAATGAATTCGCGCCTACGGTTGGCCTGGCGAAGGCGGAAAGGTAGGAGGGGATTCATCCCCGACCAAGTGTGAACGGTGCGTGGGACGCACCCTACGAGGAACCGAAAATGAAGTCGATAACGGAAAAGGCAACCCACAAGCGACAGTATCGCCCTGGATGGAGGCCCGCCTTGATCGCGCTGCTGGCCGCAAGCATCGCGGCCTGCGGCCGGCCAGACGCCAAGCCGGAGGAAGTGCGCCCGGTGCGGACCCAGAAGGTCGCTGCTGGAAAGCTCGACACCGAGGCGGGATTTGCCGGCGAAGTGCGGGCCCGTTACGAAACCCGGCTCGCTTTCCGCGTCGGTGGCAAGATCGTCTCGCGGGCGGTGGAAGTGGGAAGCGAAGTGAAGGCCGGGCAAGCCCTCGCCACCCTTGATCCCGGGGATTTGCAGCTCTCGGAGCAGAGCGTGAAATCCCAGCTGCTGGCGGCCGAGGCGGAGCGCGACCAGGCCGGGGCCGATTTCGAGCGCTACGCCGACCTCCACAAGAGGAATTTCATCAGCGCGGCCGAATTCCAGCGCCGCCAGACCACCTACGAGACCGCACGCGCCCGTTACGAGCAGATCCGGGCCCAACTGAGTCTCACCAGCAACCAGTCCGCCTACGGGGTGCTGCGCGCCGATCATCCCGGCGTCATCACCGCCGTCGAGGCGGAAATGGGCCAGGTGGTGGGCATGGGCCAGAGCGTGATGCGCCTCGCCCGTCCCGAGCAGAAGGAAGTGGCGATCAGCGTCCCAGAGAATCGCGTGGAAGAGCTGAAGAACGCGGAACAGATCGTCGTCACCCTGTGGGCGCGGCCGGACGTCCGGTTCACGGGCAAGCTGCGGGAAATCGCGCCCAACACCGACCCGGTCACCCGCACCTACACCGCCAAGATCGCCGTACCCGCGGCCGGCGACGCCATGCGGCTCGGCATGACCGCCACGGTATATCTGCGCAGCAAACTGGAGGTCCCGGCGGTCCGGCTCCCGCTTTCGGCCATTCACCAGAACGATGCCCAGGCGTCGGTATGGGTAGTGGACGAGGCGACCCATAGCGTGTCCCTTGCGCCGGTGCGGCTCGGCGAGGCGCTGGAAAACCAGGTAACGGTGGTTTCGGGCCTGAAGGACGGCCAGCGCGTGGTCACCGCCGGCGTGCACCTGCTCTATCCGGGGCAGAAGGTAAAGCTGCTGGATAACTGATCGGCCGGCCATGAAGGACTTCAATCTCTCGGCCTGGGCGCTCAGGCACCAGACCCTCACCCTCTACTTCATCCTGGTGCTGATGGCGGCCGGAGTACTGGCCTACTTCGGCCTCGGGCAGAAGGAGGACCCGGAGTTCACCTTCAAGGTGATGGTGGTACGAGTGCTGTGGCCCGGCGCCGCGGCCCGGGAAGTGGAGCAGCAAGTCACCGACGTCATCGAAAAAAAGCTGCAGGAAACGCCGGGCCTCGATTACGTGCGCAGCTACTCCAAGCCCGGCGAAGCGGTGATCTTCGTCACCCTCAAGCAGGCGGTGCGGGGCCGTGACGTCTCCGATGCCTGGTACCAGGCGCGCAAGAAAGTCGGCGACGTCCGCAATACCCTGCCCCAGGAAGTGATCGGCCCCTTTTTCAATGACGAGTTCGGCGACACCTTCGGCTCCATCTACGCCTTCACCGCCGACGGCTTCAGCTACGCCGAGGTGAAGCGCTACGTGGACCTCGCGCGCCAGGAGCTGCTGCGGCTCCCCGGCGTGAGCAAGGTGGATCTGGTCGGCGTGCAGGACGAAAAGATCTACATCGAGTTCTCCCACCGGAAAATGGCCGCCATGGGGTTCGACCCCCAGCAGATCATCGCGGTGCTGCAGGCCCAGAACGCCATGGACCCGGCGGGCACCGTGCTCACGCCCGGCGATACGGTCTACCTGCGGGTGTCGGGGGACTTCAAGTCGGTCGAGAGCATCCGCGACATCGGCATCCGCGCCAATGGCCACAGCTTCCGCCTGGGGGACGTGGCGAAGATCTACCGCGGCTACGTCGACCCGCCCACCTTCCGCATGCGCTTCATGGGCAAGGACGCCATCGGCGTGGCGGTGTCCATGACCAGGGACGGGGACGTCATCGAGCTGGGCAAGGCCCTGTCCTCGACCATTGGGCGGATCAAGGTTCATCTGCCGGTAGGAATCGAAATCCACCAGGTGTCGGACCAGCCGGGAGTGGTCGGGCGCTCGGTCAGCGAGTTCATGCGCACGCTGCTGGAGGCGGTGGTGATCGTGCTGGCGGTGAGCTTCTTCAGCCTGGGGCTGCGCACCGGCACCGTGGTCGCGCTTTCGATTCCCCTCGTTCTCGCCGTCACGTTCCTGTTCATGCGCTTCTTCGGCATCGACCTGCAGCGCATTTCACTGGGCGCGCTCATCATCGCCCTCGGTTTGCTGGTGGACGACGCCATGATTTCGGTGGAAATGATGGCGCGCAAGCTGGAGGAAGGCTGGGACCGGGTGAAAGCCGCCACCTTCGCCTACAACTCCACCGCCTTCCCCATGCTCACCGGGACGCTGGTCACCGCCGCCGGGTTCATGCCCGTGGGGTTCGCCAGGTCCAACGCCGGGGAATACACGTTCTCCATTTTCGCCGTGGTCACCACCGCCCTGCTGGTGTCCTGGGTAGTGGCGGTAGTGTTCACCCCCTATCTCGGATACAAGCTCCTCAAGGAGCAGCCCTCTCACGCGGTACGCGAAGACATTTTCCACCGCGGCTTTTACGCCCGCTTCCGCAAGTGGGTGGAATGGTGCCTGGAGCACCGCAAGACCGTGATCGCCGCCACCGTCGCCGCGTTCCTGCTAGCCGGCGCCGGGTTCCGCGTGGTCGAGCAGCAGTTCTTCCCCTCCTCCAACCGGCCGGAGCTGCTGGTGGATCTGTGGCTGCCGGAGGGGTCGCCCTTCCGGGCGACGGAAAACGAGGTGAAGAAATTCGAGAAGGTCCTGGCGGGCGATTCCAACATCGTGAACTACGTGGCCTATGTGGGCGGGGGCAGCCCGCGCTTCTACCTGCCGCTGGATCAGCAGCTCGCCAACCTGAACTACGCCCAGTTCGTGGTCATGACCAAAGACATCGAGGCGCGGGAAGCAGTCCTGGCGAGGTTGCGCAAACTGTTCGAGGAGGAATTTCCCATGGTGCGGGGCCGGGTCACGCGCCTGGAAAACGGGCCGCCCGTGGGCTATCCGGTCCAGTTCCGGGTGGTGGGCCCCGACTCCGACGTGCTGCGCAAGATCACCGCCCAGGTGGTGGAGGCGGTGCGCGCTCACCCCAACACCAAATCGGTCAACGTGGACTGGAACGAGATGATCAAGGTGGCGCGGCTGCAGGTGGATCAGGACAAGGCCCGGGCCCTAGGCATCTCTTCCCAGCAGCTCTCGCGCTCCCTGCAATCCCTGCTCTCGGGCCGGGCGATTACCCAGTACCGGGAGGGCGACAAGCTGATCGACGTGGTGGGCCGGGCCCAGGAGGACGAACGCTTCCTGCTCTCGGCCTTGAAGGACATCAACGTTCATACCACCGGCGGAAAGTTCGTGCCCCTGTCCCAGGTCGCCCACATCGGCTACGGCTTCGAGGAGGGTATTATTTGGCGCCGCAATCGCTTCCCGGCCATGACAGTGCGCGCCGACCTCACGGGCCACGTGCAAGCTCCGGATGTCACTCGCCAGATCGAGCCCCAGCTGGAGGCGATCCGGACCACGCTCCCTCCCGACTACCGCATCGAGACCGCGGGCGCCAGGGAGGAGTCGGCGGCGGCCCAGGCCTCGCTGGCGGCCGTCATGCCCGCCGTGGTGGTGGTGATCGTCACCCTGCTCATGCTGCAGCTGCAGAGCTTCTCGCGCACGGCGCTGGTGCTGGCCACCGCGCCCCTGGGGCTGATCGGCGTCACCCTGTTCCTGCTCTTGCTGCAGCGGCCCTTCGGCTTCGTGGCTTCCCTGGGATTCATCTCGCTGGCCGGCATGATCATGCGCAACTCGGTGATTCTCGTGGACCAGATCGACCAGGACATCAAGCAGGGACTGCATCCGTGGAATGCCATCGTCGAGTCCACGGTTCGGCGCTTCCGCCCCATCATGCTCACCGCGGCGGCGGCCATTCTGGCCATGATTCCGCTCGCCCGCAGCACCTTCTGGGGCCCCATGGCGGTGGCCATCATGGGCGGGCTGTTCGTCGCCACCATCCTGACCCTGCTGTTTCTGCCGGCGCTCTACGCCGCGTGGTTCCGGATCGTGAAGCCCGCCGCTTCTTCGTAGGAGCGAATTCTTGCGCGACCCCCGGTCGGGGATAAATCCCCTCCTACACCCCCGTAGGAGCGAATTCATTCGCGACCTCGTAGGGGTGAAGTCATTCACGACCCCATCCTCGGAGATCAACGTCCGGCATTATTGTCGGGGATGAATCCCCTCCTACGACCCCTGGGAGGCGAATTCATTCGCTCGATTCGTGTATCAGGTCCCGGTTATGTTGAGCGCACGCCTGTGCTAACCTTTGGCGATCCGCTTTACCGCAATGGCCGGGGGATTGTCATGGTTAATCTGCTGCGGATCCTAGGCTTGGCTTTGCTCACAGGGACCGGGGGAGGAGCCTGGGCCGGAGGCTCCAACTACGCCATCGCACCGGGCGCCCGCCCCGACTTCGCCGCAAAAGTATCGGAGTGGCCGGTGCCCACTCCCGAGTTCGCCCGCGACCCGGCCGCCGCCCCCGACGGCAACATCTACATCGCCGTCATGCGCGGCAACAAGATCGCCCGCTTCGACACCCGGGCGAAGACGTTCAAGGAGTGGGACCTGCCGCCGCGGGCACGGCCCCACGGACTGCTGGTGGATAAACAGGGCATCGTCTGGTACACCGGAAACGGCAACGGCAGCATCGGCCGCCTCGATCCCGCAACGGGGAGAATCACCGAATTCAGGACGCCCTCGGGCGGCGGCGGGCCCCATACCCTGGTCATCAGCGACGACGGCTCCGCCATCTGGTTCACCCTCCAGGGCGGCGACAAGGTGGGGAAGCTCGACCTCGCCAGCGGCAGGATCGCAGAGTACAAAACCTCCGGCGGTCCCTACGGCATCGCGCTGGACAAGGCAGGCAACGTCTGGTTCTGCCGCATGGGGGACAACATGCTGGGCAAGCTGGATCCGAAGACCGGGAAGATCGCCGACATTCCCTTCCCCCCGGGCTCGCTGCCCCGTCGCATGGCGACCGCGCCCGACGGCTCCATCTGGGTCACCCTCTACGGCGCCGGAAAGCTGGCGAAGGTGGACCCGGCGAGCAACAAGGTGGTGAAGGAGTATTCCCTTCCCGCCGGCGTGGGCGGCGGGCCCTACGCGGTGACCGTAGATGGCGCGGGCGTGGTATGGGTCAATGAGATCCACACCGACACCGTGGTCCGGTTCAACCCGGCGAGCGGCGACATGAAAGTGGTGACCCTGCCGTCGAAGAACGTGGGCATCCGCAAGATGATCGTGGATGCGGAGGGGCGGCTCTGGTACATGGGCAGCCACAACGGACGTCTCGGGGTCGTTGAATGAACCTGGAATCTGCGTTTCCGCGGCAGATTAGAGCGGATACACGCGGATTTTTGTTCCGGCGTAAGAGCGCAGTCATCTGAAGCGTACCGAAACTTCCGGATTTCCCGGCAGGCCTTCGTACTTCACGCGCAATGCCATTCCCGCCTTCGGAGGCTGGGGCGGGGAGAAGGATCCCAGGCTGAGCAGGTCTCCCGCTTTCAGCTTCGTTCCCGCCTTTTTCAGATCTGCTGCCAGCCAGATGACCGCGTTCAGCGGGTGATCTAGGATCGCCGAGCCCGGCGCCCGCGCGAGTTCCTTCCCTTCGCCGTCCGTCGCCACGACACTCAACTTGGCGAGGGCGTCGGCAAACGCCGGCGTGGGCTCCACCGAAATGGGCTTGCCCAGCACCCCCAGGCGCGCGCCCACGTTGATGGAGGTGATCACGGGGCCGTTCAGGGTCTCGCCGGGCGCCAGCACCAGATCCGGCAGCTCGATGAACGGAAAAATGCGGGAAAGGTGGCGCACCACCTCTCCGGGTGTCGTGGCATCGTGAATGCCCTCGTCCTTCACTTCCACCACCAGGTCCGCCTCGTAGACCGGACGGGCTCCGAAATTCGCCGGCACCTCGGCCCCGTCGTAGAGCAGCATTTCCTCCAGCAGCACGCCCCGCACTGGCGCCGAATGGTTGAAGCGCTGCTGCACTGCCTTACTGGTGAGCCCCGCCTTGTAGCCGACGATCCGCCCGTGGGTCTTCTGCAGCTCCTTCACCAGCAGCGCCTGGGCGCACCGGGCATCGTCCATCGACAGATCAGCGCCCAGGCTTTTTGCGGGCCGGGCCTCGAGAAAATCACTGGCGAGCGCGGCAACGCGCTCGGCCGGTGGACACGCGGCCTGAAGGGCCACTGGAAAAAACCAAAGCCAAGCCGCCGCAATCGCTCTCGCAAACATGTGCATTCCCTGTTCTTGGTCGTGCTCATTCTGGATCAGGGATGATGGAGCCGCAACCGTTCCCGCCGTGCTAGCATGCCGCAGTGGACTGGCTAACGCTCTCCCTCGTCAGCGCCTTCAGCCTCGCCTCCGCCGACGCCTTCACCAAGAAGTGGCTGGGCGACTACACGGCCCGCGAGCTGGTCGTCATCCGCTTCGGCTTCACCGGTCTCCTGTTTCTTCCCATCCTGGTCGCCAACCCCCTACCGCCTGTGCCGTGGCAATTCTGGGGCTGGGTAGCGGCGGCGGTTCCCCTCGAGTTCATTGCCATGCTGCTGTACATGGAGGCCATCCGCAGCTCGCCGCTCGCTCTCACCGTGCCCTACCTGGCCTTCACGCCGGTATTTACCGCACTGGTAGGACTGGCGCTGCTCGGGGAATCCATCTCCGCCAAGGGGTGGGCGGGCGTGCTGCTGGTCGTGGCAGGCGCCTACCTGCTCAACGTCGAGGGAATCAGGAGCGGCGCGCGCGCCGGACGCATGATGGCGCCGCTCAAGGCCTTTGCGCGCGAACGCGGCTCGCAACTCACGCTCGCGGTGGCCATCATCTACGGCATCACCTCAGTCATGGGCAAGGCCGCGCTGCAGTACGTACCGGGCCGGGTCTTCGGCCCCTTCTACTTCGTGCTGCTGGGCGCCTTGGCGCTTATCGTCTTCTCCCTGCGGCAACCCGGCATCGGGCGCGTGATGTGGCGGCGCCCCGGCGCCCATCTCCTGGTGTCGGCCCTGTTCATGGCCATGGTGATGACCCACTTCATGGCGATCGAGCGCATCGAGGCGGCCTACATGATCTCGGTGAAGCGTACCAGCCTGCTGTTCGGGATTCTCTACGGCGCGTGGCTGTTCCGGGAGAAGGGCCTGGGCATGCACCTGGCGGCGGGCGCGTTGATGGTGGCCGGGGTGGCGCTGATCGCCCTGTAGGAGGGAATTTATTCCCGACCGGGGTCGCGAATGAATTCGCTCCTACGGGGTCGTGGGAGGGGATTTACACCGATCAAGGTCGGGAATGAATCCGCTCCGACGACTAACCCCGGGCCATTGATTCGCGAATGAATCCGTTCCTACGGCTTCCTGCGCAATGCTTTCGCCGGGTGTTTCTTTTTCTCGCCGAAATCGTGGCCGGTGAAATACTTCCTGAGGGGACAATCCACTGACGGATGGCAATGGTGCTCCCGGGCGCACTGGGCCTGGGTCTGGTCGAGCATGACGAACTGCCCGCACACCGGGCAGCGTTCGAAGGGTGAATCGAACATGGCGGCCACCTCCCTGCCCGCGCCGGCTCCGGACGGTCCTCCGGGATTCGCTAACTCGCCTGCCGCAGCGCCCCGGCGCCGGGACCGGCCTCTTTCCGGGGCGAACCTGAAGGTTTTGGACCACCCACCGGCGGGAAGCAAACTCCCTCGGCTTCCATGGTGGCCGTGAGAAGTCTGGCGCAGGCGTACACCGATTCGATATGAGGCGCCGGCGTCCCGGTGAGCCGGGCCAGCTCGAGGAACACCCCCACCAGCGCTTCCACTTCCAGGGGCTTTCCCGCTTCCACGTCCTGCAGCATGGAGGTCTTGTGCCGCCCCACCTTTTCCGCCCCGGAAATGCGCTTTTCCAGCGAAACGCGGAAGGTAATGCCCAGCTTCCCGGCAATCTCCTGGGCCTCCCGCATCATGCTGGCGGCAAGATCCCGCGTATGGGGGTTCTGGCAGATGTCCACCAGCGTGGCGTGGGTGAGCGCACTGATGGGATTGAAGCTCAGGTTGCCCCAGGCCTTCAGCCACAGCTCGGCGCGGATGTCGGGAATCACCGGCGCCTTGAATCCCGCGCGGGTAAGCGCCTCCGACAGGCGTTTTGCACGTTCCGTTTCGCTGCCGTCGAGCTCGCCGAGGGGAAAGCGATTCCCCTCCACGTGGCGCACCACCCCCGGCGCCACCACCTCCGCCGCGGGGTACGCCACGCAGCCGATAATGCGATCGGGTTCGATGCTTGCCTCAATCACTCCATTCGGGTCAATCGACGCCAGCCGCCTGCCCTCGTGCTCTCCGCCATGCCTTCTGAAATACCACCAGGGCAGTCCGTTCTGCAGCGTCACCACAACGGTGTCGGGAGTAAACATCGCCCGCAGACCCGGCGCGACCGACTCGATCTGGTGTGCCTTTAACGCCAGGAACACCGCATCCTGGGTCCCCGCTTCGGACGCCGTGCCCGCTGCCCTCAGATTGCGGATGACGCTTTCCTCGCCTTCGGCGCCAAGAAACTTCAACCCGTTTTTCTGCATCGCTTCCAGGTGGGCGCCCCGGGCAATGACCGTAACCTCCTCGCCGGCCTGGGCCAGCTTCGCGGCAAGGAATCCTCCGATGGCCCCTGCACCAACTATGCAAGTTTTCACGGTGTTCTCCTTTCCGGCGGAAATTCGTGATAGGAAGGCATCAGCCGCCCTACGATAATCATAGACCACCCCCTGCAGGTCCCGATAAGCGTGGGCGCCAAACCTCGGTCATCAACTTTCGACGGCCCCCGGGCAAGCCATGATCGCTGCGTTGCAGCACCTGTTCCCGCCAGGTCACGTCAAACAAAAAGGACGCCCTCGGCGCCCTTTGCCCTCCCCACAAAAGGATGAGCCGGGCTAGTTCCGCCCCATCGCCAGCATCAGCCGGTTGAGGCGCTTGACGAAGCCCGCCGGATCCTCCAGCTGCCCCCCCTCGGAAAGCAGCGCCTGGTCGAGGAGCACCTGGCTCCAGTCGGCGAAACGTTCGCTTTCCGTCTCGGATTTGAGGCGTTCCACCAGCGGATGCTTCGGGTTGATTTCCAGGACGGGCTTGGTGTCGGCGACCTTCTGCCCGGCAGCCTTCAGGAGCCGCTCCAGGTGCATGCCCATGTCGTGGGAATCGGCGACCAGGCAGGCGGGCGATTCGGTGAGGCGCAGGGTGACCCGCACGTCCTTCACCTTGTCGCCCAGGGCCGCCTTGATGCGCTCAACAAATTCCTTGTGCTCGCCTTCGGCCGTTTCCTGGGCTTTCTTTTCGGCCTGGTCTTCGAGCTTGCCGAGGTCGAGCGCCCCCTTGGCCACGGATTGAAGGGGCTTGCCCTCGAACTCGGTGAGGTTCGAAACCAGCCACTCGTCCACCCGGTCGGAGAGCAGCAGCACCTCGATGCCCTTCTTCCTGAAGATTTCCAGGTGCGGGCTCGACTTGGCCGCGGCAAAGCTGTCGGCGGTGACGAAGTAGATTTTCTCCTGCCCCTCCTTCATGCGCGCCACGTAGTCCGCGAGGGAGACATCCTCTTCCGCGCTATCCTTGGCGGTGGAAGCGAAGCGCAGGAGCTTCGCGATCTTCTCCCGGTTGGCGACGTCCTCGCCCACCCCCTCCTTCAGCACCCGCCCGAACTCGCGCCAGAAGGAGGCGAATTTTTCCTTGTCATTGGCTGCCAGGTCCTCGATCAGGCCCAGCACCTTCTTCACCGAGCCGGCGCGGATGGCCTCGATGTCCTTGGACTGCTGCAGGATCTCCCGCGAGACGTTGAGGGGCAGGTCGTTGGAGTCGATCACCCCGCGCACGAAGCGCAGGTAGTAGGGCATCAGCTGCTCCGCGTCGTCCATGATAAAGACGCGCCTGACGTAGAGCTTGATGCCTTTGCGGTGTTCCCGGTCCCACAGGTCGAACGGCGCCCGCGACGGGAGGTAGAGGAGCTGGGTGTATTCCTGCTTGCCCTCGACTTTCGCGTGCACGTAGCCCAGCGGCGGTTCGAAATCGTGAGCCACGTGCCTGTAGAACTCCTCGTACTGCTCCTTCCCGATCTCGTTCTTCGGGCGCGCCCACAGAGCCGAGGCCTGGTTGACGGTCTCGTCCTCGTCGGTAACCCGGTTTCCCCCCTTGTCCTTGTCCCACTCCTCCTTTTTCATGAGGATGGGCATCTGGATATGGTCCGAGTACTTGCGCAGGATGGCGCGCAGCCGGAAACCGCCGAGCAGTTCCTCTTCGTCTTCCCGCAAGTGCAGGGTCACCTCGGTCCCCCGGTCGCTCTTCTCCACCGTCTCCAGGGTGTAGCTGCCCTCCCCCGAGGATTCCCAGCGCACCCCGTGCTCCGGCGTGAGGCCCGCGCGGCGCGTCACCAGCGTCACCCTGTCGGCGACGATGAAGGACGAGTAGAAGCCGACGCCGAACTGGCCGATGAGGTGGGCGTCCTTCGACTGGTCGCCGGTCAATTTCTCGAAGAACTCCCGGGTCCCGGATTTGGCGATGGTGCCGATGTGCTCGATCACCTCCTGGCGCGACATGCCGATGCCGTTGTCGGACACGGTGAGGGTGCGGGCATCCTTGTCGAAGCTCACGCGGATCTCGAGGTCAGGCCGGCTCTCGAACAGGGCGGGATCGGTGAGCGCCTCGAAGCGCAGCTTGTCGCAGGCGTCCGAGGCATTGGAAATGAGCTCTCTCAGGAATATCTCCTTGTTGCTGTACAAGGAGTGGATCATCAGGTTCAGGAGCTGGCGGACTTCGGCCTGGAATCCCAGGGTTTCCTTGGTGGGGGTGGCTTCCATGGTGTTCTCCCTTGATCTGGACCCAGGATTAGATAGGGTCTGGGCCTCCGGTTTCAAGGGGGACGGGGCGTCAGGACCCTGCCGCAATAGCAGCCCGCCTCTTGCTGGCCCGGTCCATGAGGAGCCAGGCGAACGGCAGCAACACCCGGGCAAGCGGGCGCGCCGGCGTGTCGGCGGAAGCCGGGACGATCATGGTCATGGCATGGAGGAAAGGCGCTATGATACCGGGGCGCCAGCCGGGGCGCCTTGACCGCGGGCACGCCGGCCCCGATCCGATGCAGAAGACCAAACGCAACGTCGGCGTGCTGGCCGCCTGCCAGGCACTGCTGCTCACCAACGGCGTGACCCTCATTGCCCTCAACGGGCTGGTGGGGTTCGCGCTGGCCGAGGACAAGGCCCTCGCCACGCTTCCGGTCACGACCTACGTGTTGGGCAGTGCGCTCACCACGCTCCCCGCCTCGCTGTGGATGAAGCGGGTGGGCCGCCGGGCGGGGTTTTCCGCCGGCGCGCTGCTCGGTATGGTTGGCGCGCTGCTTTGCACGGTCGCGGTCTATTACGGCAGCTTCTGGCTGCTTTGCGCCGGGACCCTGGTGTCGGGCATCTATAACGCCTTCGGCCAGTACTACCGCTTTGCCGCCGCCGACGTGGCCGCCGAGGATTTCAAGAGCAAGGCCATTTCGCTGGTGCTGGCGGGCGGCATCGTGGGCGGCATCCTGGGGCCCGAGGCGAGCAAGCTCACCAAGGACCTGCTGGCGGTGCCGTTCATGGCTTCCTATGCCTCGCTCATGGCGTTCGGAGCCCTTTCCCTGGGACTGGTGCAGCTCGTGCACTTCCCGCGGCTCTCGGACGACGAGCGCAAACCGGGCGGCCGGGCGGTGCAAAGCATCATGGCGCAGCCGGTGTTCGTCGTGGCGGCGCTGGGCGCCATGGCGGGCTATGGCGTCATGAACCTGCTGATGACCGCCACGCCCATCGCGATGAACCATCATCACCACCCTTATTCCGACGCGGCCTTCGTCATCGAATGGCACGTGATCGGCATGTTCGCACCCGCCTTTTTCACGGGCGCCCTGGTCAGGCGTTTCGGGGTGCTTCCGGTGATGCTCGCCGGAACGGGCCTCATGGCAGCATGTGTCGCCATCGCCGTCTCGGGGACCGCGCTCTACAACTTCTGGAGCGCGCTGGTGCTGCTGGGCGTGGGCTGGAACTTCCTCTACGTGGGCGGCACGACGCTGCTCACCGAGTGCTACACGCCCGCCGAAAAAGCCAAGACCCAGGGCGTGAACGACTTCCTGATCTTCCTCACCATGGCCACCTCTTCGCTGAGCTCCGGCGTGCTGGTCACCAGCGAAGGCTGGCGGGCCATGAATTTCTGGGCGCTGCCGTTCCTCGCGCTGACTGCCGCAGCCACCGTGTGGCTGATCCTGAGGCGCCGCGCCGCGGCCCAGCCGGCGTAGAATCGGAGGCATTCCGTCGAAACAAGGAATCGCGATGGCCGCGTTTTCCATCCCTCGTGGCTTCGTCGTCTGCTGCGCCCTGTTCGCTGGCGTGGCACCGGCCCGGGCGCTCCCCCTCGAAAAGATCAGGCTGCCGCCCGGTTTTGATATCTCGGTTTACGCCGAGGTGCCCAACGCCCGCGCCATGACGCTGGGCCGGGACGGCACCGTGTACGTGGGCTCCATGTCCGCGGGCAAGGTGTACGCGGTGCTCAACCGCAGCGGCGGGCCCCGGGCTGAGTCGGTCATCACTCTGGCCAGCGGACTCCTGCTGCCGGTGGGCGTCGCCTACCGGAACGGCTCGCTGTATGTCTCCGAGGTAAGCCGCATCCTGCGCTTCGACCGCGTCGACGAATCACTCGCGAATCCGCCAAAGCCAGTGATCGTGAACGACGGCTTTCCCAAGGACCGGCACCATGGCTGGAAATTCATCGCCTTCGGCCCCGACAGCATGCTGTATGTGCCGGTGGGCGCCCCCTGCAACATCTGCGAGCCCGATCCCGACCGCTACGCGCTGATCGCGCGGATGAAACCCGACGGCAGCGGCGTGGAAGTCATTGCGCGGGGCGTGCGCAACTCGGTGGGCTTCGACTGGCACCCGGTGACGAAGGAGCTGTGGTTCACCGACAACGGTCGCGACTGGCTGGGGGACGACGCCCCCCCCGACGAGCTCAACCACGCGCCGAAAAAGGACCTGCACTTCGGCTATCCCTACTGCCATGGCGGCGCCATTGCCGACCCGGAGTACGGTTCGAAGCGCCGGTGCGCAGAATTCTCGCCGCCGGCCCGGAACCTGGCTCCCCACGTGGCCGCGCTGGGCATGCGCTTCTACTCCGGCACGATGTTCCCGCCCGAGTATCGCAACCAGATCTTTATCGCCGAGCACGGCTCCTGGAACCGGAGCGAGAAAATCGGATACCGGGTGTCCATCGCCCGCCTCGCCGGCAATCGCGTGGTCAAGTACGAGCCCTTCGCCGAGGGCTGGCTCCAGGGAGAATCGGCGTGGGGCCGGCCGGCGGACGTGCTGGTGATGCCCGACGGTGCGCTGCTGGTTTCGGACGATTTCGCCGGCGTCATTTACCGCATCGCCTACCGTAAGCCGTAGCCCCGATCCCGTTTCTCGCCTTCCAGCAAAGTCTCCCCTTTACGCCGATGTCCTGCTAGCCGACTATCTCGCTGAACCCCTAACAGGGTGACAGGGAACCCAGCCACCGCATCGGTCAAGAAACACGTGCTCGTCAAGGAAGCCACCCATTTCGTGCCGTTCGAGAAGAGGTGCTTCGAGTTCTTCCACGAGATCCTGAAGTTCCTCAAGGGGTAGTGAGGCCCTGCCCGCGGCGCCCTTGCGCCGCGGGTAAATTCCCCCGAAATTCTCGCCCCGCCTGACCCCCGCCAGCCGGGGCGCGGGAGATTTTTTCCTGCGCTTTCGCCGGGGCATCTCTCCAAGGCATTGTCCCAAAAGCTAAAAATCAAAATCTATCAATCTGTTAGATTTGCAATTTTCACGAACCTCTTCTTAAATGGGGCCAAGGCCTTGTGCCGAAAATTATAAATATCATCCCGATCAATCCGTGAAAGAGGAGCCGCCGCCATGAACATGTATGTTCCGCATGCCCTGTTGGAAGCGCCCGAGAAACTCATAGCCAGCCAGATGGCCTCGGGCGTCGATTATGCATTTTCCTCCCAGCTCGCCGCGCGCTTCGATCGCGAGTTGAATGCCCTGTGGCTGCGCTGGGACCCGAAGCCGCGCCCCTGCTTCAATCCGGCGCTGCTCAAGGACCTGCGGGCGTACTGCGATTTCGTCACCAACAGCGATGGCGTGATCGCGGGGGGCGAGGGCGACTCCCCCATCGAGTACGCGGTGATCGGCTCCGGCGCCCCGGGCGTGTTCAACCTGGGCGGCGACCTGGACCTGTTCAGCCGACTCATCGAGTCCCGGAACCGGGAAGGCCTGCTGCTCTACGGGCGCGCCTGCGTTGACGTGCTCTACCGCAACTACGTGGCCTACGGGCATCCCATCAGCACCATTTCCCTGGTCCAGGGCGAGTGCCTGGGCGGGGGCTTCGAGGCCGCCCTCTCCAGCGACTTGATCGTGGCCGAGAAAAGCGCCCGCTTCGGTTTTCCGGAAATCCTGTTCAACCTGTTCCCCGGCATGGGGGCCTACTCGTTCCTGTCCCGCAAGGTGGGCCAGAAGGTGACCGACGAGCTGCTCTCGGGTGGCAAGGTCTACAGCGCCGATGATATGCTTGCCATGGGCATCGTGGACGTGGTGGCGGAGGACGGCCGCGGCGAGGAAGAAGTGGCCGCTCTCATCCGGCGCCGCAGCCGGGCCCGCAGCGGCCTGGCAGCGCTGTCCGCGGTGCGCCGCCGCATCCACCGCACACTGGATTTCGGCGAGTTGCTGGACGTCGTGGAAATCTGGGTGGACAGCGCGCTCCGGCTCACAATCCGGGATCTCAAGCTGATGCAGCGGCTGGTGTCCCGCCAGAACGGCGTGGGCACCGGGGCCCAGGTCCACTGATCGGCGCGACAGGGAGGAGGCATGGAGAGGGACGAGTACAGTATCCAGGAGGCGTCGGTGCGGCTGGGGATTCCGATCCAGAAGCTTCGGCGCTGGGAGAAGCAGGGCATTCTGGTGGCGCGCCGCACCCGCGGCGGCCACCGGCGCTATGCCCGGGAGCTGATCGACAATCTGGTCGAATCCCTGCCCTCTCCGGTCACCGACCGGCACTCGGACGAGCTGGCCGCCATCAAGCGCGAGCTGAAGGAAAAGCGCCGCATCATCCAGCTGCTTGCAGAGAGCGAGTCCCGCTACCGGGACCTGGTAGAGACCTCCCACGACCTGATCTGGGCCACCGACGCCCAGGGGCGCTTCACCTATCTCAACAGCGCGTCGGTGGAGATTTTCGGCATTGCGCCGAAGGAGCTGATCGGGCGCTGCTTCTTCGATTACGAGGCCCGTCCGTCCCACATCTCCAACCGCCGCTTCCTCTCCACCCTGAGAAAGCACGGCGAGGTCAAGAATTACCTCTCCCATCTCGTCAACGTGAACGGCCAGGACCGCTGGGTCGGGATCAATGCGCGGGTGTCCCTGGACGACAGCCACCGTGTCGTGGGCATCCGCGGCACCGCCCGCGACATCACCGACCAGCACCTGGCCGCCGAGCAGATCGAGCACCTGGCCAAGTACGACCAGCTCACCGATCTCCCCAACCGCGTGAGCCTGCAGCAGGAGATCGAGACCGCCATCGAGTCGGGGCACTACGGCGCACTCCTGCTGCTCGACGTGGACCACTTCAAGTACGTCAACGATAACTTCGGCCATCGGGCGGGGGACCAGCTGATCACCGGGGTGGCGGGCGTGCTGCGGGAAACCCTGCGGGAGGTTCCGGCCCAGGTCTACCGTCTGGGCGGGGACGAGTTCGCGGTGCATCTGCCCGAATGCCTGAGGGCGCAAGCGGTCGAGGTGGCGGAAACGGTGCTCGATGCGCTGCGCCAGTACCGCTTCCACCCCAACGGGCACCGGGGGATTTCCAATCTGACCGCCTCCGCGGGAATCGCGCTCTATCCGTTCCATGGGGGTGACATCGCCGGGCTGCTCGCCAACGTGGACATCGCCATGTACCAGGCCAAGGACCATGGGCGCAACCGCTACGTGCTCTACGACCAGGATTCCAGCAGCATCCGCAGCACCCACCGCCGCGTGCACTGGGCGAAAAAGCTGCGGGAGGTGCTGGACGAGGACCGCCTCGTCCTCTATTCCCAGCCAGTGGTGCGCCTCACCGACGCCGAGCCGGTGCATCACGAAATCCTGGTGCGCATCCGGGAGGAGGACGGAAAGATCATACCGCCCGGCCAGTTCATCGAGATCGCGGAATCGCTGGGCATCATCCGCGACATCGACCTGGCCGTGACCTGGAAGCTGCTAAACCACGTCAAGGAGCGCGGGGAGAAGGGGCGCAAGGTCCGTTACTCGATCAACCTGTCCCGGGTAAGCATTTCGGACCAGCACTGGGTGCGGCGTTTTCACCGCATGCTCGCCGACAGCGGCGTGAATCCGAATCAGCTGGTGTTCGAGATCACCGAGACCGCCGCCATGTCGGAAGTGGACGTAACGCTCGCCTTCATCCGCAGCCTCAAGGACATGGGCTGCCGGCTGGCGCTGGACGATTTCGGGGCCGGTTTCAGTTCCTTCTATTACCTGAAGCGCTTCGACGTGGATTACCTGAAAATCGACATGGGCTTCGTGAAGGGCCTCACCACCGATGAAGGAAACCGCATATTCATCAAGGCCCTGTGCGAGGTGGCACGTGGACTCAGCAAGCAGGTGGTGGCGGAAGGGGTGGAAGTGCCGGAGGTCCGCCAGGCCCTGCTGGAGATGGGGGTGCAATACGGGCAGGGCTTCCTGTTCAGGAAACCCGCGCCCCTGGAGGAGCATCTGCTGCTGCCGCCGGAGCGCTCTGCGCGCGCTGGCGCACGCTGATTGCAGCCCGGTAGGGCGGAACGGCGGGGTTCCGCCGGTTGGGTTTTCCTGGTGCAACCCGCTTCGCGGTTGCACCCTACGAAGGGGCAGGCGCGTAGGTTGGGCTTCGCTTGCGAAGCCCAACAAATGCCGCAACCACCGTTGGGCTTGGGCATCGGCCCAAGCCCAACCTACCAGCTACCAACCTTCCCGCAGGATCTTCTCGGCCCAGAACAGGCCGGCGATGGTTTTGGCGTCGGTGATCCTGCCCTGCCTCACCCATTCCACGGCGGTTTCCAGGGACAGCTTGATCACTTCCAGAAACTCCCCATCGTCCAGGCTGCTGCCTTCGTGGGCGAGCTCCCGGGCCAGGTAATACACCAGCCGCTCGTCGGAGTAGCCGATGCAGGGATGGGCGACGGCAATTTCCTTCCAGCGCTTCGCCGTATAGCCGGTTTCTTCCAGCAGCTCGCGTTGGGCCGTGATCAGCGGATCCTCGCCGGGATGAATTTTCCCCGCGGGCAGCTCGATGAAGTCCCGCCGCAGCGGATAGCGGTGCTGGCGCTCGAACAGAAGCTCCCCGTCGTTGAGCACCGCAATCATCACCACGGCTCCGGGGTGCACAATGTACTCCCGGGGTGCAATGCTGCCATCGGGCAGCTGCACCTTGTCTTCCTTGACGGTCAGCAGCCGGCCCCGGTAGACGGTGCGGGTCTCCAGCTCCTTTTCGGTCAGGTCCTGGCCGGGTTTGACCATGGAAGAGATGGGGTGGCGCGCCGGGCCGCCCCGGGTATCTAGATGGACTTCTGGATGGCCCAGGCGCAAAGCCCCATGAGCGGCTGGGGAACGATGCCGAACACCAGCATCGCCAGCCCGTTCATACTCATGAAGAAGCCCACGTCGTACTGGGGCGCGATCGGCTCCCGCGAGGTCGGCTCGTCGAAATACATGAGCTTCACGACCCGCAGGTAATAGAAGGCGCCGATCAGCGACAGGATCACCGCCACCACGACCAGCCACAGGAATCCGGCGTGGAGCGCCGCCTGCAGCACCGAGAGCTTGGCATAGAAGCCCACCATCGGCGGCACGCCCGCGAGCGAGAACATGATGAGCAGCATCATGAACGCATACCAGGGGCTGCGCTGGTTGAGCCCCTTGAAGTCCTCGATGTTCTCGGCCTCGAAGCCCTCACGCGAGAGCAGCATCACCATGCCGAAGCTGCCGAGCGTCATCATCACGTAGGTGACGATGTAGAACATGGCGGAGCTGTAGCCGTTCCCGCCGCCCGAGAGGATGCCCAGCAGCACGAAGCCCATGTGGGAAATCGTGGAGTAGGCGAGCATGCGCTTGATGTTGGTCTGGGCGATGGCCGTGATGTTGCCGATGGCCATGGACAGCACCGACAGGATCACCAGCATGCCCTGCCAGTCCTTGACCAGCCCCTCCAGCCCTTCCACCAGGATCCGCATGATGAAGGCGAAGGCAGCGAGCTTGGGGGCAGAGCCGATGAACAGCGTCATGGCGGTGGGCGCACCGTGGTACACGTCGGGCACCCACATGTGGAACGGCACCGCGCCCAGCTTGAATCCCAGGCCGGCCACGATGAACACCAGCCCGAACACCAGCACGGTCTGGTTGGCGTGGCCGCTCTTGATCACTTCCGCCATCTTGGCGATCTCCAGGGATCCGGTGGCGCCGTAGATCATGGACATGCCGTAGAGCAGCAGGCCAGAGGCCAGCGCCCCCAGCACGAAATATTTCATGGCGGCTTCCACCGCCACCTTGGAATCCCGCTGCAGCGCCACCAGCGAGTACAGGCTCAGGGACAGCAGCTCCAGGCCCAGATAAAGGGTGAGAAAGTGGCTCGCCGAGATCATCACCATCATGCCCATCATGGCGAACAGGGCGAGCGAATAGAATTCGCCGCCGTACATGCCCCGCACCGTGATGTACTCCCGGGAATACACCAGCAGCAGCGACACCGCCGCGTACACCATGAGCTTGAGCGCGTCCGCCATGGGATCGTCCACGAACATGCCGCTGAAGGTGTGGACCGTCTCGGGGGTACCGGTGGCGATGGTGATTCCGGCGCACACCAGCAACGTCAGCTGGGCCAGCACATAAGTCAGGAAGCGGCTGCCGCGCCGGGCAAACAGGTCGACGATGAGCAGCACCGACACCGCCCCCAACAGGAAAATCTCGGGCGCCGCGGGCTGCAGGTTGGGCATGGCGAAGGTCATGGCGAGGCCTCTACAGCTTGCTCTGGGCCACGTGGGCCAGAAGCTCGTTCACCGAGGTGTGCAGGGCCTCGGTGAAGGGGAGCGGATAAACACCCATGGCCAGCACCGCGAGGGCAAGCAGCGCCAGCACCAGGAATTCCCGGACGCCGATGTCGTCGAGCTCCTCCACGTGGGCGTTGGCCACCGCGCCGAACACGACGCGCTTGTACATCCACAGGGTGTAGGCGGCGCCGAAGATCAGGGTCAGGGCCGCCGCGAAGGCGTACCAGAAATTGGCCTTCACCGCGCCCATGATGACCATGAACTCGCCCACGAACCCGCTGGTGCCCGGGAGTCCCGAGTTGGCCATGGCGAACAGCATGAAGAAGGTGGCGAACATGGGCATCTTGTTCACCACCCCGCCGTAGTCGGCGATCAGCCGCGAGTGCAACCGGTCGTACATCACGCCCACGCAAAGGAACAGCGCCCCGGAAATGAAACCGTGGGAGATCATCTGGATCATCGCCCCTTCCACTCCGTAGGCGTTGAAGATGAAGAAGCCCAGGGTGACGAAGCCCATGTGGGACACCGAAGAGTAGGCGATCAGCTTCTTCATGTCCGCCTGCACCAGCGCCACCAGGCCGATGTACACGATGGCGATCAGGGACAGGGCAATCATGAAGCCCGACAGCGCATGGCTTGCATCCGGGGTGATGGGAAGCGAGAAGCGCAGGAAGCCGTAGCCCCCCAGCTTCAGCAGGATCGCCGCAAGGACCACGGAGCCGCCGGTGGGCGCCTCCACGTGTGCATCCGGCAGCCAGGTATGCACCGGCCACATCGGCACCTTGACCGCGAAGGCGGCCAGGAACGCCAGGAAGATCAGGATCTGGGCCGGCAGCGGAATCGGCAGCTTGTGGTAGTCGAGGATGGAAAAGCTGCCGCCCGACTGGTGGAACAGATAGATGAAGGCCACCAGCATCAGCAGCGAGCCCAGAAGCGTGTAAAGGAAGAACTTGACCGCCGCGTAAACCCGGTTCGGGCCGCCCCACACCCCGATGATCAGGAACATGGGGATCAGTGTCGCTTCCCAGAACACGTAGAACAGGATGGCATCCAGCGCGGCGAATACCCCGTTGATGACCCCCGACATGATGAGGAAGGCCCCCATGTACTGGGCCACCCGCTCCTGGATCACCTTCCAGCCGGCGATCACCACCAGCGGCGTGGTGAATGAGTTGAGGAGGATCAGCAGCAGGGAGATGCCGTCGATCCCCAAGTGGTAGTTGACGTTGAAGCGCTCGATCCAGGGGGCTTTCTCGATGAACTGCATTCCGGAGGCCAGGAGGTCGAACCCCGCGTAGAGGGGAAGCGCCACCACGAAGCCGAGGACCGAGCCGATGAGGGCGAGCTTGCGGGCATTGGGGGCATTTTCGTCGCCGCCGGTGGCGAGCACCGCCACCCCGAAGGCGATGGGCAGCCAGGTGACCAGGCTTAACAGGGGGAAACCGACCAGCATGGGCTATCCGTATATTCTCTCAATGGGGGCGATGCGCGCCGCTCAGCCCCGGTTGAACCAGACCGTGAGCAGCACAAAGACCCCGATAATCATGGAAAAGGCATAGTGATAGATGCGCCCGGTCTGCAGGTGGCGCATGACCAGCGAAAACCAGCCGACCATCCGCGCCGAGCCGTTGACCATCAGGCCGTCGATCACGCCCACGTCGCCGATCTTCCACAGCCCGGTGCCGATGCGGCGCGTGCCGCCGGCGAAGAACCAGTCGTTGAAATCGTCGAACCCGTACTTGCGATCGAGGATGGTGTACAGGATCCCGGCCCTGTTCTTGATGACCGCGGGCAGGTCCGGCCGCTTGATGTACAGGTACCACGCTGCGGCGATTCCGGCCATGGCGAACCAGAAAGGCAGGGTCTGAAGGGCGTGCAGCATCATGGCCACTATTCCGTGAAACTCCTCCGCCATCAGGGCCATGCCGTTATGCTGGGCGGAAACGGCGATGGCGCTTCCGAAGTAATCCCCGAACAGCACCGGCCCGATCACCCAGCCCGCGGCTACCGAGGGAATCGCCAGCAGCACCAGGGGCACCGTCACCACCCAGGGTGACTCGTGCAGGTGCTCCTCCGTATGGTGATCCATGCGCGGCTTGCCGTGGAATGCCATGAACAGCAGGCGGAAGGTGTAGAGGGCTGTCACGAACACGGTGCCGAGCACCGCGAAGTAGGCGAAGCCGGAGCCCGGGAGCCGGGAGAAATGAACCGCCTCGATGATGGCGTCCTTGGAGAAGAAGCCCGAGAACCCGGGCACGCCCGCGGAGGCCAGCGCGCCGACCAGCACCGTGGCGTAGGTGATGGGCATGTACTTCCTCAAGCCTCCCATCCTGCGCATGTCCTGCTCGTGGTGCATGGCGATGATCACCGACCCCGCCCCCAGGAACAGCACCGCCTTGAAGAAGGCGTGGGTCATGAGGTGGAAAATTCCGGCGGCGTAGGCCGAGGCCCCCAGGGCGACGGTCATGTAGCCAAGCTGGGACAGCGTGGAATAGGCCACCACCCGCTTGATGTCGTTCTGCACGATGGCGATGAGCGCCATGAACAGCGCGGTGATTGCGCCGATCACCATTACCACCGAGAGCGCCGTGTCGGAAAGCTCGTAGAGCGGCGACATGCGCGCCACCATGAAGATGCCCGCGGTCACCATGGTAGCGGCGTGGATCAGGGCGGAGATCGGCGTCGGGCCTTCCATCGAGTCCGGCAGCCACACGTGAAGCGGAAACTGGGCCGATTTCCCCATGGCGCCCACGAACAGCAGGATGCAGATGGCGCTCATCAGCATCCAGGGTTTGCCGGGGAGGATTTCAATGGTCTTCTTCGCCATTTCCGGACCCTGGGCGAACACCGCGGCGTAGTCGAGGGTGCCGAAATACATGAGCACCAGGGCAATGCCCAGCAGAAAGCCGAAGTCCCCCACCCGGTTCACCAGGAACGCCTTGAGATTGGCGTAAATGGCCGTGGGCCGCGTGTACCAGAAGCCGATGAGGAGATAGGACACCAGGCCCACCGCCTCCCAGCCGAAGAACAGCTGGAGGAAATTGTTGGACATCACCAGCATCAGCATGGAAAACGTGAACAGCGAGATGTAGCTGAAGAAGCGCTGGTAGCCCGGGTCGTCGTGCATGTAGCCGATGGTGTAGATGTGCACCATGAGCGATACGAAGGTCACCACCACCATCATCAGCGCCGACAGGCGGTCGATCAGGAAGCCGATCTCAAAGCGGGTGTCGCCGGAGGTGATCCAGGTGTAGACCGAGCCGTTGTGGATATTGCCCTTCAGCACGTCGAAAAACACGGCCACGGCGAGGCCGAAGGACACCCACATCAGGCCGATGGTCACGCGGTGGGACCACTCGCGGCCGATCTTCCAGCCGAGCAGGCCGGCGATGACGGCCCCGAGTAGCGGCGCCAGCGGTATCAGCAGATAGATCGTTTGCATTTCGGTCATGATTAGGCGATCAGCAGTCAGCTTTCAGCGGTCAGCCCTTCAGGCTGTCCAGGTCATCCACGTTGATGCTCTTCAGGTTGCGGAACAGCACGATCAGGATGGCGAGCCCGATGGCGGATTCGGCGGCCGCGACCGTCAGGATGAAGAACACGAAAATCTGGCCCGCGATGTCATGGAGAAAATGGGAGAACGCGACGAAGTTCATGTTTACCGCGAGCAGCATCAGCTCGATGGCCATCAGCAGGATGATCACGTTCTTGCGGTTGAGGAAAATCCCCACCACGGCAATCGCGAACAGGATCGCGCCGAGCACCAGGTAATGCGATAGCGAAAGCACAGTGATTCTCCCCTTTTGACCCGAGAGGGCGATCCCGCCCCTACTCCTTGGGCTCCGGCGGCATCGGGATCAGGCGCACCCGGTCCCGGGCCCGCACCAGCACCTGCTTGGCCGGATCCTGATGGCGGGTGTCCCTGCGCCGGCGCAGCGTCAGCGCGATGGCGGCGACGATGGCCACCAGCAGGATCACCGCCGCGATCTCGAACGGGTAGACATACTCGGTGTAGACCAGCCGCCCCAGCTCCTTGGTGTTGCTGTAGCCGGCGGGGCGCGCCTCGGGCACCGGCATGTCGGCGAGCCCGAAGTACCTGCCGCCCAGCACCAGCGCCATCTCGATCACCATCACGATGGCGATGGCCGCCCCCAGCGGAAACCAGTTCCAGAAGCCTTCCCGCAAGCGGTCCAGGTTGATGTCCAGCATCATCACCACGAACAGGAACAGCACCATCACCGCGCCCACGTACACCAGCACCAGGGTAATCGCCAGGAACTCCGCCTCCAGCAGCAGCCAGATGCCGGCGGAAGTGAAGAAGGCCAGCACCAGGAACAGGGCCGAATGCACCGGGTTGCGGGCGGTGATCACCCGCAGCGCCGCGAACAGCAGGATCGCCGAGAAGAAATAGAACAGAAAGGTCTGAAACATCACGTCCCGCGCCTCACGATTTATCTGAATTTCGCGTCGTCCGCCCGGTCCTTGGCGATCTGGGCCTCGTAGCGGTCGCCCACCGCCAGCAGCATCTCCTTGGTGTAGAGCAGGTCGCCGCGCTTCTCGCCGTGGTACTCCAGGATGCGGGTTTCGACGATGGAATCCACCGGGCAGGATTCCTCGCAGAAGCCGCAGAAGATGCACTTGGTGAGGTCGATGTCGTAGCGGGTGGTGCGCCGGGTGCCGTCGGCCCGCTGCTCGGACTCGATGGTGATGGCGAGCGCGGGGCACACCGCCTCGCACAGCTTGCAGGCGATGCAGCGCTCCTCCCCGTTGGGGTAGCGGCGCAGCGCGTGCAGCCCCCGGAAGCGCGGCGACTGGGGCGTCTTCTCCTCGGGAAACTGGACCGTGATCTTGCGCGAGAACAGGTGCTTCCCGGTGAGCGCCATGCCCTTCACCAGCTCGAACAGCAGGAAGGTCCTGAAGAAATCGGCGATGCGGTTCATGGGGTCGTCTCCTCTCCCCTCACCACACCCACAGCCGGGTCTGCATCCAGCCTCCCACCACCACGATCCAAATCAGGGTAACGGGAATGAACACCTTCCAGCCGAGGCGCATGATCTGGTCGTAGCGGTAGCGCGGGAAGGTGGCGCGGAACCACAGGAACAGGAACAGCACGAAGGCCACCTTGCCCAGCAGCCAGAAAATCCCCGGGATCAGGGTAAACGGCGCGAAATTGAACGGCGGCAGCCAGCCTCCCAGGAACATGATGGAGGTCATGGTGGCGATCAGGATCATGTTGGCGTATTCCGCGAGGAAGAACACCGCGAACGCCATCCCCGAATACTCCACGTGGAAGCCCGCCACGATCTCGGATTCCCCTTCCGCCACATCGAAGGGCGCGCGGTTGGTTTCCGCCACCCCCGAAATCAGATACACCAGGAACAGCGGGAACAGCGGGATGAAGAACCAGGACAGGAACCCGGCCCCGATCTGGGCCTTGACGATGCCGGAGAGATTCAGGGTCTGGGAGGCCATCAGCACGCCCACCAGCGCAAAGCCCATGGCGATTTCGTAGGAGACGATCTGGGCCGCCGAGCGCAGGCTGCCGATAAAGGCGTACTTGGAGTTGGATGCCCAGCCGGCGACCACTACCCCGTACACCCCCATGGATGTGATGGCCATGATGTAGAGCAGCCCGGCATCCACGTTGGCCAGCACCATCTCCGGCTGGAACGGCACCACCGCCCACGCTGCCATCGCCGGCATGATGGTGAGCACCGGCGCCAGCACGAACAGGAACTTGTTGGCGCCCGAGGGAATGACGATTTCCTTCATCATCAGCTTCAGGCCGTCGGCAATGGGCTGGGCCCAGCCGCCGAGCCAGGGGATGCCGAAGAAGGTCACCCGGTTCGGTCCGATTCGAACCTGCATGTAGCCAATGATCTTGCGCTCGGCCAGGGTCAGATAGGCCACGCCGACCATCAGGGGCGCGACGATGACGACGATGAGCACCAGGGTCTTCACTAAAGTGAAGATCATGGGACCCCAGTCCGGCCCGAAAACGGTCTGGAAGATTTCCATGGGTTACCCTGCCATCCTCTGCTGGCTCATCGCCCGCTCCGCGGACACCGTCCCGAACAGCGCCCCCAGGGCCGCAGTCAGCGGGTGAGCCGCAGCCACCCGGATGCAGTTGTCGGGCAGCCGGTCGTCGCACCCGGCGTGGAGCGTCGTTTCGCCGCCGTTCTGGGCGAGCCTGACCCTGTCTCCATCCTTGAGGCCCAGGCGCTCGATCAGTGCCCCGCGCATCCACGCGACCGGCGGCTGACCGTCCCGCGTCTTCTGGAGCGAGGGCGACCGGCGCGCGATGGCGTCCGCCTGGTAGATGGGCACTTCCCCGATGCGCTCGATACCCGAGCCAGCGGGTGACAGGCTCACGACGAAAGTCCTGAGCCGGTTGTTGAGCCACGACGAGGTATCAGCGCCTTCGCCTGAAACCATTTGGGCGCGCACTCCCTCGCTGCTTTCGTAATCGAATCCCGGAACGCCCAGCAGGTTGCCGAGCACCCGCAGCACCTTCCAGCCGGGACGCGCGTCGCCGAGGGGCTTCACCACGCCGTTGAAGGACTGCACCCGGCCCTCGGTGCTGACGAAGGTCCCGGAGGTCTCGGTAAAGGGTGCGATCGGCAGCAGCACATCGGCGTAATCCGCCGCCCGGTGCCGATAGGAAGAAAGCGCGACCACGAAATCGGCCTGGTACATGGCGTTGAGCGCCTGGGCCCCGTCGTAGCAGTCAAGCTCCGGCTCGACCCCCAGCAGGATGTAGGCCTTGCGCGGGCTTTCGATCATCTGGCGGGCGCTCATGCCCGCCTTCGCCGAGGCGTTGACCGGGACCGGCACCGCACCGGCCAAATAACCGCCGACGCTGTTCGCCGCCTCGCCCAGGAAGCCGAAGGAAGCTTCGGCCAGCCGCGCGATTTCCTGGCCCAGGGCGTGCAGCGTTCCGTATTGCGGATGATGCTGGGCCAGGTTGCCGAGAAAAACCGCCGCCGGCTGCGCCTCGGCAAGGCTCTTGGCGATATTGCGCGCGGCATCGTCGGCCGGGACCGAAGCGATCTGCTGCTGGAGCACGGCAGACACCTGAACACCCTTGATTTCGGCCAGCGCCTTTAGGATCTGGGCCAGGATGGACGCCATCGCCGATGGAGCGACGATCGCCCTGTTGGCAATCCGCGTCAGCAGGTCATCGTCCACCGGGTTCACCAGACTGAGCTGGCAGCCCTTCGACACCGCCTGGCGCAGCCGCAGCGCGAGCAGGGGGTGGTCCTTGCGCAGCGTGCTTCCCACGACCAGCACCGACTTCAGATCCGGAATGGCGGCGACACGGGTTCCCAGCCAGGGCGCCCCCTGCAGCTCCCGGTCAGGCGAAAAATCGGACTGGCGCAGGCGATGGTCCACGTTGCCCGTGCCCAGCCCGCGCACGAGCTTCTGCAGGAGATAAAGCTCTTCCAGAGTCTGGTGGGGCGCGGCCAGCGCCCCGATCTGGTCGGGGCCGCTCGTGTCCTTCACGCGCTTCAGCTCGTTGGCCACGAACTCCAGCGCCTCGGGCCAGTCGCATTCCTGCCACTGGCCGTCGCGCTTCACCATCGGACGGGTGAGCCGCTCCTCCGAATTCAGTCCCTCGTAGGAGAAACGGTCCTTGTCCGAAAGCCAGCACTCGTTGATGTCCTCGTTCTCCCGCGGCAGCACTCGCATCACCCGGTTCTGCTTCATCTGCACGATCAGGTTCGAGCCCAGGCCGCAGTGGGGACTCACCGATTTGCGGCGGGAGAGCTCCCAGGTGCGCGCGGTATAGCGGAACGGCTTGCTGGTGAGGGCTCCCACCGGGCACAGGTCGATGGCATTGCCGGAGAGCTCGGAATCCACGCTGCGCCCCACGAAGGTCAGGATTTCCGAGTGCTCGCCCCGGTTCGCCATGCCGAGTTCCATGATCCCGGCAATCTCCTGCCCGAAACGCACGCACCGGGTGCAGTGGATGCAGCGGGTCATGTCGGTGGAAATGAGCGGCCCCAGGTTCTTGTTGACGACGACCCGCTTCTCCTCCTGGAAGCGGGAAGCGCTCCCGCCGTAGCCCACCGCCAGATCCTGGAGCTGACACTCCCCGCCCTGGTCGCAGATCGGGCAATCGAGGGGGTGATTGATGAGCAGGAACTCCATCACCCCCTTCTGTGCGGAAACGGCCGCCGGGGAATGGGTGGATACCTTCATGCCGCCGGTTACGGGGGTCGCGCAGGCGGGCAGCGGCTTGGGGGCCTTCTCCACCTGCACCAGGCACATGCGGCAGTTGGCCGCGATGGAGAGCTTCTTGTGGTAGCAGAAATGGGGTATGTGGATGCCCAGGCGGTTCGCCGCATCCATCACGGTGCTGCCGTCGGGCACTGAAACTTTCCTGCCGTCGATCTCGAGTTCAACCATGATTCGTCAGTCCGCGATGCTCAGAGCCGGGGTCCCATGCCACCGTCCGCCAGGCACTTCTTGTGCTCGATGTGGTGCTGGAACTCGGACCGGAAATGCTTGATGAAGCTCTTCACCGGCATGGCCGCGGCGTCGCCCAGAGCGCAGATGGTGCGGCCCATGATGTTGTCGGCCACGTTGTCCAATACCTGAAGATCCTCCGGCCGGCCCCCGCCGGTCTCGATGCGGTGGATCATGCGGTAGAGCCAGCCGGTGCCCTCGCGGCACGGGGTGCACTGGCCGCAGGACTCTTCGAAATAGAAATAGGCAAGGCGTTCCAGGGCGCGCACCATGCAGGTGGTTTCATCCATGACGATGACGGCGCCCGAGCCCAGCATCGAGCCGGCCTTGGCGATGGAGTCGTAGTCCATGTCGCACTCCATCATGATCTCGCCCGGCAACACCGGCATGGAGGAACCGCCGGGGATGCAGGCCTTGAGCCTGCGCCCGCCGCGCATGCCGCCCGCCATCTCCAGCAGCTTCCTGAATGGCGTGCCGAGCGGAACTTCATAATTGCCCGGCTTGTTCACGTGGCCCGACACCGAGAAGATTTTGGTGCCGCCGTTGTTGGGCTTGCCGAGTTCCAGGAACTTCTCGCCACCGTGGGTGACGATGTAGGGGACCGATGCGAAGGTCTCGGTGTTGTTGATGGTGGTGGGCTTGCCGTACAGGCCGAAGCTCGCCGGGAACGGGGGCTTGAACCGGGGCTGGCCCTTCTTGCCCTCGAGCGACTCGAGCAGCGCCGTCTCCTCGCCGCAGATGTACGCGCCGAAGCCGTGGTGGGCGAAGAGCTGGAAGTCGATGCCGCTCGCGAGGATGTTCGTGCCGAGGTAACCCGCGGCACGCGCCTGCTGGTAGACGTCCCAGACCTCGCCGTGGATGTAGTTGTAGCCCACCTTGCAGCCCATGGCATAGGCGGCGATCGCCATGCCCTCGATCACCATGTGGGGATTCCAGCGCAGGATGTCCCGGTCCTTGAAGGTGCCGGGCTCGCCCTCGTCCGAATTGCACACCAGGTACTTTTCCCCGGTGTAATGGCGCGGCATGAAGCTCCACTTGAGGCCGGTGGGGAAGCCCGCGCCGCCGCGCCCCCGGAGCGCCGATTTCTTCACCTCGGCGATCACCGTCTCCGGCGGAATCTTCTCGCCGAGAACCTTCTTCAGGGCGGAATAGCCACCGCGCGTCTCGTAATCCCCGAGGCGCCAGGTCTTTTCGCCGTCCAGGCCGGCCAGGATGATCTCGGTCGCCATTCAGTTCAGCTCGGCGAGAATCTTGTCCACCTGCTCGGGCGTGAGGGAGCCGCACATGCGCTTGTTGTTGATAAGCGCAAGCGGCGCATCTCCGCAGGAACCCATGCACTCCCCCTCCTTCAGCGTGAACATGCCGTCGGGCGTCGTCTCGTTGAAGCCGATGCCCAGCTTCTGCTGCAGGTATTCGGCAATGTTGTTGGCGCCGGAAAGGGCGCAAGGCAGGTTGGTGCACACCGTGATCTTGTACTTCCCAACCGGCTTCAGGTCGTACATGTTGTAGAAGGTGGCTACTTCGTACACCGCCACCGGTGCCATTTCCAGGTACCCGGCCACGAAGTCCAGGGTCTCGGCGGACAGCCAGCCCTTTTCCTCCTGGGCAATGCGCAGGGCCGACATCACCGCCGACTGCTTCTGCTGCGGTGGGTACTTGAGGATTTCCTTGTCGATTTTCGCCAGCGCTGCCGGCGACAGGATGAGCGGCGCGTTCACCGGTCAATCTCCCCGAACACGATGTCCTGGGTCCCGATCATCGCCACCACGTCGGCAATCATGTGACCGCGGGTCATTTCGTCGAGAGCCTCCAGGTGTGCAAACCCGGGCGCCCGGATCTTCATGCGGTAGGGCTTGTTGGCGCCGTCCGAAATCAGGTAGATGCCGAACTCGCCCTTGGGGTGCTCGACCGCGCAATAGGCCTCCCCCTCGGGGACATGGAACCCCTCGGTGAAGAGCTTGAAGTGGTGGATCAGTTCCTCCATGCTGGTCTTCATTTCCAGCCGCGAGGGCGGCGCCACCTTGTGGTTGTCGGTCATGACCGGCCCGGGATTCCTGCGCAGCCAGTCCACGCACTGCTTGATGATGCGGTTCGACTGGCGCATCTCCTCCACCCGCACCAGGTACCGGTCATAGCAGTCCCCGTTCACCCCCACCGGGATGTCGAACTGCATTCTGTCGTACACCTCGTAGGGCTGCTTCTTCCTCAAGTCCCACGCGACGCCGGAGCCCCGGATCATGGGGCCGGTGAAGCCGAGCGCCATTGCGCGCTCGGCGGAGACCACGCCGATGCCGACGGTGCGCTGCTTCCAGATGCGGTTATCGGTGAGCAAAGTCTCGTATTCATCCACGCACCCGGGGAAGCGGTTGGCGAAGTCCTCGATGAAATCCAGCAGCGAGCCCTGGCGGTTGGCGTTGAGCCGCGCGACCGCCTCGGCGTCGTGGATCTTGGAAGCCTGGTACTGGGGCATGGTCTCGGGAAGGTCCCGGTACACGCCCCCTGGGCGGTAATAGGCCGCGTGCAACCGCGCGCCGGACACCGCCTCGTAGCAGTCCATCAGGTCCTCCCGCTCCCGAAACGCGTACAGAAACACCGTCATGGCGCCGATGTCGAGGCCGTGGGCCCCCAGCCACAGCAGATGGTTCAGGATGCGGGTAATTTCGTCGAACATGACCCGGATGTACTGGGCCCGGACTGGCACCTCGACCCCGAGCAGCTTCTCGATCGCCATGACGTAAGCGTGCTCGTTGCACATCATGGACACGTAGTCCAGCCGGTACATGTAGGGCACCGACTGGAGGAAGGTCTTGTGTTCGGCGAGTTTCTCGGTCGCCCGATGCAGGAGTCCGATGTGGGGGTCGGCGCGCTGCACCACTTCCCCGTCCAGCTCGAGCACCAGCCGCAGCACCCCGTGGGCTGCCGGGTGCTGGGGACCGAAGTTGAGGGTGTAGTTGCGGATTTCAGCCATTTACTGCACGTCCCCGTAGTGCTCCTCGCGGATGATGCGCGGCGTGTTCTCCCGCGGCTCGATGGTCACCGGCTGGTACACCACGCGCTGCTGGTCCGGGTCGTAGCGCATTTCCACATAGCCCGAGAGCGGGAAGTCCTTGCGGAAGGGATGGCCCACGAAACCGTAATCCGTCAGGATGCGCCGCAGGTCCGGGTGCCCGGTAAACACGATGCCGTAGAGGTCGAACGCCTCGCGCTCGTACCAGTTGGCTGAGGGCCATACCCCCACCACCGACGGCAGCACCGGCAGCTCATCGTTCGCGGCAAAGGCGCGCACCCGCAGCCGCCAGTTGTGGGTGATCGAGAGCAGCTGGTATACCGCGGCGAAACGATTGCCGCCCCAGGCCCCGTTCTGGTAGGTGGAATAGTCGACGCCGCAAAGGTCCGTCAGCTGCTCGAAGCGCAGGTCCGGGTGGTCCCGCAGAACCTCCATGGTCTGGTCATGACCCGTGGATTCGACCACGAGGGTGATCTCTCCGAGGGCCTCGGTCACGCTCCTGGCCCGGTCTCCCAGGACCTGGCGCAGGGCGGCGGACAGTTTTTCGAGCTTGGCGGTCATATTCGGTCACATCAAAGCCGGGGGTTGAAAACTCGCGTTTTCAGCGTGGCGCCGGGGCTCCCGCCCCGGCGCCCCCCGGCGATAGCCTGCTAGCGGGCGATGGTGTAGGTGCGCTTGATCTTGTTCTGCAGCTGGATGATCCCGTAAAGCAGGGCTTCCGCGGTCGGCGGACAGCCCGGCACATAAACGTCCACCGGTACGATGCGGTCACAGCCCCGCACCACCGAGTAGGAATAGTGGTAATAGCCCCCGCCGTTGGCGCAGGAGCCCATGGAAATGACCCAGCGCGGCTCGGCCATCTGGTCGTAGACCTTGCGCAGCGCCGGCGCCATCTTGTTGCACAGGGTCCCCGCGACGATCATCACGTCGGACTGGCGCGGGCTGGGGCGGAACACGATTCCGAAGCGGTCCAGGTCGTAGCGCGAGGCGCCGGCCTGCATCATTTCCACTGCGCAGCAGGCGAGCCCAAAGGTCATGGGCCAGAGCGACCCCGTGCGGGTCCAGTTAATGAGCTTGTCCGCCGTGGTGGTGACGAAGCCCTTTTCCAGTACGCCCTCAATGCCCATGGCAGACCTCCTTCCCGCGGCCCCCTCCGAACCGTTGTTCGCGGCACCACGCTGCTGGGTGTCGGCGGCCAGCGCCAAGAGCGGCCGGTCGCATCCCCAGGCCTGCGGCCCGGGGCTCCTGCTTCCTGCTCATGACCGCCACCTCCGATCCGTGGTACCCATGTAATCCTGCTGGGTGTCGGCGGCCAGCGGCATGAGCGGCCGGTCGCATCCCCAGGCCTGCGGCCCGGGGCCCCTGCTTCCTGCTCATGCCGCTACTCCCATTCCAGCGCTCCCTTCATCCATTCATAGACGAAGCCGATCGTCAGGACCCCCAGGAACACCAGCATGGCCACGAAGCCAAACATGCCGATTTCCTCCAGCACGATGGCCCAGGGGAATAGAAAGGCGATTTCCAGATCGAACAGGATGAAAAGGATGGCGATGAGGTAGTAGCGCACGTCGAACTTCATGCGCGCGTCCTCGAATGCCTCGAAACCACACTCGTAAGGGGAAAGCTTCTCGGAATCGGGGTGGCTCTCGGCCAGCAGCCAGCCGATCACCATGGGTCCGACACCCACGGCGAGGCCGACGATGATGAACAGCAGAATGGGAAAATAATTCTCCAGCATCTCGCGCTCAGGGCCTTACGAGGATGTTCGCCAGTTTAGGCAAAACCACCATGTCCTGCTCCCGCTGCAAATTTGACCTTGCACCGCAGTGCGTCGTTCAGGCGCGGGGCGTTTTCGCCTCGGGGACACCTGAACCCCCCATTATTGCTGGTGCCGACGGCGAGACTCGAACTCGCACAGCTTTCGCCACCGCCCCCTCAAGACGGCGTGTCTACCAATTTCACCACGTCGGCGTAAAACCCATGAATCGCTAAGGGTAAAAGGTGAAATGGAACCCACCTCACGCTTCAGGTCCTGCGATCCAAGCTATTTCGGTATGTCCTTCGCCTTGGACCCGGTGTCCCCCGCCGGCACCGGCGCCGGCACTAGGGGCGCCACCTCGGCCGGGGCCGCCGGCTTTGCCGCGGCGGGCACCTGCCGTTCCATCACCCCCTTGTTCTCCGTCTTGTGGCTGGAGATATAGGTGAGACCCAGACTGGTCACGAAAAACACCACGGCAAGAACGGCGGTGGTCCGGCTCAGGAAGTTGGCCGAGCCGGTGGCGCCGAACAGGCTGCCGGACGAGCCGCTGCCGAAGGCCGCGCCCATGTCGGCACCCTTCCCATGCTGAAGCAGTACCAGGCCGATGACGCCGCCGGCCGCCAGCACGTGGATGATCCAGATTACCGTTTCCAAACCCATGCTCCTCAAACGCTATTGCGCTGCCGCCTGGCAAATGGTCACAAACTCATCTGCCTTGAGGGACGCGCCCCCGATCAGGCCGCCATCGATGTCCGCCATGGCGAAAAGCTCTTTCGCGTTGCTGCCCTTCACGCTGCCACCGTAGAGAATCTGCTGGCCCGCCGCCACGTCCGCGCTGGACTCGGCAATCCGCTTGCGGATGAACGCATGCACTTCCTGGGCCTGGTCCGGTGTCGCGGTCTTGCCGGTGCCGATCGCCCAAACCGGCTCGTAGGCCACCACCGCCCGGCCGAGACCCGCTGCCCCGACCAGCCCCGTCACTGCATCGAGCTGCTCCGCCACCACCTTTTCGGTAGCACCCGCCTCCCGCTGCTCCAGCGTCTCGCCGACGCAAAAGATGGGAGTGAGGCCGGCATCGAGGGCGGCATTGAATTTCCGCGCCACCGTGGCGCTGTCCTCGCCGTAGAGCTGCCGGCGCTCCGAGTGCCCGACGATTACGTAACGACAGCCGAAGTCCCGCAGCATCGAGGCCGACACCTCGCCGGTAAACGCGCCACTCGGGTGCTGGCTCAGGTTCTGGGCGCCCCAGGCAACCGTTGTGCCCTTCAGCAGGGCCTGGACCTGGGCCAGATAGGGAAACGGGGCGCAAACGACACAGTCGGCCGTGCGCAAGCCCTTGACTCCCGGAAGAATGCCCTCCAGCAAAGCCTGGTTTTGCGCTAAGCCGCCGTGCATTTTCCAGTTGCCAGCAACCAGTTTGCGGCGCATCTCTACCCTAGCGTATAAAACCTGTGAATGTTACCGGCTAAGGCGTTTATGGTCAATCCTGACTGCCTGCGGAAAACCGGTCGAACGGGACGAACCTCAGAGAAAAATCAGTGGAAAATGCGGACGGAGCGGTAACCGGCGCCCGATTTCAGCCGAAACGCCCCGTGATGTAATCTTCCGTCTGCTTGTTCTTGGGCTTGATGAAAATGGTGTCTGTAACGTCGAACTCGATGAGCTCGCCGAGATACATGTAGGCGGTGTAGTCCGACACCCGCGCCGCCTGCTGCATGTTGTGGGTCACGATCAGGATCGTGACTTTTTTCTTGAGGTCCGTTATCAATTCCTCGATGCTTGCCGTGGCGATCGGGTCAAGCGCGGAGGTGGGCTCGTCGAACAGCAGTATCTCCGGGTCGGTGGCCAGCGCCCGCGCGATGCACATCCGCTGTTGCTGGCCACCGGAAAGATTGAACGCCAGGTCGTTGAGGCGGTCCTTTACTTCCTCCCACAGGGCTGCACCCCGCAGCGCGTCCTCCACCTTCTCGTCGAGCACCGCGCGGCGCTTCTCTCCGCGCACCCGCAGACCGTAGGCCACATTCTCGTAGATGGATTTGGGAAAGGGGTTCGGTTTCTGGAACACCATGGAGATGCGCATCCGCACCTCGATCGGGTCCACGCTCGGCGCCAGGATATTCACGTTGTCGGGATACATGGTGATGTCACCCTCGTAGCGGTTGCCCGGGTAGAGGTCGTGCATGCGGTTGAAGCAGCGCAGAAAGGTGGACTTCCCGCAGCCGGAAGGACCGATCAGCGCCGTCACCATCTTCTCGTGCAGAACCATGCTGATGCCCTTCAGTGCCCGGAAGGCTCCGTAATGAAAGCTCAGGTCACTGACGGTAGCCTTGTGCAGGCCGCTGGCCGCGGATATTTCGCTCATGGAAATTTCTACCATTTGATGTTCTTGCGCAGGCGGTAGCGCAAATAGATGGCGAGTGCGTTCATGGTGAGGGTCATTACGACCAGCACGAGGCCGGCCGCCGCCGCGTTGGCTTGAAACGCCTGCTCGGGACGGGACACCCAGTTGAACATCTGGATCGGCATTACCGTGAACGGCGCCATCAGCCAGTCGAAATTCACGTACGGCACGGTGTCATGGAACGGCGCCGGCGGCAGGAACGCGATGAAGGTGAGCGCCCCGATGGTGATGATGGGTGCGGTTTCGCCGATCGCGCGCGCGAGTCCGATGATGACCCCGGTGAGAATTCCGGGAAGTGAATAAGGCAGCAGATGATCCGAAACCGTCTGCCACTTGGTGGCGCCGAGCGCGTAAGCGCCCTCCCGGATTCCTACCGGGATGGAGCGAATGGACTCCCGCGTGGCGACGATCACCACTGGCAGTATGAGCAGGGCGAGCGTGAGACCCGCCGCCAGGATGCTCTGCCCGAGGCCGAACTGGTACACGAACAATCCCAGGGCCAATAGGCCATACACAATGGAGGGCACGCCGGCCAGGTTGGTGACATTGATTTCAATGATGTCAGTCATCCAGTTCTTGGGAGCATACTCCTCGAGGTACACGGCGGCACCGATGCCGAGCGGGACTGCGGCCGCCGCCGTCACCAGCATCACGAGAGTGGTTCCCACCCACGCGGAAAGGATCCCCGCAGACCCGGGGCGGCGCGACGGAAATGAAGTGAAGAAGTCCCAGGACAGGTGGGGCAGGCCGCCGATCGCCATGTCGAGGAACAGGGCGGCAAACGTTAGCACCCCCACCATCAGCGAAAGCATCCCAACCACCGCGAAAACCACGTCCCAGCGCTTGTGGCGGGCGATGAGAGCCCGGATTTCCTGCAGGTTTTTGCCCTTCAATAGGCCTCCCGAAACCGGCGCCGCAAGATATGGCCAAGGATGTTGAATGCCAATGTGATCAGAAACAAGGTGAGGCCGGCGGCGAATATGGTCTGATAGCCGACGCTCCCGTGTGGCAGGTCCCCAAGGCTCACCTGGACGATGTAGGCGGTGATGGTGGCCGCCGACTCCATGGGATTCCAGGTGAGGTTGGGCTGCAGTCCGGCCGCGACGGCAACCACCATGGTTTCGCCTACCGCCCGGGAGATTCCCAGGATGTAGGCGGCGGCGATGCCGGAGAACGCCGCCGGCGTCACCACCCTCGTCGCGGTCTGGTAGCGGGTCGCTCCCATGGCGTAGGAGCCCTCGCGCAGGCTCATGGGGACCGCGCGCATCGCGTCCTCGGACACCGAGCTCACGTACGGAATGATCATGACGCCCATCACCAGTCCCGCCGACAGCAGGTTGAAGCCGGCCAGGTCGGGAAAGATTTTCTGGAGCAGGGGCGTTACGAACAGCAGCGCGAAATACCCGTAAACCACGGTCGGGACGCTGCCCAACAGCTCAAGGAAGGGCTTTGCTGCCTCCCGCACGGCAAACGGCGCAAATTCGGAAAGGTAGATGGCGATGATGGTCCCCAGCGGAATTGCGACTGCCAGCGCCACCGCCGAGCTCACCAGGGTTCCGGATACCAGGGGCAGGATGCCGTAATGGGCATCGTCGAACAGCGGAGTCCACTGGGTGTCGGTGGGAAAATCCCAGAGCGACACGTGCCGGAAAAAGACCACGGATTCCGTGACCAGGATGACCACGATAGCGACGGTAGTGGCCACAGAGACAAAGGCCGCCAAGAACAGGATTCCCTCGATCACGCGCTCGCGGAAATGCCGGGTAAAGCTGTGGGCCAGGCGGTCGGAGGGAACGGACACGGGTGCCGGTGTCGCCAAGGTAATTCCGGAGTCCGGCATTTTATGAAAGAATTGTTACAATTATGTGACAGACTGCAAAACCCCAAAAAAACAGGGGGCTAAGCCCCCTGCTGTTCCAGGCTGATTCTCAAAGCTTGGCTTCGCGGGCCAGCAACTCCTCGACCTTGACGCCGACTTCGGGCTTGCCCCCGAAACCGGTGCCGAGTTTCTTCGACGCGAAGTTCTTCAGCCCCATGCTGTAGTGCTTCTGGGAAAGGGGCACGTAGCCGACCTCCTTGACGAGCGTCGGCGCGTTCTTGAGATAGTACTCGACGAACTCCCTGACCTCGGCGCGCTGCATGCCCTTTTCGCTCACGTAGATGAAAATCGGGCGCGCCAGCGGCTGGTAGGTCCCGTCCATGACGGTCTGCAGCGAGGGCAGGACTGCCTTGGCCGAACCCTTGTTCACGATCGGCACCGCCTTCAGCTTATCCTTGTTCTCCACGTAATAAGCCATGCCGAAGTAGCCGATCGCGTTGATGTCGCGCGACACGCCCTGCACCAGCACGTTGTCGTCCTCCGACGCGGTAAAGTCGCCGCGGCTCGCCTTTTCCTTGCCGTTGATCGCGTCGGTGAAGTAGTCAAACGTGCCCGAATCCGCGCCCGGCCCGAACAGCTTCAGTGGCGCATTGGGCCAGGCCGGGTTCACCTGGTTCCACGTGGTGATCTTGGCCTGGGCGCCGGGCTCCCACATCTTCTTCAGCTCTTCGACCTTGAACTCCTTGATCCAGGTGTTCCTCGGGTTGATCACCACGGTCAGCGCGTCGAACGCCACCGGCAGCTCGATGTACTTGATGCCGGCCTCGGCGCAGACCTTCATCTCCTTCTCGAGAATCGGGCGCGAGGCATCGGAAATGTCGGTCTCCCCGCGGCAGAACTTCTTGAAGCCGCCGCCGGTGCCGGAAATGCCGACGGTCACCTTGATGGCCCCCTTCTTGGCCTTCTGGAATTCCTCCGCCACCGCCTCGGTTATCGGATAGACGGTGCTGGAGCCATCGATCTTGACGATGGGATCGGCGGCATGGGCGATGCCCCCGGCAATCCCCAACGCACCGGCCACCAGGGCCGCCACGCCGTTTAACTTGAAGCTCTTGAATTCAAACATGTTGATTCTCCGAAGTGATTTTCAAAAGCCGCTCTATGCGACAGTCGCATGGTAGCGATAGGCTGTTACAGTATCGTGACAGATCCTTGGCAGAAGCACGACAGGCCTGCGGTGGCCGTTCCTCGGCCTCATTCCCGGAAAAAGTGCTTGGCGTAGCGGACGTGGAGCCGGGCGAGCGGAAGAAACACGAACAGGTCTTCGCTGTCCGCGCCCCATGATGCCCGCAGATCCGCGCTTCGTTTCGAAGGACTGAACAGCGTGGTATCCACGCCCCGGGCCACCACCCTGAGATTGGCGTAGCCGTGGCCCTCCAGCTGCTCCTTCAGGGCCCGGGTGGGAACCAGGGTGCAGGAGGCCCGGTTGTGGAACTTGCGGAGGTATCCCATGATGGGCTTGTGCAGCCAGCCGATCCCGTAATGGCGGCTGTAGGCAGGGAAATTGGTGTGGAAATCGGTACTCACCGGAAGGCCCAGCGTCTCGGCCGCTTTGAGCGCAGACCAGCCGAGCGGCCCCTCGGTGACGATATGCACGATGTCCGGCGGGTTCGCCTTCCGCAGCCGCACCAGTTGCACCCGCTGTCCCCGGCGCCGCAGCCCGTCCACCATGCGCCCCACCGTCATGGCGACGCCGTTCACTTCCGGTGGATAGGTTTCGGTCACCACGGCCGCCCGCAAGCGGTCGTTGCAGATCAGTACGCGGTCCATGGCGCGCACTGTGACCGACGCCGGAGAAAATCTGATGAAGGATTGTTGATGGTTTCGTGACGGCCGGAACCGTCACGGGACGCCGCTCAGAATGCGAGGACCAGCAGCCAGACTATCGGGACGTTGACCAGACTCAGGAATACCGCCGCGCTGCCGATATCCTTGGCGCGCTTGGCGAGACGGTGGTTGTCCAGCGATATCCGGTCCACCGCGGCTTCCACCGCGGAATTCAGCAGCTCGACGATGAGCACGAGGATGACGCTACCCACCATCAACGCCTTGCCCACCCCGGTGGCCGGAACGGCCAGTGCCACGGGAATCAGCACCAGGGCCAGCAATACTTCCTGCCGGAACGCGTCCTCATGCCGGAACGCGGCTATCAGCCCCGCCAGCGAGTAATGCAACGCCCGCCAGATCCGCGCCAGGCCGGTCTTGCCTTTGTGGGGGCTCTCGGTGCCGGAGCGGGAATCCAGCGTGGGATCAGGTGCGGCCATGAATCGCAGCGACGCGACGCGGCCGGCGCGGCAACGTCATTTCTTGAGGTGCTTCTTCAGCCAGTCGTTCACGTCCGCCGGGCCGAACCCGTCATAGGGCGCGTTGAGGCTGATGACATAGTAGGTGGCGTCCTTGCCGAGGAGCTTGCCAAGCTCCCAGGAGATCACCCGCGGGTGCTCCTTGGTCCTCACGGCGAAGGCGTTTTCGGCCAGTCTGACATGCTTGAACCGCTCCAGGTACTCGCCGAAATCCTTGCCGCCCTTGGCGGGGCTCTTATCCGGATCGATGGTAATCAGCAGAACCGTCATGTGTTCTCCCCTGCCTGCGCCGTTGGCCCAAGCGCGGGCCTAATTATTACGGAAAAGAGCGGCCGGCAGTATGACAGTTCTGTGACACTCCGGCATCGGGACCACGGTTGCCGCCGTCCCCGCGTGGCTCAGGTCTTTGATGCGCCGGCGGCGCGTTCGACGACCTCGGCGATGCGCTCCGCCCATTGCCTGACCGTCTGGCGCGACTCTCCCTCCACCATCACCCGCACCACCGGCTCGGTGCCCGAGGCCCGCAACAGCACGCGCCCGCTCGCCTCGAGGGCGCCCTCGGCCTCGGCCACCGCGGATTCCACCTGGGCGCTGGCGCGGAAGTCAAAACCCCTGGGCACCCGGACATTGAGCAGAATCTGGGGGAACAGCGTGAGCTTCCGGGTCGCCTGTTTCAGGGTCATGCCGGATTCGCGCAGCGCCTGCAGCACCTGTAGCGCCGAGACAATGCCGTCTCCGGTGGTGTGCTTGTCGAGACAGATGATGTGGCCGGAGTTCTCGCCTCCGAGCTGCCAGCCTTTCTCCTGCATCAGCTCCAGCACGTAGCGGTCGCCCACGTTGGCCCGCGAAAAGGGAATCGCAAGCGCCTGCAGCGCCCGTTCCACCGCCAGATTGGTCATGAGGGTTCCGACGATGCCGCCGCCGAGCGTGCCGGCGGCCTTGCGGTGCGCGGCAATGACGTACAGCAGCATGTCGCCGTCGTAGAGCGTCCCCTCCCCATCCACCATGACCACCCGGTCGCCGTCGCCGTCGAAGGCGATGCCGAGGTCGGCCTTGTGCTCAAGTACGGCTGCCTTTAGCGCCGCCGGCTTGGTGGCGCCGCATTGATCGTTGATATTGAGGCCGTCGGGGGCGACGCCTGTCGCCACCACGTCCGCCCCCAGCTCGTGGAACACGTGACGCGCGATGTGGTAAGTGGCGCCGTGGGCCGAATCGGTCACGATGCGCAGACCCCGCAGGTCGAGGCTGTAGGGAAAGGTGCCCTTGCAGAACTCGATGTAGCGGCCCGCCGCGTCGTTCACCCGCCGCGCCTTGCCAAGCCCTTCGGAGGGCATGGTGCGAATCGGCTCCGAGAGCAGCGCTTCGATCGCCCGCTCGGTCTCGTCGGGCAGCTTCATCCCGTCGGCCGAGAAGAACTTGATGCCGTTGTCCTCGAAGGGATTGTGGGAGGCCGAGATCACGATGCCGGCCTGCAGCCGCAGGGCCCGGGTGAGATAGGCCACCGCCGGAGTCGGCATCGGGCCGGCAAGCAGGATATCCACGCCGGCTGCCGCCAGTCCCGCCTGCAGGGCCGATTCCAGCATGTAGCCGGAGACGCGCGTATCCTTGCCGATCAGCACCGCCGGCCGCTCGCCCTTGGCGAGATGCCAGTCCGCCGCGGCCAGAACCTTGCCCGCGGCGTAGCCCAGATGCATCACGAATTCCGGCGTGATGGGGAGTTCCCCCACCCGTCCCCGCACCCCGTCGGTTCCGAAATATTTTCTGCTCATGCCGCGCTTGCGTAGGCGTTCCACACCGCCAGCGCATCCTTGGTCGCCGCCACGTCGTGGACCCGGATGATCTTCGCGCCCTTCTGTGCCGCCAGCACTGCCGCCGCGACGCTGGCGAATATGCGCTCGCCTTCGGCGCGGCCGGTGATCTTGCCCAGGGTGGACTTGCGGGAAAGCCCTGCCAGCACCGGGAGCCCCAGGGCGGCGATCCGGTCGAGGGCGCGCAGCAACTGCAGATTGTGCTCGACGGTCTTACCGAAGCCGAAGCCGGGATCCACCACGATCCGCTCGCGCCCGATGCCCGCCTTCTCGCAGGCATCGACCCGCTCCCGCAGGAAATCCGCCACTTCCCGGACCACGTCGTCGTACCGCGGGTCCTGCTGCATGGTCCTGGGCTCCCCCCGCATGTGCATCAGGCACACTGCCGCCTCCGAATCGGCTACCGCTTCCAAGGTGCCCGGAGTGCGCAGCGCCATCACGTCGTTGATCATGGCGGCGCCGGCCGCGATGGCGCGCTTCATCACCTCCGGCTTGCAGGTGTCCACGGAAACCGGAACTCCGAGGGAGACGATGCCCTCCAGCACCGGCGCCAGGCGGGCCCATTCCTCGTCGTCCCCTACCGGCCTCGCCCCGGGGCGGGTGGACTCGCCGCCGATATCCAGAAGCGCCGCCCCTTCGGCCACCAGTTGCCGGGAATGGGCAATCGCACTTTCAGGGGCGAGATAGCGGCCGCCGTCGGAAAACGAGTCGGGGGTGACATTGACGATCCCCATGATGAGGGGACGGTCGAGGGAAAGACTAAAGTGGCCGCAGCGGAGCGTGGTCATGAGGATGAGGGCGGAGGGACGAGGGATGAGGAACGAATCCTTGGCAGGGGCCCCTGCCTTCATCCTTCATCCCTCATCCTTCATCCTTGATTTCAGGTTTCCTGCGCCGGCTGGGTGGTCGCCGTGGCGCCGGGGGATCGGTCGTGGGGCGTCGAGGAGGGCGGCGGGGCCGGCTTGGGCGGCCGCGGCGCCCGGCCTTCCATGATGTCGTTGATCTGGTCGGAATCGATGGTTTCCCACTCCAGCAGCGCCTGGGCCATCATTTCCAGTTTATCCCGGTTCTCCTCGATCAGGCGCCGCGCCACCTGGTATTGCTCGTCGATGATGCGGCGGATCTCGGCGTCCACCTTCTGCATGGTGGATTCGGAAACGTTCTTGTGGGTGGTGATGGAGCGGCCGAGGAACACCTCGCCCTCGTTCTCGGAGTAGACCACGGGGCCCATGAGGTCGCTCATGCCCCATTCGGTGACCATGCGCCGCGCCATGTCGGTGGCGCGCTGGATGTCGTTGCCGGCGCCGGTGGTCATCTGGCTCATGAACAGCTCTTCCGCGATGCGCCCCCCCATCAGCACCGCGATGTTCTGCAGAATCTGCTCCCGGTCCATGCTGTAGCGGTCTTCGGTCGGTAGTTGCATGGTCACGCCCAAGGCCCGGCCGCGCGGGATAATGGTCACCTTGTGCACCGGATCGGTCCTGGGCAGGAGCTTCGCCACCACCGCGTGCCCCGATTCGTGGTAGGCGGTGTTGCGGCGCTCGTGCTCGGGCATCACGATGGAGCGGCGCTCGGCGCCCATGATGATCTTGTCCTTGGCGCGCTCGAAATCCTCCATGTCCACCAGGCGCTTGTTGGCGCGGGCGGCAAACAGCGCCGCCTCGTTCACCAGGTTGGCCAGGTCCGCGCCGGAGAATCCCGGCGTGCCCCGGGCCAGGATGTCGGCCCGCACGTCGGGGGCGATCGGCACCTTGCGCATGTGGACGTTCAGGATCTGCTCGCGGCCGCGGATATCGGGCAGCGGCACCACCACCTGGCGGTCGAAGCGGCCGGGCCGGAGCAGCGCCGGGTCCAGCACGTCCGGCCGGTTGGTGGCGGCGATCACGATCACCCCGGCGGTGCCCTCGAAACCGTCCATTTCCACCAGCAGCTGGTTCAGGGTCTGCTCGCGCTCGTCGTTGCCACCGCCCAAACCGGCGCCGCGCTGGCGGCCCACCGCGTCAATTTCATCGATGAACACGATGCAGGGCGCGTGCTTCTTGGCCTGCTCGAACATGTCGCGCACCCGGGCTGCGCCCACGCCCACGAACATTTCCACGAAGTCGGAACCGGAAATGGAGAAGAAGGGCACCTTGGCCTCGCCTGCGATGGCCCGCGCCAGCAGGGTCTTGCCGGTGCCGGGGTTGCCCACCATCAGCACGCCGCGCGGAATGCGCCCGCCCAGCTTCTGGAACTTGCCCGGGTCGCGCAGGAACTCCACCAGTTCCGCCACCTCTTCCTTGGCTTCCTCGCAGCCCGCAACATCGGCGAAGGTCACGGTGTTGGAATTCTCGTCCATCATGCGCGCCCTGCTCTTGCCGAAGGAGAACGCACCGCCGCGGCCGCCGCCCTGCATCTGGCGCATGAAAAAGATCCACACGCCAATCAGGAGCAGCATCGGGAACCAGGACACGAAAATGTTCATGAGGAGCGAAGGCTCCTCCTCGGGTTTGGCCTCGATGATGACCCCGTTCTTCAGGAGGTCGGAAACCATCCAGGGATCGGACGGTGTATAGGTGGTAAAGCGCTTGCCGTCCGTCCTCACGCCCTTCACCACCCGGCCCTCGATGGTGACCTTGGCGATGCGGCCCTGCTTCACCTCGTCGATGAACTGGGAGTACTCAAGCTGGCTCTGCGCCACCTGGCGGGTGCTGAACTGGTTGAAAACGGTCATCAGCACCAGGGCTATGACCAGCCAGATGGCGATATTCTTGACCAGATTGTTCATGTAGGCCTTGCGGTTACGTAAAAGAGAGGCGAAGTTCGAGACCCATTCTAACCCCAATCGGGGTCCCCATGTTAGCCGGGCCCGCCGGTTTCACGGGGTTTCACCGCTTGTCCTGGGCCAGCAGGTACACCTCGCTGGAACGGTCCCGGGATGCCTTGGGCTTGCGTACCGCCACCCGGGAAAAGCTCGAGCGCAGGGTTGCGACCAGCTCCCGGAATCCCGCGCCCTGGAACGCTTTGACTAGCAGCGCGCCGCCCGGTTTCAGATGGGTGCGGCAAAATTCCAGCGCCAGTTCCGCCAAGTGCATGCTGCGGGCCTGATCCGTAACCCCAATGCCACTTATGTTGGGGGCCATGTCGCAGATCACAAGATCGGCCGGCCGACCGCCCAGGGCCCGCTCCACCTGCTCGAGTACCGCCGATTCACGGAAGTCCCCCTGGAGGAAGGTAACGCCCTTCACCGGGCGCATCTCCAGCAGGTCCACAGCAATCACCCGGCCCTTGGGGCCCACGCTGTCCGCAGCCACCTGGGACCAGCCGCCCGGGGCGGACCCCAGGTCCACCACCGTCATCCCGGGCTTGAGCAGCCGGTCCCGGTCATCGATTTCCTGCAGCTTGTAGGCCGCGCGAGAGCGGTAGCCCTCCCGTTTCGCCTGGCGCACATACGGGTCGGTCACATGCTCCCGCATCCACGCCCGGCCCGATTTGGTTCGCTTCATGCAATCCGACCGCGTAAAATTGCGCATTCCTCAACGCCTGCCGCAACCGACATCGCCATGTCCACCCTGTCTCCGGCCCGGCGCCGCGCCCTGCGGGCCCGCGCCCATCACCTGCGCCCCGTGGTCATCGTCGGCGGAAACCGCGTGACCGATGCCGTGGTCGCCGAAGTGGAAGTGCACCTCAAGGCCCACGAGCTCATCAAGGTCAAAGTGGCGGGCGAGGAGCGCGACGCGCGCGAGGCCATGCTCGCGGAGTTATGCCGCCGCACCGGCTCCGCCCCGGTGCAACACATCGGCAAGACCCTGGTCCTTTACCGCGAGCACCCGGTGCCCGCTGAAGAGCCCGCGCCAGCGCCCAAACCCCGCGCCGCCAGGGCGCCCCGTGGCGCCAAGCCCGATACCCGCCGACGTCGCGCGACGCCTTCCCGGCGCAGGCGGTAGGTCGGTGCCTCGGATTCATGCTGGGCAGGGCAACGCCCGGCCCAAGCCGTGGTTCCCTGGGTTTCCGGGCAGGTTACGCGGAACCCGGTTCAGCCCAACAATCAAAAACGGCGGGCCGCACCCGCCGTTTCCACTCGAGCCCCGGTCCTAGACGTATTTGACGTCAAGGATTTCGTATTCGCGGACGCCGGCCGGCGCCTGAAACTCCGCCACATCGCCGGCGTACTTGCCGATCAGCGCCCGCGCCAGCGGCGAGCTGATGGAAATCTTGCCCTGCCTGATGTCGGCCTCGTCGTCGCCCACGATCTGATAGGTCACGACTTCGCCGTTGCCCATGTCCTCGAGATCCACGGTGGCGCCGAACACGCAGCGGCCGTCTGCGTCCAGCAGCACCGGGTTGATGATCTGGGCGTTGGCAAGCTTGCCCTCCAGCTCGGCGATGCGACCCTCGATGAAGCTCTGGCGCTCCTTGGCTGCCGCGTACTCGGCATTTTCCGAGAGGTCGCCGTGGGCGCGGGCTTCGGCAATGGCAGAGATGATCGCCGGCCGCTGCACGGCTTTCAGCTCCTGAAGCTCGGCCCGGAGCAGTTCCGCTCCGCTTACCGTCAAAGGAATCTTGGCCATTTGTTGTTGGTTCCTTGAATGCACAAACGATAAATCCAGAAATTACCGCCAACCTGCGGCCGCCTCAACCGGAAACGGCTGCCGTCTGCTGGGGCTGGACCAGGCCCCGGTGCAGGCTCTGGACGTCGTAGACTTTGGAATCCCGCAGGTGGGCCACGCCGACAGCGGCCGCCCGCGCGCCGGCCAGCGTGGTGTAGAGCGTGATCCGGCCCTGCAGCGCCGCGCGCCGGATGGAGTAGGAATCCTGGATGGCGCTGCGCTTGTCTTCCACGGTGTTGATGATGAGGTTGATTTCGCCATTCTTGATCATGTCCACCACGTGGGGCCGGCCCTCGGCCACCTTGTTGACCGGTGTCACGGCGAGACCCGCCTGGGCCAGTACCGCCGCGGTGCCACGTGTCGCACACAGGGAATAGCCGAGGCCGGCCAGGGCCCGGGCAATCTCCACCACCCGCGCCTTGTCAGACTGGCGCACGCTGATGAACACCCTGCCGGCAGCGGGCAGGCGCTCGCCGGCGGCCAGCTGGGACTTCACAAAGGCCTCGGCGAAGGTCTCGCCTACGCCCATCACCTCGCCCGTGGACTTCATCTCCGGTCCAAGGATGGTGTCCACGCCCGGGAACTTGATGAAGGGGAACACCGCTTCCTTCACCGAATAGTAGGGCGGCACCACTTCGCGGATCACGCCCTGGCCCGCCAGGGTCTTGCCCACCATGCAGCGCGCCGCGATCTTGGCGAGCGGCAGCCCCGTGGCCTTGGAGACGAAAGGCACGGTGCGCGAGGCACGCGGGTTAACCTCCAGCACGTACACGGTCCTGTCCTGGATCGCGTACTGCACGTTCATCAGACCTACCACGTTGAGCGCCCTGGCCATGGCGACGGTCTGACGCCGCAATTCCTCCTGCAGGTCCCGCGACAGGCTGTAGGGGGGCAGCGAGCAGGCGGAATCGCCCGAGTGCACGCCCGCCTCCTCGATATGCTCCATGACACCGCCGATCAAAACCCGCTCGCCGTCGCACACCGCGTCCACGTCCACCTCGGTGGCATCGTTGAGGAAGCGGTCGAGCAGCACCGGAGAATCGTTGGATACCTTCACCGCCTCGCGCATGTAGCGCTCCAGGTCCGCCTGCTGGTGCACGATCTCCATGGCGCGACCGCCCAGCACGTAGCTGGGGCGCACCACCAGGGGATAGCCAATCTCCTCGGCGAGCCGGATCGCCTCCTCCGGGGCGCGCGCGGTGCGGTTGGGCGGCTGCTTGAGGGCGAGCCGGTTCAGCATCTGCTGGAAACGCTCCCGGTCCTCGGCGCAGTCGATCATGTCCGGTGTGGTGCCGACGATGGGCACGCCGTTGGCCTCCAGGTCCCGGGCGAGTTTCAGCGGCGTCTGGCCGCCGTACTGCACGATCACCCCGAAGGGCTGCTCCACGTGCACGATCTCGAGCACGTCCTCCAGCGTGAGCGGCTCGAAATAGAGCCGGTCGGAGGTGTCGTAGTCGGTGGAGACCGTCTCCGGGTTGCAGTTGACCATGATGGTCTCGAAGCCGTCCTCCCGAAGCGCCAGCGCCGCGTGCACGCAGCAGTAGTCGAACTCGATGCCCTGGCCGATGCGGTTGGGCCCGCCCCCCAGAACCATGACCTTCCGGCGGTTGGTCGGCGCCGCCTCGCATTCCTCGTCGTAGCTGGAATACATGTAGGCAGTGCGGGTGGCGAATTCCGCCGCGCAGGTGTCCACCCGCTTGAACACGGGCCGTACATTGAGCGCATGACGCCGGCTGCGCACATGCCCCGCATTGGTGTTGAGCAGTCGTGCCAGCCGGCGGTCCGAGAAGCCGCTGCGCTTGAGCTTGCGCAGCGCCGCCTCATCCAGGTCATCGAGCTTCCTGCCCCGGAGGGCGTTTTCCTGGCGCACCAGGTCCTCGATCTGGGCCAGGAACCAGGGATCCATGTCGGTGAGGCGCTGCACCTCCTCCAAGGCCATGCCTACCCGGAAGGCATCGGCCACGTACCAGATGCGCTCGGGCCCCGCCTCCCCCAGCTCGGTTTCGATCAGCTCGCGGTCGGTGGTGCGCTCGTCGAGCCCATCGGCGCCGGTTTCCAGTCCCCGCAGAGCCTTCTGGAAGGATTCCTGGAAGCTGCGGCCAATGGCCATCACCTCACCCACCGACTTCATCTGGGTGGTGAGCCGGTTGTCGGCGGCGGGAAATTTCTCGAAGGCGAAGCGCGGCACCTTGGTCACCAGGTAGTCGATGGTGGGCTCGAAGGAAGCCGGGGTCGCGCCGCCGGTGATATCGTTTCTGAGCTCGTCCAGGGTGTAGCCCACGGCGAGCTTCGCCGCCACCTTGGCGATAGGGAAGCCGGTAGCCTTGGAGGCGAGCGCAGAGGAGCGGGATACCCGCGGATTCATTTCGATCACCACCATGCGCCCGTCCTTCGGGTTGATGGCGAACTGCACGTTGGACCCGCCCGTGTCCACACCGATCTCGCGCAGCACCGCGATCGAGGCGTTGCGCAGGATCTGGTATTCCTTGTCGGTGAGGGTCTGGGCCGGCGCCACCGTGATCGAGTCCCCGGTGTGCACCCCCATCGGATCCACGTTCTCGATGGAGCAGATGATGATGCAGTTGTCCTTGCGATCCCGCACCACCTCCATCTCGAATTCCTTCCAGCCGATCACCGATTCCTCGATCAGCACCTCGTGGGTGGGCGAGGCCTCCAGCCCGCGGTCGCAGATGGCGACGAACTCTTCCTTGTTGTAGGCGATGCCGCCACCGGTGCCGCCCAGGGTGAAGGAGGGCCGGATGATGGCGGGGAAGCCCACCATGGCCTGCACCTGCAGCGCCTCCTCCATGCTGTGGGCGATGGCGGAGCGGGGCGAGGCGAGTCCGATCCGGGTCATGGCGGCCTTGAACTTCTCCCGGTCCTCGGCCTTGTCGATGGCGTCGCGCTTGGCCCCGATCATCTCCACGCCGTACTTCTCCAGCACGCCGTGCTTGGCAAGATCCAGGGCGCAGTTCAAGCCCGTCTGCCCGCCCATGGTGGGCAGCAGCGCGTCCGGGCGCTCGATGGCGATGATCTTCTCCACCGTCTGCCAGGTGATAGGCTCGATATAGGTGGCGTCCGCCATCTCCGGGTCGGTCATGATGGTGGCCGGATTGGAGTTCACCAGGACCACCCGATAGCCCTCCTCCCTCAGTGCCTTGCAGGCCTGGGCCCCGGAGTAGTCGAACTCGCAGGCCTGGCCGATGACGATCGGTCCGGCGCCGATGATGAGGATGCTGTGGATGTCGGTGCGCTTGGGCATTACAAGGCCTTATTCAACGCAAAGACGCAGAGATCGCAAAGAATGGAAAAATATTTCTTTGCGTCCTTTGCGCCTTTGCGCTTAGCTGCATTTCTGCTGTTCCATCATTTTCACGAAGCGGTCGAAGAGATACGCCACGTCATGGGGCCCGGGGCTCGCCTCGGGGTGACCCTGGAAGCAGAACGCCGGCACGTCGGTGCGCGCGAACCCCTGCAGGCTGCCGTCAAACAGCGACACATGGGTCACCCGGCAGTTTCCGCGAAGCGTCGCCGAATCCACCGCAAAGCCGTGGTTCTGGCTGGAGATCATCACCCGCCCGGTGTCCACGTCGAGCACCGGATGGTTGGCGCCGTGGTGGCCGAATTTCATCTTGACCGTCTTCGCCCCGCTCGCCAGGCCCATCAACTGGTGGCCCAGGCAAATGCCAAAGGTCGGAACACCCCGGCCCAGAATCGTCTCGATCGCCCGGATCGCATAGTCGCAGGGTTCCGGGTCCCCGGGACCGTTGGACAGAAACACGCCGTCGGGCCGGTGGGCCAGCGCTTCCTCGGCGCGCGCCTGGGCGGGAAGCACCGTGACCCGGCAGCCCCGGGCTGCTAGCATGCGCAGGATATTGCGCTTCACCCCGTAGTCGTAGGCCACCACGTGGTACTTCGGGTTCGCCATTTGCCGGTGGCCGTGGCCCAGTTCCCAGGTGCCCTCCTGCCACTCGTAGGGCTTGTCGCAAGACACCACTCTGGCCAGATCCATGCCGGCGAGCCCCGGAAAGCCGCGGGCCTCCCGGAGCGCCTGCTCGACGTCGATTTTTCCCGCCATCAGGCAGCCATTCTGGGCCCCCTTTTCCCGCAGGATGCGGGTGAGCTTGCGGGTGTCGATGTCGGCGATGCCCGGGATGTCCCCGTCCCTCAGATAATCGGGCAACTCCTGAGTCTTGCGGAAGTTGCTGGAGGCGACTGGGAGATCGCGAACGACCAGCCCGGCGGCGTAAATCTGCCTCGACTCGGTGTCTTCGGGGTTCACCCCGGTGTTGCCGATATGGGGATAGGTCAGGGTGACGATCTGCCGGCAATAGGAGGGATCGGTAAGTATCTCCTGGTAGCCGGTCATGGCGGTGTTGAACACCACCTCGCCCGCGGTGAAGCCTTCGGCGCCTATGGAAGTGCCGCGGAACACCGTGCCATCGGCGAGGACGAGGACGGCGGTTTGCGGCTGGGACATGAACAGGCTCTTCCGGGGGTGGACATGCAAAGCGGGAGGGGCTCATCGCCCATCCCGCTTCAAGCCTGAAAATTATACGTCAATCGCGCCGCGTCATCAACGCACGGGGGAGCCGGCCGGCCCGCTATTCCGGGCAGACCCCACCCGCCCTGAGCGCGTCGCACTCAGCCCAATCCCTTGGTCAAGCTCAGGAAAGGCCCAGCACGTCCTGCATGTCGAAAAGCCCGCTTGGCCTCCCGGAAACAAAAAGTGCCGCGCGCAGGGCGCCCATGGCAAAGGTCGCGCGGCTGGTGGCCTTATGGGTGATCTCAACCCGCTCGCCGATGCCGGCGAACAGCACCGTATGGTCGCCCACGATGTCGCCGCCGCGTACCGTCGCGAAACCGATGGTGGAGGGCTGGCGCTCGCCGGTCACGCCCTCCCGCCCGTAGACGGCGCACCGGGACAGATCGCGGCCCAGAGCCCGGGCGATCACCTCGCCCATGCGCAATGCCGTGCCCGAGGGCGCGTCGACCTTGTGCCGGTGGTGGGCCTCCACGATCTCGATGTCGTAGCCTTCCCGCAGCACCGTGGCCGCCATCTCCAGGAGCTTCAGGGTCACGTTCACCCCGACGCTCATGTTAGGTGCAAACACGATGGAAACGTCCCGGGAAGCGGCCGCAATGTCCTCCTTCTGGGCAGCGGAAAAGCCCGTGGTGCCGATCACCATCTTCACGCCGAGCCTGCGGGCAAGCGCCAGATGGGCCAGGGTCCCCTCGGGGCGGGTAAAGTCGATCAGCACGTCGGATCCCGGGAGGGCACCCGCCAGGTTGTCGGTAATGCTCACGCCGCAGGGGGCACCGATCAGTTCGCCGGCGTCCTTTCCGAGAAAGGGACTGCCGTGGCGCTCCAGGGCGGCGTGCAGGCGCATACCGGGGGACTGGGCCACGGCTTCCAGCAGCGCCCGGCCCATGCGGCCGGAGGTGCCGGCCACCGCAAGATTCAGCGTTGTCATCGGGTGAGTGGGTTCTTCTTCAAAGGCCCAGCTTCTCAAGCATCCGGCCGAAGAACCCCTTTTCCGGCTTGGGCTGGGTCGTGGCGGGCTCCGCCCCGGGCTTTTCGGCCGCTTCGGCGGGCTTCTCCCCCTGGATGGCAGGCTTCGATTCCGCGGCCTTCGCCGGCGCCGGTTGCGCGCTGGCCGGGACCACGTCGCCGGCCACCTGCACCAGCTTATCCTCCTCGAAAATCACCGTGAGCTTGCGCTGCTCCATCACGTCGCCGCGCTTCTCCAGCCGGTAGAAATAGTCCCAGCGGTTGACGTGGAAAGTATCGGTGATGAGGGGCGTGCCAAGCAGGAAGCGTACCTGGGATTTGGTCATCCCCGGCTTGAGCTTGGAAACCATCTCCTGAGTCACGTAATTGCCCTGCTGGATGTCAATCTTGTGGGGGCTCAGGGGCGTCGAGGAGCAGGAGGCCAGCAGCGCAGCAATGGCAAAAAGGACGATTCTCATCATTGTTCTCAAAGGCATTTAAACGCTATATGATAACGCAATCCAAACTAGAATATTCCCCACGCCATGAGCACCTCGGACGACCTGAAAACCATAGGCCTGAAGGCGACCCTGCCGCGCCTGAAGATCCTCAACCTGTTCGAAAGCAGCTCGGTCCGCCACCTGGGCGCGGAAGATGTGTACAAGATGCTGATCGCCGAGGGGCTCGACATCGGGCTTGCCACGGTCTACCGGGTGCTCACCCAGTTCGAGCAGGCAGGCCTGCTGATCCGCCATTATTTCGAGGGCGGCCGCGCGGTGTTCGAGCTCAACCAGGGCGGCCACCACGACCATTTGGTGTGCACCCAGTGCGGACGCGTCGAGGAGTTCTACGATCCCGAAATCGAGCGGCGCCAGAACAAGATCGCCAAGGAGCGGGGCTTCCTCATCCGCGAGCACTCGCTCTACCTCTACGCCGAGTGCACCAAACCGGATTGCCCGTACAAAAAAACCCCGTGAACTGTAAACGGGGTTTACGGTTCACCGCTTACCGTTTACCGCCCCCAGCATTTCCGCCGCGTGGCGGCGGGTGGTGTCGGTGATCCTGATTCCCCCCAGCATGCGCGCGATTTCCTCCACCCGCCCCTTTCCGTCCAGCACCGCAACGCGGCTCACGACGGTTCCGTTCGCGGCGAGCTTGCTGACCTGCCATTGGTGATCGCCGCTGGCGGCCACCTGGGGCAGGTGGGTGACGCACATGACCTGGCGCTCGCGCCCCAGTTGCTTCATCATGCGGCCCACGATTTCCGCCACCTTGCCGCCGATGCCGGCATCCACTTCGTCGAAGATCAGGGTCGGCACCGCGGCCACCTGGCTGGTGATCACCTGGATCGCCAGGCTGATTCGGGACAGTTCGCCGCCGGAAGCCACCTTGGCCAGGGGCCGCAGGGGCAGCCCCGCATGGGCCGAGACCTGGAACTCCACCTGGTCCAGCCCATTACCCGCGCCCTCCGCCAGCGGCGTGAGCGCCACGCTGAAGCTGCCTCCGGTCATCGCCAGCCCCTGCATTCCGGCGCTCACTTCTTTCGATAGCTCCCGGGCGGCCTTCAAGCGTACAGCCCGCTGCTTCTCGGCATGCTTGTGATAGACCTTCCCGGCCTCCCGCTCCTTTTCCTGGAGGGCTTCGAGGTTGCCGCTTATCTGCAGCTCTTCCAGCCTGACCGCCGCGGACTCGAGCGCCGCGGGCAGATCGGCCGGCGTCACGCGGAACTTCCGGGCGGTGCCATGAATCGCCTGGAGGCGGGCCTCCGCCTGCTGCAGCCGCTCCGGGTCCAAGTCCAGGCGTTCCTGGTAATGGCGTAGCGCATAGACCGCCTCTTTCAGCTGGATCTCCGCCGGCTCCAGCAGATCCAGGACTTCCTTGAGGGCGGGATCGAACTCCTTCAGAGCCTGGAGCCGGCTCATGACCGCTTCCAGCTGGGCCAAGCTCGAGCCCTCGGCCTCGGACAGGGTTTCCAGCCCGAATCTGGCGCCCTCGATCAGGGTCGCCGCATGGGCAAGCCGCGCGTGTTCCGCCTGCAGCTCCTGCCACTCCGCTTCGGAATATCCCAGGACCTTCAATTCCCGGACTTTCCACTCCAGCTCTGCCCGCTCCGCCTCCAGGGCGGAAACGTCCTTTTCCCGGGCGAGCCGCGTCGCTCTCAGCGCCTGCCAGTGGCGCCAGGCTTCGGCGACCTGCCGGCTGAGGTCCCGGCAATCGGCATAGGCATCGAGCAGCTCGCGCTGGGCGTCGGACCGGATCAGCGACTGGTGGGCGTGCTGGCCATGAATGTCCACCAGGCGCTCGCCCACTTCCTTGATCTGCTGCACGGTGGCGGGACGGCCGTTGACGAAGGCCCGGGACCGGCCCGAGGCATCCAGGGTCCGGCGCAGCAGGCAGCTACCGGGCTCGTCCTCGAGATCATTGTCCCGGAGCCAGCCGGCCACCACCGGATTGCCGCCCAGGTCAAAAACCGCGCTCACCTCGGCCTTTTCGCACCCCGGCCGCAGCAATGTGGCATCCCCCCGCTCGCCCAGGGCAAACGACAAGGCGTCGACGAGAATGGATTTGCCGGCCCCGGTCTCCCCCGTGAGCACCGTGAAGCCGGGGCCGAACTCCAGTTCCATCCGGTCCACGATGGCGAAGTCCAGAATGCTCAGGAAGCGCAGCATCGGATCGGGTCCGGCGTCAGGAAGCCGAGGCGGGAAACTCGCTCCAGCCGAGCTTTTCCCGTAGCATCGCGTAGTAGTTGTGGCCGACGGGATGGAGCAGGCTTACGGTGTGGGGGCAGCGCCGTACCTCGACCCGGTCGTCGGCCTGCAGGTCGAAGTAGGAATGGCTGTCGAAGTGGACCCGAGCGTCCGGGTTGCTGTGCATCAGCACCTCCACCCTGGAATCGCCGCTGATGACGATGGGCCGGTTGGAGAGGGTGTGGGGGCACACCGGAACCAGCGCCATCATGGTGAGGCCCGGGTGCAGGATCGGGCCGCCGGAGGAAAGCGCATAGGCCGTGGAGCCGGTGGGGGTGGCCACGATCAGGCCGTCGGAGCGCTGGGTGTAGACATACTGGTCGTCGATGCGCACCTCGAACTCGATCATGCTGCCCTTCACCCCCCGGTGCACCACCACGTCGTTGAACGCAAGCGACGAGAATACCGGGTTACCGCGGCTCGTGACCTGGCCTTCCAGCAGCATGCGCTGCTCGGCGACGTACTGGCCATCGAGGATCGCGCCGAGGGTCTGCTGCATGGTGTTGAGCGAAACGTCGGTGAGAAAGCCGAGGCGTCCCTGGTTCACCCCCACCAGCGGCACGTTGTGGGGCGCCAGCGTCCGCGCAATGTTGAGCATGGTGCCGTCGCCCCCGAGCACGATGGCGAGGTCGGCCTGCCTGCCGATTTCGTCCAGGGTAAGGGCCGCGCCGGACTTGTCGGGGACCTGGGCTGCGGTCAGGCGATCGAGAAGCACCCTGAAGCCCCGGCTCTCCAGGAATTGCCAGAGCTCAAGGACCGGCCCGGCGATCTCCGGGCTCTTGTATTTACCAATGAGTGCAACGATCTGGAAGGCCATGGGCGCCTTGCATTAAACCATATCGCCCTGCCGCTGACAAAGCAGCTAAGGCATTGTGTAGAATAGATTCATGACTCCGGATTCCGCCGCAAACCTGAACGAGCGGGCCCAGCTCCTGCTGAAGACCCTGGTCGAGCGCTACATCAGCGACGGCCAGCCGGTCGGCTCGCGCACGCTGTGCCGGTATTCGGGACTCGATCTGAGCCCCGCCACCATCCGCAACGTGATGGCGGATCTGGAGGATCACGGGTTCGTCGCGAGCCCCCACACCTCGGCCGGGCGCGTGCCCACCCCGCGGGGCTACCGTTTCTTCGTTGACAGCCTGCTGGTCATCAAACCCCTCGACACGGTGGAAATTCACCAGCTGGAGAGCGAGCTGCATCCGGACAATCCGTCCCGGCTGATCGCCTGCGCCTCCCATCTGCTGTCGGAACTGACCCACTTTGCGGGCGTCGTGCGCACGCCCAGGCGCAGTGCCGCATTCCGCCACCTGGAGTTCATGAGCCTCTCGGACAAGCGGCTCCTGCTCATCATCGTCACCCCGGACGGCGACGTCCAGAACCGCATTATTTTCACCGAGCGAGGGTATTCGGCCGCCGAGCTCACGCAGGCCTCCAACTTCCTGAACCAGAACTACGCCGGCTGTACCCTGGACGAAATCCGCGCCCGGCTGCGCGAGGAGCTCGCCCGGCTGCGCGACGACATGTCGGCCCTCATGGTCACCGCCATCGAGGCCAGCTCCCGGGTACTCGCCGAGACCAGCGAAGACGTGGTGGTGTCCGGCGAGCACAACCTGCTCAAGGTGCAGGACCTTTCATCCAACATGGCGAATCTCAGGAAGCTGTTCGATCTGTTCGAGCAGAAGACGAGCCTGCTCGCGTTGCTCGATGCGAGCCGCAGCGCCCATGGCGTGCAGATATTCATCGGCGGCGAATCGGGGCTGGTCCCCCTCGACGAATGCAGCGTGGTGACCGCGCCCTACGAGGTGGACGGCCGGGTGGTGGGCACCATCGGCGTGGTGGGGCCCACCCGGATGGCCTACGAGCGGGTGATCCCTATCGTGGACATCACCGCCAAGCTGCTGTCCAGCGCGCTGTCGCAGCACTGAGGTAAACGATGATTCCCCACAAGGCGTGAACGGTGAACAGTGAACGGTAAACCGTGGAGGTTGTCGGTGGCAAACCGCCCTCTTGATCCTCTGTTTACCGTTTACCGAAGATGAGCTACCACGCGGAGCCAAGCTACCAGCATGGCACACCGGCGAAAACGGCCGTCCTGCTGGTCAATCTCGGTACACCGGAGGCGCCGACCGTCCGGGCCCTCAAGCCCTATCTGCGGGAGTTCCTGAGCGATCCCCGGGTGGTGGAAATTCCGCGCCTTCTGTGGTGGCCCATCCTCCATGGCGTCATCCTCAGCACCCGCCCGGCAAAATCCGCCGAGAAATACGGCAGGATCTGGACGCCCGAAGGCTCGCCCCTCAAGGTTCACACCGAACGCCAGGCCAAGCTGCTGCTGGGCTTTCTGAGCCAGCGGGTAAAGCCCCTGCCCGTGATCGAATATGCGATGCGCTACGGCGAGCCCTCGATCCGCGCCGTGCTCGGGCGCCTGCGGGCCCAGCGCTGCGAGCGCATCCTGGTGCTGCCCCTTTACCCCCAGTACGCTGCCAGCACCAGCGCCAGCGTATTCGACGCGGTCGCCTCGGCCACGCGACTGATGCGCAACGTCCCCGCGCTACGCACGGTAAAACACTTCCACGACCACCCGGGCTACATTGGCGCGCTTGCCCAGAACGTGCGGGATTACTGGATGAAGACCGGGCGCCCGGACAAGCTGGTCATGAGCTTCCACGGCGTGCCCCGCTTCACTCTCGACCGGGGCGACCCCTACCACTGCGAATGCCAGAAGACCGCGCGGCTCCTCGGCGAAGCCCTGGGCCTGCAATCCGGCCAGTATCTCGTCACTTTCCAGTCGCGGTTCGGGCGCGCCGAGTGGCTCAAACCCTACACCGCAGAAGTGCTGAACGAGCTGGGCCGCCAGAAGCTCGGACGGGTGGACGTGGTCTGCCCCGGCTTCGTGTCGGACTGCCTGGAGACCCTGGAGGAGATCGCCCTCGAGGGCAAGAAGGCCTTTCTGTCGGCCGGGGGCAGGGAGTTCCACTACATTCCGTGCCTGAACGAGCGCGACGACTGGATCCGCGCCCTCCTGGATATTGCGCTTGCCAACCTGCAGGGCTGGCTGGGAACCGAAGAGTCGGCGGAAGCCGCCACCCAGTCCCGCCAGCGGGCACTGGCCATGGGGGCGAAGAGCTAAGGAAACAGGTTGTTCTCCTTCCGGTGTTCATCCCAGGCCGGGTGACCCGGCTGCTGCGCCGTGTCACCCAACAGTATTTCCCGAAACTGTCGATATCCTGGCGCCGCCGGAAGGGGCTGGACCAGCCGGCCGGTGCGGAAACCCGACAAGAATGCGAGTCATCGGCGCGAGTTTCGGACAGGGAGGTTCATCAAAATGTCATTCTATTCGCAAATACTCAGGCATCCAAAAGGTTGATTTGCATCAACGCCCACAAGAAAAACAAGGGTAATAATTTTCCGATTGTTGCGACGCGCAATGAGAGGAGGGCAGATCATGAAGCGTTCCCCGTCCGGCATCTCCCGCAGGCAATTCCTCCAGATGGCGACCGCAGCGGGCCTCGGCGCTGCACTCACCCCCGGCAAGCTGTTCGCCCAGTACCGTTACCTGGCGCCGGTGTCCGTGTACAACCCCCTGTTCGATTATCCCAACCGGGACTGGGAGCGCATATACCGGGATATTTTCCGCACCGACAAGTCCTTCGTCTTCACCTGCGCGCCCAACGATACCCATAACTGCCTGCTCAATGCCTTCGTCAAGAACAACGTGGTGGTGCGCATCGAGCCCACCTACGGCTACGGCAAGGCCCAGGACCTCTACGGCAACCAGGCCTCCCACCGCTGGGACCCGCGCTGCTGCCAGAAGGGGCTGGTGCTGGGGCGCCGCTTCTACGGCGACCGCCGGGTGAACGGCGCATTCCTGCGCAAGGGCTTCAAGGATTGGGTGGACAGCGGATTCCCGCGCGACCAGAAAACCGGTGCGGCACCGAAGGAGCTGATGCGGCGCGGCTGGGATTCGTGGGTGAAGGTATCCCACGAAGTCGCTTACCAATACCACGCCAAGACGCTGCTCAACATCGCCAAAACCTACTCCGGCGAACCGGGCAAAAAGTACCTGCTCGCTCAAGGCTATGATCCCGACATGGTGGCGGCGGCCGAAGGCGCCGGCACCCGCGTCATGAAGTTCCGCGGCGGCATGGCCTGGCTCGGCACCACGCGCATCGTGGGCTGTTTCCGGTTCGCCAATACCATGGCGCTGCTGGACGCCCATGTCCGCGGCGTCAAGGAAACGGAGGCCAAGGGCGCCTCGAACTGGGATTCCTACGCCTTCCACACCGACCTGCCGCCCGGACATCCCATGGTATGCGGCGACCAGACCAACGACTTTGACCTGAACGACTGCGAGAACGCCAAGCTCATCATCCCGTGGGGCATGAACTGGATCACCACCAAGATGCCCGACTCCCACTGGCTCACCGAGGCGCGGCTGAAGGGCGCGAAGACGGTGCTGGTGACGGTAGAGTACGCGGCCACCGCCAATAAGGCCGATGATGTCGTCGTGATCCGGCCGGGAAGCGACACCGCGTTCGCGCTGGGTGTGGCGCAGGTGATGCTCAGCGAGAAGCTGTACGACGAAAAATACGTCAAGCGCTTCACCGATCTCCCTGCGCTGGTGCGCATGGACACGCTGGAGGCGCTGCACGCGAAGGACCTCTTCGCCGGCCACAAGAACTCGGCGCTCACCAACTGGGCGCAGGTGGTCGAGAAAGGCAAGTACGCGGCCCCGACCACTCAGCAGATGGGAATGCAGGTTCCCGAGTACCTGCTCAAGGAGTTTGCGGACTGGGTGGTGTGGGACACCAAGGCGAACAAGCCGGTCGCGGTCGGCCACGACCACGTCGGCGACCACTTCGACAAGCTGGGCGTGGACCCCGCTCTGACCGGCACCTTTGAAGTCACCACCGCCGACGGCAAAAAGGTCAAGGTGCGTCCGGTGTTCGACCTCACCAAGCAGTATCTCGACGACAACATGACGCCGGACAAGGTGGAAAAGCTCACCTGGGCGCCGCAGGCCGCGACGCGCAGCCTGGCCCGGGACATCGGGAAGAGCGAAGGCCGCACCCTGATTCCGGTCGGCATGGGACCCAACCACTTCTGGAACAACGACAACAAGGACCGGGCGATCTTCCTGATCCTCGCGCTCGGCGGCAGCCTCGGGCGCCACGGCGGTAACATCGGGAGCTATGCCGGAAACTACAAGCTCACCCTGTTCTCCGGCCTGCCCTATTACGTGTACGAGGATCCGTTCCATCCCCAGCTCAATGCGGAGGGTGATGTCAAATACAAGTCGTACCTGCGGGCCGAGTCCATGCACTACTGGGCCAACGGCGAGCGTGTGATGAAGGCCGGTAACAAGAAGATCACCGGCGGCGCCCACATGCCCACGCCCACCAAGTCCATCTGGCAGGTGAACTCCAACTCCTCGCTCGGCAACCAGAAGGGCCACTACGACGTGGTCAACAACACCCTGCCGCGCTGCGAGCTGGTGGTGTACAGCGAGTGGTGGTGGACCGCCTCCTGCGAGTACTCCGACATCGTCTACGGCGTGGACGCCTGGATGGAGTTCAAGTACCCCGACATGGTCGGCTCCTGCACCAACCCCTTCGCCCAGGTGTTTCCCCGCACCCCGGCCCTGCGCGCGTTCAAGACCGTCTCCGACATCGAGGCCTACCTGGGTGTCGGGCGCGAACTCGCCAAGCTCACCAAGGACAAGCGCTTCGAGCAGATGTGGCAGTTCGTGGCCGATGAGCGCGTGGACGTTTACCTACAGCGCATCATCGACCACTCGACGCCGCTCAAGGGCTACCGCTTCGAGGACCTGGAAACCCTGGCCAAGAAGGGAGTTCCCGCCCTCATGAACACCCGCACCACCCCGCGCATCAACAGTTGGGAGAACGTGCAGGAATCCAAGCCCTGGTACACCAAGACCGGACGGCTGGAATTCTATCGGCCGGAGACCGAGTTCATCGAGGCGGGCGAAAACCTGGTGGTGCACCGCGAGCCCGCGGACGGGACCTACTACGATCCGTGCGCCATCGTGGCCGCCCCCCATCCCGCGGTGCGGCCGAAGAAGCCGGAAGACTGGGGCATCGCGCCCGACGACCGCAGCCACATGTCGCGCCAGATGCGCAACACGACCTACACCGTGGAGCAACTCCTCGCCACTAAACATCCGAACCGGGACAAAGGCTGGACTTATATCTTTCACACGCCGAAGTACCGCCACGGCGCCCACACCATGCCCATCGACACCGACTTCATGGCGGCCCTGTTCGGCCCCTTCGGCGACATGTACCGGCGCGACAAGCGCATGCCGGGAGACGGCGAGATGTACGTGGACATCAACCCGCTCGACGCCAAGGATCTCGGCATCAACGATGGCGACTACGTGTGGATAGACGGCGATCCCGATGAGCTGCCGTTCCGCGGCTGGAACGATCCGAACCGCAAGGAAGAATACAAGGTCGCGCGGTGCATGGCGCGCTGCCGCTATTACCCGGGAACTCCGCGCGGGGTCACCCGCATGTGGTTCAACGGCTATATGGCGACCCCGGGCTCGGTCAAGGCCCACGAAATCCGTCCGGATGGCGTCGCCAAGAACGAGGACACCCACTACCAGGCGCTGTTCCGCTACGGCGGCCACCAGTCGCTCACCCGCTCCTGGCTCAAGCCCACGCACCAGACCCACACCCTGATCAGCCGCAAGACCTGGTCGAACGAGGTCACCAAGGGCTTCAACTACGACGTGCACAACGTCACCAGCGCGCCGAAGGAGGCCCTGGCCAGGTTCACCAAGGCGGAAGACGGCGGCTTCTGGAGCAAGGGCCTGTGGCGCCCGGTCACCCTGGGCTTGCGGCCCGCAAACGAGAGCGACGCAATGAAACAGTATCTGCAGGGCGGGTTCGTGAGGATCGTCAAGAAAGCCTAGAGCGCAATAAGCCGAACGGGCCGGCCCAGCCCCGGCCCCTGCGGAAAAGGAGCGAACAGATGGCAAAAGTCTACAACTGGCAGATCGGCAGGGAGATGGAATATCCCTACGAAGACGTCCGCCCCAAGCGGCAGTTCGCGATGGTCATGGACACCAACAAATGCATCGCCTGCCAGACCTGCACCGTGGCGTGCAAGACCACCTGGACCGGCGGCCGGGGCCAGGAGTACATGTTCTGGAACAACGTCGAGACCAAGCCCTACGGTTTCTACCCGCTGGGATGGGACGTCAACATTCTGTCCCGGCTCGGCGTGCAGGAACTCGCCGGGCCCGTGTACAAGGGCAAGACGATTTTCGAGGCGGCGCCGGAGGGGGAGCGGGTGTTGGGGTATCTTCCCGCCGACCTGGATTACGCGCACCCGAACATCGGCGAGGACGATTCCGTGGGCAACATGACCCAGGGCGCCTTCCTGCAACCGCCCCACCTGAACTGGATGTATTACCTGCCGCGCATCTGCAACCACTGCTCGTATCCCGCCTGCCTCGCTTCCTGTCCCCGGCAGGCCATCTACAAGCGGCCCGAGGACGGCATCGTGCTGATTGACCAGACGCGCTGCCGCGGCTATCGCGAATGCGTGCGGGGATGCCCCTACAAGAAGACCTTTTTCAACGCCATGACCCGCGTCTCGGAGAAGTGCATCGGCTGCTATCCGGCGGTGGAGAACAACCGCCAGACCCAGTGCACCATCACCTGCATCGGGAAAATCCGCCTGCAGGGGTTCCTCTCGACCCCCGACAAGGCGCGCGAAGACAGCCCCCTCGACTACATCGTGCACGTGGCCAAACTGGCCCGGCCCCTTTATCCCCAGCTCGGGCTGGAGCCTAACGTGTATTACATCCCGCCGGTGCACGTGCCGCCCCAGTATCTCACCCAGATGTTCGGCCACGGCGTGGAAAAGGTCGTCCAGACCTACCGCAAGGCGTCCGAGGACAAGAAGCTGCTCGGCGCCCTGCTGCTGTTCGGCGCCGCTCCCGACATCATCCATCACTACAAGGTGCAGGGGAACTGGACCATCGGCTACGAGGAAAAGGGCAACGAAATCGTGCGGGTGCCGCTGCGGGAGCCCATCCATGTGCGCGTGGTCTACGACACCAAGCACGAGACCTATCGCAGCAATGCCACGTAATCGGGGGCACGCGATGAAGACAATCACGAATAAACTCGGTCTGATGTTGGCTGGCGTCGCGCTGGCGCTGGCCGCCGCGGCGGCCGACGCGCAGGTCATCAAGGCGGCGCGGGTCAAGGGCAGCGGCCCGATCATGGAACCCAAGGCCACATTCTGGGATGCGGCCAACGAGACCAAGGTCGTGATGCTTCCACAGACCGTCACCACGCCGACCAATCCCAACGCAGCCATCAACGAGATCAAGGTGAAGGCGGTTCACAACGGGCAATGGATCGCCGTGCTCCTGGAGTGGAAAGATCCCACCAAGAGCGACCGGGTGGTGACCGACGAGTTCGGCGACCAGGTGGCCGTCGAGTTCCCCATAAACATTGGCGGCGATCTTCCGAGCCCAATGATGGGCAACAAGGGTGGCCGGGTGAACATCCTGCAGTGGCGTGCGCCATTTCAGCGCGACATGGAAAGGGGAGAGCCCACGGTGGGCACCCTCTATCCCTACGCGCTGAATGACGTCTACCCCGACCAGGTGCTGCGGGCGACCGACGCCAGGCCTTACATGGGTGCGCTCGGGCTTGATAACCCTGTCTCGCGCCCGAATCTGTCCCCGGTCCTGGACCAGATGGCGGAGGGCTGGGGCAGCATGACGGTGAAGCCCGACCAGCACGCCGACGGCTGGGGCGTGTGGGAAAACGGGGCCTGGAAGGTGGTGATCACGGTGCCCATGGCCACTGAGAGCGCGAACTCGCCACGTTTCGCACCGGGTGCGAAGACGGTGGCCGCGTTCGCGGTGTGGGAAGGCGAAAACCGGGAAGTCGGTGCGCGCAAGGCCTGGTCCGGCTGGACGCCCCTGGAGCTGGCCGAGTAGGGCGGCATGAGCAGGAAGCAGGGGCCCCAGGCCGCAGGACTGGGGATGCGACCGGCCGCTCTTGCCGCCAGCTGCCGACACCCAACCCTCTGGCGTCGTGAACGGGGCTCGGAGGCAACGGCATGAGCAGGAAGCAGGGGCCCCAGGCCGCAGGACTGGGGATGCGACCGGCCGCTCTTGCCGCCGGCCGCCGACGCCCATGGACCTGGCACAGGCAACACGGAACGGAGGCGGCGATGCGTCTGGTGAAACGGCAGGAAGCGCGCGCGCAGGAGCTGCTCAGGCGGGCGACTGCCTTTCGCGTGCTGGCGGCAGCTTTTGCCTATCCGGTACCGGGACACGGGCGCGCTCTCACGGAGCAGATCCGCCGGCTTGCGCCGGCGGCGGGAAACGGGGAAGACCGGCCCGTGGCGCGGGCTCTGGGGCGTCTGTGGCGCGCCTGGGCGGGTGCCGACGAAGAACGCGTCCGTGCCGAATATGCGCGCCTGTTCCTCGGCAGCGGCCCCGTGTCACTGCACGAAACTGCGTATGGGGACGGCCGCCGGATCGCGGGACGCACCGCGGAACTCGCCGATATCAGCGGCTTTTACCTGGCCTTCGGGCTGCGCCCTTCGGAGAACGATCCCGACTTGCCCGACCATATCTGTTCCGAGCTGGAGTTCTACAGCCTGATGCTGATCAAGGCCGCGTACGCAGGAAGGAGCGGCTGGACGGCCAGAAGCGACGTCACTCGACGCGCCTTGAGGAAATTCCTGGAACAGCACCTCGGCCGCTGGACCGGATCGCTCGCGCGCGACATCGACCAACACACGAGCGCTCCGCCTTACCTGCTGCTGGCCCGGGTGCTGCAGGTTCTCATCCGGTCAGAGTTCCGGCGCGTCGGCGCGCGGCCCACGCCGGTCACCGGGCGATTTCCGCACGACTTCATACAGGAAGATGCCTTCGTCTGCCCCAAAGCGCTGGCTCCCGCCTGACCGGGGCTTGCCGACCGCAACCGGCTCCGCCTTCATCCCTTCAGCATTTTCTCCACTCTGGCCAGCAGCTCATCCCGGGCTTCCCCCGCCTCCCGCGCCAGCAACGCTTCCCACAGCGGAAACAGGTTGTTCTCCTCCCGGTACTCGTGCTTGGCGAGCGTGCCGGAGAGTATCGCCATGAAGGCCGCGACCTCCCCCGATTCCGGCGCACCGTCTTCGTAACAGCTTTCGATCAGCGCCAGCTGCCCGAGAATCTCCTCGTGCTCCCGGAGCATGATGGACAGGGGGTCAACGCCCGCCGGGTCCCGCGGCAAGGGGAGGCGAATCGCGAGCAGATCGTTCTCCGCCTCCACGTGGCGGCGCAGGCCCGACGCGAATTCGCGAATCAGCGGCGAGGCCCCGGCCAGTTCGTTGCCGTTCACCAGTTGAAGCGCCCGGGCAAACAGCCCGTCGAGCCGCTGATGGTCCCGGGTCAGCAGATCCACCAGGTCCTTCGGCGCCACGTCTGCCCGGTGGCGGATTTCGACGCGCCAGCCGCTTTCCTCGCGAACTGCGGTCCAGGCGAGCCTGTGTTGGAGCTGCAGATCCAGGCTTTGGGCGATGAGCGAAGGCTCCTCGGCGGTGAGCAGCACCAGCCTTTCCCCCGGCTGCAGGCCCTTGACCTCGTAGAACGCCGCAGTAAGTACCCGGCTGCCGGGCTCACGTCTCAGGTCCACCACTCGCGATTCCATGGCTCTAATTTTCAGTGAATATTAGCTGACGCTGAAATACTAGGCGCGAGCCGGATGCCTGTCCAGCCGCGCTTCCCTTGAAATATGCGGATTCGTCCCAATAAACAGTTCGTTCCAGAGGGAGAAACGAGCCATGCAGGACACTCAACAGACCCCGTCGCCCACCCCGGTACCGGAGACCGAACCGGCCCCATCCGAACAGCCGGTGGTGCCGACCGAGGGCAAGGCGGGACCCGAAGCCGGCACCGGGCAGAAACTTGCGGATACGCTGGCCCAGCTCGAGGAAAGCCTCAAGAGGGCCGAACAGGCGGCGGCGGAGCACCACGACGCGTGGCTGCGCTCCGTCGCCGAAGCCGACAATATCAGCAAGCGGGCGCAGGTGGACATCGCCAATGCCCGCAAATTCGCGGTGGAGAGTTTTTCCACCGAGCTTCTGGCCGTAAAGGATAGCCTGGAGACCTCGCTCAGCGTGGAGAAGGCGAGCATCGAGCAGCTGAAGGAAGGCGTCGAGCTGACGCTGAAGCTCCTCACCCATGTTTTCGCCAAGATGAACACCACCGAGATCACGCCTTCCGCCGGAGAGAAATTCGATCCCCACCAGCACCAGGCCATGACCCTGGTGGAGTCCGACGCCCAGGCCCCAAACACCGTGGTCCACGTGATGCAGAAGGGCTACAAGCTCAACGACCGAGTGATCCGGCCCGCGCTGGTCACCGTCGCCAAAGCCAGGGAAAGTTGAAAATCCGGGCACAAAACCCCATTTAACGGTCAGGCGACCATCGCAACATTGAATCACGAGGAAAAATCATGGGCAAAATCATTGGTATAGATTTGGGCACGACGAACTCCTGCGTGGCCATCATGGAGAACAACAAGCCCAAGGTGATCGAGAACTCCGAGGGCGCCCGCACCACGCCCTCCATCGTCGCCTACATGGAAGACGGTGAGATCCTCACCGGCGCGCCCGCCAAGCGCCAAGCCATCACCAACCCCAAGAACACCCTGTTCGCGGTGAAGCGCCTGATCGGCCGCCGCTTCGACGAGCCCATGGTCCAGAAGGACATCAGGATGGTTCCCTACTCGATTATTCGGGCCGACAACAACGATGCCTGGATCGAGGTCCGCGGAAAGAAGATCGCGCCGCCGGAAGTGTCGGCCCAGGTGCTCCTGAAGATGAAAAAGACGGCAGAGGACTACCTCGGCGAGCCGGTCACCGAGGCGGTGATCACGGTGCCCGCCTATTTCAACGACTCCCAGCGCCAGGCCACCAAGGACGCCGGCCGCATCGCCGGGCTCGAGGTGAAGCGCATCATCAACGAGCCCACCGCGGCGGCGCTCGCGTTCGGCCTCGACAAGAAGGAGGGCGACCGCAAGATCGCGGTATTCGACCTGGGGGGCGGCACCTTCGACATCTCCATCATCGAGATCGCGGAAGTGGAGGGCGAGCACCAGTTCGAGGTGCTCTCCACCAACGGCGATACCTTCCTGGGCGGCGAGGACTTCGATATGCGGATTATCGATCACCTCTGCGACGAATTCCGGA
>JACPEG010000057.1 GCA_016183615.1 Betaproteobacteria bacterium
GCCCGCGCCCCCATCGAGGGTGTCGTCGCCCTCGCCGCCCTGGAGCTCGTCGTTGCCGTCACCGCCCTCCAGCACGTCATCCCCGCCGAAGCCGGCAATCAGGTCATCGCCCCCGAAGCCGCGCAGGCGGTCGGTGACCGCGGTTCCGGTGAGGACCGGATGCGCCGCGTCGTGGCCGTCGTCGTTGTCCTCGGTGCCGTCGAGGTCGAAGCCCTGGGCGAGGAGCTCGGCATAGGTCAGGACCGTGCCGTCGGCGAAGTGCAGCTCGCCGAGCACCGGGGTGGCATACGGATCGGCGGCATCGAAACCCTCGACGTGGATCGCATCGCCCTGGCCGAGATCGATCAGGAGCGAACCGAGACGGAACTTGACTTCGCTGCGCTCGATGCCGGCGCCGAGCACCACGACACTCGCCTCGGGGTCGGCGGCCCCCGCGGGGGCGTCCTGGATCCGCTCCACCCCGTCGCCGCGATGGAAAATGTAGGTGTCCCTGCCCGCGCCACCCACGAGGAGGTCGCTGTCCGCACCGCCGATCAGAATGTCCTCGCCCGCCCCGCCGAGCAGGGTATCGTTTCCGGTGCCGCCCACCAGGAGGTCGGCCCCGGCTTCGCCCGCGAGCCAGTCCTCGCCTTCACCCCCGTCAAGGTAGTCATCGCCCGCTTTGGCGGGATCGAGCCCCGGCTCGTTCAACTCCCCGGTCAAGCGGTCGTTGCCGGCCCCGCCCACGAGGACATCGGCGCCCTCGCCCCCGGCGATGAGATCGTCATCCGCCTGCCCATCCAGGTAATCGTCGCCCGCACCCCCGAGCAGCAGGTCGTTGCCGGCGCCGCCCAGGAGCACATCGGCACCCCCCACCCCCGCGTAACCCTCCTCCACCGCGAGCGGGCCCAGCACCCGGTTGAAGGGGTTCGCCGTGGCGGCGACCGTCCAGTCGAACCCCGCCGCCACGTAGTGGTTGTCCCCGTCGAGGAGATCGTCGCCTCCGCCGCCCGCGAGGAGATCCGCCCCCTGGCCCCCGAACAGCACGTCATCATCCGCCCCCGAAACCAGGACATCGTCTCCCGCGCCGCCCGCGAGCCAGTCGCCTCTGAGTCCGGTGGCGGCCTGCGTTGCCCCTTGGGCGATGGCCTGGGCAACGGTGAGGGTCCGGCCGTTCGTCGTATCGCCGTAGAGCGCGTCGTTGCCGGCATCACCCGAAACGATGTCGGCCCCCGCGCCGCCCTCGATCCAGTCGGCCCCCGCGCCGGCCACCACGCGGTCTTGCCCCGCCCCGGCCTCAACGAGATCGCGCCCGCCCTGGGGGCTCGTCGCGCTCGCCGCTCCGTCGGCATAGACCGTGTCGTTGCCGCCGCCCGTCTGGAAGCGCTCGACTTCGTCGGCGCCGCTGCCGTAGAAGAGGTCGGCGCGGTTCGCCTCCTCGATATCGGGACGCGGCGGCTCGCCCTGGCCGTCGGCGCGCAGGGTGTTGCCAAAGCCATCATCCTGGGTCTGGACGCCGTTCGCGGCATCGCCATCCGCATCCCAGTCGGCCTTGTCGCCGTAGAACGTTCTGACCGGGTTCGCGGGCGCCACGGGTGCGTCGAGGAGGCGGATGCCGAGATGGCCTCCGCTTTGCGCCGCGGCGAAATCGAAGTTCCTGACGGTGATGCTGTCCGCGGCGTTATCGGCAAAGCGGATCTCAAGGTCCGTGCCGTTGGCAGAGCGGGTGAAGGTGGTGCCGCCGAAACTCCATATGCCGTCGCTTTGCGTTACCCCCAGCGCGAGCGGACTGCCGTCTCGCACCAGGAGTCCCCTGCCGTCGGCATCGAGCAGCACGTCGGTGCCGTCGCCCATGGCAAACTGATAGGCATCGAAACCCGCGCCGCCTTCCAGGTAATCGCCGCCCGTCGCTCCGGTCATGAAATCGGTGCCCGCCCTGCCGTAGAGATGGTCTTCGACCCCGCTTCCTACATAACTATCCGTACCCGTGGCGCCAAAGAAATAGCGTCGGGTGGCCGCAGTGATCGGCCCCTGGGCAATCCGGTAGCCCGTCCCCACGTCCTCGAAATAGGTCGCCTCGTTCTCGAAGGGATGGTTGTTCGGATCCTGGGTGACGTTGGGATTGACCGGGGCCTTGTCTACCGTGCTGAACCAGAGCTTGCGCTCCAGAAAGGCGGCGCGGTCGGCCAGATAGGGCTCTGTGAATTCCCCGGCACCGGTCGCGGGCCCAAAGAGGTCCAGGGCGCCGTTGACATTGAACGCGCTGTAATCCGGTCCCACCAGCACAAAGGGATTGAGCGCCCTGAGCGCGTAACGCGCAGCGAGTCCCGCATCGCCATCGGCGCTTGCCGCTGCCACCATATCGGCGGCCGACATTCCAGCCAGCACCGTCAATTGCGTTCCCGGTGTACCGGCCAGGTTCCTAAGTGCGGTGCTCTCGGCCAGGGCGTAGAGGTGGGTGTAGAGCGTTTCGCGGTCTTCGGCCGGCGTCGGGGCAACCGGCGATCCGGAAACGATGACCCGCAGCGCATCGAGTGCGGATTCGAAGGTCTGAACGGTGGTGGCGCCCGAGGCGTCCACCAGGGCGTTCAACTGATCCTGGGTGAGAGCCGGAGCAAGTTGCGCAAAGACCGACTGGATCGCCAGGGCATCGGTCAGCCGCACGATGCTGTGATTGGCAAGCCCCGCCCCCGGCGCGGCCTCGGTTTGGATAAAGATGGATGTCCCAAGTTGGTAGCCCAGGCCGGCAATGACCGGGAATCCTTCAGAACCGCGCACGTTCCAAATGTTTGCCGCAGGCTCCCCGCTGAATCCGAAGAGACTCATGAACGCATCGGCGAGGTTTCCCAGCGGCCCGCCCACGCCCGGGGCGTTGAAGAGATAGGCGTCGGTCACCGGCGCCCCATACTGCTGCTTGACCGCGGCGGCGAGGTAGCCGCCTAGACTGTGCCCGGCAACTGTAAAGCTCTGGTCCTGGAGCATCGTCGGGTCGCTCAGCCACGCATCGATCTTGGTCTTGAGCGCGGCAAATTGCGGATTGAGGGAGGCCGGCAGCCCCAACGCGAGCAGACCGCCTGCGAGAAGATCGTCCGCCGCCAATTCGGTGCCGCGTATGGCGAGGTATTTCTTGCCGGTCGCGACCTCCTCGAATAGCGTCGCAGCGGCACCGGAGGAATCGGCAAAGGAATCGAGAACGCGCCAACCCAGCGAGAACCGTATCGCCTGACTCAGAGCCATTTCAGCATCGCGCAATTTCTGAGGGTCAGGTTCTCCGGGAGACAGATCGGCGTAGGCCGCGAAAGCAAGCTCAGCTTGCTTCTGGAGATCGGTTACAGGATTCATTAGACTCCTCCCTTTGAGTCGCGAACAAATACACGTTTCTTGAGATTGGAAAGATCGCTATCGGCCGGGCACGTGAAGTGGCTTGGATGCCAAGGGCCAGGAACGTCACCGCCGCGACGCGTATAAGCGACCGATTCGCCCACGAGTTTCTGCCCTGCTGTTCGATAGAGCCTGAAGTGGCTTCGAGCCAGATCAGCTTTCCCATCCTTTGGATTACCGCGCACTATTTGCCGTATATCCCACTCGTAGAAAAACGCATCCGTAGGTTGGACCTTATCCTTTGGCGGTACGTGCACCACACCATACTTATCGAATTTCTCCGGCGGCAGCTTCACAGTTTCATAGACCTTGATGCCGCCATCAATGGCGCACAGGCGCTTTACTTCAGCATCCAAGGACAACTGAGTTGGCGTGGCACAGCCAGTCATAAATCCGAGTCCACACAGTAGCAAAGTGAGGCTCATCAGGAAATCGAGTGGGTAATTCTAGAGGGAAATGTGGCTGGAAGCCGCATGGATATTGGCTTGCAGGGGTTTCGTAAGGTGCTTGAATTCGGCATCATGTTTAGATGGCCAATTCAGCGAAGCGACAGCGGC
>JACPEG010000012.1:0-20057 GCA_016183615.1 Betaproteobacteria bacterium
GTGACCCCGATTCCCGCCAGCAGCGTGAGCACGCACAGCAACGTCACCGCCCGGGCGCTCGCGGGAAGTGTGAAAACCAGCAGGAACGCTCCGTAGCCGACGCCCACCAGGGCTTCGGAGCTTAGCCACGCCAGCGCGGCTTCGGGCTTGAGCAGCAGCCATCCCGCGCCAAGCTTGATCAGCGTCGCGGCAGCCACCAGGACGCCCATTGCGAGTACCGCGCTCCAGGCCGAGCGGGCGATGAGCCGCAGCAGCAGTCCTGCCGCCGCGAGGTTGAGGGTGACTGAAAGCGCCTGAAGCAGGCTGTGCCGGCCGGCCCGGGTGATCGGATCGTCGCCAGGCGCATTCCATTCGAAGGTGCCGGCAAGGGGCAGCGACGGATCGAGCTGGGAAAAAAACCACACGCCGAGGAGCGCCAGGCCCAGGTCCGCCCGGTGGCCGGGAACAAACCAGACCCGGCGCAGGCCTGCCAGATGCACCGCGATCAGGGGCCGGCGGCCGGTCCTCGCGGCGACCAGCGCGCCCGCCACGACCCCGGCGCTGTTGCTGAGCAGATCGACGTTGGAACTGATGCGGCCGGGGAGGTACGCCTGGGACAGTTCCATGGCGAAGCTGAGCAGGAGCCCCGCCGCGGCGGTGAGCGCCACGGTCGCGGCCTCGCGCCGCCGGGCGAGGAGGAACAGCCCCACGAAAAATCCGAGCGGCAGGTAAGCCAGGAAGTTGATGATGACATCGAAGCGGGTGTAATAGCGCGGCCACGGCGCGGTGAGGAAATGCAGCGCGCCCTGCGAAGGCTCGCGCCAGCCGCCAAACGGAGACAGGCTGGCATAGGCGATGAGGAGCAGGTAAGCTAGGGCCAGATAGGCGGGCAGCCCGGAGCGGTGGGGCGTGATGCTCGTCATCGTCGTGTGTGAGGCGTGCGCCCGGCGGCTAGGTCATGACATTCTATGACATTTTTAACGGCGACGCGGACGGCGTCTGCGCGCTGCACCAGCTGCGCCTTTCCGAACCGCGCGAGAGCATCCTCGTCACCGGGGTGAAGCGCGAGATCCGGCTGCTCGAGCGAGTGTCCCCGGAGCCGGGCGACGAGTTGACCGTGCTCGACATTTCTCTCCGGGAAAACCGCGAGGCGCTTGATCGCTGCCTCGCGGCAGGCGCCCGCTGCCGCTATTTCGATCATCATTTTGCGGGAGAGGTTCCCGCGCACCCGGGCCTCGAGGCCCACATCGATACCGGCGCCGAGGCTTGCACCAGCCTCATCGTCGACCGCTATCTCGAAGGGCGGCACCGGGCCTGGGCCGTGGTGGCCGCCTTCGGCGACAACCTGTTCGACACCGCATGGCGGCTGGGGGAATCCATGGACCTGGCGCCGCCCGCGCTCGATCAGCTGGCGCGGCTCGGGGAATGCCTCAACTACAATGCCTACGGTGAAACCGTCGATGACCTTTACTATCATCCGGCGGACCTGTTCCAGATCGTAGGCCTCTACCACGACCCTCTCCACTTCATCTCCGACGAACCGGTCCTGGACGTGCTGGCCCAGGGCTTCGGCGACGATCTCGCCCGCGCCGGGGATGTGGAGCCTCTTTGCGCCTCGGAGCGTTACGCGGTCTATGTCCTGCCGGAGGAAGCCTGGGCGCGGCGGGTTTCGGGGACGTTAGGCAACCGGCTTGCCCGCGGGCATCCGCAGCGGGCCCATGCCGTGCTGGTGAAGCGCGGCGACGGCTACGTGGTCAGCGTGCGCGCGCCGCAGGCACACCCGGTCGGGGCCGATGAGCTGTGCCGGCGCTTTCCGGAAGGCGGGGGACGCCGCGGCGCCGCCGGAATCAACCACCTGCCGGAGCAGCAGCTCGAGGCTTTCGTCCGGGAGTTCCGGGCGAGCTACGGGGCCTAGTCAATTCCCCCGCATCGCCGTCGCGGCGAGAGCGAGAACCTGCCCGACGCAGGTCTCCAGGGAGTCGCGACCGGTGAAAACGCGCAGATCGGGACGCTCAGGAGGTTCATAGGGGGCCGATACTCCGGTGAACCCGGGAATCTCTCCGGCGCGGGCGCGCCGGTACATCCCTTTCACGTCCCGCTCCTCGCAAATTTCCATCGGGCAGTCGCAGAAGATTTCATAGAAATCCCCCGGGGCGAACATGTTCCTGATGCGCTGCCGATCCGAGCGAAAGGGGGAAATGAAGGCGGTCAGGCTGATGATGCCCGCCTCGACGAAGAGCCTGGACATTTCGCCGATGCGGCGCAGGTTCTCGGCCCGATCCTTCGCCGCGAAGCCCAGATCGGCGCACAGCCCGTGGCGGACATTGTCGCCGTCGAACACGAAGGTGCGGCGGCCCTGCCGGTGCAGCCGCTCCTCCACTTCATGGGCCAGCGTGGATTTCCCGGCCCCCGACAAGCCGGTGAACCAGAGCACGAAGCTGCGGTGGTCGTTCAGGCGCTGGCGCCGGGCGCGGGTCACCGTGGCGTGGTGCCATACGGCATTCGGGCTTTTTTCCTGGTTCATGTTGCTTCATCCTCGTTCCTGCGCGCAGGCGACCCCGGGGCTTCCGGACCCCAGGTGCTGCAGCACGTTGATTTCGATCATTACCAAGGCGACGAGCCATAGCAAGGCATCATACGCGTTGAGCCCGAGCAGGAGAAAAACCGCCGCCTTGAACCAGAAAAACCAGGACAGGGCCACGGCGACCGGGGGCATGGGCCTCACCTGCACGCGATCGCCGTACTACGCCTCGCGCCGCCCCGGGCTCTCATGGCGATGGGTCGGCCCCGGCACGTGATGGGTGAGTTCCGCGGGATGGGGGTGCGGCGCGTGGGCCTCGGGATGCACCGGAGTGGGCCTGCCCACGAAGTGGGGCAACAGGGAACCCGCCACCATGCCGGCAGCGCTCATGAGAAAACCGGCGAGCTGCGGCGGAAGCGCCGCATCCGCGGCGAGGATTTCCATCAGCAGCCAGGTGGAGAGCCCCAGCGCGATGGAGAACAGGGCGCCCTGGATGTTGGCGCGCTTCCAGAACACCCCGGCTGCCAGGGGCACGAACGCGCCCACCAGCGTCACCTTGTAGGCGTTCTGGACCATCTCGTACATGGTGCTGCGGGAGTTGAGGGCAAACAGCAGCGCCGCCACCGTGAACACCACCAGCACCACCCGCAGGGTGATCAGGAATTGCCGGTCGCCCATCTTCGGGAAAAAGGGCCGCAGCGCGTTTTCCGTGAACAGCGCCGTGGGCGCGAGCAGCGCGCCGCTTGCCGTGGACAGGATCGCCGAAAGCAGCGCCCCGAAGAACATGACCTGGGCCCACATCGGCGTGCGGTTGAGGATCAGCTCGGGCAGGATGCGCTGCACCTCGCGGGCATCGTCGGACTGGAACAGCTCCGCCGCGGCGGGATCGATGACCAGCGCCGAGTAGGCGATGAAAATCGGCACGAAAGCGAACGCGAAATACACCACGCCCCCGATGAGGGAGCCCTTGACCGCGGTGGATTCATCCTTGGCGGAGGTGACGCGCTGGAACACGTCCTGCTGGGGAATGGAGCCCAGGGCGAGCGTCATCCAGGCGGCGACAAAGGCGAGCCACTCCGCGGTGCCACCCCTGGGCCAGAACTCGAATTTGCCGGCCGCGCTGGCCGCTTCCACCACCTTGCCGGCGCCGCCGGCCATGTCGCCCACCAGCCAGGCGATGGCCCACAGGCCGAGGATGATCATCACCGACTGGAACAGGTCGGTGAGCGCCACCGACCACATGCCGCCCCAGATGGTGTAGCCGAGCACCACCACCGCGCCCAGAAGGATGCCCTCATTGAGCGTGAGCGCGCCCTGGGACAGCACCGAGAACGCGAGACCGAGCGCGGTGAGCTGGGCCGAGGTCCAGCCCAGGTACGACGCCGTGATGGCCAGGCTGGTCACCACTTCCACCGACTTGTTGTAGCGCTTGCGGTAGAAGTCGCCGATGGTGAGGAGATCCATGCGGTAGAACGCGCGGGCGAAGAACAGGGCGACGAAAATGAGGCAGAGGGACGAACCGAACGGGTCGGCGACGATGCCGCCCAAACCGTCCTTGGCGAAGGTGGCCGACACGGAGAGAACGGTCTCGGCGCCGAACCAGGTGGCGAACACGGTCGCCATATTGATGTACAGCGGCAGGCTGCGGCCGGCGACCAGGTAGTCCTTGGAGTTGTGCACGCGGGTCGCGGCCCACAACCCGATGCCGATGGACACAAGAAGGTAGAGAACGACGAACCCGATGAGCATGATCGGTATCCTTGGATGGGGCCGAGGGGGCGGGCGCCCCGGAGGCGCATCAGGGGCGGTATTTTACCAAAGGGCGGGCCGGGGGACGGGTCAAATCTGCGCCGCCGCGAGCACCAGCGAGGCGAGGATGGCCGCGAGCAACCCCGCGATGGCCCACAGCACCCGGGTCTGGCGCTTCTGCTCGTCGAGCAGCCGTGCCATGGCCTGTTCCAGGGCCGGCCCGCGGGGCCGGGTGAGGGCCTGATGGGCGAGGCGCGGCAGCTGGGGCAGCAGGATGCCCCAGTTGGGCGCTTCCTCCCGCACCTGGCGCACCAGGGCCCGCCAGCCGAGCTGCTCGCTCATCCAGCGCTCGAGGAAGGGTTTCGCCGTCTGCCACAGATCGAGATCCGGGTCCAGCTCGCGGCCCAGGCCCTCGATGTTGAGCAGGGTCTTCTGCAGCATGACGAGCTGGGGCTGCACCTCCACGTTGAAGCGGCGCGAGGTCTGGAACAGCCTGAGCAGGACGCGGCCAAACGAGATCTCCTTGAGCGGGCGATCGAAGATGGGTTCGCACACGGTGCGGATCGCCGCCTCGAACTGCTGGAGGTTGGTGTCCCGCGGCGCCCAGCCGGACTCGATGTGGGCCACCGCGACTGCCTTGTAGTCGCGCCGGAAGAATGCCAGGAAGTTGCGCGCGAGGTAGTTCTTGTCCACGTCGGTGAGCGTGCCCATGATTCCGAAGTCGAGGGCGATGTAGCGGCCTTCCCGGTCCACGAAGATGTTCCCGGGATGCATGTCGGCGTGGAAGAAGCCGTCCCGGAACACCTGGGTGAAGAAGATCTCGACGCCCGCCCGGGCGAGCTTCTGAATGTCGATGCCCTGCTCGCGCAGCGCCCGTACCTGGCTGATGGGCGTGCCGCGCATGCGCTGCATCACCATCACTTCCGGTGCGCAGTAATCCCAGTACACCTCCGGCACCAGCAGCAGCGGCGAGTCCTCGAAATTGCGCCGCAACTGGCTCGCGTTCGCCGCCTCGCGCATGAGGTCGAGCTCGTCGTCCAGGTGCCGGGCGAACTCGGCGACCACCTCCCTGGGCTTGAGCCGCTTGCCGTCGGCCCACAGGGTCTCGATCAGGCCCGCGGCGATGTCGAGCAGCGCCAGGTCCTTGGCGATGACGTCGGCGATGCCGGGTCGAAGCACCTTGACTGCGACCTCGGTGCCGTCATGGAGCACGGCGAGATGGACCTGGGCGACCGAGGCGCTGGCGACCGCCTCGGGACTGAATTCGCGGAACACCTCGGTGACCGGCTTTCCATAAACCCGTCGCAGCGTTTCCAGGGCAAGCTGCGAGGAAAAGGGCGGGACCTGGTCCTGGAGCCTGGCCAGCTCGTCCGCAATGTCGGTGGGAAGGAGATCGCGGCGGGTGGAGAGCACCTGCCCGAACTTCACGAAAATGGGGCCGAGGGCCTCCAGCGCGAGCCGCAGACGCTCGGCGCGGGGCCGGGCGAGGGAGCGCCAGAACAGGAGAGCCTGGAGGAGCACCCGCAGCGAGCGCACCCGCTCGTGGCCGAGGAAAAACTCGTCCAGGCCGAAGCGGAACACGACCGCGAGAATCTTGATCAGGCGCAACAGGCGCAGCATGAATTCCTATTCGAGTGATGCGGAAAGCATGAATTTTACCGCGGAGGACGCGAAGGACGCGGAGGAAGTCAAGCTTCGGGGAAGAACCGTCCGGGTCTCGGAGACAGTGCCCCGACACCGGCGGGGTCGAGTTTTACTCTGGGTCCTCCGCGTCCTCCGCGGTGATCGTGTTCAGTTCCTGTTTTCAATCGTTCGCGTCAGGCGTTCGACCCGCTTTTCCAGCCGCTCCACATCGTCGCGCAGGGTGTCCACGTCCTTGACGAACGCTTCGACCTGGCGACCCTTGGCGAGCAGCGGCTGCTCCTCGGTCCAGTACTCGGCGAGATTGCGGGCGAGGCTCAGCATGGCCTGCGCGCGCCAGCCCATGATCCGGGCGCCGGTCTGCACGATGCGGTGGGCCAGGATGTCGCCCACCAGGTGGGAGAGATCCTCTTCCGCGTCCCAGCGCAGGTTCTTGGAGAGGTAAAAGATTTCCGTGGCGAACGCGGCGTCGCCGGCAGTCTGCACTTCCTGGAAGGCTCGCTCATCGGCCACCAGGATGCGCAGAAGCAGCCCCGGCGTGAGCGAAAACGTCACTTCGGGAGACACCTCGGGCTGTGCCGCCGCGAGTTCCCCGGTATCAGTGACGGTCAGGGATAGGTCGAATGGAGGAAGCCTGAAACGGGCGGTCCTGCCGGCGAAGGCTTGCAGCCGCTTGAGGGCCCAGGACTCGCCGCGCAGGATATGGTTGACGGGCCCAACGACAGCGCCGGCCAGCATGGGAAACGGCGGTCAGGACACCTGCTGGATGCCGGCGATGAGCCACACCGACTTCGGGTTCTTCAGTTCCTTCTGCACGTGCCAGACCTCGTCAAAGGGCAGGGGCGCCTGTCCCGGCTGTTCCCGGGTCGCCCCGGTGAAACGCACGCTGGCGATGGCGAGGCTGCCTTCGCTGACCACTTCCAGCAGTTCCGCATTCACCGAGAGCACCTCGGTCTTCTGGGGCTCGTCGTCGCGCTCCCGCATCTGCATGCTGATCTCGGCGAACATCTCGGGCGTGGTGTACTCGCGGATATCGTCGAGATCCCCGGCGTCGTTGGCGGCCTGCAACCGGATGAAGGAAGTCCTGGCGTTGCGCAGGAAGGCGTCCACCTTGAACTCGGCGGGAACGTTCATGGGCACGCGCGGCACCTCCGCCGCGCCGCCCACGCCCAGTTCCATGGGCGCGGGCGCCTGATGGCTTGCGCCGAGCCCGGAATACTGCAGGGGCCGAGGCGTCGGTCGGCGCAGCATTCTGACGACAAAGAATACGGCTGCCGCGAGCAGCATCAGCACCATGACGTCCATGAGCTTGATGCCGTCGAAGGCCCCGCCCATGAACAGCGCCGCCAGAAGCCCGCCCGCGGCGAGGCCCGCCAGGGGACCCAGCCATCTGGAACCGGCGGGAGCGGCCGGCGCGGCTGCCGGCGCCTGGGGCTGCTCGACCGGCTGCCGGGGCGCGGCCTGCTGGGTAACCGATTCTCTCTGCTTGCCGATGCTCTTGCCGCCGCCGAAGCGCCGGGCGGCATCGGCGTCGGCCACGTCCAGGCCGAGGCAGAACACGGTGGCGAGCAGGGCGGCGAAAAACTTTTTCATGACATCATCTCCTGTGCGTTCCCGAAGTATACCATCAGGGCCTCGCGGCGTCGGACGCCTCCAGCGCCGGATACTCGGGGCGGATATCGAAGGCGAGCAGGCCATGGGCCAGCCGCAGCGCCATCTCGGCATCGGCCGGGCGTTTCGCCCGGGAAAACAGGAACCCCAGGTAGCTGGCGCCGTCGGGCGGCGGCGCAATCAGCTGGCCGGCCTCGGCGGTGATGCGCGCGCCGGTGATCCCCGGGACCGCCCGGGCGGCGGCTAGCCCTTCCACGCCGCCATAGATCCCGCGGCGGGGAACCGGGATCATCATGACGCCGGAAGCACCGGCATTGCCGGCAAAGAGCGCGGGCTCGCCCACCGCCTGGCGCAGGATCAATTCCTCGATGCTCATGCCCAGCGAGTGGGTGAGCACTCTCCCGCACAGGCCGCCGATGGAACGGGCGGCGACCTCCAGCAGCCAGACTCCCTCGTCGTTCACCCGGATTTCAGCGTGAACCGGGCCGGTCCGCAGTCCGGCCAAACGGCAGGCCCGTGCGACCTCCCGGTGGATGCTTTCCTGAACCGCGTCCGGCAGCCGGGAGGGCGCCACGTAGATCGTTTCCTCGAAATAGGGGCCATTCAGCGGATCGGGCTTGTCGAACAGAGCCAGCGTGGTGAGCGCGCCCTGCTGCAGCAGGCCCTCCAGCGCATATTCCCGCCCCGGGATGAATTCCTCGACGATGAGGCCCAGTTCCCGGGCGTTCCGGTCTGCGCGGGACTGGATGGCCCGCACCCAGTTCACCGCCCGTTCGAATTCCCCGGGGTCGTTGGCCCGGATCACGCCCCGGCTTCCCGAAAGCCGCCGGGCTTTCACCACCACGGGAAAGCGCAGCCGGGGCGCCAATTCCCCGGAGTCGCGGTGCGTCGGCAGATGGTGGAACTCCGGGCACAGGAACTCGCGCTCCCTCAGTAACTCGCGGAAGGCGAGCTTGTCCCGCACCCGGCGCACCGCGGCAGCGGGATTACCGGGCAGTCCCAGGCGCTCGGCCACCAGGGCGGCGAGCTCAACGCCTGCGTCATCCACCGCCAGCACCGCATCGAGCTTTCCTCCCGCCTCGCGGATGGCTGTATCCGCGGCCTGCTCCGGCTGGTCGAAGCGCAGCGCCGTGAGGGGCGGCAGCCCCCAGCCCGGCGCCAGCTGATGGCAGTAGTCGGCCGCCGCGACAATTTCCACGTCGAGGCGGCGCGCCGCGGCCACGAAATCGTCGTTGCGGTAGCCGGTGGTGGGCAGGAGCAGGAGCACGCGCTTCATCGGGAAGGATCCGCCGGCTTGTGGGACATCAGAATCGTGCGGGTCCGGTCGCCACGGATGATATCGTTGTCGAACAGGGTCACCCCGGGGCCGCGGGTCAGGTCGCGAAACTCCGAGCGGTCCTCATGCTTCACCACCGCCTTCGCGTCGGGCGCATACCAGTCGAATTCCAGGATCTCGGTTCCGCTGCGCCACCACTCCCGGTCGTCCAGGTAGACCTGGCGCTGCACCCGGAATGCCTCGAACTCCCCGGCCGGAGTGACCACGCGCTCCCGTCCCAGGACCCGCGCGAATATCTTCGCGGTAACGGTCCTGCCCGTGGCCCGCACCCGGGCACCCGTGGAGGAAATCCAGGTTTTCCCGACCTGGAGCGGAAAAACCAGGGCCGGGTAGGCCGGCGTGAAATCCACCGCGCCGTTGTTGGGCAGCGACCCGCTGAAGGGATTCCAGTCGGGGGCGAAGCGCGCGCGCTCCCGGACGCCGTCCCGCTCCAGCTCCATGATTACCGTATCCGGAGAAACCTCGCGGACCTGATAGCGCACCGCCCGCGTCGGGCGCCCGCTGTAGCCGTCGTATTCCTGGTAGGTCCAGGCATCTCCCGCCCGCAGCGTGGGCGCGGAAACCGCCGGCCCCGAGACCTCCAGCGCGGCGCAGGCCTGGAGCAGGACGGCGGTGGCGACGACGGCGAGTTTGGCGGCGGAAACAGCGGAGTCGGCGCTCATGAGGCTAAAACGCCTGAAGTTGCTGGGCCGTGGGCTCAGCGCAGCAGTACCAGGGCTCCGACATGCGGGGAATCGGCGCGCCGAGATTGCGGCCCCCGAGGCTCGGAGCCGGTCGCCCGAGCGCTTCGTGGGCGCGGTGCCAGATCCCGCGAAACAGCTCGCTACGGGGACGGTCAGCGGCCCCCTCTCCGGCAACGAGTGTCTGGAGCTCGCGTTGCAGCCGGTCCACCCGGGGATCGGCGTGGTGCCACGGATAGCCCAGGAGCCTCCGGTCGAAGGCCTGCAGCCGGTCCCGAAATCCGGTCAGCTGCAGCAGGTGGGAACCCTCCGGGACCAGGAGCCTCAGGGTGAGCTGCACCGGCGGCACGCTTTGCACCACTTCCAGTTCCACCAGCCGCTCCAGCAGCGCGAGGTAGCCCTCCAGCGTGGTCCACGGCGTGAACGCGACGAAAGTGGGGGCGAGCGCGATGCCGGTTTTCCGGGTGAGGGCCAGTGCCCGGTCGAAGTCGCGGGCGGTGTGGTTCTTGGCGAGCAGACCCAGGATTTCATCATCCACCGCTTCCACGGCGGACGTGATGAACAGGCACCCGGCCTCCTTCAGCTCCGGAAGAAGTTGCGCATGATCGATGAGGTGCTGGATCTTGATCGTGGCGTCGAAGCTTACTTCGGGAAATTCCCGGTGCAGCCCCCGCACGACCTTCAGGGCATGGGTCGGGCCGTTCAGGAAATCAGGATCGCCGAAGGAAACGTGCTCCGCGCCCTCGGCCACCTGCTGGCGGATGTCCGCCAGCACCACGTCATGGGGAACGATGCGGAATTTTCCCTCGTACACCGGCACCACCGGGCAGTGGCGGCACAGGTGCTTGCAGCCGCGGCTCGCCTCGGCAAAGCCGGCGAGACGGGTGGAACCGTCGGGCATGACGAGATGGGCGTAGCGGGAGAGCCTGGGAAGCACGCCGCGGTCCGGCACTTCGAAGGGCACCTTCCCCAGGTTCACGACGGGTTCGGGCTGGGCCATGCCCTCGTCTTGGGACCGCAGTCGCCGGCAAAGGGCGAGGAGCGCCGGTTCCACCTCGCCGCCCAGCACCGTCCCCACGCCCAGGCTTCTCAGCAGCGCCTCGTTCATCGGCGCATAGAGTCCGTAGACGCACAAGTGGGCCCGCGGCGCGAGTTGCCGGACGCGGGGCAAGGCCTCGAGCGCTATGCGGGTTGCGGTGTGCATGCCCACGTAAATCGCCACCAGATCCGCGTCGCCGAGCAATCCGGGGTCGAGCTTCTGCAGGGAAAGGTCGAGACAGGCGACGCCGAAGCCCTCCCGCTTCAGCCACGCCGCGGGCTCGGCCAGCGCGAACGGCTGGCGTCCCAGCTCATAGGGGTTGATGAGGACCACCCTGAGGGGGCCGGAAGTGCTTGCCGCAAGAAGTGAAGCGGATTGAAGGGGCATGGCTGGAAGCGCGCGGCTGGTGAAGCGTGACGGGTGAGACGCGAAGCGAGTGAGCCTGGGAATATCCTTCACCCTTCGCGATACACGGTCTTTCAGAACTTGAAACCCCGGTGCAGGGCCACGACGCCGGCGGCCAGGTTGAAATATTCGACCCGTTCCAGACCCGCTTGTTCCATCAGCTGCTTCAGTTCTTCCTGGGAAGGATGCACGCGGATGGACTCGGCGAGATAACGGTAGCTGTCGGAATCGTTGACCACCAGCTTGCCCAGCAGCGGCAGCACCTTGAACGAATAGGCGTCGTAAAGCGGGGCGAGAGCTTTCCAGACCCGCGAGAACTCCAGCACCAGGACCCGTCCCCCCGGCCTGAGCACCCGCCGCATTTCCTGGAGCGCCGCGTGCTTGCGCGTCATGTTGCGCAGCCCGAATGCCACGCTCACGCAGTCGAAGTAATCGGCCGGGAACGGCAGCTTTTCGGCGTCGCACCGGAGTACCGGCAGCGCCAGCCCCGCGTCGAGCAGCCGGTCGCGGCCCACTGCGAGCATGGAGCCGTTGATGTCCGTGAGCCAGACCTCCCCGCCCGGCGCCGCCCGGCGCGCGAGCAGCCGGGCCAGGTCCCCGGTGCCACCGGCGATGTCGAGGACGCGGCTTCCGGGCTTCACCCCCGACAGCTCGATCGCGAAGCGCTTCCACAGCCGGTGCAGCCCGCCGGACATGAGGTCGTTCATGAGGTCGTAGCGGTTCGCCACCGAGTCGAACACGCCGGCGACGCGCCTGGCCTTTTCGTCCTCGGGGATCTGCTCGAATCCGAAGTGGGTCTGCCGTTCCTTGTTGTCAGTCATCGGGAAAAATATGAGGACATGCTTGCCCCGGATTGACACAGATAAACGCGGATCGGAACCTGCCGGCTCATACGGGTAATCTGCGTTTATCCGCGGCCACTACTTTGATTTCGGGCGCGGCTCGAGCGGCGCGGCGCCGGGCTCGCGGCTCGCGCCCGCTTTCTCCAGCCGCTCAAGATAGTGCTGCCACATCTCTTCCTGGTGCAGGCCGTAGTCATACAGCAGGTCCCAGGAATAGATACCGGTGTCGTGGCCATCGGAAAACGTGAGCTGGACCGCGTAGCTGCCCACCGGCTCGATGTGGGTGATCTCCACGTTCTTCTTTCCCGCCTGCAGCACCTCCTGGCCCGGGCCGTGGCCGCGCACCTCCGCCGAGGGCGAATAGACCCGCAGGAATTCGCAGGGCAGGTTGAACGCCTTGCCGTCGGCAAAGGCGATCTCCAGCACCCGCGACTTCTGGTGCAGCTTGATTTCGGTGGGTTTGGGGGTGGGGGTGTCCAGGCCGGTCATTCAAGGTGTCCTCGGGAACCGGGCGGCGCGCGCCGCTACGGCAGGAATGAATGATAGCACCGCGCTTCGAAACACAAAAACCTTGCGCGCCGCGGGGTCGGGCGGCGCCGTCGCGGGCCCCGCTGTCATGCCGCCGTAACAATGGGTTCATAATATGGCCACCGATCCGAGAAGGTTTCAGGAGTTCCATGGCGGCAACCATTCTGGTGGTGGAAGACGAGCCGGCGATCCAGGAGCTGATCGCCTACAACCTGCAGCAGGCGGGGCACCTTCCCCTGTGCGCGGACAATGCCGAGCAGGCCCTGGCGCTGGTCCACAACGCGCTTCCCGACCTGGTCCTGCTCGACTGGATGCTGCCGGGGGCGAGCGGCATTGATTTTGCGCGCAAGCTGCGGGCCGAGGAGCGCACCAGGTTGATCCCCATCATCATGCTTACCGCACGCACCGAGGAGCAGGACAAGGTGGCGGGGCTGGAAACCGGCGCCGACGACTACATCACCAAGCCGTTTTCCCCGCGCGAGCTGCTGGCCCGCATCAAGGCGGTACTGCGCAGGCGGGCGCCCCAGGTCACCGATGACGCGGTGGAGATCGGCGGCTTGGTGCTCGACCCGGTGACCCACCGGGTGACCGGCAACTGGGTCCCGCTGGAGCTGGGTCCCACGGAATTCCGGCTCCTGCACTATTTCATGACCCATCCGGAGCGGGTCCATTCCCGGGCGCAGCTTCTCGACAAGGTCTGGGGCGACCACGTTTTTGTGGAGGAGCGGACCGTGGACGTCCACATCCGCCGGCTGCGAAAAGCCCTGCAGACCGCGGGGCTGGAGCGCCTGGTCCAGACCGTCCGGGGTACCGGCTACCGGTTTTCGGCGGCTTGATCCCCCGTCCCTTTTCCTCCCCGCACAGGCGTTCGGATCGGTGGGATAATAATCGCTGGCCAAAGGGGAATTCGGCGTGAATCACGTCTGGCAGCGGGCCCTGACCACGATTGTCCTGCTCGCCGTGGCGGCGTTCCTGGTGGGAGCGGCGCTCGGACGCACGGCGGGCTTCGCGTTTGCGTTGGCCGGCCTGGCCCTGGTCCTGGTACTTCACTGGCGCAACCTGGCCGCCTTCGAGCGCTGGCTGCGGAACCCGGTGCCGGCGGCCGTTCCCAACGGCTCCGGGGTCTGGGAGGACATCCTGGCGCGCCTGGCGCGGCTCATGCGCCAGCAAAGCCAGAGCCAGCAGGAGCTGTTCTCCGCCCTGGAAGAGCTTCAGCGTGCCACGGCGGCGATGCCCGACGGGATCGTGATCCTCGACGAGCAGGACCGCATCCAGTGGTGCAACCCGATTGCCGAGATCCACTTTGCGCTGGATCACCAGCGCGATCTGGGCAGCCAGATTACCTATCTGGCGCGCCAGCCCCAGTTTGCCGAATATCTCGCATCGACCAGCTTCAGCGAGCCGCTGGTGCTGCGCCAGGCCCGGGGCCAGGAGCTGGTGCTGGCGGTGCAGCTGGTTCCCTACGGCAACCGCCAGAAGCTGCTCATCAGCCGCGACATCACCCGCATCGAGCGGGTCGAGACCATGCGCCGGGACTTCGTAGCCAACGTCTCCCACGAGTTGCGCACGCCACTTACGGTGGTGGGCGGATTCCTGGAGACGCTTACCGACATGCCGGAGCCCAACCCGGCGATCCTCAGGCGCTCCCTGGAGTTGATGCATGCCCAGACTGCGCGCATGCAGCGCCTGGTGGAGGACCTGCTCACCCTCTCCAGCCTGGAAAACGCCCAGAATCTGCTGCGGGAGGAGCCGGTGAACGTGCCGGAGCTGGCGCGCCTGCTGCACCACGAAGCCCAGTCGCTGAGCGGGGGGCGCCATCGGCTCCGTCTCGAACCGGCGACGGACCACTGGCTGCTCGGAAGCGCCGACGAACTGCGCAGCGCCTTCAGCAACCTGGTGAGCAACGCGATCCGCTACACGCCGGAGGGCGGCGAGATCGTATTGAGTTGGGAAGCCCGGGAGGGCGATGCGGTGTTTGCGGTGCAAGACAGCGGGATCGGCATTGACCCGCGTCATATTCCACGGCTCACGGAGCGCTTCTACCGGGTGGATCGCAGCCGCTCCCGCGAAACCGGCGGCACCGGCCTTGGGCTCGCCATCGTCAAGCACGTGGTGAATCGACACCAGGGGCGGCTCGACATCACCAGCCAGCCCGGCAGGGGCAGCCGCTTCGCCGTCGCGTTCCCCGCCCGCCGCATCATCCGAAAGGGCGATCCGCTGCACGCGGCCGAGGTTGCGCCGGAGCCCCCGGAGCCGGCCCGGTCCCAGGCCACGGGCTAGGAAACCGCTGCGCCGGTTCCCGGCGATCCGCGTCTCAGGTTTTACGCGCTACGCCGGGTCGAAACTCACCCGTTCGAAGTCAAGACCCCGCTCCACCAGGCCGGTAAGCCTCAGGTTCTGACCCATGTCGGTGAACATCTCGATGACGCGCTTCGGCACGAACCATCCCACCGGAAGCACCACGCTCGCCGGAATCTGCAGCGCCGGCACCTGCGGCAGCAGGAAGGCCTGGACGTACTTCTCCGTTTCCTTGACATTGAGCCCGGTCTGGCGCACGGCCACCGCCTGGGGCGCGCCGGGAAAGGTGCGGATGCCGGCCTTCAGGTCGCCGTTGCGCATCACCACCAGCCAGCGCACCACCCCGAGCATGAACGGGCTGCCGTCGGCGGGGTCCACGCCGATCAGCTGATTGGGACTGACCCGATGGCCATCGCCGCCCGGGCGCACGACGCGCAGGCCCAGCGCGCTCTGGTCCACCACATGCCAGCTTTCCTGGGTGAACCCCGACTGCAGCGCCGAAACCTTTCCGGTTCGCGATATCACGTGGCCGAAGGCTTCAATCTCCTTGCGCTGCTGCTCGGAGAGATCCTTGGATTTCTTTCTGGGCTGGGAGAACGCCTTGCCCGACACGAAATAATGGATGACTGCCTGGCCGAAGCAGGCCTGCACCCGCCGGTTGGCGTCGACGCGCTCCAGGAACCGGGGGATCGCTCCCTCGCACCAGTTGCGGTGCAGGAACGAGAGCAGCTTGCCGCATCCCGGTTGCGGGCAGTCGTTGCCGAGGCCCAGGGAATGGGGACTCTGGCCCTGCCGGAGCATGGAGATCTTGTCCCGCAGTTCCTTGCTCACCTCGGAGACGTCCAGATAACGCACGGTATCGACCCAGGGCACCCGGTCGGCGGGCTGAGCGCCGCCGTCGGCGTCGAGATCCACCGCCAACGGCGGCGCGCCGTCGCCCTTGGGAGGGAGGGTTCCACCCACCGTGACCGCGTCGCTCCAGGTGTCGAGCCAGCGGGAGAGACACTGGATCTGCTTGCGCGGCAGCTCGTAGGGATTCGCCAGGTCGGCGAGCAGCACCTGGACGTAAATGTTCCTGCACGAGCTTGGATTGTGGTCGCTCAACGGGTCCTCCACCGGCGCCTGGGCCACGCCTTCGGATTCGGCGTAGCCGAAAATGCAGTGCAGTTCCTGCCATGATTCCGTTGGCAACTCGAGGCACGCCAGCACGTGCTCGAGAACCTGCACCCCGGCATAGCGCAACAGCCGCTGGCAGACAAGGGCGTTCCGGGAGGCGACGCCCGGGTCGCCCTCGATGCAGGCCTGGAGGCAGCGCCGGTATCCCTCGGCCATGGTTTTCCAGAGGGTCATCAGGCCGGAGAAAATCGCGTTCTCCGAGTCATCGAGGGGCAGCGGCTTCCCAGCGAGCTTCTTGCGATACTCGCTCTGCACATAGGCGACCGTTTCGCGCAATGCCTCGAGCAGCTCCAGCCGCTGGGCCGCCGGCAGCACGGCGCTGTTGAGCCGGACGAGCCGCCCCAGGATGTCTTCCTGGACGGCGCGGATGTTGGTGAACTGGAGCTGGGACAGCCATTGCTCGCAGGCCGCGCGATCGGGCCACGGCGGAGCAGCCTTCGGGTCGAGCGCGGGAAGTTGCAGCTGCAGCATATCGGCTCCTTTCGGCATGACGGATCAGGCGAAGCGCGCCAGTTCCCGGGCCAGGACGGTCCTGAGCTGCGCCACCCGGTCTTCCCGCGAAGGCGGAAACGCGGGGCGCTGCGGCGCGGACCAGATGGGATGGGGGAAATGGCGGTCGTCCCGGCGCCTGGGAATGACGTGCCAGTGCAGGTGCGGCACCTGGTTGCCGAGGCTCGCGAGGTTGATCTTGTCGGGAACGAGCGCGCGCCGCACCGCGGATTCCACCGCGAACACCGCGCGCATCAGGCGCAGGCGATCCACCTCATCGAGATCGGTCATTTCGGCCACGTGGCGATTCCAGATGACGCGGCACAATCCCGGGTAGTCGGGATCGGCCACGAGCACCACCCGCAGGTCGGGCCCCTGCCAGACCAGTTCGCCGCCGGGGGAATCGCACAGTTCGCAGGGCATGGTGTGAGTCGAGAGTCGGGAGTGGAGAGTCGGGAGGAAGAACCGGCGCCTTCCTTCGCATCCTAGGAGCCTGTCGGACTTAGAGTCACCCATGCGTTGCCGGCCAAAAAGCGCGATGGCACGACGCGGGGCGCAGCCCCTATCGGGAATAGGGGCCAGCCGAGCAACACCGCCAGCGCGCTTTTTGGCCGCAACCCGGAGGGACCGGGCGATTTGATTGCATTTCGTCGCCGCAAGCCGCCTGGTGGACACCCGGTACACGTCGGCGTCTTGCGTCTAGAACTGCAATCAAATCGCCACGGTCGCACGCGCGATCCTAAGTCCGACAGGCTCCTAGCACGCACTCACCACTCTCGACTCTTAACTCTCGACTACAACAACACCCGCTCGATACCGCCGTGGTTCGCCAGGTTCACGTAGTCGGTCAGCCAGTTCGCTCCCAGCAGGTGCCGCGCCATTTCCACCACGATGTAATCGGCATCGACACCGGTGTCCTCATTATAGCGTGCAAGCCCCTGCAGGCAAGAAGGGCAGGAGGTGAGAATCTTGATGGCGCCGCCGTGGCCCTGGGCGCGGATCGCCGCCGCGTCGTTCTGCATCTCCTCCTGCTTGCGGAAGCGCACCTGGGTCGAGACATCGGGGCGCGACACCGCCAGCGTGCCCGACTCGCCGCAGCAGCGGTCGCTGAGGCGCACCTCGTCGCCCATCAGCCGGTTCGCCACCCGGAGGCCCTGGTAGGTCTTCATCGGGGTGTGGCACGGCTCGTGGTACATGTAGCGCACGCCCTTGACCCCCTCCAGCTTCACGCCCTTTTCCAGCAGGTACTCGTGGATGTCGAGCAGCCGGCAGCCGGGAAAGATCCGGTCGAACTCGTATTTCATCAACTGGTCCATGCAGGTGCCGCAGGACACGATCACCGTCTTGATGTCGAGGTAGTTGAGGGTGTTGGCCAGGCGGTGGAACAGCACCCGGTTGTCGGTGATGATCTTCTCGCCCTTGTCGTGGTTGCCGGCCGCGGTCTGGGGATAGCCGCAGCACAGATACCCCGGCGGCAGCACCGTGATCGTGCCGATCTCATAGAGCATGGCCTGGGTGGCGAGTCCCACCTGGGAAAACAGGCGCTCGCTGCCGCAGCCCGGGAAATAGAACACCGCATCCGAATCCTCGCTCACCTTGGCGGGGTTGCGGATCACCGGGATCACCGTGTTGTCCTCGATATCGAGCAGGGCCCGCGAGGTGCGCTTCGGCAGTCCGCCCGGCATGGGCTTGTTGATGAAGTGAATCACCTGGGCCCTCAGCGGGGGCCGTCCCACGGTGGCCGGAGGATGCCCGGTCTGGGCCCGGGCCAGTCCCAGGCGCTTGGCCAGCGTGAAGCCCAGGCGCTGGGCGCGGTAGCCCCACTCGATCATGAGCGTGCGCACCAGCTTGATGGTGGCGGGGTCGGTGGCGGTGAGAAAGAACATGGCGGCCGCCGTGCCGGGATCGAAGCGCTTCTTGCCCTGGCGCCGCAGGAAATTGCGCATGGCCACCGATACGTCGCCGAAGTCGATGTCCACCGGGCAGGGGTTCAGGCACTTGTGGCAGACGGTGCAGTGGTCGGCGACGTCGCCGAACTCGTCGAAGTGCATGAGGGATACCCCGCGCCGGGTCTGCTCCTCGTACAGGAAGGCCTCGATCAGCAGCGAGGTGGCGAGGATCTTGTTCCTCGGGCTGTAGAGAAGATTCGCCCGGGGCACGTGGGTCGAGCACACCGGCTTGCACTTGCCGCAGCGCAGGCAGTTCTTGATCGAATCGGCGATGCCGCCGATGGCGCTCTGCTCGAGAATCAGGCTCTCCAGCTCCAGCAGGTTGAAGGAGGGGGTGTAGGCGTTGGCGAGATCGCCGCCCGCCAGCAGCTTGCCCCTGTTGAAGCGGCCCTCCGGATCCACCTTCTGCTTGTAGCGGGCGAAGGCCTCGATTCTCTCCGGCTCCAGGTAATCCATCTTGGTGATGCCGATGCCGTGCTCGCCGGAAATCACCCCGTCCAGCGACTTCGCAAGCGTCATGATGCGCGAGACCGCCTGGTTCGCCTCCTGCAGCATGGCGTAGTCGTCGGAGTTCACCGGGATGTTGGTGTGGACGTTGCCGTCGCCGGCGTGCATGTGCAGGGCCACGAACACCCGGCTCTTCAACACCCGGTGATGGATGGCGTCGCACTGCTCCAGCACGTGGCCATAGGCACGGCCGCTGAAAATCTGGTGCAGGCCGTCGCGCACTTCCCGCTTCCAGGACACGCGGATCGTGTAGTTCTGCAGCAGGTGGAATACGGTGGCGGCGGACGGAAGGGGCGTCAGCGGCGCCGGCAGCGGGATCGCCTCCCCGAGACGCGCGAGCGGGGTGTCCAGGCTGTCGAGCAGCCAGCGCCAGCGGCCGCGGGCGTCCCGCAGCAGCTCCACGGCCTGCTCGCGCCGGCCGCCCAGCAACTCGGTGGCCGGGATCTGCACGTCGTCCTGCACCAGCGGCAGCTCGCCCTGGAGGAACTCTTCCAGGGCGCCGAGGAGCTTCAGCTTGTTCCTGATGGAAAGCTCGATGTTGATGCGTTCGATGCCGTCCGAATAATCGCCGAGCCGCGCCAGCGGAATCACCACGTCCTCGTTGATCTTGAAGGCGTTGGTGTGGCGGGCGATGGCGGCGGTGCGGGCCCGGTCGAGCCAGAATTTCCGGCGCGCCTCGGGGGAGACCGCGATGAAGCCTTCGCCGCCCCGGGCATTGGCGATTTTCACCACCGCGGAGGCGGCCTCGCCCACCGCGTGCTCGTCGTCGGAGACGATGTCGCCCACCAGCACCATCTTGGGGAAACCGGCGCGCTTGGCCTTGGTGGAGTAACCGACGGCCTTGAGGTAGCGGCTATCCAGGTGCTCGAGCCCGGCGAGGATGGCCTGCGGGTGGGCGTCCAGGTAGGACTTGATCTCGACGATGGAGGGCACCGCGTCGTGTACCTGGCCGAAGAACTCCAGGCACACGGTACGGGTATGGGCGGGCAAGCGGTGCAGGATGAAGCGGGCCGAGGTGATGATGCCGTCGCAGCCTGCCGTCTGTACGCCGGGCAGCCCGCCGAGCACCTTGTCGGTCACGTCCTTGCCGAGGCCGTGCTTCCTGAACTGGCGGCCGGGGACCTCCAGGATTTCCGGCTCGCCGAGAAGCGTCCTGCCGTCGGGCCGGAAGCGGGTGACGCGAAAGCGGGCGAGGTCCAGCTCGTGGATCTTGCCCAGGTTGTGGTCGAGGCGCTCCACCAGCATCCAGTCGGCCTCGGGCGTGACCATCTTCCAGGCGGCCAGATTGTCGATCGCGGTGCCCCACA
>JACPEG010000012.1:20072-94552 GCA_016183615.1 Betaproteobacteria bacterium
CGCTTGGTGACCACCCCGGCGCCGCACTGGATGGTGGGAACCGGCCGCTCGATGCCCGGAAGCTGCACCTGCTCCACCGCGCCCAGGCGATCCAGCTTCTCGGTGTTGATGACCGCCGAGTGCCTGGTCAGCGGCACCGCGCCGCCGGTGTAGCCGGTGCCGCCGCCGCGCGGAATGAGGGTGAGCCCCAGCTCGATGCAGGCGCGCACGATGGGGGCCACCTCCTCCTCGCTGTCCGGATTGACGACGACGAAGGGATATTCCACGCGCCAATCGGTGGCGTCGGTCACGTGCGAGAAACGCGCCATGCGGTCGAACTGGATGTTGTCGGCGCGGGTGACCCGCGCCAGCCGGCGCTTCACCTTGCGCCGCAGTGCAAGCGTTTCCTCGAAGCCGGCCTCGAACGCGTTCACCGCTTCCCGCGCCCGGCCGAGCAGCCCCTCGACCTTCTCATTGCCGCCCCGGCGCTCCTCGATGGCGGAAAGCCGGTGCCTGAGAGAACCGATGAGCGCGTCGCGGCGCTTGCGATTTTCCAGCAGGTCGTCCTGCAGGTAGGGATTGCGCGAGACCACCCAGATGTCGCCGAGCACTTCGTAGAGCATGCGCGCCGAGCGGCCGGTCCGGCGCTCGGCCCGCAGCTCATTGATGATCTCCCAGGTGGGGGCGCCCAGCAGGCGGATGACCACTTCCCGGTCGGAGAACGAGGTGTAGTTGTAGGGGATTTCCCGCAGGCGCCCGCTGATGCCGGCTACGGGAGGAAGGGATTCGCATCGCATTGCAAAAACGGAACTTGACGCAGCGTTAGCCGCCAATGACAAAGAAGTGCATTTTACCGCATGGTGAAATGCCGCGCACCGAAAAATGTCCCTGAATTGCCTGGAAATCCGCGCGGCGTGCAGGGATTTGACGGGGGCGCTGTCGCGCTGCGGGAACTAGAGGAGGACGCGGGCGATGATCCAGTAGCGGGCGAACTTGCCCAGGGCCATGAACAGCGCCGACCCCCAGGGATTGATCCGCAGCCAGCCGGCGGCCACGCACAGGGCGTCCCCCACCACCGGCGCCCAGGCGAAAAGCAGGGCCGGGCTGCCGTAGCGGTGGACCCACTCGAGTTCGCGGCGAGGCTGCGCCTTCGGGAATAATCGGCCGACCAGGTAGGAGGTCATACCGCCCAGGGTATTGCCCAGGGTGGCGACGCCCAGAGCCGGCCAGTAAAGCTGGGGGTGGAGCTTCAGCACCCCGAACAGCACCGCCTCCGATCCCCCCGGAAGCAGCGTGGCCGAGAGAAAGCTCGCGGCAAACAGTCCCCAGAGACTGAACTCCGGGCCGATCCAGTGGCTCCAATCCATCGCGTGGCCATCGTGAAAATGCAGGAAATGGGTGACAGCCCATTTCCTGCACGAATCTCCCCTCTCCCCTTTGCGGGAGAGGCCGGGGGGCGGCGCAGGGGTTTCGGTCGGCATGCCGACCGCCTGCGCCGCGGCTGCCCGATGCAGCGGGCAGCGCGCCCTGCAAGGGAGGGGCTGAGCATCGAACAGTTTCCCAGTGCCCGGCAATATTGTCTCACGGCCCGAACCCCTTCCCACCCACAACACCAAGGAGACAGCCATGAACGAGGTGATTCAACAAGAAATCGACAGCCTGTTGCCCCGCAACGAACTTACCCGCCGCGAATTCGTCGGCACCCTGCTGGCCAGCGGGTTTGCCCTGGCGGTGCAGCCGGTGTGCGCCCAGACCATGGTCACCACTGACAGCGGCGGGCTCGCGGCGGGGGAGATCCGGATTCCCACTTCCAGCGGCGAGATTCCCGGCTACCGCGCCATGCCCGATAAGGGCGGGCCGTTCCCGGTGGTGCTGGTGGTGCAGGAAATCTTCGGGGTTCACGAGTACATCAAGGACGTGTGCCGGCGGCTGGCGAAACTGGGTTACTTGGCGATTGCGCCCGAACTCTATTTCCGCCAGGGCGACGTGTCCCAGCTCAAGGAAATCAGCGAAATCCTGTCGAAGGTGGTTTCCAAGGTGACCGATGTGCAACTCATGGGCGACCTGGATGCGGCGGTGGCCTGGGCCAAGGCCTCCGGCAAGGGCGATACGGCGCGCCTCGGGATCACGGGATTCTGCTGGGGCGGGCGCGTGGTGTGGATGTATGCGGCCCACAACCCGGGGCTCAAGGCGGCGGTGGCCTGGTACGGGCCGGTGGCCCGCAGCTACAACCCCGAAAGCAAGAACACCGCGCTCGATATCGCGGCCGAAGTGAAGGCCCCGGTGCTCGGACTTTATGGCGGCGCCGACCAGGGCATCCCGGTGGACACCCTGGAGAAAATGCGCGAGGCCCTGAAGGCCGCGGGCAAAACCTTCGACATCGTGGTCTATCCCGACACCCCCCACGCCTTCCACGCCGATTACCGGCCGTCCTATCGCAAAGGACCCGCGGAAGACGGCTGGAAGCGGCTGCAGGAGTGGTTCAGGAAGCACGGGGTGGCGTAAACGTTGGTCCACGCTCCCCGGCGCGCCCCGGCGTAATTTTTTCCGCAGCGCGCGGCTGAAAGCCGCGCTTTTTTTCGACCGGTCGCGTCGCGGCGGGCAATTCTCCGTGCCCCTCTTTCCGGCAAATGAGCCCGGGCCGCAAGCGCGGGAGGCCGGCACGGTGCGGGCCTGTCGATTGCTGGCACGCCGCTTGCTTCTGTCTTTGTTCAACAATGGGAGGGGGACGAGGAAACCGGACTTGAAGGAAACGACTACAGTGGAAAGCCATGGCCTCGCTCGCTGAACGCTCCGCCGATCTCGAGATCATTACGATCTACGAGATCAGCAAGATACTGACTTCGTCCCTGGATTTTCAGAAGGCGGTGCGGGGTGTGCTCAATGTCCTGCTGAGCGGGGGATGGTCAGTCTGGTGCAGGAGCCCGGCACCCTGCACCTTGTTTGTGCCACGGGCATCGCTTCCGGCAAAGCCTCGCGGGTGAAATACGAATTCGGGGAAGGCATCCTGGGCCGGATCGTGAAGAGCGACATGCCGATGGTCATTCCCGACGTTTCCAAGGAACCGCTCTTCCTCAACCGCACCGGACGCGATACGGCAGAGCTCCAGAAGCTGGCCTTCATCGGCGTGCCCATTCGCGCCGAGGGTAGGACCCTGGGTGTGCTCAACGTGGACCGCAAAACGGGAGCGGCCCGGCCCGTCAGTTTCGACCGCGACCTGCGGATCCTCAGCCTGGTGGCGAACCTGATCGGCCAGACCTGGAAACTGCACCAGAGCGTGGCCGCCGAGCGCAAGATCCTGATCGAGGAGAAGCAGCGCCTGCAGAAACAGTTGCAGGGGGACTACGATATCGAGAACGTTGTCGGCAAGTCGCGGCGCATCAAGGACGTCTTCGCCGACGTGCACCAGGCGGCCCCGGGCAATGCCACGATTCTGCTGCGCGGAGAGTCCGGCACCGGCAAGGAGGCCATCGCCCATGCCATCCATTACCTGAGCCCGCGCGCCAAGGGCCCCTTCGTCAAGGTCAATTGCGCCTCGCTGCCGGAGACGCTGCTGGAATCGGAGCTGTTCGGCCACGAGAAGGGCGCCTTCACCGGTGCCACCGCGGAGCGGCGCGGCCGCTTCGAGATGGCGGACAAGGGAACGCTGTTCCTGGACGAAATCGGCGATATCTCCCCCGCGTTTCAGGCCAAGCTCCTGCGCGTCCTGCAAGAGCGGGAATTCGAGCGCGTCGGCGGCACCAGGACCCTGCGCGCCGACTTCCGGCTGGTGGGAGCCACCAACCGTAACTTGGAAGAAATGGTGACCCGGGGGGAGTTCCGCGCCGACCTCTATTTCCGTCTCAACGTCGTCACCATCTTCCTGCCGGCCCTGCGGGAGCGCAAGGAGGACATCCCGCTATTGGTGGACTTCTTCATCGAGCGCTTCAACCGGGAAAACGGGCGCCGGCTGTCGGTCGCCCCCGATGCCCTGGGCATCCTCACCCACTGCAACTTTCCCGGCAACGTGCGGGAGCTGGAAAATTGCGTCGAGCGGGCCGCCACCATGTGCCGCGGCCCCGTCATCCGCGAAGCGGACCTGCGCTGCCAGCGCGGACAATGCTTTTCTGCCGTGCTGCTGGAGACCGTTTCGCGCGCGTCCTTTCCTGCCATCGCACCGCCTTCGTCGCGCACGCCGGCGGTTGCGGCTTCACGTTCGGCCACGCCGAATCGCGCACCGCACGCCGGGGACGAGGCGCCCGACGGCTCCCTGTCCGAGCGCGAGCGCATGGTGGCGGCCATGGAAAAATGCGGCTGGGTCCAGGCCAAGGCCGCGCGCCTGCTCAAGCTGACCCCGCGCCAGATGGGCTACGCGCTCAGGAAATACAACATCGAAGTGAAGCGCCTCTGATTTCCGGCCGATTCTCTTCCTGCGCCTGTCGCATATGCGACAACGCGCGTCCGCGGTGCGTTGGGTTTGTCGCGACCCCAACATTGGCCAGCCTTTGCCTCCCGGCCGTCTAACTTAATCATTTCCCGACCTTTTTGATGGTTTTGGCGGTGCTGGCACGACCGTTGCAATAGCGCTCCTGCAAGACCGGTGCAAGCGCTTCGAGGCTTGCGCCATTCGCGGGAGCGATTCATGGTGGATCACAGTACGGAAGCACCGGGCAACGCCGGCGCCGCGCGTCGGCGGGTGTTCCAGATCGTCCCTCAGGGTGCGCCCAAGGGTAACGGTGGCGGCTGCGGCACCAAGGGAGGCGGCGGCAAGACGGGCTGCGCCGCCGCCGGCCCGGGTGACCTGCCGCCCGCGCTCTGGGAGCGCATCAAGGACCACCCCTGCTACAGCGAGGAGGCGCACCACCATTTCGCCCGCATGCACGTGGCGGTGGCCCCCGCCTGCAACATCCAGTGCAACTACTGCAACCGCAAATACGACTGCGCCAACGAGAGCCGTCCCGGAGTGGTGAGCGAGAAGCTCACGCCGGAGCAGGCGGCCCGCAAGGTGATCGCAGTTGCCGCCCGCATCCCGCAGCTCTCGGTGGTGGGGATTGCCGGGCCGGGGGACGCGCTGGCCAATGCCGCCAAAACCCTCCGCACTTTCGAGCTGATTCAGCAGGCCGCACCGGACATCAAGCTGTGCTTTTCCACCAATGGGCTCTCCCTTCCCGACCACGTGGACGCCATCAAGCGCTTCAACGTGGATCACGTCACGGTCACGGTAAATATGGTCGACCCCGAGGTGGGCGCCCGCATCTACCCGTGGATCTATTTCCGCAACCGGCGCTGGAGCGGCACAGAGGCGGCGCGGATTCTTTCCGAGCGCCAGCTGGAGGGCCTCAAAGAGCTGACCGCCGCGGGTGTGCTGGTGAAGGTCAATTCGGTGATGATCCCCGGCATTAACGACGAGCATCTCGTCGAGGTGAATCGCGCCGTGAAGGCGCGCGGGGCCTTCCTCCACAACATCATGCCCCTCATCTCCGATCCGGCCCACGGCACCCATTTCGGCCTCACCGGCCAGCTCGGCCCGACGCCGGCCGAGCTGAAGGCCTTGCAGGACCGCTGCGAAGGCGAAATACAGGTCATGCGCCACTGCCGCCAGTGCCGCGCCGATGCGGTGGGCCTGCTGGGGGAGGACCTCTCCGCCGATTTCACCCTCGCCAAGCTCGACGCCGAACCCGCATACAACCCCGGGGCGCGCCGCGCCTACCGCGAGTTCGTCGAAAAAGAGCGGGCCGACCAGCGCGCCGCCCGGGAGCAGGAACTGAAAAAAGTCGCCGGCGCCTGGCCGGGCCTCAAAATCCAGGTGGCGGTGGCCACCAAGGGCAGCGGGTGCATCAACCAGCACTTCGGCCACGCCAGCGAGTTCCAGATCTACGAAGTGAGCGCCGCCGGCGCCCGCTTCGTCGGCCACCGCAAGATCGACCACTACTGCCTGGGCGGCTACGAGGATGACGAAGCCATGCCCTCGATCCTCGAGGCCCTCAACGGATGCGCGGCAGTGCTGGTGGCTAAGGTCGGCCACTGTCCGCGCCGCGAACTGGAGCAGGCCGGCATCGAAGCGGTGGAAGACTATGCCCACGAATACATCGGAGCCTCGGCGCTGCGCTATTTCGAGCGCTACCTGGCGCGCCTGAAACAGGGCGCGGCCGCCGGGGCTGCGTAGCCCCATTGACCCGTACCAAAACAGGAGACTTTCATGGCCTACAAGATCATCGCCTCCCAATGCAGCGGCTGCTCGGCCTGCGAGCCGGAGTGCCCGAACAACGCCATCCGCGAAAAGGACGGCGTGTTTCTCATCAAGCCGGAGAAGTGCACCGAATGCGTCGGCTACTTCGACGATCCTCAGTGCGTGGCGGTGTGCCCGGTGGAGAACACCTGCGTCATCGACAAGAGCGTGCCACGCTACGCCGCGGCCTGAGGCGAGGAGGCCCACTATGTGCGTGACCCTTACCCCGGCCGCCGCCAAATTCATGGGGCGCATGATCCGCTTCGGTGGCGCCGGCGCCAACGCCGGCTTCCGCCTCAGCGTGAAGCCGGGCGGCTGCTCGGGCTTCGAATCCAGCTTCACCATCGAGGCGGCGGCCAAACCCGGCGACGCGGTCATCGAGCAGGAGGGCGTGAGGCTGTTTCTGCCCGAGGCGAGCTGCGCGCTGCTGCGGGGCTGCACCATCGACTTCCGCGATTCCCGCCTGGAGGGTGGCCTCTCCTTCCACCATCCGGCCGGCCCCCGGGCTTGCGGCTGCGGGGCGGGGCTAGGTGCCGCAGTCGCCGGCCCCGTTCCCGTCGCGGTGTTCTGTCCCGGCGCCTGCAGCAAGGCCTGAGATTCCCGTGAGCGCCCGCGACAGCGACATCGTGGAAATCCATGGCCCGCCGCGGTTCGGCTATGGCGACAAAGTGCGCGCCCGCAAGGTGGTGCGCAACGACGGCACTTTTCCCGGCCGGGAGATCGGGGAGGTCCTGGTCCGGAAAGGCGAGGTGGGCTACGTGGCGAGCATCGGCACCTTCCTGCAGCAGTTTTATATCTACGGCGTGGATTTCGTGGACCGCGGCTGCGTGGTCGGCATGAAGGCGCGCGAACTGGAATCGGCGGAGGCGGGACCGGCATGAAAGTGACCATACGCAAGGGGAAAACCGGGGACTACTCGGTCTACGTCCCCAAGAAGGATCTGGAAACGGCGATCGTCGAAACCGAGCGCGCCGATCTCTGGGGCGGCACCGTGCTGCTGGCCAATGGCTGGCGGCTGGCGCTGCCTTCCATGCCCGCCGACACGCCGCTGCCGGTCACCGTGGATGCGCGACGGCTTGGGGACTGACCGATGACCGCGCCCGCCCGGCATAACGAGTGCCACGGTTTTGTTTATCCCAAATTCCTCACCACACAAAGGCGTTTTTCAGGTTTATCCAGCAAGATGCGCAATTCTCGCCTGCAACTCGTTTGGCGCCGTGAAGAGAAGCGCTCGGCCCGGGCGGTCCGCGACGAGCAGGCCGAGATCGGCTAGGCCAAGAAGATCGGCTCGCGCGGTCTGGTAGACGACGCCGTGCGCGCGCTGGTGTGCGTCGATGCGATAAGTCTCGCCCGGATGCTTCAGTGCATGAGTCAGCAGCGCGACCTGGCGATGATTGAGCTTGCCGCGCAGTGCAGGGGAACCCGCCAGCAGGCGCTCGGTGCTGCGCTGCTCCTTCGCCGTGCGGGCAAGGTATTCGTGAAGCGCCGCGATCGCCTTCCGGATGATGTCCAACTGGTGCAGGACGAAGTAGGTGGTGTCGTTGCCGTCGGTTTCCGTGTGCAGGTAGGCACGTACGTATTGGGCCGGGGCGAGGCGCAGGAAGTGGGAGATGGAAAGGAATTCCATCAGCCAGTAACCGCTGCGGGCCAGGGCCCAGTAGAACAGTGCCCGCGCGGTGCGGCCGTTGCCGTCCACGAAGGGATGGTCGTAGCCGATCATGAAGTGCAACAGGATGGCGCGCAGCACGGGATGCACGAAGGGGGCAGCGTTCTCGTCGGCATTGGCGAAGGCGCACAGGCGCTCGAGTCTTGCGGGTAACTCGCCGAACGTTGGCGGCTGGTGCAGCACCTTGCCGTCTTGGTGGTCTACCACCTTCACGTCGTCAGTGCGGCGGAGCCGGCCAGCGTCGGCGGGATCGTCGAGGGTGCCTTCCGTCAGGATGCGGTGCAGTTCCAGGATACGATCGGGCCTGATCGGGTCCGCCTTCATGCGGCGGATGGCTTGCATTGCAGTGTAGTTATTGAAGATCATCCGCTCGCTGCGGTCGCGCGGCTTGCGGCCTTCCCGTAGCATGGCTTTGGCCACCTGGCGGGTAGTGGCGGCGCCTTCGAGCTGGCTGGAAGTGATGGCTTCCTCGACCAGCGAGTGAAGCAAATAGCGATCACGATGTTCCGGGGTGTTGAGTTCAGCGGGCGCGCGGATTTCGCCTGCTGCGTCGCGGTCGATGTGATGCAGATGGATCTGCACAGGCTCGGGCACCGCCAGCGAGAACGGATTGCCTGCCTTGTCCAACAAGGGTAGCCGGTGGGATTGGCCGACGCGGGCCATCTTGATGGCAATCCACCACTCTTCCAGCGACAACCCCTCCGGCGGCGTACGGTGGCGCAGTTGATCCCAATGAAGGTATTCGCCGTTTGCCAGCGGGGAGTGGGCTTCAATAAGCCGGATCAGCCGCTCGGGCGTAAGGGCTATGATGATGTCCCGCTCAGAAGGGGGAGACAGGGGAATCTTCATGGCCATCTACTAATTTGTAACCATTCTAGTAGGTTGTTAGTAGATTAGATCGGGAACGAGATTTTGTCTACTAATTTATAATCGCATTAGTATATTGTTAGTAGTTTTATAAGTTTTTAATTAAAAAACAAAAAATATCATTGCGCGCTGATTCAACCTCTGTTTAGACATACCACTGGCTAATCGCGATCAGCCCAACGCCTTGCCAACGGTCCGGTAACGAGCGCCCCGGCCTGACCCTCGATGCGCTTGCGCACGCCGGGGTCCAGGCGCCGCAGCCAGCGTCGCGGGATCGCCGCCTCCCCGTAGAGGGCGCCGGCCAGCATGCCGGCCAGCGCCCCGTTGGTGTCCGCATCGCCTCCCAGGTTGACCACCTTCACCAGGCAGTCCTCGAAGCTCCCGGTGGTGAAGAAACCGTGCAGGACGGTCTGCACCGTGTCCACCACGTAGCCGGTGGTGCGCCGGGGGTAGGGCTCGAAGCGGAAAGTGCGGTGGACCGCGACGAGCGCGTCGGCGATGGCGCGGCAATCCTCGCGGGTGCCGCCGAGCACCAGGGCGCGAGTCATGCGGCCGAGGGCGAGGACGGCGGCATCCGACAGGGGATGGTTGTGGGTGAAGTGGCATTGCTCGATCGAGGCCCGTGCGAAGGCCGCGTCGTCATGGAGCGCGTAGAGCGCCACCGGCAGGTTGCGCATGCAGGCGCCGTTGCCGGCGTCGCCTTCGTTAAACGGCGATTCCAGGCTGCCGTCCCGCAGGTAGCGCCCGATGCCGCGGCGGCAGGTGTTGCCCACGTCCACGGGCTTGGATTTGAGCCAGGCGAGGAAGTGGTCGGCGACGGTCTTGAGGTGGAAGCCGCGGGCTTCCAGGATGGCCTCCCCCAAGGCGAGGGACATCTGCGTATCGTCGGTGACTTGGCCCGGCTTGAGCCGCAGCCAGCCGCCTCCCACCAGGTCGCGGTGCACGCCGAAGGCCCGCGCAATCTCTCCCGGCGTCAGGAACTCCACCGTGGCGCCGAGGGCGTCCCCCACTGCGAGGCCCAGGTAGGCGCCGCGGGCGCGCTGAAGTACGCCTGCCGTGTCGTCCGACTGACGCATGCGTCCCGCAATCGTTACAGATAGGCAAGCCTTACCCGGTAGTCGCCGCCGATCACCAGGTATTCGCCTTCGCCCCGCAGCACGTGGCCCGGCAGCAGGGCATTGAAGAAAACGATCTTCGCCACCGGCACCCGGGCCTCCAGGATGGTGTCGCCGAACTGGTCGGCGATGTCACGCTCGGCGCTGAAGGAGACCAGGTTGTTCTGGCGGGCGATGGCTTCGCGCCGCCCGAGGGGCTCGATCAGCTGGTGCTCGGCGAAGTCGTTCACCCCGCGGTAAAGCGTGAGGTGGTGGCGTCCGGGGGAGAGAAAGCGCGCTAGCATCCACTGGCAGTACTCGTAGAGCAGGTCGAGCTGAAGGTGGATGGAATTGTTGTGGAAGCGCGCCGACATCTTCTCCACCACGTAGGCGATCCAGGCCGGGGACGGATAGCGTCCGAGCGGCCCCTTGTGGAAGGTGGGCAGGATGCCGAAGCGGCTCTCCACCCAGCCCTTGAGGACCGCGCCTTCGGGGCCGTTGGCGTCGAAGCCCCAGCCGGCGAGCAGCCGCAGGTAGCTGGCGCGGAAGCGCTGCCCGCCCTCGCCGCGGCGCTGCTGCGGTTCCAGTCCGAACACCGTGCGCATGTAGTTCTGGAAGGCCTCCATCGCCTCCGCGGCGCAGGTGGCGTCTTCGAGCATGGCGAAGAGGGCGGGGTTGGTTTCCCGCACGCCGTTGATGCTGAGCTTCAGGGGATGCTCGTTGAAGGCGCTGCTCGCCAGCAGGCCGGTGGGAATGCCCACCAGGTTGGTGCTGTGGCTGCGCGGTTCCACATTCCGATCGTTCGGCATACATGAGGCCGCGAGCAATATTCGTTCCGGGCGCACATCGACGCATGGGAGGCGGCCGGGGCGACAGTGGCTGCCAAAGATGCTTTGTTTGCGACAGGGCGGCGTGCTTTTGTCGCATTCGCGACAACCCAGTCGGCCGCGGCGAATCGCCGGAAAACGCCGCCAAAACATTCCCTTAATCGGACACGCGCGGCATGGCACGGCCCTTGCGATGGGAAAGGCGTGGCCCGGCTCGTGCCGGAACCGTTCGACCATTAACTGAGGGGAATGACATGAGCGACTTGCGGCAAATCGCGTTCTACGGCAAGGGCGGCATCGGCAAATCGACGACCTCCCAGAACACCCTCGCGGCACTGGCGGAGCTGGGGCAGAAGATCCTCATCGTCGGCTGCGATCCCAAGGCGGACTCCACTCGCCTGATCCTGCACGCCAAGGCCCAGGACACGGTGCTGTCGCTGGCCGCGGAGGCCGGCAGCGTCGAGGATCTCGAACTCGCCGACGTGCTCAAGACGGGCTACAGGGACATCAAGTGCGTCGAGTCCGGCGGTCCCGAACCGGGCGTGGGCTGCGCCGGCCGCGGCGTCATCACGGCCATCAATTTTCTCGAGGAGGAAGGCGCCTACGACGGCGTGGACTACGTCTCCTACGACGTGCTGGGCGACGTGGTATGCGGCGGGTTCGCCATGCCCATCCGCGAGAATAAGGCCCAGGAAATCTACATCGTCATGTCCGGCGAGATGATGGCCATGTACGCCGCCAACAACATCTCCAAGGGCATTCTCAAATACGCCAACGCCGGCGGAGTACGCCTGGGCGGGCTCATCTGCAACGAGCGCCAGACCGACAAGGAGTACGAGCTGGCCGACGCGCTGGCGAAGCGCCTGGGCACCTCGCTGATCCACTTCGTTCCCCGCGATAACGTGGTGCAGCACGCCGAGCTGCGCCGCATGACGGTACTGGAGTACGACCCCGAGTCCAAGCAGGCCGACGAGTACCGGAGCCTCGCCCGCAAGATCCACGACAACAAGGGCAAGGGCGTGATCCCGACCCCGATCACGATGGACGAGCTGGAAGACCTGCTGCTGGAGTTCGGCATCATGAAGAAGGAAGACGAGTCGATCATCGGCAAGGCCAAGGCGGCCTGACCCGCAGGTTGTAGGGCCGGCTTCAGCCGGCCATCGGCCGTAGCTGTGCGGCTGAAGCCGCACCTGCGAAAGACAGGTTAAGGAGATACCATGAGTGCGATTATCGACGATACCAAGGCGCGCAACGCCGCCCTCATCGGGGAGGTGCTGGAGGTCTACCCCGAAAAGGCGGCCAAGAAGCGCGCCAGGCACCTCAACGTCTACGAGGAAGGCAAGCCCGACTGCGGCGTCAAGTCGAACATCAAGTCGATCCCCGGCGTGATGACCATCCGCGGCTGCGCCTACGCCGGCTCGAAGGGCGTGGTGTGGGGCCCGGTGAAGGACCTGGTGCACATCAGCCACGGCCCGGTGGGCTGCGGCCAGTATTCCTGGGGCACGCGGCGCAACTACGCCAGCGGCACCGGCGGCGTGGACAATTTCACCGTCATGCAGGTGACGTCCGACTTCCAGGAGAAGGACATCGTCTTCGGCGGCGACAAGAAGCTGGACAAGGTGATCGACGAGATCAACGCCCTGTTTCCGCTCGCGAACGGCATCACCATCCAGTCGGAGTGCCCGATCGGCCTGATCGGCGATGACATCGAGGCGGTGGCGAAGAAGAAGGCCAAGGAGATCGGCAAGACCATCGTGCCGGTGCGCTGCGAGGGCTTCCGCGGCGTGTCCCAGTCGCTGGGCCACCACATCGGCAACGACTGCATCCGCGACTGGGTGCTGGACAAGGCCCAGTCCACGTTTGAGCCCGGCCCCTACGACGTGGCCATCATCGGCGACTACAACATCGGCGGCGACGCCTGGTCCTCCCGCATCCTGCTGGAGGAGATGGGCCTGCGCGTGATCGCCCAGTGGTCGGGCGACGGCACGCTGAAGGAGATGGAAAAGACGCCGAAAGCCAGGCTCAACCTGCTGCACTGCTACCGCTCCATGAACTACATCTCGCGCCACATGGAGGAGAAGTACGGCATACCGTGGGTCGAGTACAACTTCTTCGGTCCTTCCAAGATCGCCGAGTCGCTGCGGGAGATCGCCAGCCACTTCGACGACACGATCAAGGAAGGCGCCGAGCGCGTGATCGCCAGGTACCAGGCCATGACCGATGCGGTCATCGCCAGGTACAGGCCGCGCCTCGCGGGCAAGAAGGTGATGCTCTACGTCGGCGGCTTGCGTCCGCGCCACGTGGTGGGCGCCTACGAGGACCTGGGCATGGAAGTGGTGGGCACGGGCTACGAGTTCGGCCACGGCGACGACTACCAGCGCACCTCCCACTACGTGAAGGACGGCACGCTGATTTACGACGACGTCACCAGCTTCGAGCTGGAGCATTTCGTGGACAAGATCCGCCCGGACCTGGTGGGCTCCGGCGTGAAGGAGAAGTACATCTTCCAGAAGATGGGCGTGCCCTTCCGCCAGATGCACTCCTGGGACTACTCGGGCCCCTACCACGGCTACGACGGCTTCGCCATTTTCGCCCGCGACATGGACATGGCCATCAACAGCCCGGTGTGGGGCATGACCAGGGCGCCCTGGAAGAAATGACGATGTAGGGTGGGTTAGCCGCAACCCTCTCTCCATCTCTCTCCCGCTTGCGGGAGAGAGTGCAGATAGCTCCCCTCTCCACTTGGTGGAGAGGGGTCGGGGGTGAGGTGTGCGGCGTAACCCACCATTTGTCGGTGAGTTGTGCTGCGCTCCACCCACCCTACGCGAAGGAGAAAGATCATGACGCAGAATGCTGAACGCATCCTCGACCACAACGAGCTGTTCCGGCAGCCCGAGTACCGGTCCCTCATGGAAGGCAAGAAGGCCTTCGAGGAGGCGAAGCCCGTCGCCGAGGTGAAGCGCGTCGAGGACTGGACCAAGAGCTGGGAATACCGCGAGATCAACTTCAAGCGGGAAGCCCTCGCCATCAACCCGGCGAAAGCCTGTCAGCCCCTGGGCGCGGTGCTGTGCGCCTCCGGCTTCGAGGGCACCATGCCCTACGTGCATGGCTCCCAGGGCTGTGTCGCCTACTTCCGCAGCCACTTCAACCGCCACTTCAAGGAGCCCTGCTCGGCCGTGTCCGACTCCATGACCGAAGACGCGGCGGTGTTCGGCGGCATGAACAACATCATCGAGGGCCTGGCGAACACCTGGTCGCTCTACAAGCCCAAGATGATCGCCATGTCCACCACCTGCATGGCGGAGGTGATCGGCGACGACCTGGACTCGTTCATCAAGAATGCCAAGACCAAGGGCTCGATCCCCGAGGACTACCACGTGCCCTTTGCCCACACGCCTTCCTTTGTCGGCAGCCATGTCACCGGCTACGACAACATGCTGAAGGGCATCCTCAGCCACTTCTGGGAAGGCAGGGAGCGCAAGCCCGGTGAGAAGGTGAACATCGCCGGCGGCTTCGACGGCTACTGCGTCGGCAACACCCGGGAGCTGAAGCGCATCCTCGGCCTGATGGACGTGGACTACACGCTGCTGTCCGACCCGGGGGACGTGTTCGATACGCCAGCCGACGGCCAGTTCCGCATGTACGACGGCGGCACCACGCTGCAGGCCACCGCCGAGGCGCTGGACGCCAAGGCCACCTTCTCCCTGCAGGGCATCTCCACGGCCAAGAGCCTGGAGTACGCCGCCTCCAAGGGCCAGGAAGTGGTGGCGCTCAACTGCCCCATCGGCGTGACCGGCACCGACGCCTTCCTGATGGAACTCTCGCGCGTCACGGGCAAGGCCATCCCCGATGAGCTGGAGTTGGAGCGCGGCCGCCTGGTGGATGCCATCACCGACTCCCAGGCCTACCTGCACGGCAAGAAGTTCGCCCTCTTCGGCGATCCGGACATGACCCTGGGTCTCACCGCCTTCCTGCTGGAGCTGGGCGCGGAACCCACCCACGTGGTGTGCACCAACGCCACGAAGGAATGGACCGAGAAGATGGGGAACCTGCTTGCCGCCTCGCCCTTCGGCCAGGGCTGCAAGGCCTGGCCCGGCAAGGACCTGTGGCACCTGCGCTCGCTTGCCGCCACGGAGCCGGTGGATTTCCTCATCGGCAGCAGCTATGGCAAGTTCCTGGAGCGCGATACCGGCACGCCGCTCGTCCGCGTCGGCTTCCCGATCTTCGACCGGCACCACCACCACCGCTATCCCATCTGGGGCTACCAGGGCGGGCTCAACGTGCTGGTGAAGATCCTCGACAAGATCTTCGACGTGCTGGATTCCGATCCGAAGGGCACCAGCTTCGACGCGGTGAGGTAGTCCCATTCCTTCCCCTAGGAGGGGGAAGGAGCAACACCCAGCGGAGATTGCGATGAGCGCGCTCACGAAAAAAGTCATCGAGTTGATGAACGAGCCCGGCTGCGCCAGGAACCAGGCGAAGCCGGAAAAAGAGCGCAAGAAAGGCTGCGGCAAGCAGCTCATGCCGGGCGCAGTCGCCGGCGGCTGCGCCTTCGACGGGGCCAAGATCGCCCTGCAGCCCATCGTGGACGTGGCCCACCTCGTGCATGGCCCCATCGCCTGCGAGGGCAACTCCTGGGATAGCCGCCATGTCTTTTCCTCCGGCCCCAGCACCTACCGCACCGGCTTCACCACGGACCTGGGCGAGCTGGATGTGATCTACGGCGGCGAGAAGCGGCTGTTTCGCGCCATCCGCGAGATCATCGAGAAGTACGACCCGCCCGCGGTGTTCGTGTACCAGACCTGCGTACCGGCCATGATCGGCGACGACATCGACGCCGTGTGCAAGGCGGCGCGGGAGAAGTTCGGCAAGCCGGTGATCCCGGTGAACGCCCCGGGCTTCGCCGGAGCCAAGAACCTGGGCAACAAGCTCGGCGGCGAGGCCCTGCTGGAGCACGTTATCGGCACCGAGGAGCCGGAGACCACCACACCCTACGACATCAACCTCATCGGCGAGTACAACGTGGTGGGCGAGCTGTGGCAGGTGAAGCCCCTGCTGGACGAGCTGGGCATCCGCATCCTCGCCACCATTTCGGGGGATGCCCGCTACAAGGACATCGCCTGCTCCCACCGGGCGCGCGCCGCCATGATGCTGTGCTCGCAAGCGCTGATCAACGTCGCCCGCAAGATGGAGGAGCGCTACGGCATCCCCTACTTCGAGGGCAGCTTCTACGGCATCGCCGACATGTCCCAGGCGCTACGCAACATCGCGCGGCTGCTGGTGGAGCGCGGCGCCGACGCCGAGTTGCTGGCGCGCACCGAGGCCCTCATCGCCCGCGAGGAGGCCCGCGCCTGGGCCCGCCTGGAACCCTACAAGGGGCGGCTCCAGGGCAAGCGGGTGCTGCTCTTCACCGGCGGCGTGAAGTCCTGGTCGGTGGTTTCCGCCCTGCAGGAAGTGGGCCTCACGATTATCGGCACCTCCATGCGCAAGAGCACCGCCAACGACCGGGAGAAGGTGAAGGAGATCATGGGCACCGACGCCCACATCTTCGACGAGCTGCCGCCGAAGGAGATGTACCGCATGCTGAAGGAGGCCCGCGCCGACGTGATGCTCTCCGGCGGGCGTTCGCAATTCGTGGCGCTCAAGGCCAAGACGCCCTGGGTGGAAGTGAACCAGGAACGCCACTACGCCTTCGCCGGCTACGAGGGCATCGCCAACCTGGTCGAGGAGATCGACAAGGCGCTCGCCAACCCGATCTGGGCCCAGGTGCGCGAGCCGGCGCCGTGGGAGAAAGAAGTTGCCGGCGCTGTCCCCGATGCCGTCATCCCGGCAAAAGCCGGGATCCAGTTGCAACCCGCATACCTGACTCCTCCCGGCGAACGCCGGGATCCCGCCGGAGTGACGAAGCGTTGTTGAACTGACGCCACCATGACCACGATCATCACCCCCCACAAGGCCTGCGCGGTCAATCCGCTCAAGATGAGCCAGCCCATCGGCGCGGCGCTGGCCTTCCTCGGCCTGGAGCGCTGCCTGCCGCTGCTGCACGGCTCCCAGGGCTGCACGGCCTTCGGCCTGGTGCTGTTCGTGCGCCACTTCCGCGAGACCATCCCGCTGCAGACCACGGCCATGAACGAGGTCACCACCATCCTCGGCGGCCTGGAGAACCTCCACGGGGCTCACGGAAACCAAGGGCGACGACGTGGAAGGCTTCCTCAGGCTCATCCGCGACAAGCACCCGGAGCTGGCGGCCATGGAAGTGGTGTTCGTGTCCACGCCCGACTATTCAGGGGCTTTCCAGGACGGCTGGGGCAAGGCGGTCACCCGCATGGTGGAGAGCCTCGCCAAACCCTCGAAAGTGCGAACGCCCTGGCAGGTGAACATCCTGCCCGGCTGCCATCTCACGCCCGGCGACCTCGAGGAGATCCGCGAGATCGTGGAGGCCTTCGGCCTCTACCCCATCATCCTGCCGGACCTGTCGGGTTCCCTCGACGGCCACATTCCCGAGTCCTTCCTGCCCACCACCCTGGGGGGCACGAAGCTCGAGCACATCCGCAAGCTGGGCGAGGCGGCGCTCACCATCGTCCTCGGCGAACAGATGCGCCCGGCCGCCGCGGCGCTGGAGAAGATCGCCGGCGTGCCCTACAAGGTTTTCGACAAGCTCACGGGACTGAAGGCCTGCGACGACTTCATCGCCCTGCTGTCGGAGCTCTCCGAGAACGAGGTGCCGGCCAGGTACAGACGCCAGCGCTCGCAACTGCTGGACACCATGCTGGACGGCCATTTCCATTTCGGCCGCAAGCGGGTGGCCCTCGCCGCCGAGCCCGATCTCCTCTACGCGCTCTCCACCTGGTTCGCGGAGATGGGCGCGGAAATCCAGTGCGCGGTGACCACGACCCAGTCTCCCCTGCTGGAGCGCCTGCCCTGCGACGAGGTGGTGCTCGGCGACCTGGAGGACTTCGAGCGCGCCGCCGCCGGCGCCGACCTGCTGGTGACCCACTCCCACGGGCGGCAGGCGGCGGAGCGGCTGGGCGTCCCCTTCTTTCGCGCCGGACTGCCCACCTTCGACCGCATCGGCGCGGCGCATCGCGTGTCGGTCGGCTACCACGGCACCCGGGACCTGATTTTCGAGGTGGGCAATGTCTTCATGGCGGCCCATCGCGAACGCACGGCGGAAGATTTCAAGCCCCAGGAGGCCGGCCATGCGGCTGCAGCGCCGACTGTCCCTCGTCACTGATTCGCAGCAAGGAGGAAACGCCATGAAGGTCGCATTCGCCACCGAGGACTTTGCGCGGGTGGATGCCCATTTCGGCTGGGCCCGCCACATCGCCATCTACGAGGTATCGTCCGACGCCCATCGCCTGGTCGAGGTGGTGCAGTTCGACGGCGACCTCAAGGAGGACGGCACCGAGGGCAAGCTCGCGGCCAAGCTGGAGGCCATCAAGGATTGCGCCATCGTCTACGTGGCCGCCATCGGCGGCTCGGCCGCGGCCAAGGTGGTGAACCTCAAGGTGCATCCCGTAAAGATCCCCCGGCCCCAGGCCATCGAGGACCTCATCGTCCGCATGCAGGAGGTGCTCAAGGGTACGCCGCCCCCGTGGATGCGCAAGGCCATGCTGAAGGGCAAGGAACGCAGTTTTGAAGATTTCGAGGAAACCAGCCTTGTCTGATTCGGTCGTTGAAGCACCCGTCTCGCCTTTCCTCCAGGAGCTGGTAAAGCAGCTGCGCGCCCAGGACAGCTACGGCCACTGGGAGGGCAAGCGCGACGAACAGATCCTGGAGCCCTACGTGGTGGACGCGGAAAAACGCAAGTCCATCCCCATCATCGACGATCCGGACCCGGACATGCTGTGGCGCCTGGAGCTGTTCTACAACGCCGTGGGCCTGGCCATCGAGCGGCGCACCGGCGTCATGGTCGCCCCCATGATCAAGATGCACCACGAGGGCTTCGGCCGCGTGGTGCTCATCGCCGGCCGCCTGGTGGTGGTGAACAAGTACCTGCGCGACGTGCACCGCTTCGGTTTCGACAGCCTCGCCAGGCTGGCGCAGCAGGGCGACAAGCTGGTGAACGATGCGGTGGCGATGATCGAACGTTTCCGCGAAGTCGCGAACTTTTCCTAGGACCGGAATGGAAGCGGCCGCCTACATCGAGCTGATCGACACGCGCGGGATCGAAAGCGCTTGCCGGCGCACTCGCGATGACGAGTTCGAGGACATCCTGGGGCTGCTCTTCGATCACGCCGCCCGGCGCGACGAGCCCACCCGCCGCCTCGCCGGCCTGATCGCCCGGGCCTGCCTGGGCGAGAACCACCTGTGGCAGGACCTGGGGCTGCCCAGCCGCCAGGTCCTGTCCGCGCTGATGCGGGAGCACTTTCCCGCCCTTTACGCCAGGAACACCGGCAACATGCGCTGGAAAAAGTTCTTCTACAGGCAGCTGTGCGAGCGCGCGGAGGTGTCGATCTGCAAGGCGCCGAGCTGCGGGGTGTGCTGCGACTACGCGGAATGCTTCGGCCCGGAGGAGACAACTGTAGGTCACGTTGCGAAGCTACGTGACTTTGTCAGGCAGCTTCGCAGCCTGACCTACGGAAAGCCTAATGGACAATCTGGCATCAACCGAACTTGAACAGGATGCCGAAGCCGCCGCGGGGATATTCCCAGTCCAGGTTGCGGTGCTCGTCGCAGACGATGCGGCAGGTGCCGCATTCCAGGCAGCCGTCGGTGATGAGCACCACCCGGCCGTTGCCCTCCAGCGTGTAGCAGCCGGCGGGACAGCACACCGTGCATTGCCGGGTCTGGCAGCGGCTGGCGCACAGCTCGGGATCGCGGATGCTGACGTGGGACCGGCCGGCGTCGACCCGGTAGCGGTTCTGGTACAGCTTTTCCTCGACTTTCACGGTCGTTGCGCTCATTCGAAGGCCCTCCACATCTTGAAGGCGTCGCCGATCAGGCCCCAGGCGGAGCGCCGGGCGACGAAGTTCCTGCGGATTTCCCGCTCCTTGGTCTTCTTGTCCACCCCGTCCACCCGGATGAGGGTGTGGGCGGCGCGATTGAGAAGCTCCGGATAGGTGGTGAAGAACTGGCTGTTGTCGTGGAAGATCTCCGGTGCACGGCGATATTTCTTGAGGTCCTTCATGACGAAGCTGTCATCGAGCCTTTCGCGATAGCGCGCCAGGTTCTTGGCGCTGAACGGCTTGCCCGCGGCGGCCAGGTCCAGCACCGTCCGGGCGGCCGTCTGGCCGGTGGTCATGGCGAGGTTGGAGCCCTCCCGGTGCAGGCCGTTCACGAACATTCCGGCATCCCCCGCGATGAGCCAGCCCTCGCCGTAGATGGGCGGCACGGCGTCGTAGCCGCCCTCGGGGATGAGGTGCGCGGCATACTCCTTCATCTCCCCGCCCTCGATCAGCGGCCGGATGGCCGGATGCGCCTTCATCTTCTCCAACAGGGCGTAGGGCGTGGTGCGCTGGCACTTGAAGTCGGAGAGCATGCAGCCGATGCCCAGGGTGATGGACTCCTTGTTGGTGTAGAGGAAGCCCGTGCCCATCATGCCCTGGCTGATCTTGCCCGCCATCTCGATGACCACGCCCTCGTCCTCGCCGATGTTGAAGCGGCTCTCGATGGTTTCCTGGGGCAGGAAGTGAATCTCCTTCACGGCGAGCGCCACATCCTTGGACTTGATCTCGGGATGGAATCCGGCCTTCCTGGCCAGCAGGGAATTCACGCCGTCGGCCAGGATCACCACGTCGGCGTAGATGTCGCCGCCCTGGCGGTCGGTGCGCACCCCCACCACGCGCTTGCCGTCGAGCAGCAGCTCGTTCACGGTGGTCTCGCAGATCACCAGGGCGCCGGCCTGCTGCACCCTGGAGGAGAACCACTTGTCGAAATGGGCGCGGATGATGGTGTAGCGGTTGTAGGGCGGCTGGTTGAACTGCGCCGAGCGGTAGGTGGTGCCGACGTAGGACTCGTCGTCGAGGATCCACACCCGCTGCTCGATCAAGTGCCGCTCCAGGGGCGCGTCGTCGCGGAAATTAGCGATGATTCGCTCCAGCGCATCGGAGTAAAGGATCGCCCCCTGCACGTTCTTGGACCCGGGGTATTCGCCCCGTTCCAGCTGCAGCACCTTGAGGCCGCCCTTGGCCAGGGTGTAGGCGGCGGCGTTGCCGGCCGGGCCGGCGCCCACCACGATCGCGTCGAATTTCTCAGCCATGCCATCTCCTTTCACAACGGGGACATAGAGGAATCCAGAACGCCCTGTGAATTCCTCTGAGTCTTCGTGCCTCTGCGGTCCATGCCTTTCACCCCACCTTGCGCGCCTGGGCCAGATGCGCGCGGAACGCCTCGGTCAGCGCCGGCAGGATCTGCATGGCATTGCCGACGATGCCGTAATGGGCGAAGTCGAAAATCGGCGCATTGGGATCGTTGTTGATGGCGATGATCACGTCGGAGTCCTGCATCCCGACCCGGTGCTGGACGGCGCCGGAGATGCCGGCGGCGATGTAGAGCTTGGGGCGCACCGTCTTGCCCGACTGGCCGACCTGGCGGTCCAGTTCCACCCAGCCGGCCTGCACCACGGGGCGCGAGGCGCCCACCTCCGCGCCCAGCACCCGGGCGAGGTCCCATACCCGATGGAAGTTTTCGGGTTTCTTGAGTCCCCGCCCGCCGGCCACGATGATGTCCGCGTAGACGAGCTGGGGCTGGTCCTGCCGGTTGTCGGGAAGGTATTCGAGCACCTTGGTGACGATGGAGGACTCGACCATGCCGAGGGGATGCTCGACGATGCGGCCGCTGCGGGAGGAATCGCGGTCGGGCATCGCCATCACCCGCGGCCGCACCGTGGCCATCTGGGGCCGGTGGCGCTGGGTCATGATGGTGCACAGGAGGCTGCCGCCGAAGGTGGGCCGGGTCGCCGCCAGGCAGCGGCTCTCCGGATCGATGGCAAGTTCCGTGCAGTCCGCGGTGAGCCCCGTGGCCAGGGTCGTCGCCACCGATCCCGCCAGGTCGCGCCCCAGGGTGGTGGCGCCCAGCAGGAGGATTTCCGGCTGGCAGGCGTTCACCAGGTCGGTGAGGCCCTTGGTGTAGGGCTCGTTGCGGTAGTCCCGGAGCACCTCGTCCTGCACCAGGTAGCAGAAGTCCGCGCCGTGGTGGAAGGCCTCGGCGCAGAAGCCGCGCGTCGCTTCGCCGGGCGGCCCCATCACCACGCCGGCCAGCTCCACGCCCAGGACATCGGCCAGCTTGCGGCCCTCGCCGAGCAGCTCCCAGGACACGGGATGGACCGCGCCGCGCTCGTTTTCAATGAACACCCACACGCCCTTGTAGGAGGCGAAGCGCGGATCCAGCTCGACTTTTCTTCGGGCGGGTTTTTTCGCCGGCTCGATCATGGCCATTTCCTCTCAGACCGCCCGCCGGGCGAGTTCCCTTTCGATCCTGGGATGCTGGGTGAAAAGCTTCGCCAGCAGTGTCACCGCCAGGTCCTTCGGCTCCTGGGTCGCCGTCTCGATCATCTCCGCCCGCAGCGCCCGGGGCTTGGGCGCGAATACCTTGCCCACCACCGTGGGGGAGCCCTTGAGGCCCACCAGGGAGGGATCCTCGATACCGGCGGCCAGCCGATCCCACACCTTCAGCTCGGCGCGTGCGGCGCGGAACATGTCGGCCATGGTGCCGAAGCGCATTTCATTGGTGCCTTCCAGCATGGTGATCAGGCAGGGCAACGCCGTGCGCAGCACCTGCACGCCGCCCTCGGCGCGGCGCTCGACCCGGATCTGGCGTGCGCCGTGATCCACTTCGAGGATGCGCGACACGTAGGTGAGGAGCTGCAGGTCGAGGCGCCTGGCGATGCCGGGGCCCACCTGGGCCGTATCGCCGTCGATGGTCTGCTTGCCGGTGAAGACGATATCCACCGGCATGTTTTTCCGGATCTGGCGGATGGTTGAGGCGAGCGCGCAAGACGTGGCCAGCGTGTCGGCACCGGCGAAGGCACGGTCGGACACCAGGATCGCCTCATCGGCGCCGAAGGAGAGCGCCTTGCGCAGGGCGACCTCCGCCTGGGGCGGCCCCATGGTGACCACGGTGACGGTGCCGCCGAAGCGATCCTTGAGGCGCAGCGCCTGTTCCAGGGCGAACAGATCGTAGGGGTTGATGATGGCCGGCACCCCCTGGCGCATGATGGTGTTGGTCACCGGATGGACCCGGATCTGGGCGGAATCCGGCACCTGCTTGATGCAGACGACGCTATGCATGGCTGGACCCTTTCCGGGTGCCCCGCAGCGCGTCCACCCCGATGCGCTGGGTTGTTCCCTTTTGAAAGACCTTGAACACCTTCTGCTCGATGGCCGACGAGGAGACGAAATCCCCGTAGGCGCGGGCGAGCAGCTCGCGGGCGCGGGTCGGATCCGCGTCGCGGCCCGCGGGGCCGCCCGCTGCGGAAAGGTACTGGTTGAAGCGCTTGAGAATGTGGAGGCGATTCACATTGACGACCGCCTGGTCGAAGGGCACGCCGAACCAGCCGAAGATCTCCTCGGCGCTCGAGGCTTCCCGCAGCACCGGGGAGATCGAATCCGGCACGGGTTTGCTCTCAGTGGACACGGGCGGTCTCCGATTCCAGGTAGAAGCTCATCAGTTCCCGGAAGCCGGGCGCTCGCTTGTGGGTCGTGGCGAAGCCGCGCACCCGGGCCACGATGCGGCGCGCCAGCTCCTCGCTCACCCCGATCCCGAGGCGCCCGAAGGCGTCGCGCACGGCGCTGGCGCCGGAATGCTTTCCCAGCACCAGGCGGTGGCCGCGGCCCACCTCCCGCGGATCGAAGGCTTCGTAGTTGGCGCGGTGCTTGAGCAGCCCGTCCACGTGGATTCCCGACTCGTGGCTGAACACCGCGGCGCCCACGATGCTCTTGTTGGCGGCGACCGGCCGTCCCGAGGCTTGGGCCACCAGGCGCGAGATTTCCGGAAGGCGGCGGGCGTCCACCCCGGTGTCAATGGCGTACAGGTGTCTCAGGGCGACCACGGCTTCTTCCAGGGGCGCGTTGCCGGCGCGCTCGCCGAGGCCGTTGACGGTCGTATTGATGTGGGTCGCGCCGGCGCCGGCCGCCGCCAGGGTGTTGGCGGTGGCAAGCCCCAGGTCGTCGTGGGCGTGCATCTCGATTTCCAGGTCCGTGGCCCGGCGCAGCCGGGCGATGCGCTCGCGGGTCGTGAACGGGTCCAGAACGCCGAGCGTGTCGGCGAAGCGGAAGCGGCGCGCCCCCGCGAGCTGGGCCGCCTCCACCACCGCCAGCAGAAAATCCTCGTCGGCGCGGGAGGCGTCCTCGCCCCCGACGCAGACCTCCATCCCGCGGGCGCGGGCCTCCGGCACGAAGCGCAAGATGGCCGCGATCACGTCATCCCGGTCGCGGCCCAGCTTATGGCGGATCTGAATGTCGGAAACCGGGGTCGAGAGATTCACCATGGGCACGCCGCAGCGGGAGGCCGCCGCCACGTCGGCCGCACACAGGCGGCCCCACACCACCAGCCGCGCCGGGAGATCGAGCCCCGCGATGGCGGCGATTACCTCCTGCTCTGCCTCGCCCATGGCCGGGATGCCCACCTCCATTTCCGGCACCCCCGCCTCGGCCAGCGCCTTGGCGATGGCGATCTTTTCCTGGGCGGAAAACGCCACCCCGGCGCTCTGTTCGCCGTCGCGTAGCGTCGTGTCGTGGAGGGTGAGAGGGATGCCCATGGCGCGTTTGCCTGTCCTTGCCCGGGTATCTGCAAAATGAATGCCAAGGCGGGCCTCAGGAAAAATTTCATGGCAAAGCAGGAGGTTGGACCGACGCCGGTTCCCGGTCCGGTGGGCGGGAACACGACATTTGTCGGCTTTGCGACAAGCCGAGGAGATCCGCGGATGCGGGAAGGCCGTTCAGCGCGCCTCGCGAAGGGGGAGCGCGCGCCTAGCAGCCTGTCGGACTTAGAGTCGCACATGCGTAATCCTAAGTTCGACAGGCTGCCAGGATCGAATTGCGAGCGCGCGGTCAGGCGGGCTACGCCGCCGCTTTTGCAGGCTCCCTTTTCTTGGCGGGCGGCAGGTCGGTGCACACGCCCTCGTAGACCTCGGCGGCCAGGCCCACCGACTCGCAAAGCGTCGGGTGCGGGTGGATGGTCTTGCCGATATCCACGGCATCCGCCCCCATTTCCACTGCCAGCGCCACCTCGCCGATGAGGTCCCCGGCGTGGGTGCCGACGATGCCGCCGCCGATCACGCGATGGGTGTCCTCGTCGAACAGGAGCTTGGTGAAGCCCTCGTCGCGCCCATTGGCGATGGCCCGGCCCGAGGCCGCCCACGGGAGCAGGCCCTTGGCGTAGCGGATGCCCTGGGCCTTGCACTGCTCTTCGGTGACGCCGACCCAGGCGATCTCGGGATCGGTGTAGGCCACCGAGGGAATCACCCGCGCGTCAAAATAGGCCTTGTGTCCTGCGGCCACTTCCGCCGCCACGTGGCCCTCGTGCACCGCCTTGTGGGCGAGCATGGGCTGGCCCACGATGTCGCCGATGGCGAAGAGGTGGGGCACGTTGGTGCGCATCTGCTTGTCCACCGGAATGAAGCCGCGATCGGTGACGGCCACCCCCGCCCTCTCGGCGTCGATCTTTTTGCCGTTGGGGCTGCGGCCCGCCGAGACCAGCACCAGGTCGTAGAGCGGGGGCTCCGCCGGGGCCTTGTCGCCCTCGAACCAGACCTTGATGCCCTGCTTCTGCGCCTCGACCTTGACGGTTTTGGTCTTGAGCAGGACGGCATCGAAGCGCCGGGCGTTCATCTTCTCCCAGACCTTCACCAGGTCCCGGTCGGTGCCGGGCATCACCCCGTCCATCATTTCCACCACGTCGATGCGGGTGCCGAGCGTGGAGTAGACCGTGGCCATTTCCAGGCCGATGATCCCGCCGCCGATGACCAGCATGCGCTTGGGCAGGAAGCGCAGCTCCAGCGCGCCGGTGGAATCCACGATGCGCGGATCTTCGGGGATGAAGGGCAGCTTCACTGCCTGGCTGCCGGCGGCGATGATCGCTTTCTGGAAGCGCACGACCTTCTTGCCGGCGCTGCCGTCGCGCAGCTCCACTTCCAGGTGATGGGGGTCGAGGAACCGGCCCACCCCCTGCACCACGGTGACCTTCCGCCCCTTGGCCATTCCCGCCAGCCCGCCGGTGAGCTTGCCCACCACTTTGGACTTCCAGGCCCTGAGCTTGTCGAGATCGATCTGGGGCTTGCCGAAGGAGATCCCGTGCTCGGCCATGGCTGCCGCCTCGTCCGTCACGGCCGCCACGTGCAGCAGGGCCTTCGACGGAATGCAGCCCACGTTGAGGCACACGCCGCCGAGGGTGGGGTAGCGCTCGACCAGCACCGTCTTCATGCCCAGGTCGGCCGAACGGAACGCCGCCGAATACCCGCCGGGGCCTGCGCCCAGCACCAGCATCTCGCATTCGATGTCGGCGCCGCCGGCGTGCTTCGCCGCCGTCGGGGCGGGAGTGGGCGCAGCCGGGACCGCGGGGGCGGCAGCGGGCTTGGTCGCGGCAGCGGGCGCCGCGACCTTTGCGCCCGTCTGCAGGGCGAGCAGCAGGCTGCCCTCGGACACCCTGTCCCCCACCTTCACGCTTACCTCCGCCACCGTGCCTTCCATGGGCGAAGGCACTTCCATGGTCGCCTTGTCGGATTCCAGCGTGACGATCGGGTCTTCCTTCCTCACCTGGTCGCCCGGCTTCACGAACACCTCGATCACCGGCACGTTCTTGTAATCGCCGATGTCGGGCACCCGTACCTCCACCGCCTCGTACACCCCGGAGGCGGAGCCGTAGTCCGGGGCGGCGGCGCCGGCCTGGGTGGGATGGGCGTCCTCCTTCACCTTTTCCTTGGGCGGGGCGGAGGGCATGACGCCCGCCGGATCGAGCATCAGGATCACCGAGCCCTCGGACACCTTGTCACCCACCTTGACCCGGACCTCCCTGACGGTGCCGGCGGCGGGCGCCGGCACTTCCATGGTGGCCTTGTCGGATTCCAGGGTGATGAGTGGGGCTTCCTTGTCGATGGCATCGCCCGGCTTGACCAGCACCTCGATGACGGGGACGTTCTTGTAATCGCCGATGTCGGGGACCTTCACTTCAACGAGCTGGCTCATGGTTCACCTTTTTATTTGAAAACCTCTCACCGCAGAGGACGCGGAGGACGCAGAGGAATACCGAAAAGAAACGATCGGGGCGGAGGACGTTTGCATCCGGCCACGACCGGGGACGCGGGAATTTCCCGGAAAGATTTTTTCTCCGCGTCCTCTGCGTCCTCCGCGGTAAACGCTTTTTGCTCTATTGCCGGATTTGCCCCTCGCCGAGCACGACCCACTTCTGGCTGGTGAGGCCCTCCAGCCCCACCGGGCCGCGGGCGTGGATCTTGTCGGTGGAGATGCCGATCTCGGCGCCGAGGCCGTATTCGAAGCCGTCTGCGAAACGGGTCGAGGCGTTCACCATCACCGAGCTGGAATCCACCTCGGCGAGAAAGCGCCGGGCGCGGCTGTAGTCCTCGGTGACGATGGCGTCGGTGTGCTGGGAGCCGTAGGTCGCGATGTGGTCGATGGCCTGGTCCAGGTCCTTCACCACGCGCACCGACAGGATCGGCGCCAGGTACTCGGTGTACCAGTCCTCCTCGGTGGCGGCGAGCATCTGGGGCACCAGCGCCCGGGATTTGTCGCAGCCCCTGAGCTCCACACCCTTGTCGAGGTAGATCTTTGCCAGCTGCGGCAACACCCGCGGCGCAATCGCTTCCGCCACCAGCAGCGTCTCCATGGTGTTGCAGGTGCCGTAGCGCTGGGTCTTGGCGTTGTCGGCGATGCGGATCGCCTTGTCCAGGTCGGCCTTGTCGTCGATGTAGACGTGGCATACCCCGTGCAGGTGCTTGATGATGGGGATGCGGGCCTCGTTCATGATGCGCTCGATGAGCCCCTTGCCGCCCCGGGGCACGATCACGTCCACGTAGTCGCGCATGGTGATGAGCTCGCCCACCGCGGCCCGGTCGGTGGTCTCCAGCACCTGCACCGCGGATTCGGGCAGCCCCGCCGCACGCAGGCCCTCGTGCACGCAGGCGGCGACGGCCTGGTTGGAGAGAATGGCCTCGGAGCCGCCGCGCAGGATCGCCGCGTTGCCGGACTTGAGGCAAAGGCCCGCGGCGTCCGCGGTCACGTTGGGGCGGGATTCGTAAATAATGGCGACCACGCCCAGCGGAACCCGCATCCGGCCCACCTGGATCCCGGAGGGCCGGTAGTTGAGGCCGGTGACCTCGCCCACCGGGTCGGGGAGCGCCGCGATCTGGCGCAGCCCCTCCGCCATGGCGGCGACGGTTTTGGCATTGAGCCCCAGCCGGTCGAGGAGTGCCGCGTCGAGCCCCTTGGCCCGTGCGGCCTCCATATCCTTGCGGTTGGCGGCGAGCAGCTTCTCCACGTCCCGCTCGATGGCCTCGGCCATGGCGTGAAGCGCCCGGTTCTTGGCGTTGGTGTCGGCCTTGGCGACCAGGCGCGAGGCGGCCCGCGCCGCCTTGCCGATGCCGTGCATGTAAGTCTGGATGTCCATGGAATGAAAGTTTAGCAGTGGCGGCAGGGTCTTGGTAGCGGCGGCGGATGAGGGATTCCCCCTGGTATCCGCGGGCACATCGCGGCCATTGAACCCCGGGGCTTTAATGATACACTCTAGCCCATTTTTGCCGGCGCTCTTCTCGGCCTGTTTTCACCTGAAAAAACAGCCTCGGAAGACTGCTCAATCAGGGATGGTTATGGGAAATGGTCCAAGAAAAGAAGCACATCAAATTCCCCGGTAAGTTGGTCATGGTGGGCTGCGGCAGCGTGGGACAGGGGGTGCTGCCGCTCATTCTGCGCCATATCGACATGGATGCCTCGCGGATTTCCATCGTCACCGCCGACGACCGGGGGAGGGAGGAAGCCCGGCGTTACGGCATCAAGTTCAGCATTACCCCGCTCACCCCGGACAACTACGAACGGGTGCTGGGGCCCCTGCTCGGCGCGGGGGATTTCCTGCTCAACGTCTCGGTGGACGTCTCCAGCGCCGCGCTGATCGACCTGTGCTGCCGCAAGGGCGCCAACTATCTCGACACCTGCATCGAGCCCTGGGCCGGCGGCTACACCGATTCCTCTCTCACGCCGTCCCAGCGCTCCAACTACGCGCTGCGGGAGAACGCCAGGGCACTCAACAGGAAATATCCGCAGGCGCCGACCTGCATTCTCACCCATGGCGCCAACCCGGGCTGGGTGTCCCATTTCGTGAAGCAGGCGCTGCTCAACCTGGCCAATGACGCGGGGGTTGGCACCGAAACGCCCGGTTCCCGGGAGCAGTGGGCGCAGCTCGCGCAACGGCTCGGCGTGAAGGCGATCCACATCGCCGAGCGCGACACCCAGATTCCCACCGTGCCCAAGCGGCCGGGGGAGTTCATGAACACCTGGTCCATCGACGGCTTCGTGGGCGAGGGCCAGCAGCCGGCGGAGCTGGGCTGGGGCGCCCATGAGCGCCACTTTCCCCACGACGGACATCGCCACGATTTCGGCTGCGGCGCGGCAATCTACCTCCTGCGGCCGGGCGCCTCCACCCGGGTTCGCACCTGGACGCCGCTCGCCGGCCCGATCCACGGCTTTCTCATCACCCATGGGGAATCCATCTCCATCGCCGACTACCTCACGGTGCGCAACGGCGACCAGGCGATCTACCGGCCCACCTGCCACTATGCCTACCATCCCTGCGACGGGGCGGTGCTGTCGGTGCACGAGCTGGGCGGGCGCAACTGGCGGCTGCAGGAAAAGACGCGCCTGATCCTGGACGAGGTGGTGAGCGGAATCGACGAGCTGGGCGTGCTGCTGATGGGCCACGCCAAGGGGGCCTATTGGTACGGCTCGCGGCTTTCCATCGAGGAGGCCAGAAAGCTCGCGCCCTACAACAACGCCACCAGCCTGCAGGTTTCCGCAGGCGTGCTCTCGGCGGTGATCTGGGCCATGGAGAACCCGCGCCGCGGCGTGATCGATCCCGACGAAATGGATTTCCGGCGCGCCATCGAGATCGCGACCCCTTACCTCGGCGAGGTGGTGGGCGTCTACGGCGACTGGACGCCGCTCCATGACCGGGGCTGGCTGTTCGAGGAGGACCTGGACGCCTCCGACCCCTGGCAGTTCAAGAATTTCCGGGTGGTTTAGCAAGTAGGGTGCGTCCCACGCACCGATCGAGGCGCCGCAAAATGCCGGTGCGCAGGGCGTACCCTACGTGGGGGTTGGGGTAGGGTGCGTCCCACGCACCAATCGGAAGCACCGCAAAATGCCGGTGCGCAGGGCGCACCCTACGCGTTTCGCATCGTGCGAGCAGGCGCCAGCAGCCGCTCGCCGAGCCCGAGCAACGCATCCCAGGCATCGCCCCGCTTGATTCCCTTGATGGTGCGGTCGACCTGGGCGGCGTGGGCCAGCGCCGCCATGAGCTGAGACATCGCAACCCGCTTCAGGGCCCGCTGCACCGCGGCCTGGCGCGGCCCCCACACCCGCGCCTCCTTCATGAGCTGCGCCACGGGCCGGCCCGCGGCGAGGCCTTCCGAAATTCTTGCCAGTGCCCGGATTTCCTCGACGATCGCCCACAGCACGAGGGTTGGCGCCACGCCTTCGCCTTTCAGTCCCTCCAGGATTCGGGCGAACCGGGCGCCGTCGCCGGCGAGCAGCGCTTCCCCCAGCTGGAACACGTCGTAGCGGGCCACGTCCAGCACCGAGTCCTTGACCTGCTCGAAGCCCAGGTTCCCGGCCGGGAACAGCAGCGCCAGCTTCTGGATTTCCTGGAATGCGGCGAGCAGGTTGCCCTCCACCCGGTCGGCGAGAAATTCGAGGGTCTCGTTGTCCGCCTTCTGCTTCTGGGCCGCGAGCCGGCCCGCGATCCACTGGGGCAGGCGGCCGCGATCCACGGCGCGGGCCTCGATCATGACTCCGGCCGCGTCAAGGGCCGCGAACCACTTGCTCTTCTGGGTCTGCCAGTCGAGCCCCGGCAGGCTCACCAGGGTCACCGTGTTGGCAGGCAGCCGCTCGCACAAGGCCGCGAGCGCCTCGCCGCCCTCCACGCCGGGCTTCCCCGAGGGAATCCTCAGGTCCAGCACCCGCCGGGCGCCGAACAGCGACAGGCTGGCGCTGCTCATGAGCAGCCGGTCCCAGCCGAAGCCGGAATCGGCGATCAAAACCTCGCGCTCCGAAAATCCGGCGCGCCGCGCTTCGAGGCGGATGCGGTCGGCCGCCTCCAGCGCCAGCAGCGGCTCGTCGCCGAACACGGTGTAGAGGGGCTTCAGGCCCCGGGCGAGATGCTGGGGGAGCTGCTCGGAGTCAATGCGCATGGGGCGCGCTCAGATGCGCGCGGCGGCGAGCCGGCGCATCACCTGCTGCACGGCGTCGCTCTGCATGTCCTTGTAAAGCAGCGCCTCCTCCGACTCCTTGGCGAGCACCTGGGTGTCGTTGAAGGTGAAGTCGCGCTTGAGCACGATTTCGCTGGCGGGCATCAGCTCCTTGCTGGCGGCATCCACCAGGCGAACCGAAACCCGGTAGCGCAGCTGGAACTCACGCACCCGTCCGGCGGCGTTCACCGACAGGATCTGCTTCTCGCGGATTTCCGACAGGATATGCAGCACCGCCTGCGCCGCCTTCGGGTCATCCACCACCTGGGCCTGGGTTCCGGCGGCGATGGAACGCTTCAGCTCCTGGGCCAGCGCCGAGGCGCCCGGCACATGCACCGTGGAAAAGGGAAGCGCCAGCTGGCCCCGCAGGTGGAAGCCGCAGGAAGCGAGCCAGGCGGTCGCAAAAAGCGCGACCGCAAGTCGATAGCCGAGAGTTGAGAGTCGAGAGCGAAAAGCCCCTCCGCCCGCATTGCGCGATATTTCAAGCTCTCTACTCTCTACTCTCAACTCTCGACTCATCATTACACCACCACATTCACCAGCCGCCCCGGCACCACCACCACCTTCTTGGCCGGCTTGCCTTCCATGTACTTGCGGGCGGTCTCGGTGGCCAGCGCCGCCTGCTCGATTTCCTCGCGCGAGGCCTTGGCCGCGACCCGCAGCGCGCCCCGCAGCTTGCCGTTCACCTGCAGCACCAGCTCGATCTCGTCCCGCACCAGGGCCGCTTCGTCCACCTCGGGCCAGGGCGCGTAGAGGATATCGCCCCGGAATCCCAGCTCTTCCCACAGCACATGGGAAATGTGCGGCGTGATGGGTGAGAGGAGCCGGAGCAGAATTGACAATCCTTTGGCCACTACCGGTATGACCGTGTTTTCAGTGCCTGAACCGACGAGCATCGGGCGCTCAATGACTTTCAATATCTTCATGCACGCAGAAGTGACCGTATTGAACTGAAGGCGATTGATGTCATAGTCAGCCTGCTTTAGCGTTGCATGAATCTCTCTATAGCCCTCGCGTGGTTCGCCATCGGCCTGAACCAACAACCGATCATAGAAATCGGCGTCTTTGAGGTATAGGGTCACGGTATGCTTCTTGGAATACGCGAAACTCCATACTCGCCGCAAAAACCGGTACGCCCCCTCTACTCCGCTATCAGACCATTCCAGAGTCTGCTCAGGGGGCGAGGCAAAAATCATGAACAGCCGCGCCGTGTCGGCGCCGTACTCGTCGATCAGCGCCTGGGGGTCCACGCCGTTGTTCTTGGATTTGGACATGGTGCCGATGCCACCCGACTCCACCGGCTCGCCGTCGGTCTTGAGAATCGCGGAAACCCGCTGGCCGCGATCGTCCGTCTCCACGTCCACGTCCGCCGGGTTGAAGTAGGCGATGCGCCCGGCCTGGGTCTTGCGGAAGAAAATCTCGTTGAGCACCATGCCCTGGGTCAGGAGCCGCGTGAACGGCTCGTCGTAGGACACGAGTCCCAGGTCGCGCATCACCTTGGTCCAGAACCGGGAATAGAGCAGGTGCAGAATGGCGTGCTCGATGCCGCCGATGTACTGGTCCACCGGCATCCAGTATTTCGCCCGCTCATCCACCATGGCCCCGGCGTTGTCGGTGCAGCAGTAGCGGGCGTAGTACCAGGACGAATCCACGAAGGTGTCCATGGTGTCGGTTTCCCGCTTTGCCGGCTTGCCGCACTTGGGGCAGGCGCAGTTCATGCAGTCGGGACGCTTGTTGAGGGGATTGCCGGAGCCGTCGGGGACACAGTCCTCGGGCAGCACCACCGGGAGCTGGTCGTCCGGCACCGGCACGTCGCCGCAGTGGTCGCAGTGGACGATGGGGATCGGGCAGCCCCAGTAGCGCTGGCGCGAGATGCCCCAGTCCCGCAGCCGGTATTGCACCTGCTTCTCGCCCAGGCCCCTGGCCTTGAGGTCGGCGGCGATGGCGTCCACCCCCGCCTCGTAGCCCAGGCCGTCGTATTTCCCGGAGTGGACGCAGCGCCCGTTTTCCTTGTCGGCGTACCACTCCTGCCAGGCATCGGTGGAAAAAGACTTTCCCGGGACCGCGATCACCTGTTTGATCGGCAGCCCGTATTTCTTCGCGAAGTGGAAATCCCGCTCGTCGTGGCCGGGCACCGCCATGACTGCGCCTTCGCCGTAGGTCATGAGCACGTAGTTGCCGACCCACACCTCGACCTTTTCGCCGGTGAGCGGGTGGGTGACGAAAATGCCCGTGGGCATGCCGGTCTTTTCCACGGTGGCGAGATCGGCCTCCATCACCGAGCCGCGCTTGCACTCCTCGACGAAGGCGGCGAGCCTGGGATTATTCTTCGCGGCGTGGGTGGCGAGCGGGTGTTCCGCCGCCACCGCGCAGAAGGTCACCCCCATGATGGTGTCGGCGCGGGTGGTGAAGACCCAGAGCAGTCCTTTTTTCGGGATCACCCCACCCTCACCCCCGGCCCCTCTCCCTGAGGGCGAGGGGAGATTCGCGCCGCCGCCTTCGGCGCCGGGCAATTCGTAGGGAAAGGCGAATCTGACCCCGTAGCTCTTGCCGATCCAGTTGGCCTGCATGGTCTTCACCCGCTCGGGCCAGCCCGGGAGCCGGTCGAGGGCGGACAGCAGCTCGTCCGCGTATTGGGTGATCGCCAGGTAGTACATGGGGATCTCGCGCTTCTCCACCAGCGCCCCGGTGCGCCAGCCCTGCCCGTCGATCACCTGCTCGTTGGCGAGCACCGTCTGGTCCACCGGGTCCCAGTTGACGACGCCAGTCGTCTTGTAGGCGAGCCCCTTCTCCAGCATGCGCAGGAACAGCCACTGATTCCACTTGTAGTAGTCGGGCCGGCAGGTGGCGAGCTCGCGCTCCCAGTCCAGGGCGAAGCCCAGGGACTGGAGCTGCGTCTTCATGTAGGCGATGTTGTCGTAGGTCCACTTCGCGGGAGGCACGGCGTTCGCCATGGCCGCGTTCTCGGCCGGCAGCCCGAAGGCGTCCCAGCCCATGGGCTGCAGCACGTTATAGCCCTTCATGCGGTGGTAGCGGGTGAGCACGTCGCCGAGGGTGTAGTTGCGCACGTGGCCCATGTGGAGCTTGCCGGAGGGATAGGGGAACATGGACAGGCAGTAGTACTTGGGCCTGTCGGCGGCTTCCACGGCCCGGAAGGCACCGGTCCGGTTCCAGTGGTCCTGGGCCCGCTTCTCCACTTCGGCGGGGCGATATTGCAGTTGCATGAAACGGCTCGTCCTTGCTATAACGGAATGCGAAATTATACCCGCGAACCGCCTGTCCGCGCGGCTTTCCGGCCCGCGGCGCACTCCACGGAGCCGCACCATCGACCCTCGCGCATCCCGGGAAATCGCAGCCCTCCTCGCCCGTTGCGGCGTGGGCGACCGGGACGCCTTCGCCCGCCTCTACCGCCTCACCTCTCCGAATCTGTTTGGCCTGGCGCTGCGTATATTGGGGAGAAGGAGCCTGGCGGAGGAGGCGTTGCAGGATGCTTTCGTCAACATTTGGCGCCACGCGGCGGATTTCCGGCCGGAGCGCGCCGCGCCCCAGACCTGGCTCGCGGCCATCGTCCGCAACCGGGCCCTCGATCTGCTGCGGGCGTCGCCTCCCGAGGACCCGCCGGCGGAAGACCCGGAAATCGAGACTTGGGCCAGCGCTGACCTGGGCCCCCTGGAGAAGGCTATGGCCGGCGACGAAGCGAAAGCGCTGCTGGAGTGCATGAAGCGGCTGCAGGCGAAGCAGCGCCAGGCGATCGCGCTGGCCTATTACCACGGGCTGGCCCATGGCGATCTCGCGCGCCATCTGGCCGAGCCCATCGGCACGGTGAAGACCTGGATCCGGCGCGGAATCGAGCAGCTCAAAAGGTGCCTCGAGGCATGAACTATCAAGACCAGACCTTGCGCGAAATCCTGGCGGGGGAGTACGTCCTCGGCACCCGGCGGGGCGCGGCGCGCCGGCGCTTCGAGCGCCTGATGAAAAAAGACCCGGGCCTGCGGGAGCGGGTCGAGTTCTGGGAAGGGCGCTTCAACCTGCTCGCGGAGGCGGTTTCACCGGTCACGCCTCCGGAGCGGGTATGGACGGTAGTCGAGGACCGGACCGCCGGCGCCCGCCGCGGTGACGGAGGAATCTGGAACGCGCTGAGCTTCTGGCGCGGGCTTGCGCTCACCGCTTCGGGCCTCGCCGTGGCCCTCATGGTGTATGTGGGCCTGCGCCCGGCGCCCGAGGCGCCGCCGGCGGGGGTCGCGGTACTGGCAGACGAAGCCCGGCAGGCGGCCTGGACCGTGACGCTGGTGGTGGACGACAGTCAGGCGAAGCGCCTCAAGGTCACCGCCCTGCCGTCCGTGGCGCCGAAACCGGACCGCTCGTTCGAGCTCTGGCTCCTGCCCGAAAGCGGCGCCGCGCCGGTTTCCCTGGGCCTGCTGCCCGAAGCGGGAAGTGCGGTCCTTGCCGTGCCCGGCAAAGCGGTCCCGGCGCTTTCCCGCACCAGCGCCCTCGCAGTGAGCCTGGAGCCCCGGGGCGGCTCGCCCACCGGGGCGCCCACCGGGCCGGTGCTCTACCAGGGCAGGCTGCTGGCGCTGTAGACGCGGTCCGGGACTGAATCCAAACCGCCTCCGGGTCCGTATATGGCAACGGGCTGACAAAAAAGCCCTGTTTCCAACGAACCTAGGAGAGCAACCATGAGACCTGTAGCAAAAACCCTGGCCATCCTGATCCTGAGCGGCGCGGCGCTCGCCGGCTGCGCCGGGACCATGAGCAAACCCGAGGCGAGCCTGTACCAGCGCCTGGGGGGCGAGCTCGCCATCCGCGCGGTGGTGGACGACTTCGTGGCCAACGTGGCCTCGGACGCCCGCATCAACGGGCAGTTCGCCCGCACCGACATCCCGCGCCTGAAGCGCCTGCTGGTGGAGCAGATCTGCGCCGGGACCGGCGGGCCCTGCACTTATACCGGCCGCGACATGAAGAGCGCCCACGCCGGCATGGGAGTCACCGATGCCCAGTTCGGCGCGCTGGTGGAGGACCTGGTGAAGACCCTGGACAAGTTCAAGGTGCCGGAGCGGGAGAAGGGCGAGCTGCTGGGCGTCCTCGGGCCCATGAAGGGCGATATCGTCACCCGCAAGTAAAGTAGGAACGCCGGGGCGCGCGGAGGCGCCGCACATTGAATCGGCCCTCCGCGCGAGTAGAATGGCGAACGTCATAGACGAACACCAATAACCGGAGACACCATGAACTCGCTGAGGCTTTTCTGTTTCGCGTTCGCGACGGTGCTGGCCGCTTCTGCCTGGGCGGCGCCCAATGCCGTGGTGGAGGGGGTACAGATGCCTGCCTGGCTGGAGCGCGACGGCGGGCGGGTGCCGCTCGCCGTCGGCACCGAGCTGAAGGACAACGATCAGGTGCGCACCGGCGCCAACGCCCGCATCCTGGTGCGTTCCGCCGACGGCAGCCTGGTCAAGCTGGGGGAGAACGGGACGCTGCGCTTCGAGGGCTTCGCCCAGAAGGTGGACGACCTGCCCGGTTTTTCCGCCATCATGAACGTGCTGGAGGGCGCCTTCCGCTTCACCACCCTGGCTACCAAGGCGGTGCGCAGGCGGGCGGTGACGGTGAGGGTGGTCAACATCACCATCGGCATCCGCGGCACCGACGTCTGGGGCAAGGCCACTTCCGACCGGGACATCGTTTGCCTGATCGAGGGCAGGATCTCGGTCGCCCGCGGCGCCGACACACCGTTCACCATGCAGGACCCCCGGAGCTTCTACATCGCGCCCCGCAACGCGCCGCCGCAGCCCGTGGCGCCGGTCGATCCCGAGCAGCTCAGGATCTGGTCCGCCGAGACGGAGATCGTTGCGGGAAGCGGCGCAGCGAGGAAGGGCGGCCCGTGGAAGGTGGCGCTGGGCACGCCGGAAACCCAGCAGGAAGCGCTCGAACTCTACGACCGGGCACGCGACGCCGGCTACGATGCGCGCATCCGCCCCGAAACCCGCGACGGCAGGACGTTCTATGCCGTGCGCATCGCCGGGCTGCCGAATCGCGGCGAGGCCGAGGCCCTGGCCGCGCGCCTGAAGACTGCGCTCGCCATCCCCCAGCCGGCGGTATCGCGGTAGGTCGCAAAGCCTTATCCGAGATCCTTCGGGTGCGTAGGAGGGGGGTTATCCCCGACAATGATCGCGAATAAATTCGCTCCTACAGGGGGGGTAGGAGGGGATTCATCCCCGACAACGATCGCGAATGAATTCGCTCCAGGGTTGTAGGAGGGGATTCATCCCCGCCCGGGGGTCGCGAATGAATTCGCTCCTGCGGGGCGGGAGCTTTTTCCGAGCGCAGGATTGGCGGGCACGGGCGCCATCTCCCGCCTATCGGGCATTCGGGAAATGGGTGACAACCCATTTCCCGCACGAATCTCCCCTGTCCCCTGGCGGGAGAGGGGGCGGGGGTGAGGGCCGAGCGTCAAGGCGTTTCCGGACGCTCGGTAAAGTTTCCCTATTGTTTCGATAAAGAAACCTGAACGTGGTCCGCGCCGGCTTCTGTTAAATTCGAGGACAATCGACAGCATCCAGGGAGGGTTTCATGTCGCGCAAGCACCCCGTCATTGCCGTGACCGGCTCGTCCGGCGCCGGCACCTCCACCGTCAAGGTGGCGTTCGAGCACATCCTGCGGCGGGAAAACATCCGTGCCGCCATCATCGAGGGCGACGCCTTCCACCGCTACGACCGCAAGGAGATGAAGAAGGCCATCGAGGAGTCGGAGCGCACCACGCCCCGGGCCATCAGCCATTTCGGTCCGGAGGCCAACCTGTTTGAGGAGCTGGAAGCGGTGTTCAAGCAGTACGGTGACACCGGCACCGGCAAGACCCGCAAGTACCTCCACAACGAGGAGGAGGGGGTGCCCTACGGCCAGGAGCCCGGCACCTTCACGCCCTGGGAGTCCATCCCGGACGGCTCGGACCTGCTGTTCTACGAGGGACTGCACGGCGGCGTGGTGACCGAGAAGGTGAACGTGGCGCGCCACGTGGACCTGCTGATCGGCGTGGTGCCCATCGTCAACCTGGAGTGGATCCAGAAAATTCACCGCGACATGAACACCCGCGGCTACTCGGTGGAGGCGGTGACCCACACCATCCTGCGCCGCATGCACGACTACGTGCACTTCATCGCGCCCCAGTTCTCCCGCACCCACATCAATTTCCAGCGGGTGCCGACGGTGGACACCTCGAACCCGTTCATCGCCCGGGACATTCCGACCCTCGACGAGAGCTTCGTGGTGATCCGCTTCAGAAATCCCCGGGGCGTGGACTTTCCCTACCTTCTTACCATGATCCACGACTCCTTCATGTCCCGGCCCAACAACATCGTGGTGCCGGGCGGCAAGATGGGGCTGGCGCTGGAGCTCATCCTGACGCCGCTCATCCTCGACCTCGTGGAAATGCGCAGGAGCTCGGTTCTTTCGTGATCGGCATGGGGTGACCGGCCATGCCTGCGGCACGGCCGGTCACCCCCTCCCCCGGCCCCTTCCCCAAGATTGGGGGAGGGGAGATTCGTGAGTCGCTGGCGCGACTTTCACGTTAAAATGACCGGTTTGAAACAACCGGTTTCCCCATGTCGTCGATTCTTTCCGGCCTCAATCCCGAACAGCTCGAAGCCGTCTCCCTCCCGCACCAGTCGGCCCTGATCCTGGCCGGCGCCGGCAGCGGCAAGACCCGGGTCCTCACCACCCGCATCGCGTACCTGATCCAGTCGGGCCAGGCGAGCCCCCACGGGGTGCTCGCCGTCACCTTCACCAACAAGGCGGCGAAGGAGATGATCGCGCGCCTCTCGGCGATGCTGCCCATCAACACCCGCGGCATGTGGATCGGCACCTTCCACGGCCTGTGCAACCGCATGCTGCGGCTGCATCACCGGGACGCCGGGCTGCCGCAGCTGTTCCAGATCCTCGATGTCCAGGACCAGCTGTCGCTGGTGAAGCGGGTGATGAAGGCGATGGGCGTGGACGGCGAGAAGTTCCCGCCGCGCCAGGTCCAGTGGTTCATCAACGGCAACAAGGAAGCTGGACTCAGGGCATCCAAGGTCGAGGCCTACGACGATTTCTCCCGGCGCATGACCGAGGTCTACGCCGCCTACGACGAGCAGTGCAGCCGGGAAGGGGTGGTGGACTTCGCCGAGCTGCTGCTGCGCTGCTTCGAGCTGCTCCAGGCCAACGAGATCCTGCGGGACCACTACCGGGAGCGTTTCGCCCATATCCTGGTGGACGAGTTCCAGGACACCAATCGGCTGCAGTACCTGTGGCTGCGGCTGCTGGCGGGGAATCGCTGCGCGGTCATGGCGGTGGGGGACGATGATCAGTCCATATACGGCTTCAGAGGAGCCCACTCGGCCAACATGCAGTCCTTCGAGCGGGACTTCGGGGTGGCCAAGGTCATCAAGCTGGAGCAGAACTACCGCTCCCACGGCAACATCCTGGACGCCGCAAACCACCTGATCCGCAACAACCGCACCCGGCTCGGCAAGAACCTGTGGACCGCGGAGAGCCATGGCGAACCGCTGCGGGTGTTCCAGGCCCCGACCGACCTCGACGAGGCGGCCTACGTGGTGGATGAGGTGAAGGCCCTTTCCCGCGAGGGCGTGGCGCTCTCGGAGATTGCCGTGCTCTATCGCTCCAACGCCCAGTCGCGGGTGCTGGAGCACGCCCTGTTCAACGCCGGCCTGCCCTACCGGGTGTACGGGGGGCTGCGCTTCTTCGAGCGCCAGGAGATCAAGCACGCGCTCGCCTACCTGCGGCTGGCGGCCAATCCCGACGACGACAACGCGCTGCTGCGGGTGATCAATTTCCCGGCCCGCGGCATCGGCGCCCGCAGCCTGGAGCAGCTGCAGGAATCCGCGAAGGCGGCGGGGGGCAGCCTTTGGCAGGCGGCCTGCGAGCGGTCAGCCGTCGGCGGTCAGCCTGTAGGGCGGGCTTTGCCCGTCGATCCGCGCCCGGCGACCACAGGCCGCCCTGCATCGTCGCCCCTGAAGGGCATTCCGGCATTCGTTGCGCTGATCGAATCCCTGCGCGCTGCGACCCAGGGCCTGCCGCTGCCCGAGATCGTCGAGCATATGGTCGAGCACTCGGGACTGAAGCAGCACTACCAGAGCGAGCGCGAGGGCGCGGACCGGCTGGAAAACCTCAATGAACTGGTGAATGCCGCCGTCGGCTTCGTGCACGAGGCGGAGGACGACTCGCTGCCCGCGTTCCTGGCCCATGCGGCGCTGGAAGCCGGCGAGCACCAGGCGGAAGAGGGGGCGCAGGCCCTGCAGCTCATGACCGTGCATTCGGCCAAGGGGCTGGAGTTCCACGGCGTGTTCATCACCGGGCTGGAGGAGGGCCTGTTCCCCCACGAGCAGAGCTTCAACCAGGACGGGGGCCTGGAGGAGGAGCGGCGCCTCATGTACGTGGCGCTCACCCGTTCCAAGCGCCGGCTCTACCTCACCTTCGCCCAGAGCCGGATGCTTCATGGCCAGACCCGCTACAACGTGTCTTCCCGCTTCCTGGAGGAAATCCCGGAGCGGCTCATGAAGTGGGTGAACCTCACCGCGCCCTTCGCGCCGGTGCTCGTGCCGGAGCCGAAGCCGAAGTCGAAGTCAGCGGTATCTTTCACCGTGCCGAAGGCCTCCCACGGCTGGCAGGTGGGCCAGAGCGTGACGCATCCCAAGTTCGGCTCGGGGGTGATCGTGAACTGCGAGGGGCATGGGCCGGACGCCCGGGTGCAGGTGCGGTTTACCCGGGCCGGCGTCAAGTGGCTGGCGCTGGAGTACGCCAGGCTCACGCCCGCGTGATTCGCGCCGCCCGCGCCGTAGGAGCGAATTCATTCGCGACTCCCGGTCGGGGATAAATCCCCTTCTACAACCCTGTGGCGACGTTTTTTCGTAGGAGCGAATTCATTCGCGACTCCCGGTCGGGGATAAATCCCCTCCTACAACCCTGTGGCGACGTTTTTTCGTAGGAGCGAATTCATTCGCGACTCCCGGTCGGGGATAAATCCCCTTCTACAACCCTGTGGCGACGTTTTTTCGTAGGAGCGAATTCATTCGCGACTCCCGGTCGGGGATAAATCCCCTCCTACAACCCTGTGGCGACGCTTTTTCGTAGGAGCGAATTCATTCGCGACTCTTCGCCGCCGAAGCCGCTCCTACCCGGGAAAGATGTCCCGGTAGCTGCGGTAGATGGAGGCGAACACCGTCGGCACTAGCAGGAACAGCCCGAGGCCGAAGGGTATGGCGGCCAGCACGAACAGCACGAACAGCACGAGCCCGTAGAGCAGAAACGGCAGCACGTTTTTCAGGCAGGCCACCAGGCTTGCCTTGAGGGCGGGCAGCACGGGCTGGCCCCGAAAGATCACCAGCATGGGAGCGAACCACACCGCCATCATGAGCGGGAGGTAGACCCCCAGGGACACCAGGCTCGCTACCTGGATGCGGGTGCGCACTGCCGGGGTCATGCGGGCCATCATGGACACCGCTTCCTGAAAACTCTCCCCGCTGGCCTGGAACAGGGCGATCAGTTCCTCCCCGCCGACGACCAGCATCAGGCCCGAAATCACGATCTGCCCCACCAGCGCGATGCCGCCGATGGTCACCAGCGGCGTCGTGTTCTTCCGGAATCCGGCCAGCAGCACGCCCAGTTCCAGCCGATTGCCCTCCTCCAGGGCACGGCACCCCACCATGATGCCGGCGAGAAACACGGTGTAGAGCAGATTGAGCACCAGGACGCCGATAATCCCCAGCATCGAGAACACGGAAAACACCAACACCAGGACCAGGCACAGCAGGATCCAGTTGAGGGGGCTCTTGCGGAACAGGCCGAATCCGTCGGCGATCCACTTCCAGCCGTGGCCGAAGGGTACAGTGCGGGTTTCCATGGGCGGGCGAAAGGAGCGAATTCTACCCCAGTTGGGGCCACAATCGGGCAAGTTCGGCGTGGCTCGACGCATGGCGCGCCAGGATGCGCCTGAAATGCTCCGGGTCCTTGGCGAAAGTGAGCTCACCGGGGCGGGGCAGGTGGAAGTCCTGGAGTCGCGACACCCAGAAGCGCAGGGCCCCGGCCCGAAGCAGCACCGGCCAGGCGCCGCGCTCGATGGCGGTGAAGGGCCGTAGCCGGTGGTAGGCAGCGAGCAGCGCCTGGGCCCGTTCCGGGTCCAGCTTCCCGTCCTCCGCGATGCACCAGTCGTTCACGGTAATGGCCACGTCAAAGAGAAGGGCGTCGGTGCAGGCGAAATAGAAGTCGATGACCCCGCTCACCTTCCCGCCATCGAACAGCACGTTGTCACGGAACAGGTCGGCGTGGATCACGCCCCGCGCCAGGTCCGCCAGCCGGTACAGGGACTGGAAGCGCAGCTCCTCCGTAAGCAGCGCCGCGTCCTCCTGCGACAGGAATGGCAGAACCGAGGGCGCGGTGGCTTTCCACCAGTGGGGACCGCGCGGGTTTTCCATGGCCGCCGGATAGCTGCGGGCGGCAAGGTGCATCCGGGCCAGCAGTTCCCCGACCCGGGCGCATTGCTCGCTTGAGGGGTGCTCCACGTCTTTTCCCGGGAGACAGGTGACGAGAACCGCCGGCTTGCCGTTGAGCTCCCCCAGGTACTCGCCCCGGCGGTCGGCGTAGGGATGGGGGCAGGGAATGTCGTGCTCGGCCAGGTGCGCCATCAGGTTGAGGTAGAACGGCAGCTCCGCAGCGGAGAGCTTCTCGAACAGGGTGAGAACGTAACGCCCCCGGTCGGTGGTGACGAAGTAGTTGGTGTTCTCGATGCCGGCGGCGATGCCTTCCAGGGAAAGGGGCTCGCCGAGGGAATAATTGCCGAGCCACGCCCGCAGATCATCCAGCGTGACGGCGGTGAAGACGGACATGGGGCGGAGCGGCTCCCGGCGGTCGGCGATCAGCCGTCAGCGATCAGCTTTCACCACTGCTGAGGCCTGCCGGAAGCGGACTACTGACGGCTGACCGCTAGAACTGATGAATCACCCACATGGGCGGACGCACCCCGGAATCCAGGTGGTCCATGCGGCTGAAGTTGCCGTCGCCCCGGTTGTCGATGAGGTAGAAGGGCGCGCCGTAGCGGGGAATGACCCGCATCATGTAGAGCTTGCCGTTGAGGCGGAACTCTTCGACCGTCTCCTCGCCGCGCTTGGTGATGGTGACTTGCGGCTCCAGCGCGGGGTCCAGCTCCAGGCCCGGCGGTGCGGGCGGGGGCTCCGGCAGGGGCTGCAAGCCCGGCGGCGGAGTCTGGCTCTGGGCCAGCACGGGAAGGGACAGGGCGAACAGGGCGGAGAGAATCAGGCGGCGCATGTTGTTATCCGGAAGATTGGGTTCAATTTCATTCTAGCCCAAACGCCGGACAGGCACCATGCGCGACCGCGATTGATTCGCGATAGCGTGTAGGAGCGAATTTATTCGCGATATTCCGCGGCCCCGTCGGGGATGAATCCCTCCTACAACCCTCGTAGGAGCGAATTTATTCGCGATATTCCGCGGCCCCGTCGGGGATGAATCCCCTCCTACAATCCTCGTAGGAGCGAATTTATTCGCGACATTCCATGGCCCCGTCGGGGATGAATCCCCTCCTACAACCCTCGTAGGAGCGAATTTATTCGCGATATTCCATGGCCCCGGTCACAGGTTGAGCTGGGCCTCGCGTTCCGCCGCCGAGGGCTCGAAGCCGCGGGTCTCGTAATACTTGAAAATGGCTTCCACGATGGCGTCGGGCTCGTCGATGACCGTGATCAGGTCCATGTCCTCCGGGTCGATCATCTTCTCCGTGACCAGCACCTGGCGGAACCAGTCCAGCAGCCCCTGCCAGTAGCCCGAGTTCACCAGGATGATCGGCATCTTGCGGGACTTGCCGGTCTGCACCAGGGTGAGCGCTTCCATCAGCTCGTCGAGGGTGCCGTAGCCCCCCGGCAGCACCACGTAGGCGGTGGCGAACTTCACGAACATGAACTTGCGGGCGAAGAAATGCCGGAAGGTCTGGCTGATGTCCTGGTAGGCGTTGGTGTGCTGCTCGTGGGGAAGCTGGATGTTCAATCCCACGCTCGGGGACTTGCCGAAGAAGGCGCCCTTGTTGGCCGCCTCCATCACCCCCGGGCCGCCGCCCGAGATCACCGAGAACCCCGCATCCGAGAGCTTGCGCGAAATCTTCTCGGCCAGGCTGTAGTAGGGATGGTCGTGGGGCACGCGGGCGCTGCCGAACAGGGACACCGCCGGCTGGATTGCGGCGAGGCGTTCTGTGCCCTCGACGAATTCTGCCATAATCCCGAACACCCGCCAGGATTCCCGGGCCGACCAGGATTTTTCGATCAACTCGGCCGTCAACGGTTGTGGAAGCTTGGGCTTGGTCATAGATCGCCTGCCGAGAAAAGTTGAATGAAAACCCTGCTGCTGGTGGACGGCTCGTCCTATCTCTACCGGGCGTTCCACGCCCTGCCGGACCTGCGCAACAGGAAGAACGAACCGACCGGCGCCGTCTACGGCGTGCTCAACATGCTGCGCCGGCTGCGCAAGGAGTATGCGGCCGATTATAGCGCCTGCGTATTCGACGCAAAAGGCAAGACCTTCCGCGACGAGCTCTATCCCGAATACAAGGCCCACCGGCCGCCCATGCCCGACGATCTCGCGGCCCAGATCGAGCCGCTGCACCAGGCGATCCGCGCCCTGGGCTGGCCCCTCGTCATGGTGGAGGGGGTGGAAGCCGACGACGTGATCGGCACCCTCGCCCGCCGGGCCGAGGCCGCGGGCGTCGCCTGCGTGATCTCCACCGGCGACAAGGATCTGGCGCAGCTGGTGACGCCCCACGTGAAGCTCGTCAACACCATGAACAACGAGACGCTCGATGAGCCCGGCGTCGCCAGCAAGTTCGGCGTGCCGCCGGGATTGATCCTCGACTACCTCACCCTCATCGGCGACGCGGTGGACAACGTGCCGGGGGTGGAGAAGGTGGGCCCCAAGACTGCGGTGAAGTGGCTGGCCCAGTACGGGTCCCTTGACAACGTGATGGCCCACGCCAGCGAGATCGGCGGCGTGGTGGGGGAAAACCTGCGCAAGGCCCTCGACTGGCTGCCGAAGGCGCGGGAGCTGCTCACGGTGAAATGCGACGTGGCGCTGCCGGTGAAGCTGGAGGCGCTCGCCGCCCGCGCGCCGGACGTGACGGCGCTGAAAGAGCTTTTCGAGCGCTTCGATTTCAAGACCTGGCGGCGGGAACTGGAGGAGCCGGGCGCGCTGCCGGCCGATCGCGCGGTTACGGCGCAGGCGGACGCCGGGGCTTTTCCATCCGCGAGCCCGGTCGCTCAACTCCCGCGAAGCTACGAGACGATTCTGACCGAGTCCCAGCTCGAAGCATGGCTCGCCCGCCTCGACGCCGCGGAGCTCGTCTCGCTGGACACCGAAACCACCGGCCTCGATCCCATGCAGGATCGCCTGGTGGGCATTTCCTTCTCCGTCGAGCCTCACGAGGCCGCCTACCTGCCGCTCGCCCATCATTACGCCGGCGCCCCACAGCAGCTCGGTCTCGACGCGACGCTCGCGCGCCTCAAGCCCTGGCTGGAGGACCCGACCAAGCCCAAGCTGGGCCAGAACGCCAAGTACGACCGCCACATTTTCGCTAACCACGGCATTGCGCTCGCCGGCATCGCCCACGACACCCTGCTCCAGTCCTACGTGCTGGAGGCCCACCGCTCCCACGACATGGACGCGCTCGCCGACCGCCACCTGGGGGTGAAGACCATCACCTACGACGAGGTGACCGGCAAGGGGGCCTCGCGCATCCCGTTCTCCCAGGTGGAAGTGGCGCGGGCGACGGAATACGCCGCCGAGGACGCGGACATCACGCTCCAGCTCCATCAATGCCTGTATCCGCAGGTGAGGGAGGACGACAAGCTCCACTTCATCTACCGGGAGCTGGAGCTGCCGGTGACGGACGTGCTCTACACCATGGAGCGTCACGGGGTGCTGCTCGACGCGAAGCTCCTGGAAACCCAGAGCCGGGAGCTGGGCGAGAAGCTGGTGGAGCTGGAGAACAAAGCGTTCCAGGCGGCGGGCCAGCCGTTCAACCTCAACTCGCCGAAGCAGATCCAGGAAATCCTGTTCGACAGGCTCAAGCTCCCGGTCATCAAGAAAACGCCCGGAGGCGCCCCCTCCACCGACGAGGACGTGCTCCAGCAACTGGCCCTCGACTACCCGCTGCCCAAGCTCCTGCTGGAGTACCGGGGGCTCGCCAAGCTCAAATCCACCTACACCGACAAGCTGCCGAAGATGGTGAATCCCGCCACCGGCCGGGTCCACACCAACTACGCCCAGGCGGTGGCGGTGACCGGGCGGCTCGCCTCCAACGACCCCAACCTCCAGAACATCCCGGTGCGCACCGCGGAGGGACGGCGCATCCGCGAAGCCTTCATCGCCGCGCCCGGCTGCACGCTGGTGTCGGCCGATTACTCCCAGGTGGAGCTGCGCATCATGGCCCACATTTCCCGGGACGCCGGGCTGCTGAACGCCTTCGCCGCGGGCGAGGACGTGCACCGGGCCACCGCCGGCGAGATCTTCGGCGTCGCCCACGACCAGGTGACCAGCGAGCAGCGGCGCTACGCCAAGGTGATCAACTTCGGCTTGATCTACGGCATGTCGGAATTCGGGCTCGCCTCCCAGCTCGGGATCGAGCGCGCGGCGGCGCGGGCCTATATCGACCGCTATTTCGCCCGCTATCCCGGCGTGGCGGATTACATGAACCGCACCCGCGAATCGGCCCGGGACAAGGGCTACGTGGAAACCGTGTTCGGGCGCCGGCTGTGGCTCGCCGAGATCAGGAGCTCCAACGGCGCCCGGCGCCAGGCGGCGGAGCGCGCCGCCATCAACGCTCCGATGCAGGGCACCGCGGCGGACCTCATCAAGCTCGCCATGATCGCGGTCCACCGCTGGCTGAACGACCACAAGCTGAAGTCGGCCCTCATCATGCAGGTCCACGACGAGCTGGTGCTGGAAGTGCCCGATGCGGAGCTCGATCTCGTGAAGACCGAGCTGCCGAGGCTCATGGGCGGGGTGGCAAAGCTGGAAGTGCCGCTACTGGTGGACGTGGGTGTGGGGCCCGACTGGGACAAGGCGCATTGATCCTCATGTCTTGTGCGCGGTTGCGATGAGGCGGCAGGCGACGCCGATCAAGGTTTTGATCCGGTCCAGGTTTCCGACGTAGTCCGGCAGCGCCGCCCCGGCGCGGCGGCGCAGCGCGACCGCATCGATCAATCCCGCGCGGGCCAGCGCACGGATATCGTCCTGGTCCTGCTCGCTGAACCGGGCGAGCTTCGAGACGCCGAGATCGAGCGGGGTGAGAAGTCTGACTTCGAGACGGCGGGGGTCGACGCCCTCCACGGAAATTGGCCTTGCATCGTCGTAGGCGTTGGCGTGGAGCAGCGCAAAGCTGTCGTTGTACTGGGTGTCGAAATAGAGCAGCCGTGCGTGGCCGTCTTCCCCCCGGTAGGCGACCTGGAGGTCCCGCGGGTCGAGCATCACGCGCGCGAAGATCCTCGCGTCGATGTCGTTCGAGAACCGTGCCCCGGTGTAAAAGTGCATCGCCGCGCCGCCGGCAACACAGACGATGACGGGCTTCGCCGGGCGCTTCGGTCCCAGCGCGTGCTCGATGCGGGCCATGATCTGCGCGAACGCCTTCAGATATTCGGGGTCCGGCTGCAGCGGTGGGACAGAAGCACGGGAGGTGGTCACGGCGCAAACGCTCCCGGATCGCGCATGCGCGCCTTCACCATGGGCAGGAACCGCGCCGCCTGCACCGGCGAGCGGGCCAGCCAGCGGCTGAATGCCGCGGGCGCGCTGATTCCCGGATGCAGGCGCTCGGCGAGACCGAGCATGCGCGTGCGATCGAAACCCGGTTGCGAGGCGAGCATTGCGGCCACCCCCGCCAGCAGGCGTGGATCGCCGGCCCGCAGCCAGCGCGAGGGGCGGAAGTCGCCGCGCGCGCAAAGCTCGATGACCCGCTCTTCCTCGCGCCGGCCCCAGCGCGGCCGGGCGGAGGGTGCTTTCCCGGCGCGCGCCTTCGCGGCTGCCGGAGGTACCAGCCAGGCCACGATCCGGCCATGCCGCTCGATCGCCACCGGTCCGAGGGCGGCCCGCTTCAGGACCTCGCCCAGGCGGTTCTTCAGCTGCGTGGCATTGACGGTTTCCATGCCCGCCATCATATGCTGGTTTAGCTAAAACGGCAACATCAGGCCTTATCCGCAGCCGCCGCCAATCGCCGGCATAATGTGGGTATAAAGAAAGCGCCGATGGAGTGTTACGCTTCGCCGATTTCGGCCAGGATTGCCTCGACCAACTCCGGGGAGAGTCGAAAGTCGCTTTCGGCAAGGCGCTCGAATACCGGCCGGGCGGCCTTTATCAGCCGGGCCCGCTTTGCCTCGATGATCACTCCCGCAGTCCCGGTGAAACGAATTCCCAACTGTGCGGCGATCCTGCGCGTCGCGAGGTCGTCAACGATGAGCAGCGCGCCCTCGCCATGACGGAGGGCGGCCCGCAGCGTGCTCGCCTCGCCCTCGTCGAGTTCCGGGAAAACAGGTTCGGCCGGCTCGCGCCGGGAAAGCCGGATCTGCCGCTGGCGCAGCGCGCTCCGGATTGCGGTCTCGCCCGGCAGGCTGCGACCGGGCGGGACTTCATCGCGCACCGTCCGCGTGATGAAGGCGGTGCGGTAGAGCTTCGGCAGCCAGCCGAGGCCGCCGACGCAAGCGAGCCCGATCAGCGGACTCGCGTCAACGAAGGCCGCTTCTTCCGCCACGCTGCGAGATTTTTCAGGTCCTCACGGACAGTCCCGGCGTCACCCTTTACCACCGGAATGCCCTGGCGCGAGACATGCTGCATGAATTCCGCGAGCGCCATGCCCGCGATCTTCGCCCCGCGGCCGAGCGAAACACAATCGTTCTTGTAGAGCGCGGTGGCGAGCGCAAGCCGCACCCCGGGCTCGGCGAGCAGCTTCTCGTCGTCCAGGTGCACCAGCAGCGCCTCGGGCTGATCGCGGTTCATGACCACCACCGGCTCATCCCGCGCCATGCGCAGGGCCTCGGAGGGGTTGTTCTTCAACTGGCGGACGTTGACGGATTTCATAATGTGGCCTCTTAACGTAGGAACATTATATGGGCACATTAGACGGCGTTCAAGGAGGGCATGAAATATCGGCTGAGAGCGTGCGTTGTCGTGATGGCGGGGCCTCGCGAGATCGACGGTCGTGGCCAAGCCGGCTCGACTTGCCGGTCGCCCGGCACGCTCGCTCCCGGCCCCCGCCTGCGTTAAGCTAGGCATATCGCCCATCCGCCCCGACAAGGGGGTTCCCATGAACGACATCCTCGAGCACCACGCACCCTATCCCGCCACCGGCGACTACGGCATCGCCCGCGAGCGGCCTTTCGACCGGGCGGCCTTCGAGCGGGCCGTGACCGATCTGCTGAAGGCCTGCGGCATCCCCACCGACACCGTTCACACCGGCAAGACCGCGGCCCGGGTTTCCGCCCTGTGGGAGAAGCGGCTGCTCGGGGGCTATGACATGGACCCGGCCACCGCCCTGGGCGACGGCTTCGACGATCCCGGGCGCGACATGGTGATCATCCGCGGCATCGCGGTCCACGGCGTGTGCCCCCATCACCTGGTGCCGTTCCGGGGCGTGGCCCACGTGGCCTACCTGCCGGGCGGGCGGCTCCACGGCTTCTCGCGCATCGCCAGGCTGGTGGACGCCATCGGCCACCGCTTCACCTACCAGGAGTGGATGACCCGGGACATCGCCCGGGCCCTGATGGCGTACGGCAAGTGCCGCGGCGCCGCCTGCGTGATCGACGCCCAGCAGCTGTGCCTGCTGCTGGGGGAGGACCGGCGCGGCGACGAGCGGGTGCGCACCCAGGCCTTCGCCGGCTGCTTCGAAGACGAATCCGGCCTGCGCCAGGAATTCCTGCGCGGCATCGGCATGCCCATGGATTGACCGGCGCGGCGGTCTATACTGAACACAACGGCTCCCGCACCAACAACAACCTGAAGGAGACGAGGTTATGTACCGCCACATCCTGCTCCCGACCGATGGTTCGCCCCTGTCCGAAAGCGGCATCCGCAACGGCGTCGAAGTCGCCAAGTCGTTCGGCGCCAGGGTGACCGGGTTCTACGTGATCCGCAAGCCCCAGCTGGAGGACTTCGAAGGCTACGCCCCGGATACCAAGGGCGCGGTGCCCACCGAGGAGATGGACGTCCAGGACGCGAAGGGCTACCTGGCGGTGATCGAGAAGCACGCCAAGGCCATGGGCGTGCCGTGCGAGGTCACCTTCGCCCGCAACGAATCGCCCCACAACGCCATCGTCCAGGCGGCCCAGGAGCGGGGCTGCGACCTCATCATCATGTCCTCCCACGGCCGCACCGGGCCCACCGGGGATCTGCTGGGGAGCGAAACCCAGAAGGTGCTGCTCGGCTGCAAGATCCCGGTGCTGGTGTACCGCTGATCTCCCGTTTCGTTCGTGCGAAAGATGTAGGAGGGGATTCATCCCCGACCGGGGCCGCGAATGAATTCGCTCTATAGGAAGCCGCCAGCGTGACCGAAGCCGCCGCACCGTTGCCCGCCGTGGAAGCGATCCGCGAAACCCTGAAGCGCGTGATCGACCCGGAAGCGGGCATGAACGTGGTGGACCTGGGGCTGGTGTACGGGATCGAAATCGCGGCCGGGTGCATCCGCGTACGCATGACCATGACCACGCCCTCGTGCCCCATGGGCGCCTACATCGTGGACCAGGCCCGGGAACTCATCGGCACGCTGGCGCCGGAGGACACCGAGGTGGAGGTGGAGCTGGTGTGGGATCCGCCCTGGACGCCGGCGATGATGTCGGAGCACGCCAAGCGCCATTTCGGCTGGACCGGCGAGTGATTCACCGCCCGGCGCTGTGGATAAGGGGCCTCGGCATGCCCCGGAGGCTCCGGTGAGCGGGGACCTGAAACCGGCGCACCGCCTTCCCCTCCTGGTGCTGGGCTTCCTCTCCCTTTTCCTCGGCATCGCGGCCGGCCTCGCGCGCCTCGGCTGGGCCTTGCCGCTGCCTTCCCCCGCGTTGGTCGCCGGGCACGGCCCCCTCATGGTCTCGGGATTCTTCGGCACCGTGATCGGGCTCGAGCGGGCGGTGGCGCTGGCGCGCCTGTGGGCCTACCTGGGGCCGCTACTCACCGGCGTCGGTGGATTGATCCTGATCCTGGGCATTCCGGGACCCATGGCGCCGGCGCTGATGACGCTCGGCAGCGCGGTGCTGGTGGCGGCATCCGTCAACGTGCTCAACCGCCAGCGGGCGCTCTTCACCCTCGCCCTCGCGCTGGGAGCGGTCTCCTGGATGCTGGGAAACCTGATGTGGCTCACGGGATGGGCGGTAAACGCCGTGGTCCCGTGGTGGATCGGCTTTCTGGTGCTCACCATCGCCGGCGAGCGGCTGGAGCTTTCCCGTTTCCTGCCGCCCTCGCCGGTGGCGAAGCATCTCTTTGCGATCATCATGGCCGTGCTGCTCATCGGCGCGGTCCTGTCGGTGGCATCGTTCCAGACCGGGACCTGGATTCTCGGCGCTGCGCTGCTGGCGCTGACCCTGTGGCTGCTGAAGCAGGACATCGCCCGGCGCACGGTGAAGGACAAGGGACTCACCCGCTTCATCGCCGTGTGCCTGCTCTCGGGCTACGGCTGGCTCGCGGTCGCGGGCGCGACCATGGTGCTCGCGGGCGGCCTCGTGCCGGGAACAGCCGCCTACGACGCGGCCCTGCACGCGGTGCTGCTGGGCTTCGTGTTCTCCATGGTGTTCGGCCACGCCCCCGTGATTTTCCCGGCGGTCACGCGCTTTGCCGTGCCCTACCATCCCACGTTCTACATCCCCCTCGCCGTGCTCCATCTGTCGCTGCTGCTGCGGCTGATGGGGGACTTCTTCAATTCCGATTTGTTGAAACTCCAGGGTGGAGCGGCCAACGGCCTCGCGCTGTTGCTTTTCGTGATCAGTACCGTGGCCGCGGTGATTCGTGGCAGGCGCGGGCTGTTGCCGCGGACTTGAACCAGAGGTTTGCGGGTGTTACCATGGTGTTACCTCAAGCCGGAGGGCAAGCACCGTGTCGACTACATCGTTGAAACTGCCGGACGAACTCAAGCGACGGGCTGTTAAGGCCGCGAAAAAGCAGGGGATGACGCCTCATGCGTTCATGGTCAGCGCCATCGAACGAGCCGCAACCGCGGCGGAGCAGCGAGCCAGCTTCGTGGCGGAAGCCGAAGCCGCCCGTAAATCGATGCTGAAAAGCGGTAACGGTTATAGGGCCGATGACGTTCACGCCTATCTTCGGGATCGCGTTGCCGGCAAGAAGCCGGCCAGACCGAAGGCAAAATCTTGGCGAGGTTGATCTACTCGGAGCGGGCTCTGGATGATCTGGAACGCCTGACCGACTTCCTGATCGAAAGCGATCCGCGGGCGGCGGCGGAGACGGTGGGACTTGTCGAGGAGGCGGTTGCGGTTCTTGCACGCCACCCCCTTATTGGCCGTCCGGTCGAGTCGGGGTTGAGGGAACTGGTGATTTCCCGCGGCCAGACTGGCTATGTGGCGCTCTACAGTTTCGAACAAGCCGACGATGCGGTACTGATTCTTTCCGTCCGCCATCAACGCGAAGCCGGTTATTACAGCGAAGACTGAGGCCGACTCCGTCATTTTCCCGGCGGTCACGCGCTTCGCCGTGCCCCGCCATCCCACGATCTACGTTCTTCCCCTCGCCGTGCTCGGCCGACAAAAAACGGTGGCTTGCCGCTTCTCCAGAGTGTTCATTATAATGGACAACATACATTAACGACTACATATGCTCTCCGCGGAATTCGGCAATGTAATCAAGAGGGAACGGCTCGGCAGGGGCCTCACGCAGGCCGAGCTGGCGGCGGCGGCGAAGGTGTCGCGCACGACGCTTTCCCGGCTCGAGGGCGGTAAACCATTGCCGGTGCAGACCGACGTGCTGGACCGGATCTTTCAAGCCCTCGGCGTCAAGCCGCAGCTCGCGGTGGGCATGGAGCTGGAAGAGCGGCGGCGCGCGCGCCTCGAGCAGCGGGCGAGGATCGACGAGCAGCGCACCCGGCACCTGCGGCTCGCGGTTCGACTCGCAAGCGGCTCCCGGGAGGCCCGCAAGCTGATTCAGCGCGCCAGGGGCGTCGTCGATCTGTGGCGGGAACGCAGGACGTGCAGCCCGTTCTACATCAAGCGCTGGTCCGGGCTCCTTGCGCTTCCTCCGGCGGAGCTGGCCCAAAGAATGGCCTCCCTCGGCGAATGGGAAGATGCGCTGTTCCAGAACACACCCTGGTCGTGGGCATGGAGCTGAGCGACCTCGAGCGCCTCTTCAAGGAAGCCAGAAGGCTCTGCGGCCATGCCGAGTTCGTCGTCGTCGGCAGCCTCGCCGTGCTGGGCGTCGCGCGGGGCGCGCGGGTTCCGCCCCGGATGCTGATGTCGATCGACGTGGATTGCTACACCCGGCAGGACCCTGCACGTATCTTCGAGCTGCGGAAAGAACTGGGTGAGGGCAGCGAATTCGAGAAAAGCCACGGCTACTTCCTGGACCCCAACGACGCGGCAGTATCGAAGTATGCAAGAGGCGAGCCGCGCGATCGCGAGTGGCTTCAGGCCGGGCTTGGCGCCGGGTTGCTCTCGCCTGCCATCATCGAGAGCCGGATGGGGGAAACCGTGTTTCTCGATGAACAGGAGCGTCAAAGGGCGCTCAGGGCGTTCGCGGAAGACAGGGCCGACTCCCCGTAGCGCCTCGCCGGATACAGCCGAATCGGGAGGCGGGCTCAGCAGTTGGCGATGTCGGCGATGGTGTTGCCGGGAGGCGGCTGGAGCGGAATACCCGGCACGCGGGGGGAAGCGGCGGGCTTCTCCAGCTTGACCCGGACGAAGCCCAGCATCACGTAGTTGTTGATCTGCACCGGGCCGGAGGGCGCCACGTTCACGTAATCCGGGAAGGCTTCGGGCTGCACGCCGCGCATGCCGGCGTAGGTATCGCACACGTGCACCGCAACGGAATCGCCACGGACGAGGCCTTGCACTGCCTGATGCACGCCTTTGCGGGTTTCCCGCTGGCTCTTCTGCAGCGCGAACATTTCATTGCCGTGGGTCACGACGGCGATGGAAAGTCCCGGGAAGCGCTGGCGTAGCGCCTCCGCGAATTGCCGGACCTGGGGGACCGCCCACTCGAGGGCGCCGGCGTCCGATTCCACGATTTCGAAGACCACGCCCGGGGGCGCCTTGGCCCCCGCCAGGATCCGGTTCACTTCATCGTCCGGGGCAGCGAGCGCCGCCGATGCGCTCAGCAGAATTGCCGCAAACAGCCACGTAGGTTGGGCATTTATGCCCAACAAAAAGGCATTTATGCCCAACAAAAAGTCGCGGATGACACAAATGTTGTTGTTGGGCTTCGCGAGCGAAGCCCAACCTACGGCTGCCGGCTCGCACCGTCGCACAGACTCCACCGATGCCCTACCGGCTCGCAAAAGTTGGCTGAGGTTCATTGGTAATCAAGATTCAATCTACCAGATTTGGACGCCGCCACGCCGAGAGGGTTCTGCGGTGTATCGAAAGGAAACGCCGGGTGGATGATGGATGGAGGCGAAGCCGCAACCTGCGCCGCCGAGTAGCGCGGCGTGCGGGACGCACCCTCAGGGTCGGGGATGAATCCCCTCCTACCACCCGGCATAGGAGCGAATTCATTCGCGACGCCGGAATCGACCGGTGCGTGGGACGCACCCTCGGGGTCGGGGATGAATCCCCTCCTACCACCCGGGCAGGGGCGATTTCACTCGTAGGAGCGAATTTATTCGCGACGCCGGCCGTGAAAGTTTTCCCAGCCGTCGCCCTGGAGAATGGCCCGCTCTTCTTCGGGAATGATTTCCGCGGGGGGCCAGCGGCCGGGCTGGGGATCGCTGCCTTCGAGGCGCGAGGGGCAGGGGTCCCGGTCGGCGAGCACCGGTTTGGCGCGCACGTCGATTCCGGGCACCGGGCAGGTGAACTCGATGGGAATGCCGTTGGGGTCGAAGGCGTAAAGGGAGCGGATGAAGCCGTGGTCCACCATGTCGCTCACCGCGAAGCCGCCGCCGGTGAGCTTCTCCGCGACTTCCCACAGCGCGGCTTCCGATTCGACGCCGATCGCCACGTGGTCGAAGGAGAACGGGCCCTTCACCGGCAGGCCGTGGGTGTGGCGCTTCGGCTTCTCCACTTCCGGCCACTCGAAAAACGCGATGAGATCGTTCTGCGAAACCTCGAAGAAATACTGGCGGTAGCCGGGATGCCCCGTGGCGTACACCAGGCGCATCCCCAGCAGGTCGCGCCAGAACCACACCGTGACTTCCATGTCCGGCGTGGCGAAGGCGAGATGGTGGATGCCGGTGTAGCGGCTCACAGCGCAACTTCCGGGGATGCGGCCTGGGCCTCGCGCCAGGAAGTTCCCTCGCCCCGGTCGTAGTAGCGGGCCCGGTAAACGAGGCGGCGGCGCGTCTCACCGTCGCGGAAGCCGGAGCGGTCGTGCAGCACGTTATTGCACAGGAGCCCCATCCCCGGCTCGAGCCGTGCCTGGAAGACGTAGGGCAAGGGACTTTCCAGCAGCTCTTCGAGAAGCCGCACTGCGGCCCGGGTCATCGGGTCCTGCTTCCACTCGATGCTGATGCGGCGCGCGGTGTAGCGCAGGTGCAGATCGCCCCCGGGCAGAATCGAGAACACCGGCCCGGTTTCCGCCGCCCGGGCGACGCCGTTGTCGTCGCTGCGCGCCGGGATGGTCATGACGTCGGGCGCCATCAGCCCCCGGATGTAGTCGGGATTCCGGTCCCGCAGCAGCAGGTAGGCGATTTCGGGGTCGAGCAGCCGGTTTTCGCCGCCTTCCGGAGCGCTTTGCACGCAGTGCAGGATCAGCCCGCGGATCCGGCGCTCGGGCGGATTGTAGTAGCCGTCCGTGTGCCACTTGATGGGCCGGTCGGTGTAGGGGATGAACTCGCCCTTGGGGGCACCCTCGGCCACCGCGAGCGAGCTGATGCTGTCCCCGTCGGCGAGCCAGTTGGCGTCCAGGCGCGTGAGCCCGAACTGCCGCCCCAGCAGCCGCGGGATGTCCTTGTCGGGGTCGCTCCCGCATTCGCTGGCGTAGATCGCCATGTTGGCCTTGCGCAGGCGCGCGAGCAGCGCCGCGTGCTCGACGTCATCGAGCCGCCGCGGGTCTTTTATTCGGACGATCAGGTCTTCGACCCGCGCCGGGTAGTCCGCCAGCTTGCGGGCTCGCCATTCCCGGTAGGCGGCCTCATTCCCGGGATGAAACGGGATGGGGCGCATCACTTTCTTCCGGGTTGAACAAGCCCCGCAACGCCTTCTGCAATGTTTTCACCGCCTCCGGCGCCTCGATTTCCATCACCTGGTCGAACACCCAGGTGCGGTCGCGCTGCTCCATCAGGTCCCGGACCCCGTGGGCCAGGACCCGCAGGAATCCATAATCGGGGCCCTCGGCGCTGTAGCCGCAGGTGGCGTAATCGTCGCCGCGGCGGTTGACGAGCTCGATGAAGGCATCGCGGTAGCCCGGGGCGCTGTTGGGGCCGAACAGCTCCAGCTGGTTCTGCTCCAGGATTTCGGCGAGCCGCACCGCTGCCGCGGTGGTGAACTCGACCCGCTCGTCCTCCTTGAGGCGCTCGTAGGCCATGCGATCGGCCACGTGGACCAGGAACACCATGAATTCGGCCATGACCGCGAGATAGCGCGGGCCGCGCTCGATCTCGAAGTCCGCCTTGAGCATGTTCTTCACGGCCTGATGGGCGACGCGCCAGATGGTGGCCGCCGCGACCGTGGCGAGCTGCTTCATCGGCTTGGGGCCGGTCTTGTGCCAGCGGGTTTTGACTCTCATGTCCTGGCTCCCGGCACCGCCGGGCGGCGCCTCAGCCCTTCTGGATATAGAACTCCCACACCCCGGCGGCGATCTCCCGGGTGTCGAGGAGCCCGTGGCGGGTGTTGGTGGTCCAGGTCTTCACTTCGTCCCGGGAGGCGGGGCAGCTGGAGACGAGCTTCAGGACTTCTCCGGGCTTCAGCTCCTCCAGGAGTTTTCTCGCCTCGACGATGGGCCCCGGGCAGGACACCCCCTGCATGTCCAGGGTGACGTTGGCCCGGATGGCGGGGCGCTTGCCCTTGCGGATGTAGAACACGATCCGGGGCGCGGCCGCGGTGTCCATCTTCACGATCTCGTGGTCGGTGTGGCGGGTCCAGATGAACAGATCGTCCTTGGTGCCCGGGCAGTCGGAAACCAGCGCCAGCACCTGGCCCGGCTTGAGATCGTCGAGCACCTGCTTCGCCCCCAGCAGCGGCGCAGGGCAGGTGAGGCCGCACAGGTCGATGGTGACGCTCGGTTTTACTTGATCCAGGATTTCCACTTGCCGTCCCTCCCTTTGTCTTATCCGGTGCTCCAGGCCCGGGGCTTGCGCATGCCGGCGATCTTGCAGGCCTGCTGCACGTAGCCGTAGGGAAAAAGCTGGAACAGGTAGTTGCGCCCCGCCCCGAGCTTCTCCGCCAGGTGCCGCATCACGTGCCGCGCATCCGGCGCGATCTGGTGCTCTTCCCAGTACCCACGCATGAAGCGGATCGCCACCCAGTGGTCCTCCGTCAGCGCGAGGTTTTCCTTTGCGGCGATTTTCTCCGCCACCACCGGGTTCCACTGGATCGGGTCCAGCAGGTATCCCTGGTCGTCGGTCGCCGGCATCGCCGCCTGCGTTTCAACCGTCATTCCGTACTCCCCGAAGTTGCCCTCAGGCAGCAGGTGTCGCCTCCTATTTCTCCTCCGGCCGGGTCTTCGCCCAGTCCGCCATGGCCTCGCCCCAGGCCCGGGCCGTGCCCGGGTCCACTTCGAATACGGTGAAGCGCTTTCCCTCGCGGATGCGCACCCGCAGCAGCGCCATGCCGCCCGCCGCGTAGTCCACCTGGTGCAGCTCGACTTCCTGGCCGCCCAGGGGGTTGGTCCACTTCGCCAGCTTGGTGACGCGCTCCATGGGCGATGTCCGAAAATGTCCGGCCCGGGGGCCGATGAATTGGTTTGCAGGAGGGGATTTATCCCTGACCGGGGTCGCGAATAAATTCGCTCCTACATCCCGCCTGATATCGTCGACCGGGGTTGCGAATGCCGGGTCGCGAATGAATTCGCTCCTACATTCCGCCTTCGGGCCCGATTCCGTTCGTCCATCCTTGCCAAGGCGTTGAATCGTCCCACCGGGGCCCGCCACTGCCTATATCCGCTTCGGGTAGGCGCGGCGTACCCCAAACGGGTAGGTACCACCAACCCTACCGGAGGAATAGGCACGGGCCCCGCCGTTGCCTAGCATGGCCCTTCATTGCGCGGAGGAGGACCGCCAGTGCCTGACCGGCATTCCCCCGACGCGTCTTTGCGCCGCAGACCGCGGCGAGAGAGAAGCACCAGAAGCGAGGAGACGCGCTCATGACCAAGAAAATGCACGACACCCCGTTGCTCGACGAGCTGGAGTCCGGGCCGTGGCCCAGCTTCGTCACCGGCCTGAAGCGGCTGGCCAGGGACAAGGACCAGATGGTGGACCTGATGGGCCAGCTGGAAGCCTCCTACCGCAACCGCAAGGGCTACTGGAAGGGCGGCACGGTGGGCGTGTTCGGCTACGGCGCCGGGGTGATCCCGCGCTTCACGGAATACAAGGATGACAAGGGCGAGCCGATTTATCCGGACGCCGCAGAATTCCACACCCTGCGGGTGCAGCCCCCGGCGGGCATGCACTACTCCACCGACCTGCTGCGCAAGATGTGCGACCTGTGGGAGAAGCACGGCTCGGGGCTGATCGCCTTCCACGGCCAGTCCGGCGACATCATGTTCCAGGGCTGCAAGACCGCGGAGGTGCAGCCGGCCTTCGACGAGCTCAATGAAATGGGATTCGACCTGGGAGGCGCCGGCGCCGGCATGCGCACCTCCATGTCCTGCGTGGGCGGGGCCCGCTGCGAGCTGTCCTGCTACGACGAGGCCCGGGCGCTGCGCGAGGTGATCAACGCCAACCTGGACGACATGCACCGGCCGTCGCTCCCCTACAAGTTCAAGTTCAAGTTCTCCGGCTGCGGCAACGATTGCGTCAACGCCATCCAGCGCTCGGACATGGCCATCATCGGCACCTGGCGCGACAACATCCGGGTAAACAACGAGTATTCCCGCAAATACTACGCCGAGCACGGCATGACCGACCTGGTGAACGACGTGGTGGCGCGCTGCCCCACCAAGGCGATCCAGATCGTGAAGAAAGCCGCCGTGAAAGCCGGTCCCAACGATTCCGTCGCCGAGCTCGACGACCAGACCAGCCTGGTGATCGACAACAAGAGCTGCGTGCGCTGCGTGCACTGCCTGAACGTGATCCGCGGCGGGCTTCTGCCGGGCAAGCAGCGCGGCGCCGCGATTCTGATGGGCGGCAAGGGCGTGCTCAAGATCGGCGCCAGCATGGGCACGGTGGTGGTGCCCTTCATGAAGCTCGAGACCGACGAGGACTTCGGGAAGCTGCGCGAGCTGGCGCGCGGGGTGCTCGACTTCTTCGCCGAAAACGCCCTCGAGCACGAGCGCACCGGCGAAATGATCGACCGCATCGGGCTGGCGAGCTTCCTGGAAGGCATGGGCCTGGAAGTGGACCCCAACATGGTGCTGCAGCCCCGGGCCAATCCCTACGTGCGCACCGACGACTGGGACGAGCAGGTGGAGAAGGCCAAGGCCCGCAAGGCGGCGGGAACGTAGGAGGGGATTCATCCCCGACAGAAGTCGCGAATGAATTCGCTCCTACGCGGACAGGGATCAAAAACGGTTCGGAGATTTGTAGGAGGGGATTTATCCCCGACCAAGGTCGCGAATGAATTCGCTCCTACGCGGACAGGGATCAAAAACGGTTCGGAGATTTGGAGGGGATTTATCCCCGACCAGGGTCGCGAATGAATTCGCTCCTACGCGGACAGGGATCAAAACGGTTCGGAGATTTGTAGGAGGGGATTTATCCCCGACCAACGGATAGCGATCAAGAACGATTCGGAGACAAGCATGACCCAACTGCGTACCCCCATCGAGCATGGCGCCCCGGACCCGATGCCCTTCATGCATCCGGTCCTGAAGCAGAACTACGGCAAGTGGATCTATCACGACCATCCCAAGCCCGGGGTGCTCATGCACAAGGCGGAATCCGGCGACGAGATCTGGACCGTCAAGGCCGGCACCCAGCGCCAGATGGACGTGTACACCATCCGCAAGCTGTGCGACATCGCCGACAAGTATGCCGACGGCTTCGTGCGCTTCACCGCCCGCTCCAACATCGAGTTCATGATCCAGGACCCGAACAAGGTGGAGCCCCTGATCAAGGCGCTGACCGACTCGGGCTTCCCGGTGGGCGGCACCGCCAACTCGGTGTCCATGATCGCCCACACCCAGGGCTGGCTGCACTGCGACATTCCCGCCACCGACGCCTCGGGGGTGGTGAAGTCGCTGATGGACGAGCTGTATCAGGAGTTTGTGAAGTGCGAAATGCCCAACCGGGTGAAGATTTCCACTTCCTGCTGCGAGATCAACTGCGGCGGCCAGGCCGACATCGCCATCATCGTGCAGCACACCAAGCCGCCGAAGATCAATCACGACCTGGTGGCTAACGTGTGCGAGCGCCCCGCGGTGGTGGCGCGCTGCCCGGTGGCGGCGATCCGCCCGGCGCTGGTCAACGGCAAGCCCTCGCTGGAGGTGGACGAGAAGAAGTGCGTGTGCTGCGGCGCCTGCTACCCGCCCTGTCCGCCGATGCAGATCAATGACCCGGAGTTCTCGAAGATCGCGATCTGGGTCGGCGGCAAGAACTCGAATGCCCGCATCCGGCCCACCTTCCACAAGCTGGTGGCCTCGGGACTGCCCAACAACCCGCCGCGCTGGCCGGAAGTGGCCGAGGTGGTGAAGAGCATTCTGCGGGTCTACAAGGCGGACGCCCGCTCCTGGGAGCGCCTGTCGGACTGGGTGGAGCGCATCGGCTGGCCCGGATTCTTCGAAAAGACCGGGCTGCCGTTCACCAAGCACCACATCGACGACTGGCGCGGCGGCCGGGCGACGCTCAACGCCTCCGCCCACATCCGGTTTTGAGAAAAGCGAAACAACCGGAATCGCAGAGACACAGAGAATTTCCATTTCAAGAGCGATGGTGCAGAGGGGAAATGAAAGCGCTGCCAAAGGCCAACGGATTTTCGGATGAATCACTGGTCCTTCTCTGTGCCTCTGTGTCTCTGTGGTGAGCAGTAAATCGGGAGGAACTATGAAATTCGGAATACTGGTCAGCGAGGGGCCCTACACCCACCAGGCGGCCGACACGGCGTACCAGTTCGTCAAGGCTGCCCTGGAAAAGGGCCATCAGATCCACCGCGTGTTTTTCTACCACGACGGCGTGAACAACTCGACCAAGCTCACCGAGCCGCCCCAGGACGACCGGCATATCGTGAACCGCTGGTCCAAGCTGGCCCAGGAACACAACATCGATCTCGTGGTGTGCGTGGCGGCGGCGCTGCGGCGCGGCATCCGCGATGACATCCTGGCGCCGGGGTTCCGCATCTCGGGTCTCGGGCAGCTGGTGGAGTCCGGCATCCAGGCCGACCGCCTGGTGACGTTCGGCGATTGACGGGGAGGGAGCCATGACTGAGGCCACAGGCGGCATCGAGATGGAAGAAGGGCAGAGCGGCATCGTCAAGAAATTCATGTTCGTCAACCGCAAGGCGCCCTATGGGACGGTCTACGCCCTGGAAGGGCTGGAGGTGGTGCTGATCTCGGCGGCCTTCGACCAGGACGTGTCCATGGCGTTCCTGGACGACGGGGTGTACCAGCTCGCCAAGGGCCAGCACACCAAGGCCATCGACGTGAAGAATTTCTCGCCCACCTACCGGGCCCTCGAAGGCTACGACATCGAGAAGCTCTACGTGGAAAAGGAATCGCTGGAAGCCAGGGGGCTCTCCCAGGAGAACCTGCTGGTGCCGGTGGAAGTCCTGAATTCGAAGGAAATCGCGGCCCTCATGGCCGACCAGGATGTGGTGATCAGTTTCTAGGGGATGGCCATGCTGAACATCGTCAACAAATCGCCTTTCGAGAAGACCACGCTGGAAAGCTGCCTGCGGGTGGCGCAAGCCAGGCCCAACGGCTCGGCGCTGCTGCTGATCGAGGACGCGGTGTACGCCGCCACCAAGGGCAATGCGGTGGAGGGGCGCATCCGCGACGCCATGAAGACCGTGCCGGTCTACGCCCTGTGGCCGGACCTGGAGGCCCGCGGCATGCAGGACCGGGTGATCGAGGGCGTGAAGCTGGTGGACTACGGCGGCTTCGTGGACCTCGCCGCCGAGCACAACACCATCCAATCCTGGCTTTGACTGAACAAAGACATTTAACCGCAGATTTACGCAGATGAACGCAGATTCAAGAACCGGTTCTTGCCACAGATTGGTTCAGGTCTGGTCCCGGTTTATCTGCGTTTATCCGCGTTTATCTGCGGCTTAAAGGTTTTTTGAATTTACTGATGCAATTGCTCACCGAAGGAGGCAACCATGAGTTTTGAGCTGAATGGCAGGACCTACGATACCGATGAGGAAGGCTATCTCACCAACCTCGCCGACTGGAACGAGGACGTCGCCGGCTACCTCGCCAGGGAAGAGAAGGTCGATATGACCGAGAGCCACTGGGAAGTGGTCAACTTTCTGCGCGAATACTACAACGAGTTCCAGATCGCCCCGGCCATCCGGGTGCTGACCAAGGCCATCGGCAAGAAACTGGGGCCGGACAAGGGCAACAGCAAGTACCTGTACGAGCTGTTCCCCTACGGACCCGCCAAGCAGGCCTGCAAGATCGCCGGCCTGCCCAAGCCCACGGGCTGCATCTAAAGGGGATAGGGAGAGGCTGGCGGACGGCGCTCTGGTGCCGTCCGCTCCAGCCCGCTCTTCAACCCGAGCGCCGAGAGCCGACAGCCACGCCATGTCCGCGCTGACCCTCATTTACGCCGGCCTGTTCTACGCCGCGGCGGCGCTGCTCATCGGCGGGCTGGGCTACAAGATCGCCCAGTACGCCCGCACCCCCGCGCCGCTGAAGATTCCGACCACGCCGGCGCCGACGACCGCCGCCGGCGCCGCGCTGCGGGTGGCGCGGGAGGTGGCGCTGTTCGAGAGCCTGTTCAAGGCCAACAAGTGGATCTGGCTTTTCGCCTCCCTGTTCCACGCGGCGCTGCTGATGGTGCTGCTGCGGCACCTGCGCTACTTCCTGGAGCCGGTTCCCGCCTGGGTGGCGTGGATCCAGCCCTTCGGCATGTATGCCGGTTTCGGCATGGTGGCGGGGCTCGGCGGCCTGTGGGCGCGGCGCTTCCTGGTGGAGCGCATCCGCTACATCTCCACGATTTCCGACCACCTGATGCTGGCGCTGCTCGTTGCCATCGCGGTGTCGGGGCTCGCCATGAAGTACGTTTCCCACACCGACATCGTGGCGGTGAAGGCCTTCATGCTGGGCCTCATGGTGTTCGACCTGCAGCCGCTGCCGGCGGACCCCAACCTGCTGCTGCACCTCGCCCTGGTGGCGGCGCTGATGGCGGTGTTCCCGCTGTCCAAGCTGCTGCACGCGCCGGGCATCTTCTTCAGCCCGACCCGCAACCAGGCCGACACGCCGCGGGAAGTGCGCCATCTCGCGCCCTGGGCCGCGGAGCTGGAGAAACATTGAATGGACAGGATTAACGGGATTAGCGGCGTCGTAGGTTGGGTTTCACGCGTGAAGTTCAGCATTCGAGGCCGTGTTGGGCTGCGTTCCGCAGCCCAACCTACGGAGTTGTCCGGCCGGAGCATCGTAGGTTGGGCTTCACCGCGTGAAGCTCAACATACAACGCCCCGTTGGGCCGAGATCGTAGGTTGGGCTTCACGACGTGAAGCCCAACATTCCACGCTGTGTTGGGCTGCGTACCGCAGCCCAACCTACGGGGTTGTGCAATTGGAGCCCGCCTAGTGGCCGCGCCGACTTTCGAGACGCCAAAATTCCGGGATATTCCCATCGTCCCGGTGCTCATGCCCCAGGCCATGGCGGCGTCGAGGCCGTTCGTGGCGGCGGCGCCGATCCAGCAGGCCCTGGGCTTCCCCGGCGAGCTGGTGCCCGACTGGGAGCAGAAGGCGATCGCCAAGCTGGGCGAGCTGCTGGGCAAATACCGCTCGCTGCGGGTGTACCTGGATGCCTGCGTCCACTGCGGCGCCTGCACCGACAAGTGCCATTACTTCATCGGCACCCAGGATCCCAAGAACATGCCGGTGGCGCGCCAGGACCTGCTGCGCTCGGTGTACCGGCGCCATTTCACCGTCGCCGGGAAGCTGTTCCCCAAGCTGGTGGGGGCGCGCGACCTGACCAAAGAGCTGCTCGACGACTGGTACACCTATTTCAACCAGTGCTCCGAGTGCCGGCGCTGCTCGGTGTTCTGCCCCTACGGCATCGACACCGCCGAGATCACCATGGCCGCCAAGGAGATCATGAATTCCATCGGCCTGGGCCAGAAATACACCAACGAGATCCTGGGCAAGGTCCACAGGATCGGCAACAACCTGGGGCTGCCTGGGCCCGCGCTGGAAGACACGCTGCTGGGGCTGGAGGAGGACATCGCCGCCGACACCGGGGTGGAGGTGAAGCTTCCTCTGGATGCCAAGGGCGCGGAGGTGCTGCTGGTCACGCCTTCGGCGGATTTCTTCTCCGAGCCCCACGTGGAAAGTCTGATCGGCTACGCCAAGGTATTCCACCAGGCGGGGATCTCCTGGACGCTCTCCTCCCACGCCTCCGAGGCCGGCAACTTCGGCATGTTTGTGGGCAACTACGAACAGATGAAGAAGATTTCCCTGCGGGTGCGGCAGGCGGCGCTCGAGCTCGGCGTCAAGCGCATCGTGGTGGGCGAGTGCGGCCACGCCTGGCGCGTGGCCTACAGCTTCTGGAACACGCTGGCGGGTCCCTGGGATTTCCTGGATTCCCGCTACCCGGCGCCCCAGCACATCTGCGAAGTCACCCACGACCTCATCCAGCGCGGCGCGCTGACGCTCGACAAGGAAGCCAACGACCACCGCATCATCACCTTCCACGATTCCTGCAACGTGGCGCGGGCCTCGCGCATGGGCGGCACGCCGGGCGGGCAGTTCACCATCCCGCGGGAAATCATCAAGTCGGTGGCGAACCATTTCCACGACATGCACCCGGACACCATCGGCGAGAAGACCTTCTGCTGCGGCGGCGGCGGGGGACTCCTCACCGACGACCTGATGGAGCTGCGGGTGAAGGGCGCGCTGCCGCGCATGGAGGCGCTGAAGCAGGTGGTCGACGAGCACAAGGTGAACTTCATGGCCACCATCTGCGCCATCTGCAAGGCCCAGTTCAGCAAGGTCCTGCCCTATTACGGGTTCGACATGAGCATGGTGGGAGGGGTGCACCAGCTGGTATCCACCGCGATCCGGCTGGGCGCCAAGGAATAGCAAAACTACGGAGACGACAGCATGTCCGCGACCTTCGAAAAAACCGAAAAACTGACTTTCCGCCGCTACCACGACGGGGACCAGGCCTACCACTCGTACCAGGAAAAGATTTTCAATGCGAGCTGGTCCCACAAGTGCCCCACCTACCAGCAGTCCACGCCCCCCTGCCAGGGGAGCTGCCCGGCGGGCGAGGACATCCGCGGCTACCTGTCCATCGTGCGCGGCGTCGAGAAGCCACCGGCCGGTGTCACTTGGCAGGAGTACGCGTTCCGGCGCTTGACCGAAGCCAACCCGTTCCCGGCGGTCATGGGCCGGGTGTGTCCGGCGCCTTGCGAAAGCGGCTGCAACCGCAACGAGGTGGAGGACCACGTGGGCATCAACGCCGTGGAGCACTTCCTCGGCGACTACGCCATCAAGCAGGGATGGAAATTCGACAAGCCGGCGCAGACCAGCGGCAAGAAGGTGGCGCTGATCGGCGGCGGGCCCGCGAGCCTGGCGGCCGCCTACCAGCTCATGAAGAAGGGCCACGCCTGCACCGTGTTCGAGGAGCATGCGGAGCTGGGCGGGATGCTGCGCTACGGGATTCCGGGCTTCCGCACCCCGCGCGACGTGCTGGACGCGGAAATCCGGCGCATCGTGGACATGGGCCTGGAAGTGCGGCTCAACTGCCGGGTCGGCCGTGACGTGACCCTCGAACAGCTGGAAAAAGACTTCGACGCGATTTTCGTGGGGCTTGGCGCCCAGTCGGGCCGGCCGCTGCCGGTCGCCGGTTCGGAGGCGCCCAACGTGGTGACCGCCATCGCCTTCCTCAAGGCCTTCAACGACGGCCGCATGAAGCACGTAGGCAAGAAAGTGCTGGTGGTGGGCGGCGGCGACGTGTCCATCGACGTGGCCACCGTGGCGCGGCGCCTGGGCCACATCCGGCACGTGCATGAGAAGGACCGGCCCGAGTACGTGATCCAGGGCCAGCTCGGCCACGACGTGGCGGAAATCTCGGCCAAGGAAGGCGCCGAAGTGGTCCTGACCTCGGTCATGTCCATGGAAAAAATGGAGGCCAACAAGCACGAGGTGGAGCAGGCGCTCGCCGAAGGCATCGAGATTCGCGGCGGCACCGCCCCGGTGGAAGTGATCAGGGGGCCGGACGGGCGCGCCACGGGATTGAAGGTGGCCCAGTGCGAGGCCGCCATGAAGAACGGGCGCCTGGAAATCAAGGTCAGGGAAGGCACCGAGTGCGTGATCGAGGCCGATCTCATCGTGTCGGCCATCGGCCAGGAGGTGGACTTCACCGGCCTGGAGGCCCTCAGCAGCGGCAAGCCGCTGGTGGCCGCCGACAAGAACTACCGCGTTCCCAACAAGCCGGGCTATTTCGTGGGCGGCGACGTGGTGCGCCCGCACCTCATCACCACCGCCGTGGGCCAGGGGGCGATCGCCGCCGACGGCATCGACGCCTACCTCCAGGGCCACGACCCGGAGAAGCGGCCCAAGATCGACGTGCACCACTTCGAGCTGCTGAGGAAGCTCGCGGAAAAGGAACTGGCGCCGCAGCCTGCCACCGAGCTGTTGCGCGGGACGGACAGCAGCAGGATTGCGGTCCACAACTTCGACGACCGGGGCGCCCGCTACGTGATTCCCCACGACGAGCTGTTCCTGGGGCATTTCCCCTACGTGGCCCGCAACAAGCGCAAGGTGACGACCCTCACGCCGGAGGAAGTGCTGGGCCACTTCCAGGAGCGCACCGAGTCCCTGCCGGAAACGCAGGCGGTGGCGGAAGCCAAGCGCTGCATGAGCTGCGGCATGTGCTTCGAGTGCGACCAATGCGTCATCTTCTGCCCCCAGCACGCGGTGTACCGGGTGAACAAGAAGGAAGCGACCCTGGGGCGCTACGTGGCCACCGACTACACCAAGTGCATCGGCTGCCATATCTGCCACGACGTGTGCCCGACGGGCTACATCCAGATGGGACTGGGGGAGTGATGGCAGCCGACGAGGTGTGGGTAGGGTGCGCCCTGCGCACCGAATCCGGCGTATGGATGGTGCGTGGGACGCACCCTACGCGCGAGGCCGGGGAAGTGCGGAGTGAAGAGTGAGTAGGTTTCGCCCTGCGCACCGTTCAACCGTGATGGTGCGTGGGACCCACCCTACGCGACCGGGGAGTAACGGTAGAGGGCAAGATGTGAGTAGGGTGCGCCCTGCGCACCGTTCAGCTCGTGATGGTGCGTGGGACGCACCCTACGCGACGTGAAAGCGAAAGGATGACGGCAGACACTCAAATGCGTCGGAAAGGTAACCGTTGGGGGGTTCCCTTGTCCATTTTAAGTTGCTGCGCGCGCGCCTTGATCGTTGCGCTGACAGTTGCGGCCGCAGCAACCGCTGCCTATGCCGACGCCGGCCGCGTGCCCACGCCGAAAATCGTCATCGAGAAGGGCGGGAAGTGCGTGGAGGACGTGGCGGTGATGCGCCGCAACCACATGGAATTCCTCAAGCACCAGCGCGACGACACCATGCGCCGGGGCATCCGCAGCACGAAGCACAGCCTCCAGCAGTGCATCGACTGCCATGCCAGCCGCAAGACCGGCAGCGTGGTCGGCAGCAACGAGAATTTCTGCCAGAGCTGCCACGCCTACGCCGCTGTCAAGCTCGACTGCTTCGAATGCCATTCCACCAAGCCCAAGGCTGCCGCCGCGGCGGGCACCGCCGTGGCCAAGGGGAATCCATGAGCGATGTGAACCGCGGCCGCCGGCAGTTCATCGGCTGGGGCGCCGCCGCCCTCGGCGGGCTCACGCTCGCTCCCGGCGTGATGCTGTTCGCGCCGGCCCAGGCCCGGGCGCCGGAGGAAGCGGCTTCCTCCAGGGTGCGCTGGGGCCTGCTCATCGACACCACCCAGTGCGACGGCTGCACCGCCTGCATCGAGGCCTGCCGCCGGGAGAACCACGTCGCCGCGCCCAGCCGCAAGACCGATCCCCAGTGGATCCGCAAGGTGGAGCTGAAGGACCTGCGCTCCGGGAAGACCCACTCGGCGCCGGTCATGTGCCAGCACTGCGAGCATCCGCCCTGCGTGGACGTGTGCCCCACCGGCGCCTCCTTCAAGCGCGCCGACGGCATCGTGCTGGTGGACCGCCACATCTGCATCGGCTGCCGCTACTGCATGATGGCCTGCCCCTACAAGGCCCGCTCCTTCGTGCACGAGGCGCTGACCGACCAGAACCCGGACGTGCCGCGGGGCAAGGGCTGCGTTGAATCCTGCACCCTGTGCGTGCACCGGGTGGACCGGGGCCGGAACCCGGCCTGCGTCGAGGCCTGCGCCGCGGCGGGCAGGAACGCCATCGTGTTTGGCGACCTCAACGATCCGAATTCCGAGATCGCCAAGCGCGTCGCCACCTACGCTTCGACCCAGATCCGTGCCGACCTGGGGCTCAATCCGGGCGTGCGGTACCAGGGAATCTAGAGCCAAAACGCGAACCGCAGAGGACGCAGAGGACGCAGAGGACGCAGAGGAAAAACATGTTTGAGAAGATGAGTCCAGGTGACGTAGTCGTGCCGCATTCCTTCGGCTTGCTGACTCCGGGAATATTTACGTATATCTCTGTTTCCTCCGCGTCCGCTGCGTCCTCTGCGGTGAGATCTATTGGTTTACAGCCATGAGCGCGATCGCATTGCGTGAAATCGAAGGAAGAAGCGCCGGCTATTACGGCCTGCTCGCCGGCCTCGGGCTAATCATGCTTCTCGGGCTCGGCTCCGCCTACACCATGGAGGAGCACGGCCACGTGGTGACCGGCATGGACAACCAGATTGTGTGGGGCATGCCCCACGTATTCGCGGTGTTCCTGATCGTTGCGGCCTCCGGGGCGCTCAATGTGGCCTCCATCGCCTCGGTGTTCGGGAAGACCGAGTACAAGCCGCTGTCGCCGCTCTCGGGCCTGCTGGCGCTGGCGCTGCTGGCGGGCGGCCTCATGGTGCTGGTGCTGGACCTGGGGCGGCCGGACCGCCTGGTGGTGGCCATGACCCATTACAACTTCAAGTCCATCTTCGCCTGGAACGTGTTCCTCTATAACGGCTTCTTCGTCATCGTCGGCGCCTACCTGTGGGCCATGATGGACTACACGGGAACCCGCTACGTGAGAGCGGCGGGGATGGCCGCCTTCCTGTGGCGGCTCATCCTCACCACCGGTACCGGCTCCATCTTCGGCTTTCTGGCGGCGCGCCAGGCCTACGATTCGGCGCTGCTGGCGCCCATGTTCATCGTGTTCTCGCTGGCCTATGGCACGGCGATTTTCCTGCTCACGCTGATCGCCGCCTGCCGCGGCGCCGGCCGCGAGCTGGGCGACGCGCTCCTCAAGCGGCTGCGGGGCCTGCTGGCGGTGTTCGTCGCGGCGTCCCTCTATTTCGTGGCGGTGTTCCATGTCACCAACCTCTATATCACCCAGCACGATGGCTTCGAGCGCTTCCTGCTGCTGGAGGGCGGCGTGCATACCTTCCTGTTCTGGACGGTCCAGGTGGGCATCGGCGGCGCCGCGCCCCTGGTGCTGCTGCTGCATCCGGCGCTGAACGCCAGGCGCGGCGCGCTGGTGCTGGCGTCCGCGCTGGTGGTGATCGGCGGCCTGGCCCAGATGTATGTCACCATCATCGGCGGCCAGGCCTATCCGCTGGTGCTGTTCCCCGGGATGCAGGAAACGAGCGGCTTCTACGACGGGCAGGTCCACGGCTACGCGCCGAGCCTGCCGGAAACGATGCTGGGGCTATCGGGAATCGCGGTGGCGCTGCTGATCGTCGCGGTCTCGGTGAAGATGCTGCGCTTTCTGCCGGAGCGCCTCGCCGACACTGCAGGGGAACATTAAAGACCGTTTCTTACCGCGGCGGACGCGGCGGACGCAGAGAAAGACATGAAAGAGAGAATCAAAGACTTTGGGTCAGAATACGTTGACCGCTGCGTTCATACGGAACCGGAATGTTTTGTAACTCAGCGTCCTCTGCGGTTCATGCTTTTTTGATCGGTTCTCAAGAAGGATGATATGCCCCGCCTGCTGATTTCCGCCGCCCACAAGTCTTCCGGCAAGACCACGGTCTCCATTGGCCTGTGCGCGGCGCTGACGGCGAAGGGCCTGGCGGTGCAGCCCTTCAAGAAGGGCCCCGATTACATCGATCCCATGTGGCTGTCCATCGCCGCCGGGCGTCCCTGCCGCAACCTGGACTTCTTCGTCCAGGAGCGGGAGGAGATCGTGCAATCGGTGGTGCGCCACGGCGCCAATGCCGGGCTTTCCGTGATCGAGGGCAACAAGGGGCTCTACGACGGCCTCGATCTCCAGGGCAGCAACAGCAATGCGGCCCTGGCGCGGCTGCTGGACACGCCGGTGATCCTGGTGATCGACGCCCGGGGCATGACCCGCGGCATCGCGCCGCTGATCCTGGGCTACCAGGCTTTCGACCGCTCGATCCGCATCGCCGGGGTGATCCTCAACAACCTGGGCGGCTCGCGCCACGAGGCGAAGCTCAGGGCGGTGATTGAGCATTACACCGATGTGGCGGTGGTGGGCGCGGTGCACGCCGACGACCGGCTCGGCATCGTCGAGCGCCACCTGGGGCTGATGCCCGGCAACGAGGCCGCGGAGGCGGCGGCGAAGGCGCGGGAAATCGGCGCCCTCATCGGCCCGCAACTCGATCTCGATCGCATCCTGACGATCGCCGGCGAGGCGCCGGCGCTTGAGTCGGAAGCCGTTGCGGCCGCTCTGCCGGTCCGCAGCCCGGTGTCCCGGGACCGGGTCCGCATCGGCATCGCCCGGGATTCCGCCTTCGGCTTCTACTATCCCGACGATTTGGAGGCGCTGGAGGCCGCGGGGGCGGAGCTGGTGCCGTTCAACACGCTCACCGACGCGCGGCTTCCGGAAGTGGACGGGCTGTTCATCGGCGGCGGCTTCCCCGAGGTGCTGATGGACAAGCTGGAAGCCAACCTCTCGCTGCGGGAAGACGTTCGCGCGGCCGTGGAGCGCGGCCTGCCGGTCTACGCCGAGTGCGGCGGCCTCATGTATCTCGCCCGCAGCATCCGCTGGAACGGCGCCACGCGGCAAATGGTGGGCGCCATTCCCGCCGACGTGGTGATGCACGCGAAGCCGGTGGGCCGCGGCTACGTGAAGCTCGAGCCCACTGCGGATCATCCCTGGCTCGCCGGCGATGCCGCGGAAGTCAGGGCCCATGAATTCCACTATTCCAGCCTGGAAAACCTGGACCCCGGACTGCGCTTTGCCTACCGCGTGGAGCGGGGCCACGGCGTTGACGGCGATCGCGATGGCATCGTCTACCGGAACGTGCTTGCTTCCTACACTCATCTGCGCAGCGTCGGCGGCAACGACTGGGCTGCGCGCTTCGCGGATTTCGTGCGGCGCGTGAAAGCGCAGTCGCAGCAGCCCGTGTGCCGCGCCTGCACTTGCGGCGCGAGCCTGGGCCTGGCCGCGGCCTGAGCCCTCACCCACCACGGGACTCGTTTCCCATGGACTTCGACCTCATCGTCATCGGCAGCGGCCCCGCCGGCTACCGCTGCGCCATCACCGCCGCCCATCTCGGCGCCAAGGTGGCGCTCATCGAGAAGGGGCTGCCGGGCGGCACCTGCCTCAACCAGGGCTGTATTCCCAAGGCCACGCTGCTGCGCCTCGCCTCCCTGATCGAGGACGTCAACGCGCTCCAGGGCAGGGGACTCAAGGGCAAGGTCGAAGGGGACTTCACCGCCGCCATGGCCCACAAGGACGACGTGGTGGCGGGCATGCGGGACAACTTCTCCGTGTGGCTGCGGCGCCTGGGCGTGCGCGTCATCGCCGGCGAAGCCACGTTGGGAGCGGGCCATTGTGTGGCGGTGGCGCCCGCCGATTCCACCGCGCCGCCCCAGGTCCTCTCCGCGGAAAAAATCGTGATTGCCACCGGGGCCGAGCCGAAGCCGCTCGCGGAGTGCCCCACCGACGGCGCCTTCATCCTCAACTCCCGGGACTTCATTTTCAAGCTGCGTACGCTCCCCGCATCGGTGCTGTTCGTGGGCGGGGGCGCCATCGGCGTGGAGTTCGGCTTCATGCTGCAGCAGTTCGGCTCGAAGGTCACCCTCGTCGAGCGGGAGGACCGGCTGCTGCCCCTGGCGCGCATTTCGGAGCGCGCCAGCGGGTTCCTGGAGCGCAAGTTCCAGCGCCTGGGCATCGAGGTTCGCAAGAAAACCACGGTCAACCAAGCCCGTATCGCCGATCATGGCGTGGACGTGCGCTTCAGCGACGGCAGCGAGGGCCGATTCGAAAAAATCGTGGTCGCGGTGGGCCGGCGGCCGTTCACCGCGCGCCTGGGCCTGGAGCAGGCGGGAATCGAAACCGACGCCGAAGGCTTCATCAAGACCTCGCCCTACCTGGAGACGACCGAGCCGGGGATCTACGCCATCGGCGACGTGCGCCACGGGCCCATGACGGCGAACGCGGCGCTGTACGACGCCAAGCTGGCGGCGGTGAACGCGGTGAAGGGCAACCGGCTCACCCCCAGCTACTTCAAGGTGCCGCTGGTGATTCACTCGGCCTACGAGATCGCCACCGTCGGCCTCACCGAGGACCAGGCCGAAGAGGCGGGCCTCGAGCCGGAAGTGGCGCGCTCGAGCCTGGGCGGCTCGGTGAAGGCCCGGGCCCATCACGACTACGAAGGCTTCACCGAGGTGGTGCACGACGGAGAGACGGGACAGTTGCTGGGCGGCTGCGTCGTGGGCCCCGAGGCCGGGGAGCAGATCCAGCTCCTCACCGCCGCCTGCCAGTCGGAGCGGGGCCTGTGGTTCTTCAAGGACATGAGCTACAGCCACCCGTCCTGGTGCGAGGAGCTGGAGGCGGCCATCGACCCCTTCACCCACGCCTTCGACCAGTCGGACCGGGAGATTTTCCGGGCGGGGATTTATGCGGCGCACCGCTGACGGCGTTTGCCGCCCGAATGTAGGAGGGGATTCATCCCCGACACCGGTCGCGAATGAATTCGCTCCTGCGATGGTGCTTGCGGCGGCTTTAGCCGCGAACAGATGATCGAGCGGAGAATTCCCATGGATGTCATCCAAATGAACCGCCTGTCGCGCCTCGGCCGCAAATCCAAGGCCGCCAGGAAACCGCGCCGGGGCGCCATTCCCACAGGCAAGGTATTCCTGGTGGGCGCCGGCCCCGGCGACCCGGAGCTCCTCACCCTCATGGCCCTGCGCACCCTGGAGAGCGCGGACGTGGTGGTGTACGACCACCTGGTCTCGACCGCGGTCCTCAAATTGGCTTCCCCCGCCGCCGAGCGCATCTACGTGGGCAAGGAGCGGAACAACCACACACTCCCCCAGGAATCCATTAACGATCTGCTGGTGCGGCTGGCGAAGAAGGGCCTCAACGTGGTGCGGCTCAAGGGCGGCGATCCCTTCATCTTCGGCCGCGGCGGCGAGGAGATAGAAACGCTGGCGGCCCACGGCGTGCCGTTCCAGGTGGTGCCGGGCATCACCGCCGCCACCGGCGTCGCCGCCTACTCTGGAATTCCCCTTACCCACCGCAACCACGCCCAGTCCTGCGTGTTCGTCACCGGGCATCTCAAGGACGGCAGCGCCGATCTCGACTGGAAGGCGCTGGCCCGGCCGCGCCAGACCGTGGTGGTGTACATGGGGCTGCAGGGCCTGCCGCTGATCTGCGGCAAGCTCATGGAGCACGGCATGCCGCGGACGACGCCGGCGGCCATCGTCCAGCAGGGCACCACGAGGAATCAGAAGGTCGTCACCGGGACGCTGGAAACGCTGCCGGGGCTGGCGGCGAAGGCGCGCCTCAAGGCGCCGACCCTCATCATCATCGGCGAGGTGGTGAAGCTCAGGGACCGGCTTGCCTGGTTCGAGCGGCAGGCCGAAGGCCTCGCCGAGGCCGAAGCCGCGGGGTAGGTTGGGCTCCGCTTGCGGA
>JACPEG010000012.1:94576-120814 GCA_016183615.1 Betaproteobacteria bacterium
CGGGGTAGGTTGGGCTCCGCTTGCGGAGCCCAACATCTGGATCACGATGTTGGGCTTCGCGCCGTTCGGCCCGAAGCCCAACCTACGGTCAATGCCGCCCCGCATTCCCTGGCTGACGTTCTCCTGGAAGTCACAACGGTCACAACCGCCGGACAAACTCGGTCGGCGTCTCGATCGGATAGCGCCCGCGCAGCGCGAGAAGATCGCGATCGCCGGTCACCAGGATGTCGGCCCTGGCGGCTGCAAGCGTCGCGAGGATCGGCGCGTCGCTCGAATCCCGCGGGACCTCGACCGATATCGGACCAAGTTCGACAACCTCGGCCCGAATATAGAGCTGCTTGATGAACTGCTCGATTCTCTGATCGTCCCATCCCAGTTTGCGGCGGACTTTTGGATACTCCAGGACTCGGCCGATCTCGGCGAGCTGATACAGAGAAAACGCCACGTCGAACCGGGCTTCGGCCCACGCGGCAACGATGCGGCCGGGCGTGCCGTCCGGGAACATCAGGCCGGAAAGCAGGACGTTGGTATCGAGTACGACCTTCACTTCTTCTTGCGCTGCCTGCGCCCGGCCTTCACAGCTTCACCGACCAGAGCTTCGACCTCCTTTTCCGTCATGCCGGAGAACGCCCGCGCAAGCTCCGCACGCATCCGATCGAACTCTTCATCCAGTTTGCGCAGGCGCTCGAACATGGCGACGTCGACCAAGGCGGCGACAGGTTTACCCGCTTTCGTGATCAATACCTTTCCATGACGGTATTGAACCTCGTTGAGCAACTCGCCCAGGTTTTGCCGAACCGTCATCGCAGGGGCTTCGCGGATCATGGTCGTTACCTCAATTGATATGATTGTATGAATTATATCAATTGGCCCACACCAGCACAAATCGGCGTCCTGACCCCCACAAGTCGGGTATCGGCCAGGTGCACCCCCGGTGTCTTGACGGGCGCACGGGGAAACGGAGCCCCTTTCATTCCGGTTAATCGAAACCTTGCTCATCGGCCAATTGAAACCCCGGAGACCGGCCGCTCGTAAGGCGTCTGCGCCGGGCTGCCGAGCCTGGCTGCGGACGTGGCCCCGGGCACGCTGACGGTTGACGAGCACCTCGCGCAGTATCCCTCCAAGACCATCCTGATCGCCATCAAGGGCGATTCCATGGTGGACGCCGGCATTCACCTGGGCGACGTGGTGTGGTCGGGCAGTTCCGAAAGTACTGGAGGGATCGCTGCTTGACAGCAAACGCGCCGCGGGTATGATTTATTCATACCAACCTTTGCAGCGAGTCACCATGGGCACCGCCGTCAAGAAAACCATCTCCCTTCCCGCCGATCTCGCGCGCGAGGCGGAGGCGTTGGCCCGCGCCGAGGGCAAGACCTTGAGCGCGGTGATCCAGGATGCGCTGCGCCAGGCCCGCGTCGAGCGGCGGCTCCAGGAGCTCCGCGGCATGCAGGGTTATTGGAGCCGCAAGGCGCGCGACAAGGGCATCCTCACCGAGCAGGACCTCGAGCGCTACCAGCGCGGGTGAAGGTCGTCTTCGACACCAACATTCTCGTCTCGGCCCTGGTGTTTCCGGGCGGCCAGGGCGAGACGGCGCTGCTGCGCGTCCTGGCGGAACAGGATCGGCTTGTTCTGTCCAAGCCCATCCTCGACGAGCTGCTCGGCGTGCTCGGGCGCAAGTTCTCGCGCGACGCCGAGGAACTCGCCCACGTCGCCGTATATCTTTCGGAACTCTCGCTTATCGTCAGGCCGCGGCGAAGACTCCATGTGGTGAAGGACGAGCCGGATAACCGCATCCTGGAATGTGCGGTCGCCGGCCGCGCCGACGCCATCGTCACCGGAGACCGGGCGCTGCTCGCGCTTCGGAAGTACCGTGGCGTTCGCATCATCAGTCTGCGCGAATACCTGGGCGGGGCTTGAGAGAGAAGGCCGATACGGGATTTCCGGACGGACGTCATGCGGATCGGAGACTGCGATGAAGGCTAGGACGTTGAAGGTCGGCGTGGGCTCCCTCGCCGAGGCCGAAGCTGGCTAGCGCGTAGGGTGCGTCCCACGCACCATTCAAACGCCGGATTCGGTGCGCAGGGCGCACCCTACGAACCGTACTGATCCTGTCATTCCGAGGGCGCCACCCGAGGAATCTGGTTCATGCTCCTCTCCGGGCTAAGCGCCCATTAGGGCAGCGCCTTCACTTATCCGCCTGTCCGAATTTCCGGGGCCGCTTCTTTCTGTCCAAAAAACAGTCCATATATGTTAATAGTTAGATATAAAAATGATATTTGTCATGTACATACACTTTATGTAAACTGGCCAGTAATGTGTCCATATAACTGTCCACGTCATGGCTGACCTAGGGAAATTCCAACCGCTTTATCCGGAAGACCCGGTGTTAGGACCGCTCCTCGAACTGGCGGCCGAACTGGTCGCGGAATGTCATCGTCTGGGTGGGCAGGCCGGGGCGCCGGTGATTCACGCCCTGCGGCCGAAGCTGCGCGCAATGAATTCCTACTACACGAACAAGATCGAGGGGCAGCATACCCGGCCGGCCGATATCGAACGTGCGCTTCGCCAGGACTTCGACGCAGACGCGGCCCTGGCAAAGAAACAGCGCCTGGCCATAGCGCATATGGAAGTCGAGGCGCAGCTCGAACAGCAATCGGGCGCCACAAGCCCGAGGAATCTCTTCTCCCCGGCGCTGGTGCGCGAGATCCATGGCCTGCTCTACGGCAAGCTGCCCGAGGCTGACCGGGTTACTGATGAGGGCAAGCCCATTATTCCAGGCGAGTATCGCCGTGACGACGTAACGGCGGGACGCCATCGTGCGCCCCGTTGGCAAGAAGTTGAGGAATTGACCCAAGGTTGGGCGGATCGTTACCGCGCATTGGCCGGTACCGGAGCACTGCTCATCGGCACCGCCTGTTCCCATCAGCGCCTGGCATGGATCCACCCCTTCATCGACGGCAACGGACGCGCCGCGCGCCTTCACGCGCACTTGGTATTTCACGCGATGGGACTCACGCAAGGCTTGTGGTCCCCGATGCGTGGGTTGGCGCGTACCCGGGAGCAATACCATGCCCGTCTGAGCAATGCGGATCTTCCACGCCGGAACGACTTGGATGGGCGCGGCCAGTTGTCTCAGGAGGAACTGGTCGCGTTCGCGCGCTATTTTCTGGAAGTCTGCCTGGATCAGGTCCGCTTCATGCGGGACCGACTGGATTTGGCATCAATGAAAGAGAGGCTGAGAACCCTTCTTCTCCAATTGCAGGGAAAGCCCTGGCAGGTTGGAAGCGAGAAATCCCAAGTCAAATTGGAAGCGCTCGAAGCGCTACATTACATTGCAATGGCAGGACCGGTGGAGCGTTCGCGATTTATTGCGATGACAGGACTGGGAGAACGAACGGGCCGCCGGGTCATGGCGAGCCTGCTGGACTATGGGGTGCTGTCGGTGGAATCTTCCCGGTCGCCGATAGCGTTCGCCATACCGCTCTCGTCACTGAAGTTTCTCTTTCCGAACTTGTGGCCCGAGGCGGAAGTCGATTGACCTGCTTGCAGTTGCGTTTCAGCCGTCCTGGCGCGACTCGGCGAGCATTGCAAGCCGCTGGGTCGAGAGCACCTTGAGCAGGGTGCCGGCGTCGAGGAAATACAGCCGCTCGGCCGGCTCCCGGCGGCGCTCCTTGCGCTCGGCCCGCTTCCAGGCTTCGACAAACTCCTTGGCCGACGCCTTCTCAGTCGTAATTCCCACTTTCACGGTCTTCATTTCTTCACCTTCAGAAGTCTTGCAATGTTTGCCGGAATGACGAACTTTCAGGGCCTCGGTTTCGAGGTGTTAATGCCGTTTGGATGATGCACGTCCGCCCCGCTTCGACCGCGTTTATATGCGAGCCGCTCACTTCTCGTCCTGCCGACATAGTGCGGCTTTCTAGCCATATGTTCTCAGTCCAAGAAGATGAACTTCGTGCGTATTTGGGGGTCGAGGCTATTTCTTGGCGGCCGGCTTCCTGGCGGCGGCCTTCTTTGCGGCCGGCCTAGTGGCAATAGTCTTTAGTAACTTCTTGGGTTGAGCGACCACTGTCCGAGCGGAGGATAACTTGCTCCAAGCTTTGCCGCGCCCTCCAGCGACCCTGCTGCCGCCGACGGCGGCGATAGCCTTTACGGGCGCGGGGTAGGCGGTCCGATTTTCAGAAACGTGCACCACGACTCGCTGGCCGCCCTTCGCAAGCATGTCGATCAGGGCATCCACGCTGAAAAGGTTGATCCTGCCCCTGACGAGATCGCTGATCCTTGGCTGGGTGACGCCGAGACGCTCTGCTGCCTCCGCCTGCGTCCAGTCATTGCGCTCGATGAGCTGCCGGACCTCGATCATGAGGTCGGAGCGTGCCTTGAGCTTGGCAGCCTCCTCGGCACCAAACCCCAGATCCTTGAAGATGTTGTCGGAACCAACAGTAACTTTCATTTTTTCCTCAGTGCCATCACGTGGCGGTACCGCTTCCCCGCCAAGTCAATGTCCTTTTGAGACGTCTTCCTTGTTTTTTTCTGGAACGCATGCAGCACATACAGCGCTTCCGGAAATTTCGCCACGTAAATCACGCGGTAAATATTGTTCTGTTCATCGTGAATCCGTATTTCGTAGGCGCCGGGGCCTACGGTGTTCATCGAATCCCAATCATCCGGATCGAGTCCGTTTTGCACCTGCCAGAGCTGGTGACCGGCTTCGCGTTTAACCGCATCAGGGAAGCCGGATAGGTCCTCGAGCGACGCGCCGATCCATACGATCTGCTTTGTCATCCCTGCACCTTGTTATTGTTATTCCTACAGTATATATAAATGTTGATATATTTACAAGAATGGCAAGGACCAACCGGCTGGGTAGGTTGGGCTCCGCTCGGCGGAGCCCAACATTCGGATCGTCATGTTGGGCTTTGAGCCGTTCGGCTCAAAGCCCAACCTACGGCTGCTAATGCCGCTTCGAGGCTGCGGCCGGCTGCAGCCGGTGTTCCACGGCGAACACCGCGGCTTCCACCCGGGAGCTGAGGTTGAGCTTGAGGAGAATGTGCCGCACGTGGAGCTTCACCGTGTCGGCGCTGATCTCCAGCGCCCGGGCGATGGCCTTGTTGCTCATGCCCTGGGCCAGGCAGGCGAGCACTTCGCGCTCGCGCTGGGTCAGGGAATTGAGCATGGACTCGTCGGCCGCCGGCTTGCTTCCGGATTGCAGCAGCGTGACCAGCTTGCCGGTCATGGCGGGGGCGACCACGGTTTCCCCCCGGTGCGCCCGCTGCACCGCGTCCACCACGTCGTCGGGCTCCATGTCCTTCAGCAGGTAGCCCTGGGCGCCGGCGCGCAGCGCGTTGGCGAGATCTTCCCGGTCGTCGCTCACGGTGAGGATCAGGGTGGGCTGGCGGCAGCCTTCCGCCCGCAGCTTTTCCAGCAGCGCGAGGCCGCCGGTGGGCGGCATGTTGAGGTCCATCAGCACCACGTCCGGCTGCTGGTCGCAGATGAGCAGCGACGCTTCCTCCGGATTGCCGGTGATGCCCACCACCTTGATCTTGCCTTCCCGCTCCAGCAGTTCCGCCAGCCCCTTGCGGAACAGGGTGTGGTCGTCCACCAGCACCACGCGGACGGGGGCGTTCACGCCCGGGCCTCCGCGCGGCGGGCGGGGAAGCTGAGGCTCACCCGGGTGCCCTTGCCCTTGACGGTCTCGATCCTGATTTCGCCTCCGAGCCGCTGGGCCCGTTCCTTCATGATATTGAGGCCGAAGCGGGCGTACTGGGATTCGGTGAGCAGCCCGCCCTCGCCCGGCGCTTCGAGGGGAATCCCCTTGCCGTCGTCCTCCACGGCGAATTCATAGCGATCCCCCTTCATGGAAATGCGCAGCCGCGCGTGCCGGGCCCTGGAATGCTTCGCCACGTTGGTGAGCGCCTCCTGCACGATGTGGAACACCTGCACTTCCTGGTCCACGCCGAGGTGCAGGTCCGGCGCATCGTTGGAATAGTCGAGCAGGATGCCGGTCCGGTCGTGGAACTTCTCCACCATGTCCCGCAGCGCGTGCAGCAGCCCGCGCGGGTCCATCTGGCTGCGGAAGCTGGTGAGGAGCTGGCGCACCGAGCCGTAGGCCTCCTCCAGCGCGCCGCTCACGTCCTCCAGGTATTTCTCGGACAGCTTGTGGTCGCGGTTCTCCAGGGCGTCCTTCAGCACCGCCATGCGCATCTTCATGTAGGCCAGCGTCTGCGCCAGCGAATCGTGCATTTCGCTGGCGAGCATATGGCGCTCGCTCATGAGCGTGATGCGCAGGTTTTCCCGGGTCAGGCGGGCGTTCTCCAGCGCCATGCCCAGGTGCTCGCTGATGGAGCGGAATAGCAGCGCCACCTCGTCCGGCACATCCCGGTTCACCGGCATGAACAGGGTGTACACGCCCAGCACCTTGCCCTTGTATTGCAGCGGCACGGCGACGATCTTTTTGCACTTCTCGCCGAAGAACTGCGACGAGGTGCGCCCCGCGCAGACGGAAAGGTCGGCGGTCTGGGTGATCTCGTCGCCCTGGGCCGCCCCGCCGCAGGCGCCGCAGGGCAGGGGCACGTAGCGCTCCTGCTCCACGACTTCGGCAGGAAGCCCGAGGGCGGCCACCAGCCGCAGGTGGGTTTCGTCCGCAGAGATCACCCGCACCGTGCCGGCCATGGCGCCGGCCAGCCGGATCAGGGTGCCCAGGAACCGGCCCAGCAGGGCCTCCAGATTCCCTTCGGTGGAAAGGCTCGCGGTGATTTCCGAGAGGACGCCCAGTGCCGGCAGTTTGTAGCCGCCGGCTTCCTCGCGGGGCGTCACCGGAATGTCCGCGGAAACACGGGTGGTCGAGTTCGGATTCGCCATCAAGGAGCACCTAGACGCCGCAGTCCAGTGGGCGCGGCATGACAACAACAAATTCCGAGAGCTTTACCGCGAAGGACGCCAAGGACGCAAAGGTTTTCCTGAACAAATAGTTCGCGCGCACTCCTTCGCGTCCTTTGCGTCCTTCGCGGTTCAAGATTTGGCTCGTCCCGTTCAACGCCGGAGGGCGCCGAAGACCTTCTCGATATAGGTCCCGGCGCGCCCCACCGGGTCCTTGCGGATGGCTTTCTCTTCCTCGGCCATGATGAGGTAGAGACCGTCGAGGGCCTTCTTCGTGACATAGGTTTCGATGCTGGCCTGGCTTTCCTGTACCAGGCCGAACTTCGCGGCACGGCCGGCGAACTGGTTGTAGCGCTCGGCGAGGCCTACCTTGGCTGTCGCCTTCTTCACGATGGGGAGGAATCTCTGGGCGAGGGGCTGCTCGGTGTGTTTCTTGAAGTACTGGGTCGCCGCGTCCTCGCCGCCGGTGAGGATGCCCTTCGCGTCCTGCACCGTCATCTTTTTCACGGCGTCGATCAGCAGGGCCTTGGCTTCCGGCACCGCGGCTTCCGCCGCCCGGTTCATGGCGAGCACCAGCTCGTCGGCCTGCTTGCCCATTCCCATGCCCCGCATCAGGCGCTCCACCTTGGCGAGCGACTCGGGAAGCGGGATCTTTACCTTGTCGTTGCCGAAGAAGCCGTTCTCGCGGCCGAGCCTGCCTACCGCCGCGCCGGAGCTCTGGGTGAGGGCTTCCTTGAGGCCGCCCACCATGTCCTTGTTGGAGAGCGCGTCGAGGCTCGCCGCCATGCCGGCGGACCCGGACACGAAGGAAAGCAGCAGGAAAAAAGTACGCAGCATCATGATGGACGCCCGGCAATCCTGGGAGTCGCCAGCTTATCCCCCTTGCCGGGGATTCGGCAACCCGAGGCCTGGCCCGTAGGGCAAGGGTGGTTTCGTAGGGCGGAACCGCAGGGCGGGTTCCGCCGTTCGGTCTCCGGCGGCAACCGGCAGGTAGGGGTGCGTCGCATAGACCAATCGGCGGCGGATGGTGCGTGGGACGCACCCTACGCATCGCCACCGGTCTGTTCGTAGGGTGCGCCCTGCGCACCAGCATTTTGTGGTGTTCCCGATTGTTGCATGGAACCCACCATCCGCTGCCGATCGGTGCGCGGGACACGCCCCACGGAAACTCAGACCACGCCCGCGTCGTGGGCCTGCTGATCGGCGTGGTAGGAGGAGCGCACCAGGGGGCCGCAGGCGGCGTGGGCGAAGCCCATTTCATTTGCTGCCTGTTCGAAACGCGTAAAGCCTTCCGGCTGCACGTAGCGGGTAACCGGGAGATGGCCCGTCGAGGGCTGGAGATACTGGCCGAGGGTGAGCATTTCCACGTCGTGGGCCCGCAGATCCCGCATCACTTCCAGGATTTCCTCGTCGGTTTCGCCCAGCCCCACCATGAGGCCCGACTTGGTGGGAATCTGCGGGTAGCGGGCCTTGAAATCCCTGAGCAGCGTGAGGGAGTTCCGGTAGTCGGCGCCGGGACGGGCCAGCTTGTAGAGCCGGGGCACCGTCTCCAGGTTGTGGTTCATCACGTCGGGCAGTCCCTGGCCGAGGATGTCCAGGGCCGCATCGAGCCGCCCGCGGAAATCCGGGGTGAGGATTTCGATGCGGGTCCGGGGGGAAAGCTCGCGCACGGCGCGGATGCAGTCGACAAAATGCCGGGCGCCGCCGTCCCGCAGGTCGTCCCGGTCCACGCTGGTGATCACCACGTATTTCAACTTCATGGCGGCGATGGACTGCGCCAGGTGCTTCGGCTCCTCGGGATCGGGCGGCAGCGGGCGCCCATGGGCCACGTCGCAGAACGGGCAGCGGCGGGTGCACAGATCGCCGAGGATCATGAAAGTGGCGGTGCCCTTGCCGAAGCACTCGCCGATGTTGGGGCAGGAGGCTTCCTCGCACACCGTGTGCAGCTTCTGGTCGCGGAGGATGCGCTTCACCTCGTAGTAGGCCTGGCTGTTGCCGGACTTGACGCGGATCCACGAGGGCTTCTTCAGGAGCTCGCCCTTGGGCACGATCTTGATGGGGTTGCGGGCGGTTTTGGCCGCGCCCTTTTCGCCGTGGGAAGCGCTGCTCATGAACGGTCCTTGGTAATTTGGGCGACGAGCTTCTGCGCCAGCGCATCGCTCAGGCGGTCGAGGTTGTCGGCGATGCCGAGATCGCGGGTCTGGGTCACTTTCAGTCCGGGGTATCCACAGGGGTTGATGGCGTAAAAGGGCGCGAGGTCCATGTCCACGTTGAACGCGAGGCCGTGATAAGAGCAGCCGTTCTTGATCCTCAATCCCAGCGCCGCTATTTTCGCATCGTTTACATAGACGCCGGGGGCGGAAACCCGCCCTTCCGCGCTAATGCCATGATCTGCCAGCAATTCTACCACGGCCTGCTCCATGCGCCGCACCAGTTCCCGCACCCCTAGGCCAAGCCGCCGTAGGTCCAACAGCAGGTAGGCCACGATCTGCCCCGGGCCATGGTAGGTGACCTGTCCGCCGCGGTCGATCTTCACGATGGGAATGGGGGTGGATTCCGGCAGATGCTCGGGCTTGCCGTTGAGGCCCAGGGTGTACACCGGCGGATGCTGGAGCAGCCAGATTTCGTCGGGCGTTTCCGGCGTGCGCCGGGCGGTGAAGGCCTGCATGGCGCGCCAGGTGGGTTCGTAGTCCACGAGGCCGAGGCGCTTGATGGTGAAACGCAAGTCGAGAGTCGAAAAACGCGAAGGCCCGCCTCCGTCCATGGTTAAAAAGGGCTTTGGCATTTCACGTCTCAGCTTTCATGGCGCTCACAGCACCATCACCACCATCGGATGATCGCACAGCTCCCGGTACAGGTTGTCGAGCTGGTCCCGGGACACGGCGCGGATCACGCAGGTGACGCTGAGATATTTGCCCTTGCGGCTGGGGCGCATTTCCATGGTGGAGGCGTCGAAGTCGGGCGCGTGGCGCACGACCACGTCCAGCATGGCCTGGGCGAACCCGGGCTGGGTGGTCCCCATGATCTTGATGGGGAAATCGCAGGGATACTCGATCAGCGAGAGGGCGTCTTCAGCCATAGGACGGCATTGCGCGAAGCTGCGGTCAGCCGCCATTGCGCATGACCGTCGCCTTATATTCCTGGTATAGCAGATAAAGGCGCTGGAACACGGGCCCCGGCTTGCCGTTGCCCACCGGCCGGCCGTCGAGCCCGGTAATGGGCAACACCTCCTTGGTGCTGGAGGTGAGCAGGATTTCGTCGGCGCCCCGCAGCTCGGTCTCCGAAATTTCCCGCACCTCGAAAGGTACGCGGTGCGCGTCCGCCAGCTCCAGCACCACGTCGTAGGTGATGCCGGGCAGCATCAGGTGGCTCTTGGGCGGCGCCAGCAGCACCCCGTCCTTCGCCAGGAAAATGTTGCTGGCCGAGCCCTCGGTGAGAAAGCCGTCGCGCAGCAGCACGGTCTCCACGGCGCCGGCATCGACCGCGAGCTGGCGCAGCAGCACGTTGGGCAGCAGCGCGGTGGCCTTGATGTCGCAACGCATCCAGCGGTTGTCGCTGGCGGTGATGGCGGAAACGCCGGTCGCCACCTGGTCGCGCGGCGGCGTGAGCAGCGGGCTCGACATGATGTACACCGTGGGGGCGACGCCCTTCGGGAACGCATGGTCGCGTTTCGCCACGCCGCGGGTCACCTGCAGGTACACCGACTGGTCCTCGCCTTCGTTGCGGGAGATCACCTGGCGGATGAGATTCGCCCATTCTTCCTCGGAATGGGGATTCTCCAGGCGGATGCCGTCCAGGCTGTGCTGCAGGCGCCGCAGGTGCTCCTTGAGACGGAACGGGCGGCGCGAATAAACGGGAATCAGCTCGTAAACGCCGTCGCCGAAAATGAAGCCCCGGTCCAGCACGGGAATCCGCGCCTCTTCGATGGGCATGAAGCTGCCGTTGAGATAGATCATCCGCGCCTCAGAATCTGTAGGTTGGGCTTGGGGTCTCGGCCCCAAGCCCAACAGTTGGCGGGGTCCCGGAAACTGTTGGGCTCCGCGTGGTGGAGCCCAACCTACGTCTTTCTCCGTGTCTCTGTGGTGAAAGTGTCAATTGAACATCAGCCGCAGGCTGTCCCAGGCCCGGCCGAAGACGTTGGCGATGGACACGTTCTCCAGGGCCACCAGCGGGTACTCGGCGAAGGGCTTGCCGTCGAGCGTGAGCTTCACCAGCCCGACCTTCTGGCCGGCGGCGATGGGGGCGACCAGCGGCTTCTGGGTCTCCAGTGTCGCTTTCAGGCGATCGCTCCAGCCCTTGGGGATCGACAGGAACAGATCCTGGGTGAAGCCCGCTTTGAGGGTGCCCTGGCTCCCCTTCCAGACTTCGAGGGGCTTGTCCACCGGCTGGCCCTTGGCGTAGAGCCGCACCGTGTCGTAGAACTGGAAGCCGTAATTGAGGAGCTTCTGGCTCTCCTGGGCCCGCGTGCTGTCGGAGGCGGTGCCCAGCACCACGGAAAGCAGCCGCCGCTCGCCGCGTTTCGCCGAGGTGATGAGGCAGTAGCCCGCCGCTTCGGTGTAGCCGGTCTTCACTCCGTCCACCGTGGGATCGGTCCACAGCAGCCGGTTGCGGTTCGACTGGCTGATGTTGTTGTAGCGGTACTCCTTCTGGGAGTACAGCGGGTAGAACTCGGGAAAGTCGCGGATGATGGCCCCCGCCAGCAGCGCCAGATCGTAGGCGGTGGAGTAGTGCTGGGGATGGGGCAGGCCCGTGGAGTTCACGAAATTCGTGTTCTTCATTCCAAGCCGCTGGGCCTCCCGGTTCATCATCTGGGCGAAAACCTCCTCGGAGCCGGCGATGGCCTCGGCCAGCGCGATGCAGGCGTCATTGCCTGACTGCACGATCATGCCCCGCATCAGCTCGTCCACGGTGACCGGCTTGCCGGGCTCGATGAACATGCGCGAGCCTTCGGCGCGCCACGCCCGCTCCGAGACCGGCGCCGCCTGGGTGGCCTGAATCTGCTTCTGCCGGAGCGCGTTGAACGTGAGATAGGCGGTCATGAGCTTGGTGAGGGAAGCCGGCTCCACCCGCTCGTGGATGTTCTGGGAGGCCAGCAACTGCCCGCTCTGCACGTCCATGAGCAGGAAGGCGCGGGCGGCGATCGAGGGCGCCTGGGGCGCCGGCAGCGGGGCTGTCGCCTGTTGGGCAAAAACGCAAGACGAAACGAGCAGGAACAGGAGCGGAAGGAGATTTTTCATGGCGTCGCCCGAAAAAACAGAAATTATATATCAGTGAATCGGCCGCGTTGTGGCCGCGATAATCAGATTCGGCGGAAAAGCGCGCTACGCAACAGCGTTGCTTGCGCCGAGAAACTCCGATGCGCCCGGCTGGACATTGTTCTCTGATTTGCTACAATCGAAGCAGATTTGAGAACACAGGGGGCCCGATTGAATCAGACCGGTCCGGTTGAACTGCTTTTTGGCACCTATCGGCGCCGCGTGCTGGCGTTGCTGCTTCTGCGTCCCGAGGACAGCCTGCACGTGCGCGAGATCGCGCGGCTCACCGCAGTGCCCGCGGGGTCGCTGCATCGGGAGCTGCGGCTGCTGTCGGCGGCGGGGCTGCTGATCCGGGAGCCCGCCGGCAACCAGGTGCGCTACCGCGCCGACCGGGCTCACCCGATCTACAAGGAGTTGGCGGAAATTTTTCGCAAGACGCTGGGCCTTGCCGATATCCTGCGCGATGCGCTGGCGCCGCTGGCCGGAAGGATCGAGACCGCGTTCGTCTTCGGCTCGGTCGCTCAAGGCAAGGAGCGTGCGACGAGCGACGTGGACGTGATGGTGATCGGAACACCGTCGTTCGAGAGCGTGGTTGCGGCGTTCCTGCCGGTGCATGGGCGGCTTGGGCGGGAAGTGAACCCGGTCGTGATGCCCAGGCGCGACTTTCGCGCCAAGCTCGCGGCGGGCGATCGTTTCACGAAGCGCGTATCGCGCGAGCCCAAGATCTTTCTGATCGGAAACGAGGATGACTTTAGAAAACTTGCTCAGGACCGGGCAACTCAAGGCGCATGAAACCGATGCCGCGGAGATTCGGCGGCTCCTCGCCGCGGCCCGGCGCAACCTCGCCGACGCCCGGGCGGATAACATCAGTCCCGAGAACCGGTTTGACGCGGCCTACAAGGCCATCATGCAGGCCGCACTGATTGCGCTCATGGCGAGCGGCTATCGGCCTGACACGGCGCGTCCCGGCCACCACATGACGGTGATCCAATCGCTGCCGAAAACCGTCGGACTCAAGGGTGAACGAATCGCCGTACTCGATGCCCTGCGCCGTAAACGCAATCTCTCCGACTACCTCGGCGAGGACATCGATTTCGCGTCGCTCGAACGGTGCATCATGGAGGCGGAAGCCCTGCTCGGCGAAGTGCATGCGTGGCTGCGAGCGCGGCATCGGGGGCTCGTCGACTGAGCCTTGCCCCTGGACGAACAATGCCCGATACCCGAATTTCCGGTCCCGGCTTTTCGAGAGGCGCGAGGGATTGAAAACGGGGCGTTTCTTCCCAAAAATGATTTGCCTCAAGGTGAGCCGGTGTAGCGCGCGGCTAGAATAGGCGCTCTTTTCCTTCGGAGGAGATCGAAATGAACAAATGGGTGAACGGAGTCCGGGTCTGCGTCATGGCGCTCGGAGTGCTGGCGGCGGGCACCGCCTTGGCTGCGGATCCGGTCAAGGTGAGCAATGCCTGGGTGCGGGCCACCATGCCGGGCCAGAAGGTGGCCGGCGCCTATCTGGACATCGAAAGCCCCGACAAGGCGGCCCTGGTTTCGGCAACGAGCCCGGCTGCGGTGTCGGTGGAAATGCACTCCATGGCCATGGAGGGGAACATCATGAAAATGCGCCAGCTCGACAGGCTCGACCTGCCGGCGAAAAAAGTGGTGAGCTTCAAGCCGGGCGGCCTGCACCTGATGCTGGTCGACGTAAAGAAGCCGCTGAAGCAGGGGGACAAGGTGCCCTTCACGCTGGTGGTGGAGAAGGCCGACAAGTCGCGGGCGGAAGTGAAATTCGAGGCCGAGGTGCATGCCGCCCACGGCGAGCACATGAAGCACTGAGGGTCGCGCCCGCGGCGTGGGGACCGGTCCCCGCGAGGTGGCCGTCGCGCGTAAGGCTTTGGCGCAATCGCCGACCAACTCCAATTCGAAGGAGGTTCGACGATGCGCCGTCTTGGTTTCGCCATTCTGATCGTGCTTGCCTGGGCCGCGCCGGCGGCCCGAGCTGGCTCGCTGATCGTCTCCGATGCGCCCCCGCCGGAGACGGCACCGCCGCCCCTGGAAAAACCCGATCAACTGCCCCAGAGCCGGGTGGCACGGGGCAGTCGCGACATCGCGGCGGCCTGGCTCGCCGCGCCCACCCGGCGCTACGTCCACGGCGTGATCGGCGACGACCTGGAGGCCGGGAGCCTGCGGGTGGAGACGCGGGCCGGCCAGGTGCTGAGCTTCGACTTGCCCGACAGCCGCGTGTTCGAGGACCTGGAGCCGCGGCTCGCGGACCTGGACGGCGACGGGCGGGACGAAATCGTGGTGGTGGAAACGGATGTCCGGCTTGGCGCGTCCCTCGCTGTGTTTTCTGTCGACGGCGCCACGATCCGGCGGCGCGCGGCGACGGCTTTTCTCGGCCAGCCCAACCGCTGGCTCAATCCGGTGGGCATCGGTGACTTCGACGGCGACGGGCGGCCCGACATCGCCGTCGTGGCGACGCCCCACATCGGCGGCGTGCTGCGGCTCTATCGCTGGTCCGAGCCGCGGCTGACGCAGTTCGCGGAAATGGCCGGGGTCACCAACCACTTCATCGGCAGCGCGGAGCTGGGCCTGGCGCGGGTGGTGCCGGGAAAACCCCGCGACCGCATCCTCATCCCGGATCAGAAGCGGACCGCGCTGGTTCTTCTGGAGTGGCGCGGCGACGGACTCGTCGTGGAGCAGCGTGTGGCACTTCCCGGGAGCCTCTCTTCGTCCCTGGTTCCGGTCGGCGAAGGGCGCTGGCGTGCCCGATTGGAGAACGGTCGCTGGATCGAAATCTCGGTCCGCTGATTTCGCACTCTTCCGAACGCTAACCCGGCGACGCCTTCGGGGCACACATGCCGGACCCTAGTTCAGAAAGCGGCCCAGCGGATAATTGAAGGTGTCCTCGTGGCACTTCAGCGCGTCGAGTATGGCGACTCCGGAGAATTTTCTGGCGTCATACTGGCAGAGGCTCGCGACCGGAAACTGGTGGGCGAGAAACTGGTTGTAACGCAGCTCGAAATCGATAAGTTCGTCGATGCCCAGCCCTCTTTCCACCGCCCACACCATGTCGCCAACCACGCGCAGGCGGCGACTGCTCGACCGCGTCTCCTCGACGAAGGTGTTCTTGAAGTAGTCGTACATCGCGGCGCCGGATTTTGCCCCGTCCAGGACCACCAGGCGCCCCTGGGCGATTTCGTTGCGCAGACCGGGCAAGACGGATTCGAGGCGCGCGAGAATCATATCCTGCGCGGCTTTCGAGGCGACCAGAAAGCACAGCTCTCCGGCACTCAATCCCTCGAACAGGAACGGCACCGCAAGCTTTACCCGCCCGAGGTCGTTTTCATAGAGGGAGCAGACGTGGCTCCCGTGGTCGATGCGCACCCCTTCCGGATCGACATGAGCATTCCCGGATGCCGGAGAATGCTCACGGGTTTTCGTCGAGGGCGTGGCGTTTTTCTGCAAGAACGCGGCCAGATCTTCACGCCGGAATCGGCGCTCCTGCTTGGGGCCCACTCTTAGACAGGCCAGCGCACCGCTCCGGGTCCAGCGTCGAAGCGACACTTCACTGACGTTGAGCAGGTGAGCTGCCTGCTTGATATTCAGAAGTTCGTTGTCCTGCTCTATCTTGGTCATAGATACTCTCCGCTGCTTGCTCTAATCATATTTGATCCCGGGTGATGTAGCAACCTGCTGTCGCTTTGGGTTTTTTTCTGCGTCCGCTGCAGGGGTTCCGGCCTCCCCGGCGCGCCGGAGAGAAAACACCCGCCGTTCCGGCAAACAGTTCCAAACCCCCGATCCATTGGAGGCGTTTAGATAACCATATATTTTTAAATGAATTGTCCGCTAAACCTGCGGTCAAGGCCACACGGCCTTGCCATTCGGGGGGTAGAAAAAATTCCTTGACAAGCTTAAAAGACATAACCATATTTACTCAACGATAATCTTTGATGATCTTCAAAGAGATCATCAAAGATCATATTACACATAATAATGTGGCGGTGCGGTCCGGTTCATTTTTAAGGAGGATTTAAACATGAGGAGGAACGTTTCTGCGGTTTCGGCGGCGTTGGGGGTGGCGTTGGGGGTGGTCCACGTTCCGGCCATGTCAGGGAATTTCGGGTCGGATCTGAATCTCACCATGACGCCTGCGGCGGGAGGCATGGCGGGCGTCGGTTACGTGCGGCCGCAGGATCCGGTTGCGGCGGTGTTCGGAAATCCGGCAACGCTGACCCAGCTTCAGGGCAATACCGCGTTTACCCTGGGGGGCTCGTTCCTCGATGTCTCGGCGAGTGCCAACCACGACGGATCCATCACCGGGGTGCCGTTCAATGCCGATTCAGACGCGACGAACTACCTGCTGCCGAACATTGCGGCCCAGCAACGCCTCAACGATCAGGTCGTCGTCGGCGGCGGCCTTCAGGTCATCTCCGGGTTGGGCGCCGATTTTCGGAACGCGACCGCCCTGGCGCCCCAGGTGGAGCTGGTGGTCTTCGGCGCCAATGTGGGAGCGGGTTACAAAGTCAGCCCGAATTTGAGCGTTGGCGCTTCGGCGACGCTCGCCTTCGGTCTGCTCGAGGTCGGCCTCCTGCGCAATACCGCGCTAAGCCACGCGTTCGGGCTGCGCGGCGCGGTGGGCGCGACCTACGACACCGGGCCGGCGATGCTGGGCGTCACCTACAACAGCCCGCTGGACCTGCGTTTCGATACTGTCACCGAGACCGCGCCCGGCGTGTTTTCCGATTTGCGCATCCAGCAGCCCCAGGAACTGATCGTCGGGATTTCCACGTCGCCGACGCAATTTCAGAACCTGGTGATCGAAGCGGACCTGATCTGGAAGAACTGGTCGTCGGCCAAAACCTATGAGGACCTCTGGCGGGACCAGACCATCCTCGCCATCGGCGGGCAGTATACGTCGGGGCGACTGAAAACCCGGCTCGGTTACAGCTACTCGACCAACCTGCAGAAGGGGGACGTCGGCAGCTCCATCGGAAACCTGCAGTCCCTGGCGGTTGGCGGAGCCACGGTTCCCATTTCTCCACCGCTGGTCCAGTTCGTACAGGCGACGCTCACGCAGCCCTACTGGCGCCAGCAGGTGTCGGCCGGATTCGGCTACGCGCTGACCGGAAATATCCAGCTTGACGCCCAGATCGGGTACGCGTTCGACGGCGAGCGCACGATTGGCGGAACGGGGGTCGATGTGAATGAATTCCAGGCCGGGGTTGGCATCACCTGGCGGTTCTGAGGCGGCGGGACGCCGTGCCGCCGCGATCCGGGCCCACCTCGGTTGCGGGACGCAACCGGCACAATGAACGTCGCATTGGATAACGCGTGACTGAGAGGAAAGAGCTGATGGCTTCGATCAAGGAGATTTTCGAAAAGCTGAATGACGCCGTGCTGTGGGGCGAGGAGGGCGAGGCGGCGAAGCGGGCGCAGGAAGCGCTCGACGTCGGCGCCTCCCCGAAAGACATCATCAAGGACGGCATGTCGCCCGGCGTCCAGGAGGCCGGCAACAAATTCAACGAGGGAGAGTTTTTTCTCCCGGAGCTGATGCTCGCCGGCGAGGCGATGAAGGCGGGCATCGCCGTCGTCATGCCTGCGCTGTTGGCGGAGGTCGCGAAACACGGGACCAAGGCGGTGGCCAAGATCATGATGGGCACGGTCGAGGGTGACGTGCACGACATCGGCAAGAACATTTGCCTCGCGATGTTGACGGCCGAGGGGTTCGAGTGCGTCGATCTCGGCGTGGACAACGAAATCGACAAGATCGTCGCAAAGGTGAAAGAGGTGAAGCCCGACATCCTGGGTCTCGGCTCCTACATGACGACGACCATGGTTCAGATTCCGCCCGCCATCGAAAAACTGCGCGAGCTCGGTCTGACCCAGAGCATGGTAATCCTGTCGGGAGGCGTCGCGGTCAATCGCCGCTGGTCGCGGGATGTCGCCAAATCGAACGGCTACGGCGACGACGCCTGGGAAATGATCGCCTTGTGCAAGGAGATCATCAAGCACCCGCCCGAAAAGCGCGTCGAGGCTGCGGAGAATTTCGCGTTCAGCGATCTTGAGTTCAAGCACGCTGCGCAATCGTAATGTCAGCTTAGGAGCAGGGACCTGAAACAGCGGTTTAGCATCGCAAATCGTCCTGGTCCGGCGCGGCCGCCTCTGTCCCGCGCCGCCGGCAGGACCTGCAGGAGGAGAACATGACAGCAATGACGGTTCCAAGCTACGCAGAGCGGATGTCGTACGTCGAAAGCGTCAGGCCGCACGAGGCCTGGAAGGACCCACTCGAGGGATGGCCCTCGGTCGAGGAGCAGATGAACATGATGATGCCCATGGTCATGGCTACCCTGGCGAAACGCGACCGGGGCGAGGAGCTGAACCGGATGGAGCGCACGCTCTGCGTCGGTACCCAGAACGACCCCGATGCCATTCCCACCTATTCGTTCTTTACCGACGGCCCGTGCAATCTTTACGGCTACACCTGCCGGCAGATCGAACGCGATCCCAGGCTTCATGCCGAGGTCGTCGAGCGCTGGACCGAGGAGTTCGGGTTCGAGGCCCTCGGCGAGGGCATCGACACCATGAACTCGGAGATCGAGGCCATGGGGCTCATCACCATGAAGCTGCCCGAAAACGTCCCGGGTGACGTCAAGATCCGCCACTTCGACGCCATGGAGGACGATGCCGTAATCGCCATGTGGGAGGAAGCGGCCGACATCTTCAACCCGTTCACCGATGGACGCCTGCCGCGCCGCGTCGAGCTTTACGGTCATCTCGTCGAGCGCCTGACCAAGCAGCGCGGCTGGCCGGTGATGGCGGCGCCGTCGGCGACTTTTGCGCAGACCGTCAACGCGCTGGGCTTCAAGCGCGCCGTCAACTGGATGCGACGCAAGCCGGAGTACTTCGAGCGGGCGATTACGGCGCAACTGAAGGCGAACACCAGGTGGTTTCGGGCTTTGAAGTCCCTCGGCGTCACGTTCATGATCAGCATCGACGCCTGGAACGCGGTGCCGAACTTCCGGCCCGAGCAGCTCTATCGGTTCGAGAAGCCATTCGTGAAGCCGCTCACCGCCGCGGTCATGCCGACGCCGGTGATCTATTTCTACTGGGGCCTCGCGCCGACCGGCGACGGCACCATCCCGGGCGTCGCCACCGACTGGGTCGAGTTCCTGGAAAGGAGCGCGGATACCGGCACCTTCGTCATCACCAACCTCGCGCCGGATTACTACACCGCACCCTCGAACGATCTGAAGAAATTCCGCGAGACCGCCAATCGGCTTGGCAAGAGCTACATCGTCGGCCTCAAGGACGAGCTGCTGCTTTCAGGGACGCCGAAGGAAATCCGCAGCGAGGTGAGACGGGTGATCCGCGAGCTCTATCCCTGCAATGGCGGCTGCATCATCGTGCCGAACATGATTCCGATGGGAACGCCGAAGGAGAGTATTCACGCTTTCCGGCGCGCCATCTCGGACTACGGCAGGTATCCGATCGATCTCGAGCGGATCAGGCACGACGATGCGGTCGAGGCCTAGGCGTTTGGCGGTCGGCGCCGGGAGGAGCGGGCATGTGGGTGTTTGAGGCGGAGCAGAAGGCCTACAACATCGGCGGCGTCATGGTAGGCGGGCAGCCGGGAGAGTATCCGACCGTGCTCTGTGCCAGCATCTTCTACCTGGGCGATCGCCTGATCCTGAACGAAGAGCAGGGAGAATTCGACAGCGAAAAGGCCTACCGGGTGCTGGAGGCCATGCGCAGCGCCTGTCAGCAGGCCAGTGTTCCGCTGATCATCGACATGATCGGGGGGAGCCCGGCGGCAATGGCGAATTACGTCGAGTGGATTGCGCCGACCGGCCTGCCCTTCTTCATCGACGGGACGACCCCGCCGGTGCGCCTCGCCGGCGCGCGCAAGGCCTGCGAACTGGGCGTCCAGGACCGCTGTCTTTACAACTCGATCGGTCCGGAAACCAAATCGAGCGAGATCGACGCGGTGCGCGAGCTCAAGCTGAAGACCTGCATCGTCATGGCTCACAACGTCAAGAACCCGACGTTCAAGGGCAAGTTCGATATTGCGGACGAGTTGCTCGAGAAGGCGCACCAGGCGGGATTCACACAGTTCCTTCTGGACACCGCGGTGCTGGATCTGGTCGAGCCGGGCCCCTGCTCGAAGGCGATCTGGATGCTCAAGAACAAATATGGCTATCCGGCCGGCCTGTCGCCGACCCACATCGTCAACGACCGCTGGGCGAAGGGCAGGGCGCGGTACGGCAATCTCGGCTTCACCGCCGCCAAATGCAGCCTGGCGACCTCGACCATGATGATGGGCGCCGACTTTTTCATGTACGGCATCAAGCAGCTCGAAATCGTTCCGGCGATGGCGATGGTCGACGCCATCATCGCCTATACCCAGCGCCAGCAGCGTATCCGGCCGAAGGTGAGCGAGACGCCGCTGACTTCTCTCCTGAGGGCCTAGACCGGCGATGGCGGGGAGCGGCTCCACGAGACGAGTGATTCGGCCGCAGGCGGCGGGGCAGGCGCGCCCGGACACCCTGTTCATCGCGTGCTCGGCGCTCGGCAAGGAGGTAAACGCGATCATAAATAAATACGGCTGGCGCGCGGATTTCATTCCACTCGACTCGCGCTACCACCTCTATCCGATGAAGATCGAGGAGGCGGTCGAGAAGTGCCTCAACGATACCGATGGCGACGGCTATCGCCGCCGCGTCGTCGTCTACGGCCACTGCGGCGCTCAAAATCTGGACGCCATCCTGGCGTGCCATGCGGGCGCAGTGCGCCCGGTGGGACCCCATTGCTACGAGATGTACGGCGGTCAGGACCTCCGCAAGGCGATCAAGGAGGTGCCCGGCACCTATGTCCTGACCGACTATCTGGTGCAGGCCTGGGACAAGCTGATCGTGCGCGGATTGAAGCTGGACCGGTATCCGAAACTGACCAGGGTCATGTTCGCGCACTACAAGCGCATGATCTACTACGCCCAGGAGGAGAGCGACGCGCTGGTCGCCAAGGCCCGGGCGATCGCGAACTCGCTGGGGCTCGAACTCGTGGTGCGGCCGGTGGGTTACGGGGATCTCGAGCCGCGACTCGTCGCCATCATGGAGGGGCGCCCGCAGCCCGGTGCGGATGCGGAGGCCGCCGATTACGTCTATCCGACGGCCACCGGCCCCGTGCGGCTGTGACGGAAAACCACGGCCGGGACTCACGCCGCATTATGGGGGAAATGGAAGCGCCGACATTGGCCGGCATGAACATGACCACAGCCGAGGGCGCCGCCGTGAAGGTTACCGTTACGTTCCAGCCGGTTGGCCGCAGCTTCAAGGTCGCGCGCGGCGACGTGCTGTTCAACGTCGCTGCCGAATGCGGCGTCGAGGTCGACACGGTCTGCGGCGGCAACGGCTCCTGCGGCAAATGCAAGGTGCAGTTCCAGGATTTCACTCCGGCCCCGACCCCGCTCGACTATGTGCACCTGACGGCAGGCGAGATCGCCCGGGGCGTTCGCCTGGCATGCCAGGTCGCGGCGGATCGCGACATGGTGGTGCAGGTGCCGGCGGCCGGTGCGCGCTCCGGGGTCCGGATCCTGCACCACGGCGTTACCCGGGACATCGAGCTGCGTCCCAACATCCGCAAGGTGTTCGTGCCCTACGAGAATCCTCGGCTCAGGGAGCACGTCTCCGACTGGGACCGGCTGCGCCTGGTGCTGCCGCGCAAGCTGCGCCCGGTGGACATTTCGCTGCGGGTGCTGCGCAAGCTGCCGGGCCTCGTCCGCAATCCCGCCGGCCTGACCATGGTTCTGACCGGGCGGCGCGTCATCGAGCTCGAGCCGGGCAATACCGCCGGGGAGCAGTACGGCGTCGCCTTCGACGTCGGCTCGACGACGATCGTGGGGTTCCTCATGGACCTGGCCACCGGCGCCGAGGCTGCGGTGGCTTCGGCGGTCAACAGGCAGAGCGCCTACGGCGACGACATCATCGGACGGCTGAGCCGCTCGCAGCGCAATCCGGAAGGGCTCGGGAAGCTCCACGAAATGGTCATCGAACAGCTCAACGGGCTGATCGCCGACCTGGCCTCCCGCGCCGGCATCCCGGCCGACCGCATCTATGAGGTCACCGTGGTGGGCAACATGGCCATGCACCACTTCCTGCTGCAGCTCGATTCGACCTATCTGGGCCTGGCGCCCTACGCGCCGGTGATCCGCGAGGAGTACGTCGTCAACGCCGCGGATATCGGACTCTCAATTCGTCCGGAGGCGCCGGTCTTCGTCCTGCCCAATATCGCCGGCTTCGTCGGCTCCGACACGGTGGGCGTAATGCTGGCAAGCGACCTCGGCGCCGGGGCGGAGTACAGGATGGCGATCGACGTCGGCACCAACGGCGAGATGGCGCTCGCCAATCGCGAGCGGCTGATCGCCTGCTCGGCGCCGGCGGGACCGGCGCTCGAAGGCGCGCGCATCAGGATGGGCATGCGCGCCGCCCCCGGGGCCATCGATCACGTGCGCATCGGCAGCGACGTGGAGATCACGGTCATCGGCGGCTTGCCGCCCGTCGGGATCTGCGGCTCGGCTTTAATCGATATCGTCGCCCAATTGCGCAAGGCCGGGCTGATGAATCGTTCCGGCGCATTCCTGCGCAAATCCGAACTGCCGCCCGACACGCCCCCGCGTCTGAGGGAACGGCTAATCGAGGCCGGGCAGCGCAAGCACACCTACTTCATCCTCGCCCGGGCACAGGATGCCGGGGGCGAAACGGACGTCGTGATCACGCAACAGGACATACGCGAATGCCAGCTCGCAAAGGGCGCAATCCGGGCCGGCGCCATGCTGCTGCTCCAGGAGATGGGAATCACCGAAAACGATCTCGCCGAGGTCCAGCTCGCCGGCGCCTTCGGGAATTTTCTGGATCCCGAGAGCGCGCTGCGCGCGGGCCTCACGCCCAATGTGCCGCTCGATCGAATCCGATCCGTAGGCAACGCGGCAGGGGTCGGCGCCAAGCTTGCGCTGCTGTCGGTTCAGGAGCGCAAGCGGGCAATCCGGATCGCCCAGCGGACCGAGCATATCCAGCTCAGCGGCTCGGCCGCCTTCCAAAAGGCGTTTACCGTCGCCATGCAATTTCCCACTTAGCAGGAGGTTGATCCAAATACCATGAATGCCTTCGAACGTGTTTACAACGCGCTGACCGGAAAAGAAGTCGACCGGCCCCCGGTGTTTCCGCAGATCGGCGACCACGCCGGCATCGTCAAGGGGTTGACCTACGATGTGATGTACAAGGACCCGGAGGCCGCCGCCCAGGCCCATCTCGACGCGGTCGAGCGCTATGGCTACGACGTCGTGACGATCCAGGTGGAACCAAGCTGGCCGGTCGCCGAAGCCTGCGGTGCCGAGGTCACGTACCCGCCCAACAAATGTCCCTGGATCACCAGCTATCTGGTGAAAACCAAGGAGGAAATCGGCAAGCTCGACAGGATTCCCGATTTCATGGCGACGCAGAGCACGCGCACGCTGATCGAGGGAACGCGCCTCCTCGCCCAGCAGGCGAAGGTTCCCGTGGTGGCGTTCATCACCGGGCCGTTGACCATGGCCCTGCAGCTGATGCCCTACGAGACCTTCATCCGCGAGATGATCAAGGACGTCGAGTTCTCGCACCGGCTGGTCAGGCGCGCGACCGCGGTCTCCCGCGCCTATGCCCGGGCGTTGCGCCAGGCGGGCGCCACCATTCTCATGATTTGCGAGCACGACACGCAGATGATGAGTCCGAAGCACACGCTCGAATATTCGATCAAGTACTACCCGGAGCTTCTGGAAGACTATGACTACAACATGGTCCACATGTGCGGTGCCGTCACCCCGCACATGGAACGCAACGTCCAGGCGTTCAAGACGCTCAAGCGGCTCAACATGATCAACGTCGGGCACACGGTCGATCTGCAGCGCATGCGCGAGCTGTTCGAGCCGGAGATCGGCGTCGCCGGCAATATTGACCATATCCAGCTGTTGCCGCTCGGCAGGCCCGAGGAGGTGCGCGCGGCCTGCCGTTCCGCGATCGAGCGCGCCGGCGGACGCCATACGCGGCATTTCATGCTGGCGCCGGGCTGCGAAATCACCGGCGATACGCCGGCAGCGAACATCAACGCGTATGTTTCCGCGGCGAGAGATTGCGTTTAGGCACACGGCGCAGCGGCGCCGCGAGCGCGGCGAGAAGCCGCCGGGCCGCATCGACCTGGTTGACAACTAAAGGGGAAAACGATTGACGACAATGAATTTCGCCTCGGCCTTCTGGGATATCGGCCTGTACGCCATCGGCCTGGCGGCGATCATGCTGATCTATCTGCCATTCTCGCCCATGACCATCGATCTCGTGAATTTCTCGCGGGACACGCAGATCGCGATTTATCGGCGCCGGCATCTGCTATGGGCTATCGGGGGCTTATGCCTTGGGGCGGTCCTGCTGCGCGGCCTGATCGGCATGCTGGGGGCTAATGGCGTGCTCGATGCAGGCAGTCGGCTGACCGGGTCGCTGGCCTCGCCGCATACCGCATGGTTCTGGATCACGCTCGTCACGATCGGGTTTCTGGTCCTGCTGTTCTGGAGCGGCTACGTGCCATATGTGATGACTCCCCCAAGCCGGCAGCGGATACTTGCGGCGGCGGAAGCGGACAAGCTCCTGGGCCCGGACGACACGGTTCTCGGCCTCGTCCACGGCAACGAGGTGCGGGCGTATCCACGCGATGCCATAGCGAGACCCCACTACTTCACGGATACCGTGGGCAACACGCCCCTGCTCATTTCCTACTGCATCCTGTGCAACAGCGGGATCGCCTTCAAGTCCGAGTTGGACGGCCGAACGCTGGATCTGAAGTGCGTGACGGCTTACAACAACAACATCATCTACTACGAGCCGGCGGCGGGTAACTTCATCCAGCAGCTTGATGGCAGGGTTATCCACGGCCCTGATGTTGGCAAGTCTCTGGTCGCCTACCCGGTTGTGCTCTCGACCTGGAGTGCATGGAAGCAGCTGCATCCGGAAACAAAGCTCTACTACGCGCCACCCATCACCTTGCGCGACAAGATGGTGGCCCGGATGCTCCAGACATTGATCCCGATCTCGAAGCTCTCGAAACGATCCAAACCGTGGCATCGAATCCGGGGCGAGCTCGATAACCGTCTGCCCGCCATGTCCTTGGTAATCGGTGTCGAAATCAACGACGACTCCTGCGTCTATCCGGTGGAAGTTCTTCGCCGCAATCCCGTGCTGAGCGACACTGTCGGAGGCGAGCCCATCGTAGTGCTCTATGACACCGAGCACGATGTGGGGGAGGTGTTCTCGCGCAAGATCGATTCGGGAAGCGCGTTGACGTTCCTGGCCGCCACGAAGGAAGGAACCGCGGTAGTCGCGTGCGACCAGGAGACGGGCACTCTGTGGACGGCGGCCGGCCGGGGAAATGAAGGTCCTCTTTCCGGACGGGCGCTTGCACCCATCGCGCATTTCAACAAGCTCTTCTGGTTTGGCTGGGTACTGTTCAAGCCAAGGACTCGTGTCAGCGCGACCGCGTCGTAATGTCGCGGGTCCTGAAAAATGTGATCTGCGGCCACCTCCCGGCTGTGCCCGGGCTGCAAAACCTGCGCTGGGCCGAGAACAGCCCTCTTGCCCGTGATTGCAAGGTGGTGGGGTTGTTCCTGCGCGGAACCGCCCAACTGCCAACGCAGACGAAACGGGACGACAGCGGGTCCGCGATCCCGGGTTTCGTGTCCACGACGCCTGTCCGGGCCGGGCGCGGCGCAGATGCATCCGGTCCATCTGTCGGTTGACTGAATACGCAGAAGGTCGGGCGTAGCTTGGTTACGGGGTGACAGGGATTCCGGTGGAGTGGGCTTCGGGCCACCCCACGCGTAGGCAACACCCCGGCGCCTGGGTTCCCGACACCGTATCAACAACCCGAGACACGCCGTGGATGGATTCATGCAAGGCCACATCTGTCCGGTAGATTTCAGAACAAAAACATCTGGTTATCGACGGGGTAGTCGTCAAAATTCAGTATTGCATCGGCAACCAGTTGATCGATTGGAGTTTTCTCAAACATATTGACCTCGAAGATGTTCAGTAAGAGC
>JACPEG010000011.1 GCA_016183615.1 Betaproteobacteria bacterium
CGATCCCTGCGCGGCTCATGACCAGATAGGTGCGTTCATCGACTGACATGGCCTAGGCCCTCCGTGGTTCGGTCACCGCACTACGCGCGTGACCGTCGCTACCGTTAGACGACCGGCGCGAGGGGATTTTCCTGACACCGCAGACGCGGGCCGCGCGAGGGAGCGCGATTCGCCCCCGATCCCGGTGGCCGCGCGGCGCGCGGTGCCGTAGTCCAGCACCTCCCAGGACGCCGCCGGCGTCATGATGTCTCTCACCCAAACCTCGCGCAGTGCTTTGCCGTTCAGCCCGTGCCTGTCCAGGAGCGACTGCAAAAACGCGGAACGGGGATAAGTGATCTCCCCCACCACCGCCAGCAGAGTTCCGGAGCGGTTAAGCCACGCTTCCGCCACCGCCGGATTGCGCTCCAGCTCGAGCGGGACCGGCTTGGCCCGCGACCCGCATCCCAGCCCGGGCGCCGCGCGGCAGCGCAGCGCAATCCGGTACAGGCTCACCCGCCCGGGCAGGGTGGCTCGCTCATGCGGTGACCGGCGGCGAAAAAGTTGTTTCTTCACCTTGTCGTCCCTCCGTTCTCATCGCGCGAACCCGTCGCGCGCTACCTTTGGCGGCAAACGGTCTAGCTCTGAACTATCGGCTTGTTCTTACCGGCACGCGCCCTGTTTTTCTCGGCGATCGCCTTGATGAGCCCGTCGACGCCGCCCCTCTCGATTTCGGCGCTGAACGTGCTGCGGTAGTTCCCTACCAAACTGATGCCGGCGATCTTGACGTCGTATACTTTCCAGCCGTTCTCGGTCTTCTCCATTGCGTAATCGACCGATATCGGCTCGCGACCCGCCTGCCTGACCACCGATTTCACGACGACATCGGCATCGTTCGGCGTGAGCTTCACCGGCCGATACTCGATGGTCTGGTCGCGATACAGCGTGAGCGAGGCGGTGTAGGTGCGAACCAGCAATGTGCGGAATTCACCGGTCAGCACCTGGCGCTGCGCCGGGCTCGCCTGCGCCCAGTTCTTGCCCATGGCAAATCGAGTCATGGCCTGGAAATTGAAGTGCGGCAAAATCTTGGTTTCGATCAGTTCCGCCGCTTTGCCCAGATCGCCGTCCTGAATTTCCTTGCTCGCGCGCAGGCTCGCCAGCACGTCCTCGGTGACGGTCCTCGCCAGCACGTCCGGGGCCACCACTTCCGCAGCACGCGCGGCCGGCACGGCCAAAAAGCACGCCAGCAAAATTCCAAACAAACCATTCCTCATGAACGTCTCCATTTCCTTTGTGTCATCGACGTGGATTCAACTGGCCTCAGGGATCGCTTTATCTTTGCACCAAGCGACGGCCCGGGCATGGGGGAATTCATGCCCGTGGCCCGTCGGAGCAGTTTAGCGTCGTGCCCGGGACGCCCTCAGCTTCCTCCGCAACAGTGGGCGACACGGCGAAGCATCCATCGTCTGCGCAGCAATTCAATCACCTCCTTTACTTTGGCCGTTGGCAATACATTTCAAGCTCAAGCCCCGTTTATCCGATCTTTGCTATCGAAAGGATGGCGGGAGTTGTCAACTCGCTGGCTTCTAACTCGGCCTGCGGCGATCACTTCCCGCGGTCCTGACTTAGCGTTATGCGTGCGCGGATTACATCGTAAGCGATGGGCTCCGTATTCCTGAAGCCGATCCGCTCCCGGCGAGCTTCGGCCAGCAGGTGGTAGCGTACCAATGCTTCCACCGCCACTGCCGTCGGATTCCTCTTCGTGTTGACGCTATATTGGAAAACGCTTGGCTGCCAGCGAGGCAGGCGCGTGTCCCACAGATCGACGATGAAGGGGCGCCACAGGATGGTCCGTTCAAGCCTCTGGGTCTCCTCGTCGATGACCCTGCCATTACGATCGAGCAGCCGGAGCGAAACTGTCAGGTGGCGATCCGGCGTTCCGGTCGGCAGGTAGTGGGCAGCCCCAACGTTGGTTACGGTCAGCGTGAAAGTCCGCCTGTCGTACGATGATGCGGGGGATTCGCGGAATTTAATGTCGAGCCCCTGCCTAACCATGGCAGGATCGTGACCGCCGCGCCACAAATGTCTGCGCACAGGCCTATTCTGCCCGCCAGGGACGAGCGCTCTCTCGGCGAGCGGCATATGGCAACTGACACAGTCCGGCATTGCACCACTTGGCTTCGTGGATCCTCCGGCCGAAGCAGAATGTGCGCTCTTTTCAGTCGTTGGCGGGTCTTTCTGGGCAAACAATGCGCTGCTTGTCTGGGGATTGCTTCCCAACGGCATGCCGGGAGTTTCTTTCTCCCCCATCGCGTTCGGCGTGCTTCGAATCTCGGCGACCGTTCCACAGGGCGGAAACTGAAGGAAAGTGTCCCACCTATCCCCGCCCACGACGTGACACCTGACGCAGATCTGGTTGGGATCGTCGAGTTTTTTGACGGGATGTGGCGCGGTCTCGCTGCCATAGGGGCCGAGGATCTTGCCATCACGGAAATGGCAGGCGGCGCACGTAACCCCCTCGTGCTGCAGTTTCGGATCAAACTCGGGATTCGGCTCCAGGATCGGGTCCCATTTTTCCCGGTCTCGGAATCCGAGAACTTTCTGTTCCTGTTGTCGATCCAGAGGGGTATGGCAGTTCTTACAAATCTGCTGTCTGCCGTCAAAGGTCCAATCAGTCTGGAAATAGGGATCGATCCAGGCTTTGCTGTGGATGGTCGTAGACCACTCCTCGTAAAACTCCCGGTGGCAGGCGGCACATTCGCTGGCGCTCAGAGACTTAAGCGACGCCGGTACGTTATGGGTCGGGATCGGACGCTCGAATGCTTCCGACACTGCGAATATATTCATCGGCCGGACGAATCGCCATACTAGAAATGCAGTCAAGGCAATCAAGCTGATCGCGACGATCGCGGCTTTTTTGCTCTGAATTCGCATCATCGACAGGATCAGACCATGGCGCGGAGAGAACCGCAGTCAGGATCGGCACAGGGCAAGGACAGGTCAGTGCGGCATGCGATGAATCAGAACGCCTGCAACACCCGGTCGAGTCGCTGGCGCACTTCGCCCGCGAGCTTGCCGACTTCCGGATTGTCCACCAATTCCAGCACGGCGCTGGGGTCCATGATTTCGATGTGCACCTTGCCCGCGCTGTCTTCGCGCACCACCACGTTACAAGGAAGCAACGCCCCGATCTTGGGCTCCGCCGTGAGGGCCCGGTGCGCAAGCGGCGGGTTGCACGCACCCAGGATCCGGTAGTGCGGGAACGCCACGTTGAGCTTTTTCTTCATGGTGGCCGACACGTCGATGTCGGTCAGCACACCGAAGCCTTCCTTCTGAAGCTCCTGGATCACCCGCTCGACGGCGGTGTCGAAGGTGAGTTGTACGGCTTTGCCGAAACTGTATTTGGCCATGTTAAATTTCCTTCCCTAAAAGCGCGAAAAATCAGCTCTTCAACATTCGAAATCCGCTGGCAACGACCGCACGTTCGGACGATACGGTTCACGGCGCCCCAAGCCCGATAGCGGCCTTATGCGGCGCGCCCAAGGAATCAACCTATGCAAGCGCGTTTCCTGCGCGCCCGTTGGAAGTCCCAGGGGCTGCCTGCCACGATCGCGGCAAGCCCCGCGTAAACCAGGAACGGCGCAATCCAAAGCCCCGCGAAGGCGGTCACGCCTCCCGCAAGGCCCAGCCAAAACGGTCCGAGGTCGCCGTGGGTCCGCGCCGAGCGGTAAAGCAGCCACAGGCTAAGCGCGACCAGGCCCAAGTAAAGGGGGATCAGGAACGCGTCGTTGATCAGAAAACCTGCGCCCACCGCCGTGAGCGCTGAAAGCGCCGCCGTCGCCCCGAGGCAACATGCAGCAGCGAAACCTGCGCCAGCAACTGCCGCGAACTGTTTAAAAGCCTCGTTCATGGTTTCTCCTCTAACCTGCGCAGCAGGAGAGCTGCTTGACATCTTTGGTAAAGGTCTGCGCACATAGTTTGAGACCTTCCACCATGGTGAGGTAGGGGAACAACTGGCCGGCCAGCTCTTCCACCGTCATGCGGCTGCGGATGGCGAGCGCCGCGGCCTGGATGACTTCGCCCCCCTCGGCTGCGAGCACCTGTGCCCCGATGAGCCGCCCGGATTGCCGCTCCGCCACCAGCTTGATAAAGCCGCGGGTATCGAAGTTGGCGAGCGCCCGGGGCACGTTATCCAGCATCAAGGTCCGGCTTTCCGTTTCCATGTCCAGCTTCGCCGCGCGGGCTTCGGTCAAGCCCACGGTCGCCACTTGGGGATCGGTAAAGACGACTTCGGGCACGGTCGAGAGATCCAGCGCCGCCTCGCCTCCGGTCATGTTAACCGCCGCCCGGGTGCCGGCGGCGGCCGCGACGTACACGAAACTCGGATGGGTAGTGCAGTCGCCGGCGGCGTAGATATGTTCAGCCGTGGTGCGCATGTGATCGTCGACGAGGATGGCGCCATGCTGGTCCGTCTTCACGCCCGCCTGGTCCAACTCCATGCCCGAGGTGTTCGGCTTGCGGCCGGTGGCGACCAGCAAGCGCTCGCCAGCCAGCTTTTCGCCGCCGGCGTCAACCATGAACCGCTTGCCGTCAAAGCTCACGTGTTTGACAGTGGTGTGGGTCAGGATGCGCATGCCTTCGGCCTCCAGCGCGGCTTTAAGGCCTTCGCCCAGCGCCGGGTCCTCCTTGGAGAGCAAAGTAGAGCGCGCGATCAGAGTGACTTTTGAACCCAGGCGCAGGAATGCCTGCCCCAATTCCAGTGCGACCACCGAGCCGCCGTAGACGATGAGGTGGTCAGGCAGTTGCGCGGCCACCAGCGCTTCGGTCGAGGTCCAGTACGGCGTGTCCCTGAGACCCGGCGTCTCGGGGACCGCAGGCGAGGCGCCCGTCGCGATCAGCACCCGATCGGCGCGCAGTTCTCTTTCTTTTCCATCCGGCTGTTTCACGATCAAGGTGCGCGCGTCCTTGAACCGGGCGAAGCCGCGCATCAGGGTGATATTCGGATTGGACTCCAGGATGCTTTCGTATTTGGCATGCCGAAGCTCGTCCACCCGCGCCTGCTGCTGGGCCAGGAGCCGCCCCCGGTCGAGAACGACCGATTGCTTCCCGAGGCCGTCGAACGGGTGGTGTGCTTGCAGGTGCGCGACGTGTGCCGCGCGGATCATGATCTTGGACGGCACGCACCCGATGTTGACGCAGGTGCCGCCGATCTGCCCGGCTTCGATCATCGTGACGCTGGCGCCTTCTTCCGCGGCGCGGATCGCGGCGGCAAAAGCGCCTCCGCCGCTCCCGATGACTGCGATGTGAAGCCTCGCCGGCGCTTCCTGACGGCCGACAATACCTTTGATCGCGCCGATGACCGGGTTTTGCGAACCGCCCGATTTTCCCTTGGCAATAATTGGGCCCTTGGCATCAACCAACTCCGCGCCGTAGCCTTTGGCTTTGACCGCGTGGATCAATACGGGGCCTGGCACATCTCCCCCTGTTTCGACATGCGCAGTGCCCTCGTCATAGGAGACCTTCGCCTTGACCACCCCGGCCACGGATGAAAGCGCTTTCTCCACGCCCCGCGCGCAGTGGTCGCAGGTCATGCCGGTAATGCGCAAAGTTTGTATCGCCATTTTATTTCACTCCCTTCGAAGTAACCTCGGCCTTCTTCACGTTTTTCACCGTGGAGGGGTAACCCGCCCAAGCGGTCGCCTCCGCTAAAGCCTCAGGGTTTGTCTTAGTGTCGTCATAGGTCACCACCGCCTGTTTGGGTTCAAAGGTGGCTTCCGCCTTAATGACGCCAGGAATAGTTTAAATGCCGTACCTCGGTACGCAGTCAAGCAGTTTAGAAGGCTCTTTCCACTGCAAATTCCAGAACTACCCTGCCGCCGGGCGGACTTCACGAACTGCCCCGCGCTACATCCTCCTCGCCGTAGCGCCGAATGCCGCCGTAGAGCCTGTCCGGCTCCGGCAACAGACCCTTGCGCTGATAGAACCGGATGGTTTCCACATTGACGCCGGTCGCCTGGGCGAAGGCGCCGATGGTTAGATTCTCCCGATGGTTCTCCATACCGCTTGACTCCGTACATAACTACGGAAGTATGGTTACGCTATCCGTTCCGACTTAATGAAAAGAGGGGGTATGAGATGAGTAACCGCGTTCTGCACATCACCGGCATGACCTGCAATTCGTGCGCCAGCCACGTCGAAAAGGCGCTGCTCACGGTGCCTGGTGTCCTTAAGGCGGAGGTGTCCTACCCCGACGCCCGGGCTCGCGTGAGCGGCGAGCCGGCGCTTGACCCGACCCTGCTGTTCTCGGCAGTCGAAGCGGCGGGCTATGGCGTAAGCCTGGAGAAGGCGTTGCCGGGCGGCAAGGAGGGGCTGCTGGACAAGGCGCTGGGCTGGCTGGGTGGCGGCGCCAGGGTTGGCGAGAGTGACAGCCGCCTGCACGTCGCGGTGATCGGCAGCGGCGGCGCGGCCATGGCGGCGGCACTGAAGGCCGTCGAGCAGGGCGCGCAGGTGACCCTCATCGAGCGCGGCACCATTGGCGGCACCTGCGTCAATGTCGGCTGCGTGCCGTCCAAGATCATGATCCGTGCCGCCCACATCGCTCATCTACGCCGGGAAAGTCCGTTCGACGGCGGCATCCACGCCACGCCGCCAGTGATTCTGCGTGAGCGGCTGCTGGCGCAGCAGCAGGCGCGGGTCGATGAGCTGCGCCACGCCAAGTACGAGGGCATTCTGGACGGCAACCCGGCCATCACCGTGCTGCACGGCGAAGCCCGCTTCCAGGACGGCCGCAGCCTCGTCGTGCGGCTGAACGAAGGCGGCGAGCGCGCGGTGGCGTTCGACCGCTGCCTGATCGCTACCGGCGCGAGTCCGGCGCTGCCGCCGATCCCCGGCCTGAAAGACACGCCCTATTGGACTTCGACCGAAGCGCTGGTCAGCGACACAATCCCCGCGCGCCTGGCCGTGATCGGCTCGTCGGTAGTCGCGGTGGAACTGGCGCAGGCCTTCGCCCGGCTCGGCAGCCAGGTGACGATCCTGGCGCGCAGCTCGCTGTTCTTCCGCGAGGACCCGGCCATTGGCGAGGCGCTCACGGCTGCTTTCCGCGCCGAAGGCATCGAGGTCCTGGATCACACGCAGGCCAGCCAAGTCGCCCATGCGGGGGGCGAATTCGTGCTTACGACCGGACGCGGTGAGTTGCGCGCCGACAAACTGCTGATCGCCACCGGCCGCTCGCCCAATACGCGCGGGCTGGCGCTCGAATCGGCGGGTGTGGCCGTCAATGCGCAAGGTGCTGTCGTCATCGACCGAGGCATGCGTACGAGTAGCCCACACGTCTACGCCGCCGGCGACTGCACCGACCAGCCGCAATTCGTCTACGTGGCGGCGGCGGCCGGCACCCGTGCGGCGATCAACATGACTGGAGGCGACGCCGCCCTCGATCTGACCGCGATGCCGGCGGTGGTGTTCACCGACCCGCAGGTCGCTACCGTGGGCTACAGCGAAGAGCAGGCACGCTGCGCCGGGATCGAAACCGACAGCCGCACGCTGACGCTCGACAACGTGCCGCGCGCACTGGCGAACTTCGACACGCGCGGCTTCATCAAGCTCGTGGCCGAGGCGGGTTCCGGCCGGCTGTTGGGCGTGCAAGCGGTGACCCCGGAAGCGGGCGAAATCATTCAAACCGCAGCCATCGCCATTCGCGCCCGGATGACGGTGCAGGATCTGGCCGATCAGTTGTTCCCGTACCTGACCATGGTCGAGGGGTTGAAGCTCGCGGCGCAGACCTTCAGCAAGGACGTGAAGCAGCTTTCTTGCTGCGCGGGATAAGCGCGAAGGAGGTGCCCGATGGACGCCTACACCATCTCCAAGCTGGCCAGCGATGCCGGTGTCAGCGTTCATGTCGTGCGCGACTACGTGCTGCGCGGCCTGCTGCATCCCGCGCAGCGCACGGAGAGCGGGTACGGCCTCTACGACACTCAGGCATTGCAGCGGCTGTGCTTTGTGCGGGCCGCCTTCGAGGCCGGTATCGGTCTCGGCACGCTGACGCGGCTGTGCCGAGCGTGGGATGCCGAAGACGGCGCCGCGGCGGCGGAATGCCTCGCCGACCTGCGCCAGTCCGTCGAGCGCCGGCGCCAATCATTGATGGCGCTTGAGGCGCAGTTGGCGGAACTGGCGCGCAGTACTTCGGAGCGGTCGCCATGAACCATTCGCAACGCATGAGCCCCGAGACGCGCAAGCCATTCGCAGGCTACCTGTGGAGTGCGCTCGCGGCGCTGACCTGCCCTTGTCATCTGCCCTTGCTCGCCATCGTGCTCGCCGGCACGACGGCCGGCGCCTTCATCGGTGAGCATTGGGCCATCGCGGGTCTGGCGCTGACGGGATTGTTCGCCCTTTCCCTGACGCGAGCGCTACGGACCTTCAGGGGAAGCTCATGAGCGCCTCCCAATCGGCCGAATTGACTGCGACACAACTGGCGCAGGCGGCCGAGCGCGGACAGCTTGAGCTTCACTACCAGCCGATTGTCGGCGTGCGCACCGTGATCCAGCTCGCGCATGGGCTGGGCATGGATGTCGTAGCCGAAGGGGTGGAGACCCCCGCCAGTCTCGCGCAGTTACGGCAACTGGACTGCGACGCGGTGCAGGGCTTCCTGTTCGCCAGGCCGATGCCGGCTGAGGCGTTTGTCGGTTTCGTCACCCGATGGAGGAGTGACACCATGAGCGCAAACGACCCCGCCACCACTAACTGCTGCGGGTGCCGCAAGGAAATCCCGCTCGACGCCGCCTTCACCCCGGAAGGTGCCGAAAACGTCGAGCACTTCTGCGGCCTGCCTGCCTTTCCGGCGACGGTGTAAGGAACCGACTTCATCGCCGACGAACAGTTGCGGCGATTGCCCCGCCGCGGCTCGGCAGGCGAATTGCCGGAAACCCACGAGAAACCGGATTCCGAAATGGAAATGCTGTTGATTTTTGGATTCACCGCGCTCCTGGCCTACGTCAACGGCGCAAACGACATCGGGAAGCCGGTGGCCTCGCTGGCCGGGAGCAACGTGGCCGAAGCCAAACACGCCGTGCTTTGGGGGACCGTCTGGACCGTGGCGGGCGGTTTCGCGTCCATCCTGTGGGGCGGCGCAATGGTGCAGACCTTCGCCAACGGCCTGCTCGGCGGCGCCTCCGCCGGTTTCGCCCTGGTTCTCGCCGTGGTCGGGGGCGCAATGCTGTGGGTGCTCGCCGCCAACCGGCTGGGCCTGCCGGTGTCCACCACCCATGCCTTGCTCGGGAGCGCCGTGGGAGCGGCGCTGATCAGCCGGGGCGTCCATGGACTGGACTATGCCGTGCTCGCCGACAAGGCGCTGCTTCCGCTCCTGGTGAGCCCGCTTGTGGCCATCGCGGTTTGCTGGTGCCTGTTGCTGGCGGCGCGCTGGGTGTCGAGCAAAGTGCCGGCGTGGCGGCCCGGCTGCTGCGCCCATGAGGACTGGCAGCGCGACCCCTTCGTCTGCGCGGCGCAGCCCCGGCAATCGAGTCGGTTGGCGCGGCGTCTCTGGATCGGGCTGCATTGGCTGAGCAGCGGGATCACCAGCTTCGCGCGGGCCCTGAACGATACGCCGAAAATCGCGGCCTTCCTGATCCTCACCCTGGCTTTTGCGCCAAGCGGCCTTTCCCTTTCGCCTCCCTCGGTGATCGCCGCGGTGACCGTGGCCATGGGCCTCGGAAGCCTCATCGGCGGGTACCGGGTGCTCTCTCTGCTGTCGAACGGGATCACCCGTCTCGACCACCGGACCGGGCTTTTCGCCAATGCCTCCACTGCGGCGCTGGTACTGGCGGCATCGCCGCTGGGGCTTCCGGTCTCCACCACTCACGTGGCCACCGGCAGCCTGATGGGCGTGCGTCTCGCCCGGGACGCGGCGCCGAACGGCGCCGACGCGCTGAAGATGGTGCTCCTCGGCTGGGTAGTGACTTTTCCTTCGGCCGCCGTGTTATCGGCCGCCGGCTACTACGCGATTCGCCTCACGGGAGTTTGAGCATGCACGCCACGCTACCCCTGCTTGCCGCCACCGATTTTCCGCCGATTCGCCGCCGCAGGCTGGAAACGCTTCAGGTGAATCTCGGCTACCGCTGCAACCAGAGCTGTCTCCACTGCCACGTGAACGCGGGTCCCACGCGCAAGGAGGAAATGGATGCGGAAACCTGCTCGGCCGTCGTCGGTTTTTTGCGGAACTCCGGCGTCAAGCGGCTCGACTTGACCGGCGGCGCGCCCGAGCTCAACCCCAATTTCGGCAGCCTGGTGCACGACGCCCGCGCCCTGGGCATCGAAGTGATCGACCGCTGCAATCTCACGATTCTTCTCGAACCGGGACAGGAAGGCCTCGCCGCGTTTCTTGCCGATAACGGGGTGACGGTGACGGCTTCGCTTCCCTGCTATATCAGGGAAAACGTGGACACGCAGCGCGGCGCCGGCGTTTTTTACAGGAGCCTCCAGGCCATCAAGCATCTCAACGTCCTGGGCTACGGGTGGCCGGATTCGGGCCTGGTCCTGAACCTGGTCTACAACCCGCAGGGCCCCGCGCTCCCCCCGAGCCAGAAGAAACTGGAGGAGAGCTACAAGAAAGAACTGCGGGAGCGCTACGGAATCGTGTTCAACAACCTGCTTACCCTCACCAACATGCCGATCCAGCGCTTCGGCAGCACGCTCATCTCGAAGGGGCAGTTCAACGGCTACATGGACCTCCTGCGCCAGTCGTACCGCCCCGATAACCTGGACGGCGTGATGTGCCGCAGCCTCCTCAGCGTGGATTGGCGGGGCTACGTCTACGACTGCGATTTCAACCAGATGCTGGGGATGCCGCTGGCGCAGCCGGGGCGCGGCGGCGTCCACATTTCCAGCCTGAGCGGCGTGGATCTCGCCGGCAATCCCATCGCGGTGGCGGACCACTGCTACGGCTGCACCGCGGGCGAAGGCAGCAGTTGTTCAGGGGCTTTGACTACCACGACACTTGAAGGAGAAAGTCGATGACGCAATCCATGCAGAAGGCCGTTTACGACCGCTACGCCATGGGGGCGCGGGAAACCGAGCCCGAGCTTTGCTGTCCGGTGAGCTACGATCCGCGGCTGCTCGCGGCCCTGCCCCGGGAAGTCATCGAAAAAGACTACGGCTGCGGCGATCCTTCGGCCTACGTCCGGCCAGGCGACGTGGTGCTCGACCTGGGCTCCGGCGCCGGCAAGATCTGCTACATGGCGGCGCAACTGGCGGGACCCCGAGGACGGGTGATCGGGGTCGACATGAACGACGAGATGCTGGCGGTGGCCCGCAAGTACCAGCGGGAAATGGCGCGCAGGCTGGGCGGCCACCACGTGGCCTTCCTCAAGGGCTACATCCAGGACCTGGCGCTGGACGTGGCGGCGATGGAAGCGTGGCTGGCCGACCGCCCGGTGCGCACTGCCGCCGATCTGGCGTCTCTCAAGGCATGGCAGGATGAACAACGACGCAACGCGCCTCTCATCGCCGACGGCTGCGTCGACCTCGTCATCTCCAACTGCGTGCTCAACCTGGTGGATGAAAAAGACAAGACCCGGGTGATCCGGGAGATTTTCCGCGTGCTGAAACCCGGCGGCCGGGTGGCGATTTCGGACATCGTGGCCGACGAGCCGGTGCCCGGGCACCTGAAGAGCAATCCGGAGTTGTGGAGCGGCTGCATCTCCGGCGCCTTCGTGGAAACGGAATTTCTGCGGGCCTTCGCCGATTCCGGCTTCGTGGCGGTTTCCATCGACAAATGGGACCACAAGCCGTGGCGCGTGGTGGAGGGAATCGAGTTCCGCTCGGTGACGGTCACCGCCGTCAAGGGCGAAGGCGCCGCGTGCCTGGACCGGGGGCACGCGGTGATCTACCGCGGGCCCTACGCCGAAACGCGCGACGACGAGAACCACGTCTATCCCCGCGGCGAGCGCATCGCGGTATGCGAGCGCACTTTCCGGCTGCTCACCGAAGGGCCCTACAAGAACGATTTCATCGGCATCGCGCCGCTGGTCCCGGGGGAGCCCAGGGCCTGGTGCGCGCCGCCCGGCACCCGCCGCCCCGCGTCGGTCACCAAGGGCGCCGGTCATGGCCCGGCCTGTGGGCCGTCAGGTTGTTGCTGAATCCGGTTTCCGGGGCGATCCGCGCAAAAAATTTCCTGCGCCCGGGTCAGGTTTGCCGTCTTTTTCGGTCTCCTTCATTAGGATTGCCGGCTGCGCGATCCATTCCGGGGAAACGTCAACCAGCCCCGGCGACAGGCTGCTAGTGGAGGATCCGGCATGTTTTTCGAGGCACAACTCCGACGGCTGGCGGAAAACCTGAGAGCCGCAGCTTCGATTCCCCTGCGCATCAAGCTCTGGAACGGGCATCTCATCGATCTGGCGCCCGAACCTGCGGTGACCGTGCGGGTGACCAGGCCCTCCGCCGCGATCTATCTGCTCATGCCCAACCTGGCCTGGCTCGGCAAGGCGTTTGTCGAAGGGCACCTGGAGGTGGAGGGACCGATCCGCGAGGTGATCCGCATCGGAGAGGCCCTGAGCCGGCACCGTCCGGCGCAATTTCCACTATCCCGCTTTTTGCGCCGCCCGGGGCGTCATAGCCGCCGCAGCGACGCCGGCGCCATCGAATACCATTACGACGTCTCGGACGATTTCTACCGCCTGTGGCTCGACCGCAACATGGTTTACTCCTGCGCTTACTTCAGGGCCGGCGGGGAGGACCTCGACACCGCCCAAGAGCAGAAGCTCGACTACATCTGCCGCAAGCTCATGCTGCGGCCGGGAGAGCGCCTTCTCGACATCGGCTGCGGCTGGGGCGGGCTGATTTGCTGGGCGGCGCGCCATTACGGTGTGGATGCGACCGGCGTTACGCTGAGCCGCAGCCAGCATCAGTACGCCGCCGCGCGGATCGAGTCCGAGGGACTGGGGCAGCGCTGCCGGGTGCTGCTCCAGGATTACCGGGACATCCCCGGCGACGAAAGCTTCGACAAGATCGCCAGCGTGGGCATGTTCGAGCACGTGGGGCTCAAAAACCTGCCGGTCTATTTTGGAGCGATCCACCGCCTCCTGCGCAAGGGCGGGCTGGTCCTCAATCACGGCATCACCGCCATGGATCCCGACAGCAGGGAAGTCGGCCTGGGGGCCGGGGAATTCATCGACCGCTACGTGTTCCCCCACGGGGAGCTGCCCCACCTGAGCCTCGCCATCCGGCAGATGGCCTGCCGCGACCTCGAAGTGACCGATGTCGAATCGCTGCGGCCGCATTATTCCCGGACCCTCATGCACTGGTTCACCCGGCTGGAAAGCCACGCCGATCGGGCCAAGGACCTGGTGGGAGACCGCCGCTATCGCGTCTGGCTGGTCTATCTGGCCGGCTGCGCCTACGCCTTCGAACAGGGCTGGGTATCGGTGCATCAGGTGCTCGCCGCCAAGACCGGGGGCACCGGAATGGAGACGCTGCGGTGGACGCGCGAGTATATGTACGATGAGCCGCAACCGGCCGCGGACCGGACCCGCTCGCTGCCAGCGGCAATGGGAGCGGCCGGCACCCGCATCCGATGAACGACATCACCAGCCAGCTATTCGCCCTTTTCCTGCGCTTCGGCTATGCCTCCGTGTTCGTCGGGGTCATGCTCGACAACGCCGGAGTCCCGATTCCGGGGGAGCTGGTGCTGATCCTGACCGGACACATGGTCGAAAAGGGGAACTTTGGGTTTGCTGCGGCGGTTCTGGCCGCGGCCGCCGGCGCGGTGGTGAGCGACAGCGTGTGGTTTTTCGCCGGGCGCTGGGGCTCGAGGCGCTTCGTCAGGCTGTACTGCAAGGTCAGCTTCGGCTCCGGAGGATGCGTGGAAAGGACCGAGTACAACCTGCGCCGGTTCGGCGCGCCGTCCCTGATCTACGCCCGGTTCATCCCCGGTTTCCGGACCTTTGCCGCGCCCATGGCCGGAATGTCGGGCGTGCCCTACCGGTCCTTCCTGCTGTTCGACGGTATCGGAGCCGTCCTGTGGGCGAGCCTGGGCGTGACCACGGGGATCGTGTTCGCGCGGGAGATTCCCGCCATCGCCGGCCAGATCGAAAATTCCAGGGAGTTGTTTTTCTATCTTGCGGCAGGCGCGGTGCTGCTGTTTGTCCTGATGAAATGGTGGGTGGGCCGGCGTCACGGCCGCGCTGAACTGGCGCCCGCCGAAGCAAGAATTCCGGGAATCGCGGATTGAGGGCCTCCGCGGCATGGACCGGATTTCGATCGTCACCCCGGCCTCAACCACGCCGCGGCGCCGACTGCCCGCGCTCCGGGCGGACGACCTGCATCCGGCCGCCCGCGGCCTTGAAAGATTCAGCCGCTTCGTGACACGGTGAACGCCATGACGCCCCTATTGACCTCCGCTCCCAGGGACTATCCCTGGTATGTACGCCTGATCTTTGCGCTCCAGCGGCGGCGCTACGGGTCCGAACTCGAGTCCGCGCGGCTGTGGGGGCGGACCCCCAGGGCATTTCTTGCGCTGACCCTGCTCTACCGCGCTCTGGATCGCAGCTCATCGCCGATCGAGCCTGGATTGCGCTCCCTGCTGACGGTGCGCGTGTCCCAGATCAACTGGTGCGAGTTCTGCGTCGATCTCAACTCCGCGGTCGCGCTGGAACGCCATGTTCCGCAGGCGAAGCTCGACGCCCTGAAGGATTTCGAGCGGTCGCCATTTTTTAACGACCGCGAAAGGGCGGCCCTCGCCTACGTCGAGGCGGTGACCCGTTCCAGCGGCAGGATGGACGCGGCGACAATGGCCAGGCTGCGGGAGCACTTCGACGCGGACGCCGTCATCGAGTTGACCGCCCTCATCGCGTTCCAGAACCTCTCCAGCAAGTTCAACGCTGCGCTCGGCGTTCCGCCCCAGCGGTTCTGCCGGCATGAGCGGCGCGTCTGATACGCGCTTTTTCCTCGCCGGGCCGCGCGGGTTCAAGCGATTCCCCCGGCGAGCGATCGGCCGCCCGCGATTCCAATTCCCCAATCGGTGTAAGGTATTTTACGTCGAGCCGACCAAGAGTACCGACAATTCATCTCAAAGGATCATGCCATGTTTCAGGGAAAAACCGCGCTGGTCACCGGCTCGACCAGCGGCATCGGCCTCGGCGTCGCCGAGGTCCTCGCCGGACGCGGCGCCAATCTCGTCATCAACGGGTTGTCCGGCGATCCGACGCAGACCGAAAAGCTTCGGGCACGCCTTGCCGCGGACCATGGCGTTGAGGTGGCATTCCACGGCGCCGACATGGGCCGCACCGGCGACATCGAGGCCATGTTTGCCGATGTCCTGGAAAGGTTTGGCGCGATAGACATTCTGGTCAACAACGCCGGCATCCAGCATGTCGCGCCCGTCGACGAATTCCCGTCGGACAAGTGGGACGCCATCCTCGCCATCAATCTCACCTCGGCGTTTCACACCACGCGGCTCGCGCTGCCCGGCATGAAGAAAAAGGGCTGGGGCCGCATCGTCAACATCGCCTCGGCGCACGGCCTGGTGGCTTCGCCCTTCAAGTCCGCCTACGTCGCCGCCAAGCACGGCCTGCTGGGGCTGACCAAGAGCGTCGCGCTCGAAGTGGCGGAACAGGGCATCACGGTCAACGCGATCTGCCCCGGCTACGTGCTGACGCCGCTGGTGGAGAAGCAAATCCCGGACACCGCGAAAGCGCGCGGCATCAGCGAGGAGGCGGTGCGCCGCGACGTGCTGCTCGCCGCGCAGCCGACCAAGCAGTTCGTCGGCATCGATGAAGTGGCCGAGCTCACGGCGTTCCTGTGCTCCGGCGCGGCCGCATCAATGACCGGAACCGCGCTGCCGATCGACGGCGGCTGGACCGCGCACTGAGGAGGGAAAATGACCCTGACCGGCAAACCCACGCCGCCCCGCGCTCGCGCGATTGGCAACCCTTTCCAGGTCCGGGCGCGGCGACACGCGATCTCCCGGGCAATCGCGGGGGAACCATCATGAGCAGGCGGAAGACCGGACCGCGGCGCAGGAAACCATCCGCGGACTGCGGGATGAACGGCGTGATTCACGGCGCCAGGCGCGTCAATCTGGCGCTCCAGGGCGGGGGCGCGCACGGCGCCTTCGCGTGGGGAGTGCTCGACCGGCTGCTGGAGGACGGGCGCATCGAGGTCGAGGGTTTGTCCGGCACCAGCGCCGGCTCCATGAACGCGGTGGTCTACGCCTACGGCCGGCTCACCGGCGGCGTCGACGGCGCACGCCGCGCGCTCGCCGCTTTCTGGAAGGACGTGTCCGACGCCGGCCAGCGCTACAGCCCGGTCCGGCGCCTGCCCTGGGAACAGTTCCTGTTCGGCTGGAACATGGAGCACTCCCCGGCGTTCGAGGCGTTCAAGCTGGTGACGCGCGCCTGGTCGCCGTACCAGTTGAACCCGCTCAATTTCAACCCGCTGCGCGAGGTCCTCGAGCAGCACGTCGATTTCGGCGAACTCAACGGCTGCCAGAACACCAAGCTTTTTCTGAGCGCCACCAACGTGCGCACCGGCAAGGTCCGCGTGTTCAACACGCCGGAAATCAGCGCCGACGTGGTGATGGCCTCGGCCTGCCTGCCGCATCTGTTCCAGGCCGTCGAAATCGGGGGCGAGCACTATTGGGACGGCGGCTACATGGGCAATCCGTCGCTGTTTCCGTTCTTCTACAACACCGATGCGCGCGACATCGTGATCGTGCACATCAATCCGGTCGAACGCCCCGCGCCGCCGACGCTCCCCAACGAGATTTTCAACCGCATCAACGAGATCAGCTTCAACTCCTCGCTGCTGAAGGAGATGCGCGCGATTGCGTTCGTCCACAAGCTGCTGGACGAGGGGTGGCTGAAGGACGAATACCGCGACCGCCTCAAGTACGTGCTGGTGCACTCGATCCGGGCCGATGCCGCGCTCTCCGACCTGTCGGTCGCGACCAAGTTTGCCTACGACTGGCCGTTTCTCACCATGCTGCGCGACCGCGGCCGCGCCACCGCGGGCGAGTGGCTGGCCCGCAACTTCGAGCACATCGGCAATCGCTCGACGATCGACCTGCGCAAGGAATTTCTCCAGATCGGCGGCGAGCACGTGGGCTGAATGCGGCGCCGCGCCGGCTCGCCACCCGAAGTCCCGGCGCGCGACCCCGGCCGGCTTTGCCGCCGGGCGCCACAACCCGCCGGACCGGGCGCCCCGGGCTAAAAGGGAGAGTAATGCAGTCCTCGAAGATTGGAAGATTCGACCAATCCTTTGTGGTGCGCATGATCCGGGACTTTTTCCTGCTCCTGATCGTGGTCACGGGGGTCGAGCTGGGGCTGCGATTCCTGGTGGTGCTCTACGAATTCGAAAATCATGACCGGGTCATGGTGGGCGTCACGGCAAAGCAGCTCGCTTCGGACGTGAAATCGATCATGCTCAATTCCGGCGGGCCGGTAGCCGCCCGGACCGTTTACCCCATTCTGAAGCGGAATTATGAAGAGCTGGGATTGGCTATCGCCATCGTTCCCGCGGAGGTGACCGTCAGTTCCATCAAGGCCAGATTCAACATGGAGCCGCAGGGGATCGCCCCGCAGTGGGCGTCCGGGAGGCATAACGAGTCCACCGTGGCCCTGGCGGCGGAGCAGTTCTGCCTGAATTGCCACATTCACGCCAGGATCGGCGATGTGCTTGGAACCGTCACGGTCAGAAACTACCTCTCCACCAAATTGACGGCCTGGTGGGCCGAGGTCCGATTGACCTCCATGCTGTGGGCGGTCAACATCATCACCCACACGATCGTGCTGTTCCTGTTGCTGAAAATACGGATGGAGCCGCTGCTTACGCTGCGTTCCACGGTTTCAACCCTGGCGAAGGGAGTCATCGATCTGTCCCACCGGGCGACGATCAAATCCCACGATGAATTCGGCGAGCTGGCCCTCGACCTGAATCATTTCCTGGACCGGATCGTCCACATCGTGGAGGATCTGGACGAAATCCTGACCAGGATGGTCGCCGTAGGTCATCGCCTGAATCAGGTGAGCGACCAGATGAACGAGCAGTTCGCGAAGATCCATGATTCCGTCCAAGGGGCGATCAGGCGCTCGTTTGATGGACATAAGGAAGGCTCGGACTTTCCCCAGGGCGGTTCCGGCAGCATCGACGCCATTGTCTCGACACTGAACGACCTCGGGGCGGATAATCGCCTGCCGGAGGAGATGGCGCAGAAATTGCGCGGGATTTCCGACCGTTTCGAGACGGCGATCCGGGAGGCCGAGGATATCTCCCGGCGTTTCGATCGATCGGGCGAGGTGCTGCTCGGTCTGTCCGGAGAGGTTCACGGATTTACGCATTTTCTGAAGGAGATGGCGGTCCTCGAGGAAAAAATGCAGGTGGTGGCGGAGTCGGGCCAGGTCCTGCTCAACCGGCTGACGCACACCCGCCCGGGGCGGTCTTCCGGATGAGGAGCCGCTGATGGCCACCGCCGGCAAGGCTCCCGGGAACTGGCGCAAGCTCGCCATCGTGCTCATCTTTGCCGGAGGGGTGATCGCGTTCTTCGCGCTGGAGGGACAGCGCCAGTTCACCCTCGCCGCGCTGAAGGAAAACCGCGCCTACCTGCTTGCCTACGTCGAACGCCACTACTGGTACATGCTGCTCGCCATGGCCGCGGCCTACGTGGCGGCCGTCGCACTCAGTCTGCCGATCGCCACCCTGCTCTCCCTCGCGGCGGGCTACGCTTTTGGCGCCCCGGTCGCCACCGCGATGATCGTGGCCTGCGCCACCCTGGGCGCCGCCATCGCCTTCGGCGCGGCGCGCTACGTATTCTACGATTCGGTCATGGCGCATGCCGGTGCGCGCACCAGAAAAATCATCGCGGGAATTGCCGAGAACGGGTTTTATTACCTGCTTTCGCTGCGGCTCGTGCCCCTGTTCCCGTTCTGGCTGGTCAACCTGGCTTCGGGGCTCACGCCGTTGAGAGGCCGCGTTTTTGTCGCGGCCACCGCCCTGGGGATATTCCCCGGCTCCTTCCTGTTCGCGAGCATGGGCGAATCGCTGGGCAGCATCGAGGCCAACGGCGAGCTTCTGCCCACCCAGATCGCGCTGCGTCTGGGACTGCTGGGAATCTTCGTCCTGGCGCCGGTCGCCATCAGGAAGTTGAGGAAACGGCCTCCATCCGGCGCGCCGGGCGGGAAATCCTGAATTGGATCCGGGGAAAAAACGCGCCCGTGGTGCGCTACGCGGAACGTCCGATAGGACCCGCGGCACCCCCCGGCGCCGCCATGCCATGGGAACATCCCTGGAGTCGGGCGGAAGTCACCGAACGGCGCACCCTCTGCCATGACCTATCCGATCTTCACGGTGTCGCTTTTTCTGGTGGCGTTTCTCGGTTTCGCGTCGCACCGGGCCAGCCTGTGCACGGTCCGCGCCGTCGCCGAGATTCTCAGCACGCGCCGCGCCTATCTCCTGTGGAGCTTCGCCAAGACCGTGCTGTGGGTGATGGCGGTCTCGCTCGCCATCATGTCGCTTTCGCCGGGGCGGGGACCGGCGTTTCAGTCCCATGCACCCACCCTGGCGGCCCTCGCCGGCGGCTTCCTGTTCGGCGCCGGCGCGGCGGTCAACGGCGGCTGTTCCTTCTCCACCCTGCAGCGCCTCGCGGACGGCGAGGTCTGGATGCTTGCAGCCCTTGGCGGATATGGGGCAGGCGCAGCCGCCTGGATGGAGTTTGCACCCGCGTTCGGTATCGCGCCCGGTCCGTCGGCGACCGGCGCCGGGCCGGAGCCCGGGGGCTGGACACCCGTGGCGCTGGGGCTGCTCTGGCTCTGGGGCGCCTGGGAACTTGCGCAGCTGTGGCGCGCGCGACCGAGGAACGCCGGTCTCCGGCAGATTGTCGGCGCCGATCCCTACCGCCTTTCAGCGGCGGCGCTCGTGATCGGCGCGAGCGGCGGATTCCTGTACAGCCTGAACGACTCCTGGACCTATACCAATACCTTGCGGGGCGCTGCGGCGTTCCTGCTCGGAAGGGAAGGCGCCCCCTCGGCCCACCAGGGATGGCTGCTTCTCGCGCTGTTTCTCGGCATGCTGCTGTCCTCATGGCAGCGGAGCCGCATCCGGCTGCGCTCGCGGCCGTTCCGGGAAGGGCTGCGCCACCTGGCGGGCGGGCTGATGATGGGTATGGGCGGCGCGGTGATACCGGGCGGAAACGACACCTTGATCCTGAAGGGCATTCCCACGTTCTCGCCCGACGCCCTTGGGATGTATCTGTCCCTGATCGCAGGAATCGCTTCGGTCCTGCTGACGATACGCGCGATCCGCGGCTCGATGATCACGGTGGACTGCAGCGGCGACGTGTGCCGCGCCGACCGTCGATCGTAACGCAGTTGCCGCATTCCGTTGTTGCCGCGCACCATCGAATCGCTCCTGTCAGCTCCCGCCGGTATTCCCGGTCCAGTTGGGTAAGAGAACGGAAAGGCGAATCCGCCGACCGGGTTCGCCGGATAACGGAGCACGACATGAGCGAGATCTATTCGGTTCTGCTGACGTGGGCGGTTGCGCTGTCCGGCTATCAGCCGCCTGCGCTTCCCCTGGAAGTGGTGACGGTGTCGAGCTCGGCGCTCGAGCAGAAGGCCTGCCACGCCACGCCCTGCCAGACGTTGGCGTGGTATCCGGAGGCCGGCGGAACCCGGGTTTTTCTCGACGACCGGCTCAGCCCCGACGCCAACGTCGCCGATGCGTCGATCGTGGTGCGCGAGTTCGTCCGCTATCTGCAGTGGTCGGCGGGAAAACGGGACCATGCCGGCGATTGCGAGAGCGGCCTCAAGCTCGACCGGGAGGCTTACGTCGTCCAGCAGAAATTCCTGGCAGCCAACGGCGCGCGCTTCACGGTCACCCGTTCGATCCTGTCGGCGAGCTGCGCCTGAGGAGCACAGTCATGGAAACAATGACGAAATGCAACGGCCTGCTGCACGACAGCACGCTTGAACTGGGGGAACCCGAAATCTGCCCGTATCGCGGCAACTGCATCCGCTACCTGGTTCCGGTCATGAGACACGGACAGGGCTGGATCGAGGCGCCCTATCGCGACGGAAGGTGCGCGGAGTACGCGCCATACGAATCGGTCGCTGCGCGGCTGGTCCTGCTCTGATCGGCCGCGCCGGATCTTGTCAGCGCGCAGGAGCCGCTCTACTCCAGGGGCTTGAGGTCGCCCAGCAGGGTCGGGATCAGCTCGGTCACGGTGGGATGGATGTGGACCGCCCGCTGTATCACCGAGTACGGGGCGCCGGCGTACATCACGTCGAGAATGGAATGGATGGCCTCGTCGGCCTCGATGCCCAGCAGCGCGGCGCCGAGTATTCTCCTGGTCTCCGCGTCCACCAGAATTTTCATGAAGCCCTCGGTTTCGCCGCGCTCGCGGGCCCGGCCCACGCGCGCCATCATCATCCTGCCGATCAACGCCTTGCGGCCCGATGCGCGCACTTCCGCCTCGGTCATGCCGGCGCGGGCCAGCGGCGGATCGATGTAAAGCGCATAGGCGGTGATGCGGTCCTCCACCCGCCGCCGGTCGCCGTCGAGCAGGTTCGCGGCGACGATTTCGTAGTCGTTGTAGGCGGTATGCGTGAAAGCGCCCCGGCCGTTCACGTCCCCCAGGGCCCAGATCCCCGGCACACTGGTGCGAAGCTCCCCATCCACCACGATATATCCCCGCCCGTCGGTCTGCACACCCGCCTGGTCCAGGCCGAGGTCCCGGGTGTTGGGCACCCGCCCCACCGCGATCAGAAGGTGCGAGCCCAGGACCTCCTCGGCGCCGTCGCCGCAGCTGAGCCCGACTGCCACCCCGTTGCCGCGCCGGCTTGCGCTCATGCACTGGGCGTTGAGGCGCACTTCGACGCCTTCCTTTTCGAGGACCGCCGGCACCGCCGCCGAGACCTCCTCGTCCTCGCGCGCCACCAGCCGCGGTTTCGCCTCGACGACCGTGACCCGGCTGCCGAAGCGCCGGTACATCTGGGCGAATTCCAGCCCCACGTAGCTGCCGCCCACGATGACCAGATGCTCGGGAAGAAAGTCCACCTCCATCATCCCGGAATTGGTGAGAAACGGCACGTCCCGGATCCCCGGCATGTCGGGAACATGGGCCCGGGTCCCGACGTTGATGAAAATCCTGTCGGCCTGCAGCAGCTCGCCGTTGACCCGGACCGCATGCGGACCCTCGAAGCGCGCGTGGCCTTCGTAGACCGACAGGTTCGGCATGTTCCTGAGCCACCTGGTGACACCTTCATTGGATTGCCGGACCACCGCGTCCTTGCGGGCCTTGACCGTCTTCATGTCGACCCGCAGCGGACCGCCGATCATGACGCCGTAATCGGCGGCGCGGCGCGCCACGTGGGCGGCCCGGGCGCTCGCCACCAGGGTCTTGGTGGGAATGCAGCCGACGTTGACGCAGGTGCCGCCGAACAGCTTGCGCTCGACGATGGCGGTCTTCAGGCCCGACTGGGTCAGGCGGGCGGCGAGCGACGGCCCGGCCTGGCCGGTGCCGATGACGATGGCGTCGAATTTGCTGACCACGGGGTGTTCTCCTCAAGGGTTTCGAGGCGACCGGCCTGCCGGCGCGCGCCGCAACCCGCATGGGTCGGGACAACGCCATGTTTCCTTACAGGATCAGTCCTTGCATCATCCTCTTCATGCCGGCAATCCACCACGTCATCAAGCAAGCGCGGGAAGCAGGAACAGATAGGCATTCAGCATGTAAAGGCCGGACAGGATCAACGTGACGCCTCCGGCCACTTCGAACGCCCTCTGATAGCGGCCAAGCGCCCTGAGGCCCTCCAGCCAGCCCACCGCCCAGGCGCCGAGGGCGATGGGCGCCGCCCGTCCCAGGGCGAAAGCCAGCAGCAGGGCCGCCCCGAACAGGGGCGAGCCGACGCCCGCCACGACCCCCAGCATGATCAGGAGCGCGGGCGTGCAGCTCGGGCAAATGGCGACGGAAAACGGTGCGCCGAGAGCAAAAGCACCCCATGAACCAGTGGCCCGCCTGGCGCGCAGCGCAAAGGAAGGCAGGGGGATTTTCACCCAGCCCGGCCACGCGAGGCCGAGCAGAATCAGGAGCGGCCCCAGCACCAGGCCCCACTCACGCCCCATGATGCGCTGCAGCCCGCTGCCGCCGAAACCCGCGGCGACTCCCAGCGCCAGGTGCGTGACGATCATGCCGAGAATGAACATGGCGCCGAACAGCACGGCTTTTTTGGTCTCATGGGCCTTGGTCACGTAGGCAAGCGACACCGGAATCGCCGCCAGCGCCACCGGATTGAAGCTGAACACGAAGCCCATGAGAAACCCGACCCCGATGGAGGCAATGCCCGCCTGCTCCAGCAATTGGGTCAATGCGCCGATATCCATCTCTCAACCTCGCCTGCCGAGACGGCGAATCAATTCCCTGCGGAACCTGTCCACGCCGGGGAGAGCCGAAAATACCAGTTGCCCGTCAATCGCAATCGCCGGCGGACTCATGATCCCGAGCGCCACCGCGTAGTCCATTTCCTCCAGGATATTCACCTCGCGCCAGATCACTTTATCGTGCCCGAACTTCCCCGCTACGGATTTCAAAGGATCCCGGGCCCGGGCGCACTTGCCGCAGCCGGGGGTGGAAAAGACCTCGACCAGGATGCTCATTGGCGGTGCTTTGCCATGCTGGCTTCCAAGGCGGCGAGAATCGGGCATTCATCGAGCGGCTTTCTGCCTCCGGAACAAACATCGATCAGCTCACTCAAGGCCTGTGACATCGCCTTGAGGGTCTTGATCCTGCCTTCCAGTTGCAGCTTCTTCCGGATCGCGAGGCCGCGCACGTCGTTGCAGCAGGAGTCGTCCCGATTCCTGAGCTCGAGCAAGCCGCGGATCTCCGCCAGCGCCAGGCCGCAGTCCTGCGCATGCTTGATGAAATTGAGGCGACGCACCGCATCCCGGTTGTAAAGCCGATACCCGGCGCCGCTTTTCCGGGCCGGCCTCAGCAGACCCTCCTTTTCGTAAAAACGGATGGCGTCGACGCTGACCTGGGCAAGCCGGGCGACCTTGCCGATCGTAAAGTCTGCGCTTTCCTGAACTCCGGGACCGGGCCGCCCTGACGCTCGCTTGCGCGACGCTGTCGCGAGACTCCTGCCTGCCGGTTTCGCCTCGCCGGACCGCCGTCCCGCTTCTCCGGGCATGGATGCTTTCATGATCTGCTCACTTGTCTGGAAACCATCGGGGTGACGGCCTTGCCGCCCCCGATTACCACGATCGGCATCACCGCTTTCTCTCCACTTTCCGTGACCTGAGCCACGGCTGTTAAGTTCCCTCTCAGGGCAGGCAAATGGCTCGATTCGCCGCCGTTCTTGATGCGAGCCGCCCGCACAGAGCAAGTCTCCTATGCCGAACCAGTCGTCCCCGGCCGGTCAACGGGCTGTTTTTTCAATCCCTGCGAGGGGTCGTCCGCGACCAACTTGCCGTCCTTGAGGTGCAGAATCCGATCCGCCATCTGCGCCAGACCCTCGGCGTGGGTGACCACCAGCACGGTGCGCTCCCCCGCAATCTCCTTCAACAGCTCATAGATCATCTGCCCGGTCCTGGAATCCAGATTCCCGGTCGGTTCGTCCGCCAGGATGAGGGGCGGATTGTTGGCGAGCGCCCGGGCGATCGCCACCCGCTGCTGCTCGCCTCCCGAGAGTTCCCGCGGCCGGTGCCCGAGTCGCGCGGCGAGACCCACCCGATCGAGCAACCGGTTGGCGCGCCGCCGGCGTTCATCGCCTGCAACGCCGTCGAATTCCATCGGCAGCATGACATTCTCCAGCGCACTCAGGTTGGGAATGAGATTGAAGCTCTGGAAGACAAAGCCCACGGTCTTGCGTCTGAAGCTGGTGAGGCCCGCCTCGGGCCGGGCGTTCAGCGGCTCGCCGGCGACGATGACCTCGCCCCTTGTCGGGCGGTCCATTGCGCCGATGATGTGGAGCAGGGAAGATTTGCCGCTGCCGCTGGGCCCCACAATGGCCACCATGCCCTTTTCGGCCACGGCAAGGCCGATCCCGTCGAGCGCCCGCACTTCCTCCCGGCCTTTGCGATAAATCTTGGCGACGTCCCGCAGCTCGATCAGCGCGCTTCGGGCGTCCGTCACGATCTGGCTACTCATGCCGAACTGCCTCCATTGGGGAAAGCCTCACGATCTGGCGGGCGGCCCAGGCGCTCCCGGCAAGCGCGGCCAGCAGGCACACGGTCGCGAGGAGTCCCCAGGCTGCGGGATCGAGATCGGAAGACAGGCTGAGCACGCCGGCCAGCGCATCCCGGTACTGGGCCGGAAGAAAAGGGGCGACCCCCACGCCGAAGACACGCTGCGCAAGCGTTCCGCCCCACAGGCTGAAGAGCAAAGCCCCAAGCATTGCGCCGACACCGCACAACGCCACCGCCTCGGCCAGGAACGCTGTGACGATGCCGCCGCCGGACGCGCCCAGCGCCTTGAAGGTGCCGATCTCCCAGGCGCGCTCCCGCACCGCCAGCAGCATCACGAAAAACACCACGATCACCAGCAGCGCCGCGGCGAGAACAATCCCGCCATTCGAAAGGCGCACCACCGCGCGGGTGGCGGAGCGCTGGAATTCGGCCACGCTGGTCGGCGCGACGATGTCGACCGCCTCCCCCAGCAGGGTTCTCAATTGCCGCTCGACCTGCGGCACGTGGTCCGCCGCGTCGGCTGTCGCGAACAGCCACGACAGGCCGTCGGGAACGTCGTAGATCTCGCGGAAGGTGTCCAGGGGCATGAACAGCTGCATGTCGCCGAACACATAGCCGCTGGCGTAGATGCCGACGATCTTGACGGTCGCCGGCGGGCGCGTCAAAGCGAAGATGACCGGATGGGTCCTCGTCAAATCCAGAGTGAGGGTCGCCTGGCCGAGATTCCCGGGGGTGATTCCCGCCCACTTGGCGAATCCCTGGCCGATGATCGCCACCCTTTGGCCCCGGTCGGCTTCGGTCAGATCCCGCCCTGCGATGATTTTGGGATTCCCGGCCTCGCCGTGGGATTCGAGCCGCTTGGTGTCGCCCGGGTTGACGCCCACGATCATGGCGAAGTTGTGGCCCTCCGTGGGCGTCATGGCAAGAAGATAGGGTTCGACCCTCGCCACGTGCTCGATGCCCTGGACCTGGTTCAACACGCGCTGAGGCAGGATGTCATCATTGCCCAGCATGTTGACATGGCCCATCGAGCCGCGGGCGCGGAGCTGAAGCGCGTTATCGACGTTGTGCTTCAGTTTGTCGGTCTGCCGCTCCACCGCGCCGCCGATCGCGTGCATCACGAGCAGGAGAAAGAACGGAAACGCGATCAGAAGCGCCGCCACGACGAGTCTGGGCACGTTCCTGAACAGATTGCGGACCCCAAACCGCAGCATGTTCATCCGATTCTCCGCATGGCTTCGATCGGGCTCAGGCGCACCCCCCGGATCACAGGATAGAGACTCCCGAGCGCCGCGAATGCGATCGAGCCGGTCAGGATGAAGGCCATGGCCTGTGCGTCGAACGCTACGGGCAGTTCCAGGACCCGGCTCAGAATCCGGGCCAGCGGGGCCGCCAGCAGGGCGGCGCCAAGCCCGCCCAGGCCGCTCAGGGCGGCCGCCTCGGCAAGAAACTGGACGGCCACCTCGGCGTTCGACGCGCCGATCGCCTTGAGGGTGCCGATCTCGCGGATGCGTTCGCGCGTGCTCAGGATCATTACGAACACGATCAGAACCGCGCCGATCGCAAACAACAGCACCGCCGCATACGCGCTTGCCACCGAAAGGCTTCCCAGCGTCGTGCGGGCGGTTGAGACCGCCTCGGGGGTGGTGACTACATCGGCCTCGGGCAGCCGCTGCCTGAGATCGGCGACAACCGTCTCCACGTTGGCGACGGAATCGACAGTGACGAAGATTTTGGAGAGCTTCCTGCCCGGGTGGTAGATGTCCCGGAAGGTCCCGATCGGGACGAACACGTGGTTGTCGCCGAAGTCATTCTCCGTGGCATAAACGCCTATGACCTGAAACGGTCGCCCTCCGAGCACAAGCTGGCGGCCCGCGATGGCGGCCCCCGACGTTTCCTCGATTCCGAGGCGCTGTTGCGCATACAGGCGCCCGACGACCGCCACCCGCGCCTTTGCGTCCTCCGGGATCAACGAGCGGCCCGCAACGATCCTCGCGTTCTCGTAATCGACCTCCCCGATCGCCCGCAGCGCCGCACCCGGATGCAGCCCGATCACCATCGCGTACGCATTTCGCCTGGAAGGGTCGATGTCCGGCTTGTAGACGTACTCATCCACGCGGGCCAGGTGCCGCGCACTCGGGATACGCAATACATTCTCAAGCGTGTCCACCGAAAAGTGCTCCTCTCCGATCGGCTTGTCGCCGCCGAATCCGCCGGTGCCGAAGGCGCCCGCCTCGCGCAGTTCGATGAGCGTGCGCACCCGCCCCTCCATCGCAGTGATCTTCTGGCGGCTCGCGAGCGTCGCCTGAACCATGAGGGCCAGAAAGCCGATCACGAGGGAGAGCAGCAGGACGACCGCCAGTGCCCGCGACAGGCTGCGGAACGGGTTGCGCATTCCTCTGAGAACCGACCCCGCTATTGGCATATCACTCACTTTGCCTGCCGCCATTTTTCTATCCGGTTGTTGCCGAAATCGGCTGCAAAGACCGTCCCGTCGGCCGCCACCGCCACCGCAATGGCGTGATTGAACTGGCCCGGCCCGCTGCCCCTGGCGCCGAAACCGGAGAGAAACGTTCCATCGGCGGCGAACTTCTGGATGCGGTGGTTGTAAAAGTCGGCGGCGAATACCTGACCTTTCCTGTCGACGGTCAAGTTGGTCACCGTGGCGAACCAGCCGTTGAAGGGGCCGAAGATGTTGATCGCGAACGGGCCGCCCCATTTGCGAAGAAAAGCCCCGCCGGGGCCGAACGCCTGGATCCGGTCGTTGTAGCCGTCGGCCACGTAAAGGGTTCCGTCGGGGCCGAGCGCCACGTCCGTGGGGTAGTTGAACTCTTCCGCCCACATGCCGATGTGGCCCGTCGTCCCCCACTGGCGCACGAAGCCCCCGTCAGCCCCGAGGCGCTGAATGCGGTGATTGTAGAAATCGGCAACCAGCAAATCGCCGTTCGGCGTCACCGCCACCCCGCCCGGCGCATTGAATTCGCCGGGGCCGCTTCCCGGCTTGCCGATGATCCGTTTCGGCGTACCGTCAAGGCCGAAAACCTGGATGCGGTCGTTGAAGTATTCGGCGACATAAAGATCGCCCTCGTGAACCGTGAGATTCATGGGACGGCCAAGCTCACCGGGGCCCCGGCCGGGTGTGCCGATCTGGCGCCTGAAGCGGCCTTCGAGGTCGAACACCTGGATGCGGCCGTTACGGGAGTCGGCGACGAATACCTCCTCTCCGGCCACCGCGATTCCGGTCGGATCGTTGAATTGTCCGGGAGCGCCCCCTTTTTCACCCCAGGTGGTCACGAACTCGTAAGGCGGCTCCTTGGCCGCGGGGATGAAGGCATGCCAACCGCCTGCGATGACAACCGCCAATACGACGAGAATATTGCGGCCCGCCTTGAATGCAGTCTGAAGTCTCACGTCTCATTCACCTTCAGAAGTTGATGCGAAAACCGGCGGTGAAGGCGTAATCGCTCTTGAGCGCAGTGCCATTGAGGTTCTGGACGACAGGGATCTGCACACCCGCCTCGACGATCCATTTTTGGGTCACGTATTGCAGTCCGGGCGTGATAAACAGCGTGGTTCCCCCCGTATTCGGATCGGCAATGCCGCCGTTGCGGTCCTTGGCTGCATGAACGAGATTGGCTTCGACAACGCCGTAGAGAAAGGCGGGAACGCCGGCGCCCAGGCTGCGCGGCCACAGCCGGTACTGGAGCGAGCCGTCGAGTTCGACAACGTTGCCGGCCTGAAAGCCGTTGGCCTCCCGGTTGGCTTTGTAGCTCACCTGGCTGTCAATTTGAAAATCCAGGGTCTGGTAGGTGAGCACCGCGCCGGCGAGCGCATCCCATGAACCGGAACCGGTCTGGACCTGAGGCGGCAGGCGACCGAAACTGTCACCGGCGTTATCCTCGCCGGTCGGCGCCTTCACGCCCAGGAACGGCGCGATGCGAAAAGTGCGACCGGGAGCGTCGTACTGGTATGCGGTGTAGCGGCCAAGCAAGGTGAGATCCCCAAAGCCCTGCTTGCTGCGCGCAATGTCCTGCCCGCCCATTTGCATGTCGAGACGCTTGTCGAACCAGGGCAGCATGCCGAACAGCGCCAAGTCCCGGGTCACGCCATACCCCAGCACCGACACCAGGCCCGTCACTTCCATGTCGCGTCTGGCAGGCGTGGGATCGTCGGCGATCTTCATGAAGACGAACTGCTCGCGCAGCACATAGCCGCCCTGGTGCACCGGAAGCGCCGTGTTGAAGGTGATCGGCGCGCTCCAGGCGGTTCCGGCCCCTAGCCACAAGGCGGCCAACCCTGCCTTGACCACGGTCTTCATTTCGCTTGTCCCCCCGGTGCGCTCGGCGGCGCGGCCTGAACCCGTTCGAAGCTGCGCAGGCTGAATCCGGCCTCCTTCACCGCCTTGCCGGCCGCGGCCTCGTCGAGGGTTGCGCCCTCGGCCATGGTCACGGTCACGGTGCCGGCGCCGATGTCGACTTCGATTCGCTCGACGCCCTTGACCGCGCCCAGCTTCTTCTCGATGCCGTAGGCGCAGAATGGGCAGGCCAGCCCGTCGACACGGAGCTTGTAGGCTTGTTGTGCCGCGAGGGCGGCCGTTGTCATTATCAGGCTCAGTATCAATGCCATTGCTTTCAGCCTGCTTTTCATCGCGGGAATCTCCTTCTTTGAAACACGGAAAATGGGCAGCGATCGCCTCAGCGGTGTCCGCCGGGCCAGGTGAGCATGGGCATATTGACCACCACCCCCGGTTGCTCGACGGTGATCTCGCTCTTGGTCAGGGCAGCCGTCACCTCGGACGCGGTCTTCAGTTCGCGTGCCGCCTGCGGGTCCTTCCAGGTCACCAGGTTCAGCCGGCGCAGGGGCCGGTAACCCGCCGTGCCGGGCGGGCTGTCGAACACGTCGGACTGGAACTCCAGCGGCCCGCCGCCTTTGACGCCATTCCTGAACACGTATACGTTGGCGAGCATGTCTTGCGGCGCCTGCGCCAGAGACGGAACCACCAGCACCGGCGAGCCCTTCATTTTGGTCAGCAATTGCGCGATCTTCGGATCGGAAGCCTCCGTGTGGATGAACAGGATGCTCCGCCCTTCCATGTAGCCATCGACCGGCGGCACCACCGAGCCGGTAAGAAATCTGGCGATCAGCACGAAGCCGGCGATGATTACCGCCACCAGGCTGGTGACGATCAAGTTACGCTTCATGGGCGTTTCCTGTGAGATGGAATGTTTGGCGCCGGCGCAACCTGGGCAGCAAGCGCCCGGCGAAAGAGTTGGCAAGCACCGCGCTGACGCTGGCCGCCATGGCAATCATCGCCCACACCGGATGGACCAGGCCGGTAGTCGCCAGCGGGATGCCGATGCCGTTGAACGCAAAAGCGAGCGAAAGGTTTTGCACCGTCTTGCGGTAGGAGGCCTTGCCGATGTGGTAGGCGTCCCCCACCGCGCCGAGGCGCTCGCCGACCAGCACCACGTCCGCCGATTCGATGGCGATGTCGGTGCCGGCGCCGATGGCGATGCCGACATCCGCCTGCATCAGGGCCGGGGCATCATTGATCCCGTCGCCCACCATGGCGACGCGATGCCCTTGCCGCTGCAGATCGCGCACGGCTTGCGCCTTCTCCTGCGGCAACACTTCCGCGCGGTACTCGCGGATACCCAACCGTTGCGCCACGGCCCGCGCCGTGCGGCGGTTGTCGCCGGTGAGCATCACCGGCCCCAGGCCTGCGTCGCGCAGGCGCATGATCGCCTCTCTGGCGTCGGGCTTGATCTCGTCGGCAATCGCCAGCAAACCCCGGAGTTCCCCGTCCACTGCCAGCGCGACGACCGTGTTGCCGGCCTCCTGCAGGGACTGAATCCGGCCGCTCGCCGATGCCATATCGGCACCAACGGATGCGACCAACGCCGGACTGCCGACTGCCACCCGATGTCCCTCCACGGTGGCGGTGACGCCCCGACCCGGCGCAGCCAGGAAGTCTCCGGCCTTGGGTGGCGGCAGCCCTTGCGCCTGCGCGGCGGCCACCACCGCCCGCGCCAGCGGATGTTCCGATGCGGCCTCCGCTGCGGCCGCCAGCCGCAGCGCGTCGCGCCTGTCATACCCGGACAAGGTGACGATCTCGATCACGGCGGGTTTGCCCCGGGTGAGGGTGCCGGTCTTGTCGAGCACCACCTTTTTCACGTCCTTGAGAACCTGGAACGCTTCGGCCGAGCGCATCAGAATGCCTCGCTCGGCGGCCATGCCGCCGCCCCGGATCATCGCCAGCGGCGTCGCCATCCCGAGGGCGCAGGGATAACCCATGACGAGCACGGCGAGCGCGGCGAAGATCGCCCGCGTCCAGTCGGCGGCGCCGGCAACTAGCCAGGCGCCCAGCGTCCAGCTCAGAACCGTCGCGCCCGCAAAGAGGAGCACGGCCGGTACATAGACCTGCAAAACGCGATCGACCAGCAACAGGATGCCGGGCTTGAGCGCCCGCGCCTCCTCCACTTGCCGCGCCACCTGGCTAAGAAAGCTTTCTTCGCCGACCTTGGTCACGCTGACCAGCAGCGTGCCGTACTGGTTGATCGATCCGCCGATCACCGCGGCGCCGGGCATCTTTTCTTCGGGAATGGATTCCCCGGTCACCAGGCTCTCGTCGACGCTGGATGCGCCTTCGACGACCTCCCCGTCCACCGGGATCGATTCGCCCGGCCGCACCCGCACGAGTTCCCCCGGCCGGACGTTCTCGATCGGCACTTCCTCCTCGCGTCCGTCGCGCACCACCCGTGCGGTCGGCGGCACGAGCGCAAGCAGCTTGCGAACCGCCTGTGATGCGCGGGTGCGCACCAGGAGCGAGACGTAGCCGGAGAGAATGTGATAGGTGGTGACGAACACCGCCACGCCCAGGAAATCCGGCAGCGGGAAGGCGGGCAGGACGTAGCCCAGGAAGCCGCCGATGAGGCCCGCGAAGGCGCCGAACTCGAGCAGCACATGCTGGTTCAGGATGCCGCGCCGCAGGCTCGCCCAGGCCATCGTCAGGATGTGCCAGCCCGGACCGAAAACGGTCGACAGCGCGAGAATGGGCATGAGCCAGTACAGCGCCGCCATGCCTTGCGGCGGCAACAGGTCGAGCCACATCAGGCTCATCGCCCCCAGCGAGACGGCGGTGAAGCCAGCCGCCGTCAGCAGGTTCTCCCGCTGACCTCGCAGTTCTGCTTCTTCCTCCTCGAAGCTGCGCACCTGGGCTGCATCGCGCACCGTGTAGCCCAGGTCGAGAAGCGTTTCCTTCAGCCGTGCCGGGGTGATTTTGGCCGGGTCGTATCGGATCAGCGTCTCTTCATGCGCCAGGTTCACGTTGGCGTCGAATACACCGTCCATGCGTCCCAGCGCCTTGGCGATGCTGGCGACACAGAAGGAGCAGGCCATGCCGCCGATCTTGAGTTGCAGTTTCTCGGTTCCCTGCGCGCGGGCGAAGGCATCCGGCGCATTGGTTCGCGCCTTCCAATCGCGGGGGGAATTCAGGGAGTCCATTCAGCGCTGCTCGCGGGAATGACGATCAAGCCACCTGATATCCGAGCTGCTCGATCCTCGCGCGAATCTGTTCCGCGCTGATCTGGTCGGGATCGATGGTCACCGCAATAGCCTGGGTTTCGGCGCTGGCCCGCACCTCCTGAATTCCGGGCAGGCGTCGGAGCGCATAACCGATCCGCGCCTCGCAGCCTGCGCAATGGATCTTCTCTCCGCCAATCACTCGAAGTTGAATCGTGACTGCCATCGCCGTGCCTCCGGTTCAGTGGGACGGGCGGGTTCCCGAACCCGCCCGTCCAGTTAATCTGTCCTCAGGCTAAACCCTTGAGCGCAGTCCAGGGTCAAGCGTTTTTTGGATGGTGCGGGGCGAAACGGCGGTGGAAGGCAACGAAGAAAAAGGTCTATCCAGGAGAGGGGGTGCAAATTTCAGGGGGTTGCGTCCGCCGCCCCAGGTCTACTTCAACTGTGGCACAAGCCCGCTGCGACGCGCGCTAATTGCCGCCCTGCAGCGAGGCAATCAGCGGGCAGGAGACATTGCCCTTGCGCACGTGGCACTTCCCCACCATTTCCGCCAACACCGCTTCCATGCGCGCAAGATCCGCAAGACGGGTGCGCACGTCGGCGAGCCGGTGAGCGGCGATCTGCGCCGCCTCGCTGCAATGGGTGCCGTCCTCCAGCCGCAGCAGCTGAGCGATCTCGTCCAGACTGAAGCCCAGGCGCTGGGCCGACTTGACGAAGCGTACCCGGGCCACGTCGGCCGCGCCATAACGTCGAATGCCGCCCAACGGCTTGTCCGGTTCGGGCAGCAGGCCCTTGCGCTGATAGAAGCGAATCGTCTCCACGTTGACCCCGGCCGCCTTGGCAAAGGCGCCGATGGTCAGATTCCCCGGCTCTTTTCCCATATCCGTTGACTCCGTACCTGACTACGGAGGTAAGGTTACGCCACCGGATGGAAAATGCAAAGCGAAACCCCATGCCTGAACCCCGGAACGACCGCGGACGCGGGCTATCCGTCCGAGATAAAGAGGTAACCCATGGATAACCGGAAATTGCTCAAGACCGGCATCGCCGGCTCGGTCATCGCCGCGGTGTGCTGCTTCACGCCGATCCTGGTGATTGTGCTCGGCGCCGCGGGCCTCGCCGCATGGATCGGATGGCTGGATTACGTGCTGTGGCCCGCCCTGGCCCTGTTCCTGGGCATCACCGCGTATGCGCTGTGGCGCCGCAACGCGCAACGCGACGCCGCGTGCTGCGCCACCGACATATCGAAGCAGAACCGTTAAAGGGGACCATCGTGGAGAAACTCGTTCTGGAAGTATCCGGAATGACCTGCAACGCCTGCGCGGCGCACGTCAAAGCCGCCCTCGAGCAGGTGCCCGGCGTCCGCGAGGCCGACGTGTCCTACCCCGCGGGATTCGCCCGGATCGCTGTGGAGCCGGGTACGAACATCGACGCCGTCACCGCCCCACCCTCGGCTACGGCGCGGCACCGGCCGAAGCCAGACCGGCGACCGGAAAGCCCGGCCGGCTGGACAAAGCGGTGCGCCGGCTGGATGGGCGCGCGCAGACCGGCAAAGGGTCGGCACCGCTGCGCATCGCCATTGTCGGAAGCGGCGGGGCCGCCTTCGCGGCGGCCCTCAAGGCCGCCGAACAGGGGGCGTCGGTCACGATGATCGAGCGCGGCACCCTGGGCGGCACCTGCGTCAACGTGGGCTGCGTGCCCTCCAAGATCATGATCCGCGCCGCCCACGTTGCCCACTTGCGGCGTCACAGCCCCTTCGACGCGGGGTTGTCGGCCGTGCCGCCCGTGGTCGATCGGAAACGACTGCTCGCCCAGCAACAGGGGCGCGTGAATGAACTTCGTCACGCGAAATACGAGGGCATTCTGGAAAGCAACCCCGCGATCACCCTGATGCGCGGCGAGGCTCGCTTCAGGAATGGGCACACCCTCGCGGTACGCCTCGCCGGGGGCGTCGAGACGGATTCGCGCACCCTGGCACTCGAAAACGTGCCGCGGGCGCTTGCCAATTTCGACACCCGGGGTTTCATCAAGCTGGTCGCCGAGGCGGGAACCGGGCGCCTGCTGGGGGCGCAGATGGTCGCGGCCCAGGCTGGCGACGCGATCCAGGCGGCGGCGCTGGCCATCCGCAGCGGCATGACCGTCGACGATCTGGCGGGACAGCTGTTCCCCTATCTCACGATGGTCGAAGGCCTGAAGCTCTGCGCCCAGACCTTCAGCAAGGACGTGAAGCAGCTTTCCTGCTGCGCCGGGTAAGCCCGCGCGCGCCTCGCCGCCGCCGCTACCCGGATAGGATCCGACCCGCGGATCGCCCGGTCAATTCGCCTTGCCGGCCGCCCGCTGCCGCTGCTTCACCTGGGACGGATAACCCGCCCACTCGGTGGCTTCCATCAAAGCCTGGGGCGTTGTCTTGCTGTCGTCGTAAGTGACCACCGCCTCCTTGGGCTCATAGGTGGTCTTGACCTGGGTGACGCCCGGCACTCTTTCCAGCGCCTTTTTCACGGTGAGCGGGCAGGCGGCGCAGGTCATGCTGGGAACATCCAGGACGATGGTGCGCTCGGCGGCCAGGGCCGGGGTCGCCGCGGTCAAACCGAAGCCGAGGGCGACTGCCAGGAGTCGGGCGCGAATTTTCATCTGGAGCTCCTTCCTAATAGAACAGTTGAATGAGAGAGGTCGATGCGAACGACAGGGCGGTCAGCGCCACGACCATCCAGAACAGAATCCTGTAAGCGCGGCGGGTGCCCGGCACGGCGCAGGCCGCCCCCGCGGAGCAGGCCTGCCCTCCCGTCGCGGGGACCAGGTAGATCTTGCGGAAGGCAAGCGCCAGGAAAACGGCCGCCGCCCCGAGAAAATAGGGGCGGTACGGGGTGAGCGCCGCGAGATTGGCCAACCACGAGCCGCCGATTCCCAGCGTCACCAACACCAGCGGACCCATGCAGCAAAGGGAGGCCCCGATTGCCGCCAGGACGCCGCCGGCCAAGGAGCCGGCCGCCGCCCTTTCCTGCCCGATCGCCGCGCCGCCGGCAGTCTCGTGGCCCGCGCTTGACGGACCTTGCATCGACTGCATGGCATCGATTCTCTGTCTTGACATGGCCTTGTGTGCTCCAAACGGGATCCCGGATCACTCTAAACCCCGTACCGCGGTACGAGGTCAAGCGGGCGGCGCTGGCCGGCGAGAACCGCTACCGCATCTGGATGGTCTATCTGGCTGGCTGCGCCCACGCTTTCGAGTAGGGTTGGGTTTCGGTGCACCAGGTACTCGCTTCGAAGCCCGGCGGGGACTCCGCCGGCGCATTGCCCTGGACCCGCGAATACATGTATGTGTCTCCGGAGGGAGCCGCTACGCCATCCCGACGATCCCGGGCAAGGCGGCCAGCGTCGCGATTTCCCCGTCGGGGCGCTCGGGAATGCGCTCGGGCGCCTGGCCGAAGCGGTTGCACCAGAGGACCCGGAAGCCGAAGGTCTTCGCCGCGTGGGCGTCCCAGGCGTTCGACGACAGGAAACACATGTCACCCGGCGCAAGCCCGAACCGCTGCGCCGGGAGGCGATAGACGCTGGGATGGGGCTTGAACACGCCCACCTCCTCCACCGACAGGATGGCGTCCAGCAGATCGGCGATGCCGGAATTTTCCGCCGCCGCCGCGAGCATCGCCGGCGCGCCGTTTGAAAGTATCGCGAGCTTCATGCCGCCGGCCTTGAGCCGGGTGAGCGTGTCCTTCACTTCACGGTACGCGCTGAGCTTCAGGTAAAGGCCCATCAGCCGCTCGCGCAGCGCCGGATCCTCCAGATTCAGGCTGGCCAGGGCGTAATCGAGGGCGTCGCCGGTAACCTGCCAGAAATCCGCGTGCCGCCCCATCAGGCCCCGCAGCCAGGTGTATTGCAGCTGCTTGCTGCGCCACAGGTCGGCCAGCGGCTGCCATTTTTCGCCCAGCGCGTCCTTCGCCTGCGCCGCGGCGCTGTTGACGTCGAACAACGTGCCGTAGGCGTCGAACACGCAGGCGCGAATGCCGGAAAGCTTCAGATCGGACATGGTTTCCTCCCCAATGAATGAATGGTCGCTCAGGATACGATTTCGACGCCCTTCCAGAACGCGATGCGGTCCCGGATTTTCGCGGCCGCTTCCGTGGGCTCCGGATAGTACCAGGCCGCATCGCGGTTGACCTCGCTGTCCACCACGACGTCGTAGTAGCTGGCGATGCCCTTCCAGGAACAGCGGGTATGGGTGCTGCTGTCCCGGAAATGCTCGGGGCGGATCGCCTCCCGGGGAAAGTAATGGTTGTCCTCGACCACCACTGTCTGGTCGCTCTCGGCGAGCGTCACGCCGCGCCAGATCGCTTTCATGGGCCGTTGCTCCTCTCTAAAACGATTTCATCTGCGGTCGACTGCTCTTTTCCGAATCAACCGAAAACCCTCAGTTCAACCACGGGAGACACGGGGAAATCCAAAGCGTTGTCGATGCTTCGTGACTCACCCAACCGGTGACGCCTGCACTTTCTCCACTCGGTTGTATCCGCTTGCTTTTCCCCGTGTCCCCCGTGGTTGACTGCTTTTTCCTGGATCAGTCGGGTCAGGCGCTTCGGATTACAGGCTCGGCGCGCGGGGGAAGTCCACGTCGGTCTGGTTGACGCGGTTGAAAAGCGTGGTGAACACCGTCTGGGCGATCACCATGACGATCTCGGTAATCTGCCCGTCGTTGAACCCTGCCGCGCGGATCGCCGTCACATCCTCATCCGAAAGGCGCCCTGCCGGCTGGATCGCGGTATTCACGAATCTGACCAGCGCCGAAAGCTTCGGACTGCCGATGATTCCCCGCCGGATGGCGATGGTGTCAGCCTCGGAAAGGCCCGCTTTCTTGCCCACCATGGTGTGGGCGGCGAGACAATAGTTGCACCCGTAGATCTGGGCCACAATCAGCTTGATGGCCTCCGTTTCGGCCCCGGTGAGCCCGCCTTCCCGCAATTTGGCGCCCATCCCCAGCAGAATGTCCAGGGCAGCGGGGCTGTTGGCCACCCCCTGATAGATGTTGGGGACGACGCCGATGGCCGTCTTGAGTCCGTCGAAAAGTTCCCGCACCCGTCCGTTGGCTTGCTCCACCGCTACCACGTTCAATCTCGGCATCTGATTTCTCCACGAAAGTTGAGGGTCCCGCCCACTCGCGGCGGGAGCTGGGGTAGACTTTAGTCCAGATCGTCAGGATCAACTATGCCAAATGATCCACAAAATATGTCCGATAGTCCTATATTGTTGGAATGGACGTACTGAGCGACATCTTGAGTTCGCTGCACCTGAAAGGCGGCGTCTATTTCCGCTGCGATTTCTCGGCGCCGTGGGGAATGGAAATCAAGCCGACACCGGTGGCCGAATTCCACTTGATCACCCGCGGCCAGTGTTGGCTGCGGGTCCCGTCGCGCCCGACCCCCATCCCTCTGCACAGCGGCGATGTCGTGGTGTTTCCCCATGGCGACGCCCATACGCTGCTCGACGCGCCGGGCAGCGAGGCGGTTCCTGCCGAGAAGATCGTCGCCGGCCAGAATCTGGACCACTACGGCCCGGTCGTGTACGGCGGCGATGGCCTTCCCGCCGGCATTCTGTGCGGCTACTTCGAGTTCGACCGCGAAGCGCGGCACCCACTCATCGCCGCGCTGCCGCCGGTGATCCACATCCGGGGCACGGATACCCACGACTTCGCCTGGCTGCAAACTGCCATCACTTTCATTGCCCAGGAGACCCGGGAGCCGCGGCCGGGCGGCGACGCGGTGGTAAACCGCCTCGCCGAAGTGCTGTTCATCCAGATTCTGCGCGTCCATATCGAACGGGCCGAAATGCCGCTCGGCCTCCTGGCCGCCATCGCCGATAAACAGATCGGGGCCGCGCTGGCCCACCTGCACAACGCGCCGGAAAAACCCTGGTCGGTGGCCTCTCTCGCCAACCGCGTCGCCATGTCGCGCTCGGCGTTCGCAGCCCGCTTCGCCCGGCTCGTGGGCCAGTCGCCCATGGATTACCTCGCCCGCCGGCGAATGGACAAGGCCCGGGAACTGCTGGAAGTCCACCGCATGAGCGTCGCCGCGGTCGCCGAGAAGGTGGGCTACCGCTCCGAGGCCGCCTTCGGCAAGGCATTCAAGAAAATCGTCGGGACCGGCCCCGGCGCTTTCCGGCGCAAGCCCTCGCCCCAGGCATAGCCGTTGCGCCGCCCGCCCTCTGGGCATCCCGGGGCCGGGCGCACCCCAATCTCGAATATCCACACCGTGTTGTAAGGAACCCGGGGCGCCCGCGACGAAGGTCCTGCGCTCGCGATAACCATCGCGAATGCACCTCTTCCCGGGGAATTGCAAGCGGGCGTCCCGGCTCGCATCGGTGGCCGCCCGTTCGTAATCAAAAAGACGCAGTAACCCCACCCATAAAAGGAAAACATCACCCATGAAGCTCGCACTTTCCCTGGCCGGAGCAGCGTTGCTTGCTACCGGCTGCGCCACGGTCTCGACCCCACCGGCTGCCATTCCCATTGCGCCCGCTCCGATCAGCTTCGACGGCCACGTGGCCGGGCAGGCCACCGACCTGGTCTTCATGCTGGAAAAGAATGCCGACCCCGGGGTACCGGGATTCGCTTTGGCCAAGGATGACCGCCTCATGGTGGTCCTGCCCAAGGACTTCAAGCGCAACGACGGCTCGCAGATCCGCGAGGACTCGGACTTCAATCTGGTGCTGACCCGGGGATGGCCCCAGGCCGCGGTGCGCCAGAAGGACCAGTACCGGATCGTCTACGACGCGAAGGCGAACGCAATCGGCGTCCACGCGAGGGTGGACGTCAGACCCGAGGGGCCCAACGCCCCGGGCATCAAGGTCATTCACCTGCGCGGCAACACCTTCCTCAACCCGCTGCCGGGGGAATACCCGGTCGAGATCCGGCACGAAGGCGCCGACGGAAAGCTCAAGCAGTCCTGGTCCGGCAAGGCGAACATTCTGTTCGAGCCGCCCGCGGCACGCCTCGCGCCGACCAATTTCCATCTGCCGCCGGGAACCAACTCGGACTTCCAGACGACCGCCGTCGCCACGGACGCGCCGCACCTGCTGGCCCTGTTGCTCTGGGGCGAGGCGGGCAGCCCGCTCAACAAGGTGGGCATCGCGCCCCGCAACCTCCAGCGCTTTCCCAAGTACACCGGCGGCCTGCTGGTGCAGGACACCAATGGCGACAAGGTGCTGGACCCCAACACCGACAAGGTGGTGGGCGGCATCATCGACAGCGCCCCCGAGGGCGCCAAGGGCCAGTCCGCAACGGCCCCCCTGGGGCGTGACGGCAAACCGATCCTGTCCGGGGAGGTGCTGCGGGACGCCAAGTACCCGGGAGGCGGCGGCAAACCCAACCCCGGCCTGCTCCTCATCCGCTTCCGCGCCGGCGACAAGCCCGGACTGTACCGCCCGACGGTGGAACTCATTGGCGGCAACAGCTACCAATTCACCATCGAGGCTCGGTAGCACGATCTGCTTATTTCCCCGTGTTTCCTCCAAGGGTTGCCCGGCGCGCGAGACGCGCGCCGGGTTTTTTTCGCCCGGAGGTCGCGTTCTACGCCTGTTTCGCGGCCACCCGGCTTCGCGCCAGGATGTCCGCGAGATCCTGCAGGTGCCGCGTCACGTAGGTCGGCGTGAAACCGATCGGCAGTGCCGGTTGCCGCTGGCGGTTGGTCCACGCGGTCTTCAGCCCGACCCCGTCGGCGGCGTAGGCTTCCCAGAAATGCCCCGTCACCCACAGGATGTTCTCCCTGGCGCAGCCGGCGCGCTCGATGCCGAGGCGGAACACCTTGGGCGAAGGCTTGAATGCCTTCACCTCCTCGCCAGAGCTGATGATCTCGTCGATGTAGGGCAGGGTCCCCGCAAAGCGGCTGTGGTCCTCGATCATCTTCCTGGTGGGATTGGCAACGATCTTGATGGTGAGCCCCAGGCCCTTGAGCTTCTTCAGCGCGCCGACCACGTCGGGGTAGGCCCGGAGCTTGTGGTACTGCGAGACGATGTCCTGGATCGCGGACTCCGGCAGCTCCACGTGGTTATACGCCAGCGCCCAGCGCAGGCAGGCCTCGTTCAGGCCCGGGTGCTGGACGAAGCGCTCGCCCAGCGTGGTGTAGAACATGGCCCATTTGTGCTGGAACCGCCAGTCCTCGGAAATCTTCTGCGCCGTGTGGGACTCGAACACGTGCGGCTCGATCACGTCGGCGATGGAGTAGTTATCGACCAGGGTTCCCCAGGTGTCGAACAACAGCGTCGTAATCATGGCGTCTCCTATCAGTTTTCCGGAACGATCCGGATCGGATTCCGCCTCAATGATGGCCCCGGCGCCCCGGGGAAATCTATCAATTAGTTGACATCCGGGCGGCTACAGCAAGCGCGGGGGGCTGCGAGTGGAAATCCACGATCACGCTTTCCAACCCACGATCTCCTTGAACCGCTTGAGCTCCTCTTCCTTCATGAACACCGTGTGCTCCGGCCCCGGGTAGGCCCGGCCCTTCACGTCGCCGATGTAGTCGCGGTAGACCTTCTCCAGCACCGGCACCATGTCGAA
>JACPEG010000060.1 GCA_016183615.1 Betaproteobacteria bacterium
CTTCCGTTACTGCGTCCAAAGCTGTATCTCCCTTATCGGGAGCTGCAAGCGCTCGCGGTGCTGTGAATCAACGGAATCAACTTCTGAAGAGCGTAGTGCGGGAAATCCGCACGCTACGTTCTGTGGGAACCGGAGGCGGGCCACTGCCTCCGGTGACCCGGTGGGCCGGTTAGAAGCCGGCCCTTACCCGATTATGCGTCGATTTCACTTGGGATATTCCTGCCTGCCTTGCCAAACGAAATACTCGTAGAAGCTTGACGCTTTCGATGGGGCGTCGTGGAAGCAGCCATCCTCTTCCTCGTTGGCAAGCAGATAGCCATAGAGAAACGACACGCTCTTTCTCGCCACCCGCAACTTTGGAATATGCGCGACGTCCTCGGCGTCAAGATGAGCAACGAACTTGTCTCGATAGGTTTTCATTTCTTCGATGTAGGCATCGAATTCTGGCTCGGTGAGATTGATAGCTTTCAGCAGGCTACCGAAAAATGCGGATTGATCTGTAATGACCTTTCTCCAGTAGTGCTTTCCGCGTTTATCACCAAAAAGTTTGCACCACTCCAAGACGCAGATGTCGAGAAAGTTGCCGTTAGCATTCGTCCAGAACTGGCCTTGAAATACGGGCTTCCTTCTCCACCATCCTGCCTGATAGAAGGCGAGATTTCGGAGGAAGTGGCAACAGAGAATTGCAACCCTTCGGAGTAGCTGCCTACGTGTCATATCGACGCATAACGTTCCGATAACCGGCGCGCGCTTGCCTTATCGCGCGCGTCCGAGTTGGTCGGGCTGTTGGGCGGCAGTAGGCACAACTACTCCTCCATCTGCTCGCCAATTCGAAACCGCAAACGTTTCTTGTTCGCGGTGAGTTTATTGCGCTTGCTTATTGCCATGCCTGCGCACACTACCAATAGAATCGCAGTTAGCACAGAAACTGCCAACATCATTCTTTGAACAGGCTGCCCGTCAGCTTGAAGCGTGGCCACGACGAATCCCACGAACGCTGAACTTAGGATAGAGGTCAATAGTACCCAGACCTCATAGTCTGCAAGTGCACTGGCATCGACCAACTTTATTTCAACTGCCTCCGGCACAGATACGGAGATGCTGGCCGCGTGAGCGAACGGGTTCGGCGCGGGATTGACGGCAGAAGGTTGTGCAACAAGATCAGATTGTTTGGGTTGTTCGAGAGGGACGTCGCTCATGGGTCGCTCCTCTCGTTTAGTTTTGACCAAGAGTCCTGCGGCAGGAAGCCGTCATAACGCCCCCCAGCCATTGTTGGACTGATTACGATGTGAACCGTCTCACTTACCGATCGCGCAACCGCAACCAAGCGATCCTTAATGAGACCACGGTCGGTTTCACCGTTGGTTCGAACGACATAAAAAGTAGTTAGCGGACGAACCCAGGAGTACCCCTTTAGGCCTTCCTTTAACCGCTCGTCGATCTCCCCCCATCTGGGCTGAGTTGTCTTGATGTCCCACGAAACTACGATATGCATGAAGACCTCTTAGGTGCACCCGCAATTAACGCTCATGCTCACTATGCTGCCGCCCAACGTTCGCAAAGAGCGGGTGCCGAGGAGCGAAGCGACGAGGGTACCCAACAGCGGGCCCGCTGTTGGGCACTCCGCTCGATTGCGTTGTTAGCGAGACTCACTTGTTGCACAAGAATGACGTGGCCAAGCTCCAGCATAGTCCAGTACCCGCAAGCGCGAGTAGAATGCCCCACAGCCATTGAAATAGCCGGAGTATCGTCTCCTCACCGACGTGAGCGGCTTTCGTGTTTATCAACGTCGCGAACGGATCCACAACCAGTCCGCGAACAGCTAAATACTTATCGATCATCTCGGGCTTGCGATGCACGAGGATGGCAAACTGCTGCTTATAAGTTGAGAAATGATTCGTAGGAAAGAGCTGGCGCCATTCCTCCTCGATAAGAAGCAATTTCCCCTTTACGGTATCCACGTATGCGCGGGCGCGCGCGTCGATGCGGATAAAGTATGAAGCGATGAAGAGCGCGGGGACTGATACCACGACGAGACCAAGCAACCTTACGGGGTTGAGATCGCCAAGAGTTTCCCTGGCGAGTAAGCCAAAAATCGCGAGAAACGCAGTTTGAATCGTCAGGAAGTACGCGAACCGCTTTTGCTTCAAATCCTCATGAAACTTGGCGAGATCATTATTCGCTTTCCACTCCTCCAGTAGGCGGGTTTCTGGATTCTCCATGCGCTGCTCCGTTGCGGGCCGTCTCGCTAACGAGTCTGTAGAAAAACCCTGTTTTCGAAGCTTACCATTACCCTGACATGGCCGGGAGAGGGGAGGCGGCGCGGTCTACTCGGTGCGCAGACGCGGTGTTGGGCTCAGCGGGGCCTCTTTCGCCTCATTCCGACCCGCTACCACCGCTTCGCGGAGCGCGTTTTCCGATGTTGCCGTAACGCTGCACCTTGCCGATGTTGTGCACCAGGCAGTAGAGCAGCCACTGGGTGTTCACCTTGCGCCGTCCGCGCAGGCTGAAGCGCCTGAGCTGGTGCGCGTGGCAGATGTTGGCGAACACCGGCTCGACGATTCCCAATCGTCGGGAGTATTGGTAGCGGCCCTGTTCGCTGTCGATCTTGCGCTTCATGCGCGAGGTCCAGGTCTCCGGCTTGCCCTTGAGCCGCCCCAGGAAGATCGCCACCTGCCGCACCGGGGTGCGCTCGGGGTGGCGCAGGCACTGGGTGCGCAGTTCGCAGGGTCCGCAGTCGCGCTTTGCCCCGGTGAATTTCACGGCCTCGAAGCCGCGGATGTCGCAGTGCCGCCCGTTGCGGTAGAGGCGTTTTCCCGCCGGGCAGAGGCAGCTGGTGAGATCCTCCGCCACCCGGAAGTCGCGCGATTTGAATAGCCCGAGTCCCGGTGGCCTCGCCCAAGGTTCGGCGGCCCGCTGCGGGCGGTGCCGTTCGACCGTGGCAAACCGCGGATCGCGGCTGCGGAACAGGGTGTCGGCCACATAGGCGTCGATTCCGTTCTCCAGCGCAAAGCGGACGTTCGCCTCGCTGTGGAATCCGGCGTCCGCCGCGACCGCCGCCTGCTTGAGGACATCGGCGCGCCCGCCCAGCGCCCGAAAGCTCTGCCGCGTGCCTTCCAGCGCCGGGACAAACAGCCCGTGCTCCTGCGCCTCGCCGTGGGCCTCGGCGTGCACCACCACCTGATGCTTGGCGTCGACCACGGCCAGCCCGTCGTAGCCCTGGATCACGCCTTTGCCGGTCTTCATCTTGGCGCTCTCGTTGTCGGTCACGTTGCTCTTCTTCACCCGCCCCGAAGCGCCCAGCTTGTCCTCGTGGCCCGCGAGAAAACCTTTCACCTTCGCCACCGCGCGCTTCAAGGTCTTGATCTGTTTTCGCCGGGCCGCCCGCAGCGCCTCTTCTTCCCCCTCGGCATCGGCCTGCCGGTGGCGGCGCACCAGGTAGCGCACGGCGCGCTCCATTTTCTCGACTTTCTTGCCGAAGTCGGCCCGCGTGCCGCTCCACGCTTTGGCGGCATTCGAGGGCAGCTTCACCCCGTCCACCGCGAACATCTCCCGCCCGATGAGTCCCGCCTCGTCGCACACCAAGAGCACGTCCCGGAACACCGCGCCGATTTCCGCGTCCAGGGTGGCGATGAAATCGGCGATGGTGGTGAAGTGCGGCGCAGAATCCGCCGAAAGCGCCATGAACACCACGTTCTCCCGGCACAGCCGCGCGATCTCGCGGCTGGAGGTCACGCCCCGCGAGTAGGCGTAGAGAATGATTTTCAGCAGGATTGCCGGATCGTAGGCGGGCGCCCCGGTCTCGGCGTTGCGGTAGCGCTCCTCAAAAACGGAAAGATCGACCTCGCGGTCGATCAGCTGATTGAGGGTGTACTCGAAGCTTCCCGGAAGAATCTGTTCCTTGAAGCTCACCGGTACGAGCTTCATCTGGCTGTAGTCGTAGGGCTTGTAGCGCGCCATCGCCGCCTCCGCTTAAGCGGTCCTCGACCGCTCCCAAGCAGTAGATCATCGCCGCGGCGCCAAGTTCCGGGGTTTTTCTACAGACTCAACGTTCACGCCCACCGGCGCGCGCCCACGACGTTTGAATATGGTCCGACGCTGGCCGCGCGTCCGCGTGGGGCGTGGGGTTAGCAGACATTGGCAGATCGGGGCCCTACCGGAATAACCATGGCAATCCCTGCGCTATGAACAAATAGAACACGGCGGCCAAAATATTGCGCCATCCCCCATCCACTCCTAAATCAACCACTGGCATGCCGTTCTCTTTGCTTTCGTCCCACCTGTGTCGATAGGTCGGCTCGACGTGCCGGTACGGTTCGGGTATGTCTACGGACTCCCGCTTGTAGAACCAATGCGGTCGAAGCTCAACGATACCGAGCCACATCCTATACAGCGCGAACATACCGAAGGCCGGCAGCACTCCCTGGAGGACCACTGCAGTTATTGTCCGAGCAACTGAGTCGGAACCCGCAGGACCGCGATCGTGAGTCACCCAAAGCGAAATGCCGAAGTAAAGCACTGGCAGGATGTTCATGATGACAACAGCCAGAACCACGCGCCAGAACACTTCTTTCAACTTGAATATCAGAGGCCACTGAAATGCCTTCCAACGTGGCTGCACGTTTGCAACGGCTCCCCAAAAAATGGCGAAGAAGACGATGAAGACATTCTGGTGTATGCCAAGGTTCATGTATGCGCCGCGCGATCCGTGTGGAATGTCTGCTAACGTGTTGTTCTGCGGCGGGCCACTACTACACGTGAACTGGTATGACGCTCGCGGCCCGTCCGCAGCAACAAAGGGTTCGGCGGCATTCCGCTCAAAGACGCGGCTGGCGTCCTCGACTGGTGTGCCAAAAAGCCAGAACTTCGAGAGCATTGCCCGATACGCGGTAATACACGTAGTACCGAATCCGGGAAAGCGTGACGCGACGCACCCCCTCCAAGGTTGCGCGGCGTGCGCGTGCACCAATGCCGGGTTCCACAGACAGAAGACCAAGGACGCGATCGAGATCCTGACGCACCGCACCCGGCGCGAGCGGCCGGTTCTGCGCCCACCACGCGGCCGCCTCCTCGATTTGCGCTTGAGCCTCCCGGGAGACCTTGATCTGGAGCGGCGAAGTCACCCGAAGCGGCGCAACTGCTCCCGGAGCTGCTCCCAGGAGACGACCTCGCCACGCTCAGCTTGGGCGATGGCGGCCAGAAGCACTTGCTCATCCTCGGGTGTCACGTCAAAGGTTTCATCGTCTTCGCGAGCGACTACGGTTACGACTGAACCTTCGGCTAGGGGTTCGCCCTCTAAAACGATTTTTCCGCCAACAACTTTTCCGGTTGCGACTTTCATGTGAGACATTCTACTCCTTCGCCAGAACCCGCGCTCGATGCAGCCGAACGTGTAGTGGACCGCCGAAAAGCGGTAATCAATTGCCGCAGTTTTTTCATCGCTCGGTCATCCTACACCAAAGTCAATGCGTTATGCCAAGGAGGTTTTAAAAAACGGCGTGAAAGACCGCTACCCATGGAAAGAGCCAGCTTTTCACCCACCCCCCTCGGTAACGGCAGGCCCAGGCTTCTCGACCAGGTACGGACGGCGATCCGGGCGTTGCACTACAGCCTGCGCACCGAGCAGACCTACGTCCACTGGATCAAGCGCTTTATTTTCTTTCATAACAAGCGCCATCCGGCGACCATGGGGGAGGCCGAGGTCACGGCCTATCTCAATCACCTCGCGGTGGACTGCCGGGTCGCCGCCTCGACCCAGAACCAGGCGCTCTCGGCCATCTTGTTCTTGTACAAGCGGGTCCTGGGCAATGAATTGGAATGGCTAAAGGACCTGAACCGGGTCAAGCGGCCCGCGCGCTTGCCGGTAGTGCTTACCCGAGGCGAGGTGCAGGCGGTTCTGGGGCAGCTTCGGGGTACCAAGTGGCTGATGGCCAGCCTGCTCTACGGATCGGGGCTGCGCCTCATGGAGTGCCTGCGGCTGCGGGTGAAGGACGTGGATTTCGAGTACCGGCAGATTCTGGTGCGGGACGGCAAGGGGGCGAAGGATCGCGTGACCATGCTGCCTGATACGGTGGTTGATCCCCTCAAGCGGTATTTGGAAAGGGTGAAGGGACTGCACGAGCGCGATCTTTCCGAGGGCTATGGGGAGGTCGAAATGCCGTTCGCCCTGGAGCGAAAATACCCCAACGCCGGTCGGGAATGGGGGTGGCAGTTCGTCTTTCCATCCGGCAACCGGTCTGCGGATCCCTACACCGGGGTGATCCGGCGCCACCATGTCTATCCGGACACACTGCAGCGAGCGGTAAAAGAGGCGGTGCGGAACGCCGGCATCACAAAGCCCGCCAGTTGCCACACCTTCCGCCACGCCTTCGCCACCCACCTGCTGGAGTCGAGCTACGACATCCGCACGGTGCAGGAGCTGCTGGGGCACAAGGACGTCTCCACCACCATGATTTACACCCACGTGCTCAACAAGGGCGGGCGCGGCGTGCAGAGTCCCCTGGATCGCGTGTAATCGCGGGCGCAGCGTTTGCGGCACAGATCGGCCTCCGCCCGAAAATCCCAACGACGAACCCCCCGGCAAAGTTCGTCAGGCCGCAATCTGCTCGAAGGAAAAATGAGGGATGTCCGCGCGCTCGCTGGCGTGCTCGATGGTAATGCTGCAAATCTCTCCCTTTGCGTCCAGATCGAGCAGCGTGTTCTCATCGAGATCGCGCGTTTCGGCGACTTCTGCGGTCCGGAACTCGAGGTACAGGGTATCGGTGTCCTGGAAGTACTTGATCTTCATGATTCGAACCCTCGAATCCCAGTGTATCAGCAACCGGCCTGCCGAAAAACCTGACCGGTTCGCGGCATCCAGAGCTTAACCCTGCCGCGCCAGCATGACGGCGGCGGCGATGATCACCGCGCCGCCCAGCACCTGGACCGGCGCAATCGCTTCCCCCAGCACGACCGCGGCGAGGATTACAGTCACCACCGGCTCCAGGGTGGAAAGCGTCGCCGCGTCCGCGGCGCCGATGCGGCGCATGCCGGCGAAGAAGGCGACGATGGCGATCACCGTGGAGACCACTGCGATGGCGATGACCGCCAGCCATCCCGACGCGGTTCCCGGAAATGCAGGAGGCTGTGCGGCCACCAGAATGCCGTACACCACCGCGGCGGAGGCGGTGATGACCGCCGAGGACGGTATCGCGCCGGTGTGCTTGGTCGCGCGGCTGCCGACGATGATGTACACGGAGTAGATAACCGCCGCCGCGACACCCAGCGCGATGCCGAGGGGCCTGGGGCCTCCCTCCGGGCCGATGGTGAGGGCGGTTCCCGCGAGCGCCAGCACCAGGGCGACCGCCTTCATGCGCGTGAGCGGCTCCCGCAACACCAGCGCCGAGAGCAGCGTGACCAGCGCCGGGTAGAGATAGAGCAGCAGCGCCACCAGCCCCGGCGAGGCGTAGGTGAGCGCGGTGAAGAAGCAGAACGACTGGCCCACGTAGCCGATGGCGCCCATGGCGGCGAGGATGGCGAGGGTTTTTCCCCGCGGCCAGCGCTGGCCGGTGGCCGTCATGATGACCGCCATGAGGACGGCGGCGATGACGAAGCGCAGGAACAGCACCGCGGTGACGCCCGCGCCGCTGGCATAGGCGAAGCGGGCGAAAATCGCCATGGCGCCGAAGGAGGAGGCGGAGACGGCGATGAGGGCGATGCCGGCGGTGCGGGAGGAGAAGCGGGACAATTTCCTGCGCGTGTCTTGAACGGTGCCGACCCCCCTCCCTGTCCCTCCCCCGCGAGGGGGGAGGGAACCGTTGGAGATGGCGTCAGGGTTTCTTCACCTATCGCACCAGCACCGTCGCCAGCCCCAGCAGCATGCCCATGCTGGCGATGTCGGTGGCGGTGGTGAGGAAAATGCTGGAGGCGGTGGCGGGGTCGGCGCCGAATCGCTTGAGGGTCACCGGCACCAGCACGCCGGACACCCCGCTGATCATGCAGCTTCCGACCATGGCCAGCACCACCACCACGCCGAGCATCAGCGCCTGGGGCAGGCCCTGGCTGGCGGCGAAGAAATACATGCCGAGACCCGCCACGGCCCCGGTGAGCGCACCGTTCATGACGCCCAGGCCCGCTTCCTTGATCATGAGCGCCTTTTCCTGTCCGCTTTTCACTTCGCCCAGGGTGAGGCCGCGCAGCGCCACGGCGAGCGCCTGGCAGCCGGTGTTGCCCGACTGGCCGGCGAGCACCGGGAGAAAAGTGGCGAGCACCACCAGCCGGTCCACCGTGTCCTGGAACACCGCCACCACCGCCCCGGCGGCGAAGGCAGTGACCAGGTTGATCTGGAGCCAGGGATGGCGGAACTTGAAGCTCCTGGGCCAGGGGGTGGCGGTCCGCTCCTCCTTTTCCACGCCCACCATCGAGCCGGGCTGGGCGCTGATCTCGAACGCCTGCTCCTCGAACATCACGTCGCCGCGCACCAGGCCCACGAGTTTTCCCTGTGCGTCGCACACCGGATAAACCGGGTAATGGCGGCTCACCACCTGCTTCATGGCGTCTTTGAGCGGGGTTTCGGGCCGCAGGGAAAAGGGCTCGCGCAGCATGATGTCGCCCAGCCGCTCGCTGTTGTCCCGGAACAGCAGATCGCGCATGGTGATCACGCCCATGAGCTTTTCGGCGCCGTCCACCACGTAGCAATAGGTGATGAGCTCGGTCTTCAGCAGCTCCCGCAGGCGCTCGACGGTTTCGCCCACGCTGGCCTGGGGATAGAACACCGCGCTCGGCGGGTCCATCAGGCGCCCGATACTGCCCTCGGGGTAGGCCTGGTTACTGGTCCACTGCCGGGAGACATTGCGCGGCGCGGCGGCGAGAATCGCGCGCCGGGCCTCGTCGGCGAACTCGGGGAGCAGGTCCTGGACGATGCCGGGGTTCATTTCCCTGAGCACTTCCACCACGCGCTCGGGCGGGCCGGCCTTCAGCAGATCGGCGGCCTCGCGGGGCGGGCGGGCCAGGGCTTCGCGTACCAGGGCGTCGCGGCGCTCCTGGTTCCAGTCGAGGAAAGGATTGGGCTGTTGTTGTTTCATCATTTCTCCTTGTAGGAGGGGATTCATCCCCGACAAAGGTCGCGAATAAATACGGCTCCCGCCGGGTCGCGAATAAATTCGCTCCTACGGGGATGTAGGAGGGGATTCATCCCCGACCGGGGCCTTGTAGGAGGGGATTCATCCCCGACCGGGGCCGGATTGAATCCCGCCGGGTCGCGAATAAATACGGCTCCCGCCGGGTCGCGAATAAATTCGCTCCTACGGGCTAGCGCTTTCCGGCGCCTTTCTTCATCAATATTACCGCGTCGCGCAGCAGGTAATCCCTGAAAGCCTGGGCCGCAGTGGACAGCCGCTTCTGGGTCCGGTGCACGATGTACCAGTGGCGCAGGATGGGGAAGCCCTCCACCGGCAGCACCCTGAGGCGTCCCGTCTCCAGCTCCAGCTCGATGGTCTGCTGGGAGATGATCCCCAGCCCCATCCCGGCCTGCACCGCCTGCTTGACGGCCTCGTTGGTGCCCATTTCCATCCCCGGCTTGTAGTCGATGCCGTGGGCGGCGAAGAAGCGCTCGGCCGAGCCGCGGGTGCCGGAGCCCTGCTCGCGCACGACGAAGACTTCCTCGGCCAGGCGCTTCAAGGAAATCTTCTTTTCCTTGCACAGAGGGTGGGCCGGCGAGGCGATCACCACCAGCGGATTTTCCATGAAAGTCTGGGCCACGATGTCCATGCCTTCGGGAGGCTGGCCCATCACCGCCAGATCGGTCTCGTTCTCCGCCAGCGCCTTCAGCACCGCCTCGCGGTTGCCCACGTTGAGGCTGACGGCGATTTCCTTGTGCTTCTCGCAGAATTTCGCCAGCAGCGGGGGCGCGAAATAATTGGCGGTGGAGACCACGGAAATGGCGAGCTTGCCCTTCTCCAGGCCCTTCAGCTGCCCGATGGCCGCCTCCATGTCGGCGAGTTGCTGGGAGATGGCGCGGCTATAGTGAAAGAGTTCCCGGCCGCCCTCGGTGAGATAGATGCGCTTGCCCAGCTGCTCGAACAGCGGCAGCCCCACGTTCTCCTCGAGCTGCTTGATCTGCATGGACACCGCGGGCTGGGACAGGTACAGCTCCTCCGCGGCGCGGGAAAATGACAGGTGGCGCGCCACCGACTCGAACACGCGCAATTGCCTTAACGTGACGTGGAGCATGATGGGCAGCTCAAAAACAGAATAAGGGTAATCTTATCATACTCATCAGAAGTTTGATTTGTCGTTATACATGGCTGGGGCTATAGTTACCCCGCAACCAAGGACGACGACCCATACCCCGGCTACCGGGGCGGAAACAGGACAGGAGAAACTCATGGCAGTGAAAAAATACAGCGCCGGTGTCAAGGAATACCGGGGCACCTATTGGGAGCCGGGCTACCAGGTCAAGGACACCGACATCCTGGCCTGCTTCAAGATCGTGCCCCAGCCCGGCGTGGACCGGGAAGAGGCGGCCGCGGCGGTGGCGGCGGAGTCCTCCACCGGCACCTGGACCACGGTGTGGACCGACCTCTTGACCGACCTCGACTACTACAAGGGCCGCGCCTACCGCATCGAGGACGTGCCCGGCGACGACACCTGCTTCTACGCCTTCGTGGCCTACCCCATCGACCTGTTCGAGGAGGGCTCGGTGGTGAACGTGTTCACTTCCCTGGTGGGCAACGTGTTCGGCTTCAAGGCGATCCGGGCGCTGCGGCTGGAAGACGTGCGCTTCCCCATCGCCTACGTCAAGACCTGCGGCGGGCCGCCCCACGGCATCCAGGTGGAGCGCGACAAGATGGACAAGTATGGCCGGCCGCTTCTCGGCTGCACCATCAAGCCCAAGCTGGGGCTCTCGGCCAAGAACTACGGCCGCGCGGTGTACGAGTGCCTGCGCGGGGGGCTCGATTTCACCAAGGACGACGAGAACGTCAACTCCCAGCCCTTCATGCGCTGGCGCGACCGCTTCACCTACGTGATGGAGGCGGTGAAAAAGGCCGAGGCCGAAACCGGCGAGCGCAAGGGCCATTACCTCAACGTCACCGCGCCCACGCCCGAGGAAATGTACAAGCGCGCCGAGTACGCCAGGAGCCTGGGCGCGCCCATCATCATGCACGACTACCTGACCGGCGGCTTCTGCGCCAACACCGGGCTTGCCAACTGGTGCCGGGAGAATGGCGTGCTGCTGCACATCCATCGCGCCATGCACGCGGTGATCGACCGCAATCCCTATCACGGCATCCACTTCCGGGTGCTCACCAAGGCGCTGCGGCTCTCCGGCGGCGATCACCTGCACACCGGCACCGTGGTGGGCAAGCTGGAAGGCGACCGGGAGGCGACCATCGGCTGGATCGACCTGCTGCGCGACAAGTATGTGAAGGAGGACCGCTCCCGCGGCATCTTCTTCGACCAGGACTGGGGTTCCATGCCGGGCGCGTTCGCGGTGGCCTCGGGCGGCATCCACGTGTGGCACATGCCGGCACTGCTCGCCATCTTCGGCGATGACGCGGTGTTCCAGTTCGGCGGCGGCACCCTGGGCCACCCCTGGGGCAACGCGGCCGGCGCGGCCGCCAACCGGGTGGCGCTGGAGGCCTGCGTCAAGGCCCGCAATGAAGGCCGCGCAGTGGAAAAGGAAGGCAAGGAAATCCTCGCCGCCGCGGCGCGCCACAGCCCGGAGCTCAAGGTGGCGATGGAGACCTGGAAGGAGATCAAGTTCGAGTTCGACGTGGTGGACAAGCTGGCGGTGGCGCACCGGTGAACAACGACAACCACAGAGGCACGGAGACACAGAGGATTTCACAGAGAAATTCCGAATGCTTCTCTATCTGTGCCCGCTCTGTGCCTCTGTGCCTCTGTGGTGAAGATTTTTCAGGAGTTCAACATGAGTGAAATGCAGGATTACCAATCGAAGCTGTCCGACCCCGCGAGCCGCAAGTTCGGCACTTTCTCCTACCTGCCGCCGATGAGCGCGGAGGAGATGCGCCGGCAGGTGGAATTCATCGTGAAGAAGGGCTGGAACCCGGCCATCGAGCACACCGAGCCCGAGAACATGGGGGGCTCCTACTGGTACATGTGGAAGCTGCCCATGTTCGGGGAAACCGACGTGGCCCAGATCCTCGCCGAGGCGGAGGCCTGCCACAAGGCCCACCCCGGCCACCATGTGCGCCTGATCGGCTACGACAATTTCAGGCAGACCCAGGGTACGAGCATGGTGATTTACCGGGGCAAGACGGTTTAGCGCTGTCCTCAAAGCGGAAGTGGGCCCCCGTCCGCCCCGTGGCACGCGGGGGCTTTTTTGTTTGATTCATCCGGCTTTCGTGTGGGTTACGACAGGGAGTAGCCCGGATGGAGCGCAGCGCAATCCGGGAATCGGGACGCTTGCCCCTCATGAAATCCCGGATTCCACTTCGTTTCATCCGGGCTACGTATTTGCCGACCCACAGAAATGTCTGAAGGACCTTTTGTTTGAAGGCAGTCAGAGCGTAGGGCCGAATTCATTCGGCCAGCCTGCTGAAAATAATCCATGGACGAAACCATCCAGCAATACCTGATCCCGAGCGAGCCCTATTACCGCAGCGTGGCCGACGAGGTGGCGCTGTTCGAGGCCGCCTACTCGGTGCGCATGCCCATGATGCTCAAGGGGCCGACGGGCTGCGGCAAGACCCGGTTCATCGAGTACATGGCGTGGAAGCTCGCCCGGCCCCTCATTACCGTGGCCTGCCACGAGGACATGACGGCCTCCGACCTGGTGGGCCGCTTCCTGCTGGACGCCAGCGGCACCCGCTGGCAGGACGGGCCGCTCGCCATCGCTGCGCGCCACGGGGCCATCTGCTATCTCGACGAGGTGGTGGAGGCGCGCCAGGACACCACGGTGGTGATCCACCCCCTCACCGACGCGCGCCGCGTGCTGCCGCTGGAAAAGAAGGGGGAGCTGGTGCACGCCCACGCGGATTTCCAGCTGGTGATCTCCTACAACCCGGGCTACCAGAGCCTGATGAAGGACCTGAAGCAGTCCACCAAGCAGCGCTTTGGCGCCCTCGACTTCAATTACCCCGAGCACCCGGTGGAAGTGGAAATCGTCGCCCACGAGGCGCGGGTGGATGCCGCGCTCGCCGACAGGCTGGTGTCCATCGCCGAGCGCGCCCGCAACCTCAAGGGCCACGGGCTGGACGAGGGCATCTCGACGCGCATGCTGGTGTACGCGGGATCCCTGATCGCAAAGGGCGTGGAGCCCCGCGCCGCCTGCCGCGTGGCGCTGGTGCGCCCCATCACCGACGACCCCGACATGCGCGACGCGCTGGATGCGGCGGTGACCACGTTTTTTTAGCGGTCAGCAATCAGCAGTCGGCAGGAAACTCCTATCCCCGCACACTTCTGATGGCTGACTGCTTATCGATCCTTGCCAAACTCTGCGACACTCGGCGTCGTCCCGGCGCAAGCCGGGACCCAATGTTTTCCCGTCGTAACCCGCTGGATTCCGGCTTTCGCCGGAATGACGTCAGGAGGCGCCGAGTTGTCACATGGTTTGGTAACGCTCAATAATCCATGCTCCACCTCGAAGACTACTCGGAAATCCTCGAAAGCCTCGGCAGCCACGCCGCCGACGTGCTGCACGCGTCGTGGCAGGAGGCGGCGCGCACCTTCAGCCCCCGCGGGCTGGAAGACTATCTGAAGGGCGCCGTGGCCCTGAAGAACCTGGGGCGCGGGCCGGAGCTGGTGGCCACCTATCTCCAGGAGGCGCCGGCGGTGGCGAAGGAAATTGGCGAGGCAGCGGTTTCGGATCTGGTGCACGAGGCGATGCTCATGGCCTCCCGCACCAGCGGCGCGGTGATCGAGCTGGTGTTCGCCACCGCCCCCGTCGCGGCGCGCCGGCTGGGCGACGAGGGGTTGTTCCGCGGCTACCTGCGGCTCCTTAACACGCTGCTGGCCCAGGCGCCCCGGGGCCTGCGGCCCATGCTGGAGCACCTGGAGCCGCTGCTCTCCCAGCTCACCCTGGGGGGCCTGAGACGCTGGGCCCTGTGGGGCGCCCAGGCCCACCGCACCGATTTCGAAGCCCAGGTACGCTACTTTTCCCTGCAGAGCCCGGATGCCCTCTCGGTGCTGCAGAAGGAACGCAAGGGCACCCTGTTGGTGGACGTGCAGCGGCGCATCGGCGCCTATCTCCGCGCCCTGTGGGGCCGCGATTTCTTCCTGCGGCCCACCAGCGGGGACATCGAGAGCCGCGAAGGGCTCAGGCCCTTCATCGAGGATTTCGCCATCCACCTGCCCGATGCCTATGACGACCTGGCCCATTGCGACGGCCTTACCCGGTATCGGGCGGCGGCGACCCACTGTGCCGCTCACTTGGCGTATACCCGAAGTCCCATTTCGGCCCAGGAGCTCAATCCGCTGCAGATGGCGCTGATCGGCCTCGTGGAGGATGCCCGCGTGGAGCAGCTCGCCATCCGCCGCTTCCCGGGTCTCAAGGACCTGTGGGGCCGGCTGCACACGGCAAGTCCCGACCAGAGCGGAAGCGCTGGCGATTTTCTTTCGCGGCTGGCGCGGGTGCTGCTGGATGCCGATTACAACGATCCCCATCCCTGGCTGGCGCGGGGCCGGGAACTCTTCTGGTCGGGGCAGGCGCGGCTCGACGACAACGGGCTCTCCTGGGAGATCGGCGTCGCCCTGGCCAACTGCTTCGGCTGGCTGAAACTGCCCTTCGATCCCCGCAGCGATGCGGTCGCCGCGCCCTACCGCGACGACAACCGCTACTTCTGGGACTTCGACGAGCTGCACCTCGTGGAAACGGAGCAGGTACCATGGCAGCGCGAGAAGCAGGTGCGCAAGCATGTCTCCCTCATGGAGTTCGTCAACGAAGTGGACGTGGAGACCGCCGGCGACGATGCGCAGGAAGTGTGGGTGCTTTCCAGCGAACTCTACGATGACGACGGCACCACCTTCAACGAGCGGGAAGGCAAGCCGCCCGTGTCGGAGCCCTATCACTACGACGAGTGGGATTACCAGATTCAGCTGGAGCGGCCGAGCTGGGTGACGCTGCTGGAGAAGCGGCCGCCGCTCGGCGAGCCGAAGGCGGTCGACGACATCGCAGCGCGCCACAAGCCGCTCATCGGCCGCCTCAAGTACCTGATCGAGGCCCTCCAGCCCCAGGGCGTGCAGCGGCTGCGCCGCCAGGAAGACGGCGACGAGATCGATCTCAACGCGGCGGTGCGGGCCTTCACCGACCTGCGCCTGGGCAACGCGCCGGACACCCGCATCATGATCCGCAACGTGCGCAAGCGGCGGGACCTTTCCGTGCTGCTGCTCCTCGATCTTTCGGAGTCCACCAACGACCGGGTGCGCGGCGCCGAATCCACGGTCCTGTCGCTGGCGCGCGAGGCCACCGCGCTGCTTGCCGGCGCCCTGGAGAAAATCGGCGACCCGTTCGCCATCCACGGCTTCGCCTCCAACGGGCGCCACGACGTGGAGTACTACCGCTTCAAGGATTTCGGTGCCCCTTATGACGCGCTGGCGCGGGCGCGGCTGGCGGGCATGACCGGCCAGCTCTCCACCCGCATGGGCGCGGCCCTGCGCCACGCCGGCGCCTTCCTGCGGCGCCAGCCCCAGGCGAAGAAGCTGCTGCTGGTCCTCACCGACGGCGAACCGGCGGACATCGACGTGCGCGATCCCCAGTACCTGCGCCAGGACGCGAAGAAGGCGGTGGAGGAACTCGCCCGCTCGGGCATCGTCACCTACGCCATGAGCCTCGATCCCCTGGCCGACCCGTACGTCTCGCGCATTTTCGGCGTGAAGAACTACCTGGTGCTCGACCGGGTGGAGCGGCTGCCGGAGCGCCTGCCCCTGCTCTACCTGGGGCTCACCCGCTGAGGGACGGATGGCGGTTACTCCCGGCGGGGCGATGGGCTAAAATGGCGGCTTTTCGGAGAAGGGAATCATGACCTCCATGGACAAGCCCCTGGTCGGCATCGTGATGGGCAGCAACAGCGACTGGGACGTCATGCAGCACGTGGCGCGCCAGTTGAAGGAGTTCGGCGTGCCTTACGAGGCGCGCGTGCTCTCCGCCCACCGCACCCCGGATGCGGCCTTCGAATATTCCCGCTCGGCCCAGGAGCGAGGCCTCAAATGCATCATCGCGGGGGCGGGCGGCGCGGCCCATCTCGCGGGCGTCATGGCGGCCAAGACCACGCTGCCGGTGCTGGGGGTGCCGATGCCCTCCAGGCATCTGCAGGGACTGGATTCCTTGCTGTCCACGGTGCAGATGCCGAAGGGCATCCCCGTTGCCACCTTCGCCATCGGCGAAGCGGGGGCCGGCAATGCGGCGCTGTTCGCCGTGGCGCTGCTGGCGGTGACCGACAAGGCGCTCGCCAGGAAGTTGGCGGCGTTCCGCGCGGCCCAGGAAGCCAAGGTGAAGTCCATGACACTGCCCTCTGTCGACTGATCGGAACAAATCCATGGCCAACGAGCAAACTTTCGCTACCGAGCCGACGGTGTTCGAAACCAGCCTGAAGAGCCTGAAGTTCCTGCACCGGGGCAAGGTGCGGGACCTCTATGAGGTGGATGCCGGGCGCTTGCTCATTGTCCAGACCGATCGGCTCTCCGCGTTCGACGTGATCCTGCCCACCGCGATCCCCGGCAAGGGCAAGGTGCTCACGGCGCTGTCCAACTTCTGGTTCGAGAAGCTTGGCCACATCCTACCCAACCATCTCACGGCGACCGCGCCGGAATCGGTGGTGGCGCCGGAGGAGCGGGACCAGGTCGCAGGCCGCGCCTTCGTGGTGCGGCGGCTCAAGGCCCTGCCCATCGAGGCCATCGTGCGTGGCTACGTGGCGGGTTCGGGCTGGAAGGAATACCGGACGACCGGGGCGATCTGCGGCATTGCGCTGCCCGCGGGGTTGAAGGAGGCGAGCAAGCTGCCCCGGGCGATTTTCACGCCCTCCACCAAGGCCGCCCTCGGCGCCCACGACGAGAACATCAGCTTCGAGGAGTGCGCAAAAATCATCGGCGCGGATCTGGCGGCGAAAGTGAAGGACGCGGCGATCCGGCTCTACACCGAGGCGGCGGACTACGCGGCGACCAAGGGCATCATCATCGCCGACACCAAGTTCGAGTTCGGGCTGGACGCCGCAGGCACCCTCTACCTCATCGACGAAGCCCTCACCCCCGATTCGTCCCGCTTCTGGCCCGCCGACCAGTACCAGGTCGGCATGAGCCCGCCCAGCTACGACAAGCAGTTCGTGCGCGACTGGCTGGAGAAGCAACCCTGGAACAAGCAGGCCCCGGCCCCGGCGCTACCGGACGACATCCTGGCGAAGACCGCCGGGAAATACCGCGAAGCCCTGCTGCGCCTCACCGGTAAAACCATTTAGCGCGAAGGAAGTTCGGGCAAGGTGCGTCCCACGCACCGGCAATCGACCCGGCGTAGGGTGCGTCCCACGCACCGATCAACCATCGGGATGGTGCGCAGGGCGCACCCTGCGAAAGTGCAGATCGCGGTGGGTAGGGTGCGTCCCACGTGATTGAAAACGCGTAGGGTGCAACCGCGAAGCGGGTTGCACCAAGGCCGGCGGAACCCGCGTTGCGGTTCCGCCCTACGGAGCGCGCCGCAGCGCCTGGTCGAGGAAAGCGCGCACGTTCTTCACCATCTCCTCTTCCTTGCCATTGAAGAAATGGTCGGTGCCGGCAACCATGACCTGGGCCGAACCCTTGACGCGGCGGATGACTTCGGCGCGCTTGTCCGCGTTGGCGATAACCTGCGGAAAATCCTTTTCCCCGTAAAGATCCAGCACCGGGAACTGCAGCGCGCCGAGGGGCTCGAACACGCCGCTTGAAATGCCAAGCGCGGCCCAGGCGAACAGGGGGGCGCGCGGGTTTTTCGCGAGGTAGTGGTTGCTCATGCGCGCCCCCATGCTGTGGGACACCAGCGCGATTTTCCTGTGGCCCTTCCCCTGGAGAAAGCCCAACGCCGCCGCGATGCGCTCCGCCGCTTCCGGAAAGGTTTCGACGTACGGCTCGTGCTTGGCATCGGCGGCGAGCACCGGCATCTGGATGGAGAGCGTGGTGTAGCCCTCGTCCGCGAGCCGGGTGCGCAGCACGCCGTTCAGGCCCCAGTCGGGATGGATGCCGCTGCCGTGGACCACGATCACGGCCCCCTTGGCGTTCTTCGCCTCGGTGTGGATGGCGAGGAAGCGCCGGCCGCCCGGGAGCTGAAGCCAAGTCGCGTCTCCCACCACGATCCCGGGCGCGATTTCGTCCGCCCAGCGCTGCTCCCGGGCGTAATCCGCGGCCTGGACGGCGGTGACGAGACCGATCAGCAGCAAGCCGAAGCCCAATAGCGCTTTCATTACACCTTCTCCTCTCCTGGATCCGTAGGGTGGATTAAGGCCGCAGGCCGAATCCACCGTCCTGTTGGAATTGCTGCGCTTATTCCACCCTACGTTTTTCGCGCTACCCCGCGCCGAAGGAAGAGGCGCAGTTCCTCCCCATCTGCTTGCTCTGGTACATGGCCTTGTCGGCCTTCTCCAGCACCGCCTCAGGCGTCTGGGCATCCTCGGGAAAGTTGGCAATGCCGATACTCACGGTGCTGAGCACCCGGGTGCCGCGCACGTCGAGGGGCGCGCCTTCCACCGCGATGCGCACCCGCTCCGCCACTTCGCGCGCGTGGTCGGTGGAGGTTTCGGGCAGCAGCACCACGAACTCGTCGCCGCCGAAGCGGGCGAGCACGTCGGTGGCGCGCAGCGCCTGCTGAACGCTGCGCACCAGGTGAATGAGCAGGTTGTTGCCCGCCTCGTGCCCGAAGGTGTCGTTGACCGACTTGAGGTTGTCGGAATCCACCATCAGGATGCTGTAAGGCCGCGAGTAGCGCGATGACAGTCCGGCCTCCCGCTCCAGGATGGTGGAGAACGCCCGCATGTTGAGGACCCCGGTGAGGTCGTCGGTTTCCGACAGGACCCGGATGCGGCTGATGGCGTAGCGGATGTCCGCGGAGAGCATGGTGGTGAGGTAGGCCACCAGCACCATGGGCGCGAGCTGGCCCATGAGCTGGGCCCCGTACGCCAGGCTGAAGATCGATCCTTCGACCTGCGAATGGCCGATCAGCACGTAGCAGGACGCGATCAGCGCCATCTCCAGCAGCGTCACCAGCTTTCCCAGCGTGAGCGCGCTGATGATGATGGTCAGCAGATAGAGATTGAGCAGCGGGCTTTCCAGCCGGCCCGTGTGCCACATGACCCAGGTGATGAACACGATCATCACCCAGGTTTCGATGGCGAGCTTCCAGCGGCTCTCCTGTTGGTAGAAGTTGGTGTAGCGGAAAGACAGGACGAAGGCCGCGAAGAACATCAGGGCCATGTAAATCGCCGAGCGGTTCTCCTCCTGGGGGTCGGACACCACCAGGTACAGCAGCACCAGGATCAGCAGCAGCCACTCGATCTCGGCCACGGTGCGGGAAAAGCCCTTGAGCTCGTCCCGCTCCAGCGAGGGAGCGGTGCCGAGGGGCGAAGCCGGGCTCACCAGCGGCTGCGTGAGGCGTCTCACGGGATCGGCAAAAGGACGTGGGCCATGGTCAGGGGCCAGTTTGGCCCATGATACCGAAAAAACCGGGCGCCACAATGACAGGCGTGGGCCCCGGGGTGTCTTATCCGCGCGCCAGGCTCAGGATTCGCGCCACGTGCAGCGCCTGGCGATGGGTTCCATCGGCGATCTGGTGGCGGCAGCTCACCCCGTCGGCGACGATGAGGGTGTCCGGCGCCGCCGCTCTCACCTTCGGCAGCAGGCTCGTTTCCCCCATTTTCATGGAGACGTCGTAATGGCGCGCCTCGAAGCCGAAGGCGCCCGCCATGCCGCAGCAGCTGGACTCCACCGCCTCCACCTGAAGTTCCGGCACGAGCTTCAGGGCCTGAAGCACCGCCGGCATGGCGCCGAAGGCCTTCTGGTGGCAGTGGCCGTGCAGCAGGACCCGCTGCGCCAGCGGCTTGAGCGGGAGGTTCAGACGGCCGGCGGCCTGCTCCCGGGCCAGAAATTCCTCGAACAGCAGGGCATTTGCGGCGACCGCATCGGTCTCCGGTCCCGGCAGCATGGCCTTGAACTCGTCGCGCAGCGTGAACAGGCAGGAGGGCTCCAGGCCTACGACCGGGACGCCCCGGGCCACGAAGGGCCCGAGGGCCTCGATCATCCGCCGCGCCTCGGCGCGCGCCTGGTTCACCTGCCCGGCGGCGAGGAAGGTTCGGCCGCAGCACAGGGGCCGCCCGCCATCGGCGGGCTCGGCGCAATGGACGCGGTAGCCCCCCGCTTCCAGCACCGAGATCGCTGCGTGCAGGTTCTCCGGCTCGAAGTAGCGGTTGAAGGTGTCGGCGAGGAGCACCACTTCCCCAGCTCCCTCCCCCTCGAGGGGGGAGGGTCGGGGGGGGGGTGTCACTGGACCCGCCTCCGGCCGCGAGCGGGGGGAACGCCAGTAATCCCGCCGCCACTCCGGCAGGCTGCGCTGGCGGGCAAAGCCAACTACCGACTCCATCAGCGCCGCCAGCCACGGCACCCGGTTCCTCAAATTGAGCAGCGGCGCCAGCCGCGCCGCCCAGGGGGCGTAGCGCGGGAGATAGGCCACCAGCCGCTCCTTGAGCGGCAGACCGTGGCGCGCATAGTAGTGGTGCAGGAACTCGATTTTCATGCGCGCCATGTCCACGCCGGTGGGGCACTCGCGCTTGCAGCCCTTGCAGGACACGCACAGATCGAGGGTGTCGAACAGCTCGTCGGAAGTGAACGCGTCGCGCCCCAGCTGGCCGGAAACCGCGAGCCGCAGGGTGTTGGCGCGGCCGCGGGTGAGGTGCCGCTCGTCCAGCGTCGCCCGGTAGGAGGGGCACATGACCCCGGCGTCGAACTTGCGGCAGGCGCCGTTGTTGTTGCACATCTCGATCGCACCGCCGAACCCGCCCCACTCGGACCAGTCGAGGGTGGTGGCGATGGGCGCCACCCGGTAGCCCGGCTTGAAGCGGAACAGGGTGCGATTGTCCATCTTCGGCGGGCGCACGATCTTGCCGGGGTTCATCAGCCCTTCCGGGTCGAACGCGTCCTTGATTTCCTCGAAGGCGCGGGCGAGCCGGGAGCCGAACATGGGCTCGATCCATTCGGAGCGCACCAGCCCGTCGCCGTGCTCGCCGGAGTAGGAGCCCTTGTATTCCCGCACCATGGCCGCCGCCTCCTCGGCGATGGCGCGCATCTTGCGCGGGCCGTCGTCGGTTTTCATGTTCAGCACCGGGCGCACGTGCAGGCAGCCCACCGAGGCGTGGGCGTACCAGGTGCCCCTGGTCCCGTGCTTCTCGAACACCCGCGTCAGCCGCTCCGTGTAATCGGCCAGATGTTCGAGGGGCACCGCGCAATCCTCGATGAAGGAGACCGGCTTGCCGTCGCCCTTCATGGACATCATGATGTTGAGCCCGGCCTTCCTTACTTCCCAGATGTCGCGCTGGAAAGCGGCATCCAGTACCTCCGACACGCTTCCCGGGAAGCCCAGGTCGCCCATCAGTTGCGTGAGCTGTTTCAGCCGCCGCACCTGCTCGTCCCGGTCTTCGCCGGCGAATTCCACCAGCAGGATGGCCTCGGGCTCGCCGCGGATCGAGCGCTCCACGGTGCCGCGGAACGCGGGGATGTCCCGCGACAGCTCGATCATGGTGCGGTCCACCAGCTCCACCGCCGCGGGCTCGAGCGCCACGATGTGCCGTGTGCAATCCATCGCCTGGTAGAAACTCTGGAAGTGGCACACGCCGAGGACTTTATGGGGCGGGACCGGCTGCAGGTCGAGGCTGATCTCCCGGAAAAACGCGAGCGTCCCCTCGGAGCCCACCAGCAGCTTCGCCATGTTGAAGGCCCCGGCCGAGACGCTGTCCAGGTTGTAGCCCCCCACCCGGCGCTGGAGCCTGGGAAAGCGCGCCTCGATTTCAGCGGCCTCCCGCCGAAATACGGATTGCACCTGAGCGACGATTTCCCGGTACCGTGCCGGCCCGTCGAGGTGCGCCGCGTCCTCGGGCACATCGCCGAAGCGGCACAGCTCGCCGGTGGCGAGCCAGGCTTCGATTTCGCGCACGTTGTGCACCATGTTGCCGTAGCGCAAGCTGCGGGCGCCGCAGGAATTGTTGCCCGACATCCCGCCCAGGGTGGCCTGGGCCGAGGTGGACACGTCCACCGGGTAGAACAGGCCGTGGGGCTTGAGGTACGCGTTCAGCTGGTCGAGCACCAGCCCCGGCTCCACTGACACCCGCCGCGCCTCCCTGTCGAAGGCCACCACGCGGTTGAGGTGCTTGCTGTTGTCGATGACCAGCGCGCAGCCCACGGTCTGGCCGCACTGGGAGGTGCCGCCGCCCCGGGGCAGGACCGGGATTTTTTCCTCGCGGGCGATCTGGAGCGCGATTTCCACGTCGCGCCGGGTCTTCGGCACCACCACGCCCACCGGCTCCACCTGGTAGATGGAGGCGTCGGTGGAATAGCGCCCGCGGCTCGCCGCGTCGAACAGCACCTCGCCCTCGATTTCGCGGCGCAGCCGCTCGGCGAGGCGGCTGTCGCCGATGCGGGAGGAAGCGTTCATGACTCTGCGCCGGCGGGCGCCGCCTCGGCGGCCCGATCCAGGGCTTGAAGGAGGAACTCCGGTTCCTGGGCGCCGGAGCCGGCGAAGCGCCGGTTGATGACGAAGAACGGCACGCCGGTCACGCCGATGGCCTGGGCCCAGGCGTTTTCCTGCTCGACGCGCCGGCGGGCCTGCGGGTCGGCGAGGCAGGCCGTCACGGCGTCCAGCGGCAATCCCGCGGCGAAGACGATGCCGGAGAGCACCTCGCTGCGGGTGAGATCCGCGCCGTCGAGAAAGTAGGCGCGGAACAGCGCCTCCACGATCTCATCCTGGCGGCCGTGGTCGTGGGCCAGCGCGATCAGGCTGTGGGCGGCCACGGTGTTGGGCTGGCGGGCGATGCGGTCGAACGCGAACTCGATGCCGAGGCTCTTTCCAACGGCAGCCACCCCGGCGTAGAAGGCCGGGCCCTGGGCGCCGAATTTCCGGGTGACGTACTCGGCCCGGTCCATGCCCGACTCCGGCAGCCCCGGGTTGAGCTGAAACGGCTTCCACAGGACCCGCGGCGTTTCGGCCGCCGGATGGACTTCGGCGTAGCGCGCGAGCGCCGCCTCCAGCCGGCGCTTGCCGATGAAGCACCAGGGGCAGACCACGTCGGAGATGACTTCGATTTCAAGCATGAATTGAATGGATCAACCCTCCGTAGGTTGGGCTTCGCGAGCGAAGCCCAACGTCAGCGTACGTCCCGTCCCAGCCTATTCGTTGGGCATGAATGCCCAACCTACGAGCCTTTGGCTCCCTTGGCGTCCTTCGCGGTTCAAGGTTTACCCGGCTCATTGCCTGCCAGGGCCTCCATGACCACCACCATCTTGTTGCCCAAGTGGTCCTGCAGCAGGGCCTTGAGCCGGGTGCTGTCCCGCTTCACCAGCGCGTCGAGGATGGCCTCGTGTTCCTCGACCGCCTTGTCCCAGCGCTCCTTCGACAGGTTCGCCATGTAGCGGGCCCGCTTCACGTGGGCGTTGAGGCTGCGGTAGCTCTGGGCCAGCACGCCGTTGCCGCCCGACTCCACCAGCTTCATGTGGATCAGCTGGTTGTAGCGGAAATAGTCGGCGAGCTCCCCGCGCGCGTAGTGGGCCACCATCTGGTAGTGCATGGCGCGGATTTCGGCGATGTCGGCATCGCTGGCGTTGGCGCAGGCGAGTTCCCCGGCGAGGGCCTCCAGCGCGCCCATCACCACGAACATTTGCTTGATCCGCCCCGGTTCGAGAGCCGCGACCACCGCCCCGCGGTTGGGCAGGAGCTGCACCAGACCCTCGGAGGCCAGGTATTTCAGCGCCTCCCGCAGCGGCGTGCGGGAAATGCCGAGTTCCTGGCACAGGACCCGCTCGTTGAGCTTGGTCTCGGGAGCGAGTTCGCCCCGGACGATCCGGTCCCGGAGCCGGTCCACCACCTCCGCGTGCAGCAGGCGCGGCTCGCCGGCGGGAAGCGATCCGGCGCCGGCTTGCGGGCTGCGGGAGGTGGTGACGAGGGACACGGCAGGACGGGGAAGAAATTTTGTATGCATAATACAGAAGTTTCAGGCCCCTAGCAACATATGGCTAATATGTTGTTGCATCGCAATATTTATCCATGCAAGGGATGAGGTTGTATAGGCCAGCGTTGTTTTGCATACAAAAAAACCTTGATGGCCGGCATCGGCTGGGTTACCATCCCGGCGGTCCACAGCAGGGTTTGCCCATGTCCTTCCGCAGCGGCCGCCATTTCCTCCAGATTCCCGGTCCCACCAATGTGCCCGATCGGGTGCTGAGGGCCATCGACCGGGCCACCATCGACCACCGGGGTCCGGATTTCGGCCAGATGAGCCTGGAAATCCTGGAAAACCTGAAGCGGGTGTTCCAGACGAAACATCCGGTCATCGTTTTTCCCGCCTCGGGAACCGGCGCCTGGGAGGCGGCCCTGGTGAACACGCTGTCCCCCGGCGACCCGGTCCTCATGTTCGAGACCGGCCACTTCGCCACCCTGTGGCAGAAGATGGCGGCAAAGCTCGGGCTCGCGGCCGAATTCGTCCCGGGCGACTGGCGCCACGGCGTGGACCCGGCCCAGGTGGAAGCGCGGCTTGCCGAGGACCGGGAGCACCGCATCAAGGCGGTGTGCGTGGTCCACAACGAAACCTCCACCGGGGTGACCAGCCGCATCGGGGCCATCCGCCGCGCCATCGACAATGCGAGGCACCCGGCGCTGTTCATGGTGGACACGATTTCCTCGCTGGCCTCCATCGACTACCGGCCCGACGACTGGGGCGTGGACGTCACCGTGGCCGGCTCCCAGAAGGGGCTGATGCTGCCACCGGGTCTGTCCTTCAACCATGTGGGCCCCAAGGCGCTGGCGGCGGCCAAACTCGCGCGGCTCCCCAAATCCTACTGGGGCTGGGACGAAATGCTCTCGGCCAACAAGAGCGGCTTTTACCCGTACACGCCCGCCACCAACCTGCTCTACGGGCTCCACGAGGCCCTGAAAATGCTGCTGGAGGAGGGGCTGGCCGAGGTGTTCGCCCGCCACGCCCGCCACGGCGAAGCCGCGCGCCGCGCCGTCCGGGGCTGGGGCCTCGAAATTCTCTGCGCCGATCCCGAGGAATACAGCAACACCCTCACCGCGGTGATGACCCCGGCCGGCCACGACGCGGACCGGGTGCGCGAGGTGATCCTGGAGCGCTTCGACATGTCCCTGGGCACGGGCCTGGGCAAACTGGCGAAAAAGGTGTTTCGCATCGGCCACATGGGGGACTTCAACGATCTCGCTCTTCTGGGAACGCTGGCCGGCGTGGAGATGGGCCTGGAGATCGCCGGCGTGCCCCACCGGCAGGGCGGGGTCCGGGCGGCCATGGACTATCTGGGCCAGACCTCCGGAACTGCCGCCACCCTCGCTGCCGCCGGCCGGCGCAGCGCCGCCTGAACTGACGAATCAATGATCGGCCCGCCGCGGTGGGCCGCGATACCACGAGGAGGCAACCATGAAACTGCTCAAGCTGTTGATTGCTGCTGCGGCGGGTCTTTGGGCGGGCGCGCTCCCGGCCCAGACCCTGGAACTCAAGTTCGGCCATGTCGGTGAAACCGGCTCCCTGTTCGCCCAGTCGGCGGAGGAGTTCGCCCGGCGCGCCAACGAAAAGCTCGGCGCCAGGGCCAAGGTGATCGTGTACGGTTCGAGCCAGCTCGGCGGCGACAAGGAGCTGCTGCAGAAGCTGAAGCTCGGCACCGTGGATTTCGCGCTGCCGTCCACCGTCATGTCCTCCGAGTCCGACATGTTCGGCGTGTTCGAAATGCCCTATCTGGTGAAGGATCGCGCCCACATGGGCCGCATCGAGAACGAGCTGTTCTGGAGCAGGCTCGCCCCGGAAGCCGAGAAGAAGGGCCTCAAGATCCTGGCGGTCTGGGAAAACGGCTACCGCCACATCACCAATTCCAGGCGCCCGATCAACACGCCCGACGACCTGAAGGGCATCAAGCTGCGGGTTCCGGAGGGCAAATGGCGCGTGAAAATGTTCCAGGCCTACGGCGCCAACCCGAGCCCGATGAAATTCTCCGAGGTGTTCACCGCGCTTCAGACCGGGGTGATGGACGGCCAGGAAAACCCCTTCACCCAGATCTACAGCGCCAAGTTCCACGAGGTCCAGAAGCATCTGTCCCTCACGGGGCACGTCTACACCCCCGCCTACGTCGCCGTCGGCGCCAAGAAATGGGCCACGCTTCCGTCCGACGTGCGCAAGATCCTGGAGGACACGGCGAAGGAGACCCAGGCCTTCGTGTATGCCACCGCGGAAAAGGACGACAACGAGCTGCTGGGCAGGATGAAGACCGCCGGAATCCAGGTGAACAACCCGAACAAGGAGGCCTTTGTGGCGGCGAGCCGCCCGGTGTACGAGGAATTTTCCCGGGAGGTGCCGGGCGCGAAGGAGGTCATCGACCGGGCGCTGGCGCTGGGCAAGTAAGCGGCGGGGGGCACAAGCCCCCGTTGCGTTTCCAGAACAACAAGGAGTGGAGGATGACCCGCGGCCTGCGGCGGTTTCGCGTCGCCTACGAGCGGTTCCTGGAGTATCTGGTGATCCTGCTGATGGCGGTGCTCGCCGTCGAGGTCACCCTGGGGGTGGTGTTCCGCACCGTCGGCCAGGCGCTGGTGTGGTATGACGAGATCGCTTCGGTGCTGCTGGCCTGGCTCACTTACTACGGGGCGGCGCTGGCCGCCATCAAGCGCGCCCACATCGGCTTCCCCGGGCTGGTGCGCTCCCTCAAGCCGGCCCTGCGCCTTCCCGTGGTGTTGCTGGCGGAAGCCCTGGTGTTCGCCTTCTTCGGGCTGCTGGGGTGGGTGGGCTACTCGGTGCTGGAGGTGCTGGCCACCGATTTCCTGGTGAGCCTGCCCTCGATCTCGGTGATGTACACCCAGTCGGTGATCCCGCTGAGCTCGGCCTTGTTCATCGTCGCCGAGGCCCTGGTCCTGCCCGAGCTGTTGCGCGAAGCACGCGGCGGGAAAGCGGTCGAGGACAACCTCGCCGCCGAGGCGAGCCACTGATGGCCATCCTGCTGCTGTTCCTGTGCGTCATCGCGCTGGTGCTGATCAACGTGCCGATCGCGGTGGCGCTCGGCATCGTGGCGGTGGTGGCCATGGTGGCAAGCCACGGGCTGGAGTCCCTGCCCAACGTGGCCATCGTCATGTACAACGGCGCCACCAACTTTCCGCTGCTGGCGATTCCCCTGTTCATCCTGGCCGGGGCCATCATGAACGCCTCTGGCATCTCGCGCCGCCTCATCGCCTTCGCGTCCGCGGTGCTGGGCTTCATCCGCGGGGGACTCGCCATGGTCTCCATCGGCGCGTCCCTGTTCTTCGCCGAGATCTCGGGCTCCGCCGTGGCGGACGTGGCGGCGCTGGGCTCGATCCTGATTCCCGCCATGAAAAAGAAGGGCTACCCGGCGCCGCTGGCCGCCGCGGTGATGTCCTCGGCGGCGACCCTGGCGGTGATCATCCCGCCCTCGATTCCCATGATCCTCTACGCGGTGATGGCCGACACCTCGGTGGTGCAGCTGTTCGTCGCCGGGATCGTGCCGGGCGTGATCGGGGGTGTCGGGCTGATGGCCGTCGCCTACTGGTTTGCCCGGCGCTACCACCTGCCGGTGGAGGAGGCGCTGCAGCGGGCCCGGGTCTGGGCCACCTTCAGGGAGGCGGCCTGGGCCTTCCTGCTGCCGCTGATCATTCTGGGCACCATCTTCGGCGGCATCGTCACCGCCACCGAGGGCGCCGCCATGGCGGTGGTCGCGGCGCTGGCCCTGGGCCTCGTGATCTACCGGGAACTCGACCTGGCGCACCTCAAGGAGGCCATGATCGAAGGGGGCGTGCAGACGGCGGTGGTGATGCTGCTGGTGGCGGCGAGCGCGCTGCTCGGGGTCTATCTCACCGAAGTGCAGCTGCCCCAGAAGCTCGCCGCCGGTGTCGCCGAGCTCACCACCAACAAGTATGCGGTGCTGCTGCTGCTGAACGTGCTGTTTCTCGCGCTCGGCATGTTCCTGCACTCGGCCGCGGCCATCATCCTGGTGGTGCCGGTGGTGATGCCCCTGGTGAAGGCGGTGGGCATCGACCCGGTGCACTTCGGGCTGATCGTCACCATCAACCTGGGGATCGGCCAGCAGACGCCCCCGGTGGCGAGCGTGCTGGCGGTGGCCTGCGCCATCTCCAAGGCCGACATCTGGGAAGTGACCAAGACCAACATCTATTTCATCGGCGTGCTGGCGGCGGTGCTGGTGCTGGTGACCTACGTGCCCTTCACCGGCCTGGCGCTGGTGGAGTTGTTTTACAGATGAAAGGCAAGCAGCCGTAGGTTGGGCTTCGCTCGCGAAGCCCAACAACAACCATTGCGTCGTCCGCGGCTTTTTGTTGGGCATAAATGCCCAACCTACGCGTCTGTGTTCTCCGTGTTCTCTGCGGTCAAGAGATTTTTGAGGCTTTGAGATGAAAGACACGATTCTGGTGCAGCAGGACGGATACATCGCCACGGTGGTGCTGAACCGCCCGCAGAAGCTCAACGCCCTCACCAAGCCCATGTGGGCGCGCCTGGGGCAGACGATCGAGACGCTCTCCGCCGATGACGGCGTGCGCTGCATCGTGCTGCGGGGCGCGGGGGACAAGGCCTTCGCCCCCGGCAACGACATCTCGGAATTCGAGACCGAGCGCGCCAATGTCGAGCAGGCCCGGGCCTACGGCGCCATCATGCAGCGCACCGTCTCGGCCCTGGAAAACTGCCGTCATCCGCTGGTGGCCCTGATCCACGGCATCTGCGTCGGCGGGGGCCTCGAAATCGCGGCGTTATGCGACATCCGCATCTGCGGCGAGTCGAGCCGCTTCGGCGTGCCCATCAACAGGCTGGGGCTGGTCATGGCCTACTCCGAGGTGAAGGGCCTGGTGTCCCTGGCGGGGGCGGCGGTGGCGAAGGAAATTCTGCTGGAAGGCCGGATTTTCGGCGCCGCCGAGGCGATGCAAAAGGGTATCGTGACGCGCGTCGTTCCCGACGGCGAGGTGGAACAGGAGGCCTACGCCGCGGCGCGGCGAATCGCCGAGGGAGCGCCGCTGGTGGCGCGCTGGCACAAGAAATTCATCCGCCGGCTCGCCGATCCCCGGCCGCTTGCGCCGCAAGAGATCGAGGAAGGCTACGCCTGCTTCGGCACCGAGGATTTCCGGATCGGCTACCAGGCGTTTCTCGCCAAGCAGAAGCCGGAGTTCAGAGGAAAGTGAACAGTAAACAGTAAACAGTGAACAGTGAACAGAAAAATAACCTGCAAGGTGCATACGTCTCACCGTTCACTGTTTACCCATTCACAGGAATCACAGCCCCGTAGGAGCGAATTCATTCGCGACATTCATGCGGCAGCGTTGGTCGGGGATAAATCCCCTCCTACAAAATGCGAATTCATGCAAGTGAGTACTTGATGGCAGCGCGAAGAAGTGGCCCCCTTGCGGGCCTCAAGGTAATTGAGCTGGCCCACATCATGTCGGGGCCCAGCTGCGGGCTGCTGCTGGCCGACATGGGGGCCGACGTCGTCAAGGTGGAGAAGGTGCCGGGGGGCGACGACACCCGCAGGTACGTACCGCCCGAAGTGGACGGGGAATCCGCCGCCTTCCTGATGATGAACCGCAACAAGCGGGGCATCGCCGTGGATCTCAAGCGGGAGGACGGGAAAGAGGTGCTGCGGCGGCTGGTGAAGGGAGCCGACGTCCTCACGGAGAATTACCGCCTGGGCACCATGGAAAAGCTGGGACTCGGCTACGATACCCTGCGCCGGATCAATCCCGCGCTGATCTACTGCGCGATTTCCGGCTTCGGGCGCACCGGGCCCTGGGCCGACAAGGGCGGATTCGACCTGGTGGCCCAGGGCATGTCGGGGCTCATGAGCATCACCGGCGAGCCGGGCCAGGAGCCCATCAAGTGCGGCCCTCCGGTGACCGATATCGGCGCCGGCACCCTCGCCGCTCTGGGGATCGTGGCGGCCTACGTGCACCGCCTGCGCACCGGTGAAGGCCAGCGGGTGGATACCTCCCTGTTCGAGGCCGGGATCCAGCAGACCTACTGGCATGCGGCGATCTTTCTCGCCACCGGGCGCTCTCCCGGGCCCCTCGGTTCGGCGCACCTGCTCACGGCGCCCTACCAGGCGTTTCCGACCCGCGACGGCTGGATCAACATCGGCGCCGCCAACCAGGCCAACTACGAGAGACTGGTGGACATGCTGAAGGCGCCGGAGATCGCCGCCGACCCACGCTTCCGCAGCAACGCCGAGCGCATGGAAAACCGCGAAGCACTGGTGGAGGCCCTCGCCGGGCACCTGAAGACACGCACCACCGCCGAGTGGCTGGCGCTTCTGGACCGGGCGGGCATCCCGGCGGGACCGGTGCTCACCGTGGGCGAAATGCTGGAGCACCCCCAGACCCGGGCGCGGGAGATGGTGGCGGAAACCCGCCATGCGCAGGCCGGCCCCACCCGCAGCCTCGGGCTTCCGGTGAAGTTTTCCGCGACTCCGGGAAGCGTGCGCCGCCCGGCGCCGGTGCTGGGCGAGCACACCCGGGAAGTGCTGAAAGAGACCGGCTATTCGGCGAGCGAGATCGAGAAGCTCATCGCCGAGGGCGCGGTGGTTGCAGCGTCAGGCGCCTAGCTTTGAGGCGAGGTCGAGGAAATCGGTGACGTTGAGATCGGCGGCCGGGTCGTCGGAGAGGTCGGGTTTTGCGTCCGGCCCGAATTCCAGCGGACGCCTGACGAAGGCGCTGCGGCAGCCCGTGGCGCGGGCGGCGGCGAGGTCGTCCTTGTGGGACGCCACCATCATGAGCTCCTCCTGCCGGATGCCCAGCAGCTGCGCGACCCCGCGGTAGGTTTCCGGGTCCGGCTTATAATGATGAAAGAGTTCCGCGGAAAGAATCAGGTCCCAGGGCAGGCCGGCGCGCTTCGCCATGTCGGTGAGCAGCGCCACGTTGCCGTTGGAAAGTGTGGTGATGATGAAGCGCCCCTTGAGCCGCGCGAGGCCCTGCACCGAATCGGGCCAGGGGTCGAGGCGGTGCCACACCCGGTTGAGGTAGTCCTTGTCGTTTTCGGAGAGACCCGCCATGCCGAAATCCGCGAGAAGTGAATTCAGGATCAGCCGGTGGAGGGCGTCGATGTTCATCCACGGCAGCTCCCCGCTGCGCACCCTGGCCATGGCCGGCTTGTACCCGCTGCGCCAGCGGTCGGTGAAGGCCGCCCAGTCGGCGGAGATGCCCCGCTCGGCTCCGAAACGGGCGAGGTCGCGGATGATGCTGCCGCGCCAGTCCACTACCGTGCCGAACACGTCGAATGACAGCGCCTTGATGCCTTCCAGGCCCATCGGAAGTCTCCTGCGGGAATCGAGTCTCAGAAGGCGTGCATCATTGCTGGCCCGCCGCCGGCTGTCAACGCGCCGCGTCTCCCGCCGCCGCGCCCCCCATTGAGCATGGACATCGCCGCCCCCACCATGACCCCCGCGCAGTCCGCCGTCAGTCCCTGGCTGCTGGAGGTGGACAACCTGCACGTCCATTTCGTCACCAGCCGCGGCGTGGTGCGGGCGGTGGAGGGCATTTCCTACGGCGTGAAACCCGGGGAGGTGGTCGCCCTGGTGGGGGAATCGGGCTGCGGCAAGTCGGTCTCGGCGCTGACCGTGATGCGGCTCCTCGCCAAGCCCGCGGGCAAGATCGTGGCGGGCCGCATCCTGTTCCAGGGCCGCGACCTGCTGAAGCTCAGCGAGGACGAGATGCGGGAGATCCGCGGCCGGGACATCGCCATGGTATTCCAGGAGCCCATGACCTCCCTGAACCCGGTGCTCACCATCGGACTGCAGCTCATGGAGCCGCTGTTCGTGCACTCCAACATGGACGAGGCGCAAGCCAGGACCCGGGCGGTGGACCTTCTGAAAATGGTGGGCATCCCGGACCCGGAGCAGCGGCTTGGCCAGTATCCCCACCAGTTCTCCGGCGGCATGCGCCAGCGCGTCATGATCGCCATTGCGCTCGCCTGCAATCCCAAGCTTATCATCGCCGACGAGCCCACCACGGCGCTGGATGTCACCATCCAGGCCCAGATCCTGAAGCTCATGAAGGATCTGTCCCGGGAGTTCGGCATCGCCATGGTCATCATCACCCATAACCTGGGGGTGGTGGCCCGCTACGCCGACCGGGTGAACGTCATGTACGCGGCGCGCCTGGCGGAGCAGGGAACGGCGGAAGACATTTTCGCCCGGCCGCGCCACCCCTACACCGCGGGCCTGTTGCGCTCGGTGCCGCGCCTCGACGTGCCGCGGGGGCGCCGGCTGGAAACCATCGAGGGCCTGCCGCCGAACCTGCTCGACCCGCCGGCCGGCTGCCGCTTCGCCGCCCGTTGCGCCGCGCGCCAGGACGCCTGCGAAAAGGAGGCGCCGCCGCTGGTGGAAATCGAGCCGGGCCATCGTTCGGCCTGCCTGCGGGCCCGGGAGCTGGCCCAGGTGGGACCCGAGGGCCTCGGGCTCGTGGGCACGACGGGCGGGGCGCCCCAGGCGAAGGTCATTGACCGCAGCGCGCCGCTGCTGCGGGTGGAGAAGCTCAAGACCCATTTCCGGGTGTCGGTGGGACCGCGGCTGCTGGGTGGGGGCCACGCCACGGTGAAGGCGGTGGACGAGGTGAGCTTCGATCTCTACCCGGGGGAGACCCTGGGGCTGGTGGGCGAATCCGGCTGCGGCAAGACCACGGTGGGGCGCACGCTGCTGAAGCTCGAGGAAGCCACCGGCGGGAAAGTCTCCTTCGAGGGCATGGACGTGCTGGCGGCCCGGGGGGACGACCTCAAGAAGTACCGCCGCCACGCCCAGGTGATTTTCCAGGACCCCTACAGCTCGCTCAATCCGCGCATGACGGTGGGGGAAATCATCGCCGAGCCGATGCGGGTGTATCGGCTGCAGCCTTCCCGCGCCGCCGCAAAGAAGCGCGTCGCGGAACTCCTGACCCAGGTGGGACTCTTTGCCTACATGGCGGAGCGCTATCCCCACCAGCTCTCCGGCGGCCAGCGGCAGCGGGTGGGGATCGCCCGGGCCCTCGCCCTGGAGCCCCGCTTTATCGTGTGCGACGAGCCGGTCTCCGCCCTCGATGTCTCGATCCAGGCCCAGATCATCAACCTGCTGGAGGAGCTGCAGGAGCGATTCCAACTCACCTATCTCTTCATCGCCCACGATCTGGCGGTGGTGCGCCACATTTCGGACCGGGTGGTGGTGATGTACCTGGGGCGGGTGATGGAGGTCGCCTCCCGCGACGCGCTTTACGGTGACCCGCGCCATCCCTACACTAGGGCGCTGCTGGAGGCGGTGCCGATTCCCGACCCGGTGCTGGAGCGCAGCCGCACCCGCCAGGTGCTGGGGGGCGAAGTGCCGAGTCCGCTGAATCCCCCACGGGGCTGCGTATTCCATACCCGCTGCCCCCTGGCAGCCGAGGAATGCCGGGCCGCGGTGCCGGCCCTGAGGGAGGTGGATCGCGGCCATTACGTGGCCTGCATCAAGGCATGAGACCCATGAAGACCTGAAGCACAATTTACCAACCACAACAACTCGAGGCACACCTCGAACCAACCTAGGAGGAACGACCATGAAACACCCTGCTTTGCTGGCATCCTTCGTCGCCGCCGCCATCGCCCTGGCGCCTGCCGCAGTCCAGGCACAGACCCCCAAGCGGGGCGGCACCCTCACCTTCGCGGTGAGCGCGGAGCCGCCCAACTACGATTGTCACGCCAACGCTTCCTTCGCCTTCATCCACCCGGTGCGGCCCCACTACTCGACGCTGCTGAAGTTCGACACCCCGAAATACCCGGCCATCAAGGGCGACCTGGCGGAATCCTGGACCATGTCCAAGGACGGCCTGACCTACACCTTCAAGTTGAGGAAGGACGTGAAGTTCCACGACGGCACGCCGCTGACCTCCGAGGACGTGAAGGCCACCTACGAACGCATCCGCAATCCCCAGGGCGGGGCCAAGTCGCTGCGCAAGACCACCTACGAGGACGTGCAGAGCATCGACACCCCGGACGCTCACACGGTGGTGTTCAGGCTGAAGCGCCAGAACGCCTCCATGCTGTCCAACTTTGCCTCCCCCTGGGACTGCGTCTACAGCGCGGCGAAACTGAAGCAGGATCCCAAGTTCCCGGAGCGCAACGTGCTGGGCACGGGGCCGTTCACCTTCGTCGAGCACCAGGCCGGCTCCCACTGGGTCGGCAAGCGCTTCGACCAGTACTACGAGAAGGGCAAGCCCTACCTGGACGGCTTCCGGGCGGTATTCATCAGCGGCGCGCCGATGGTGAACGCGCTGGCCGCCGGGCAGGTGCTCATCGAATTCCGCGGCCATTCGCCGGCGGACCGGGACCGGCTGGTCAATGCGCTGGGCGACAAGGCCATGGTCACCGAGACGCCGTGGGTGTGCGCGCTGGTGGTGAGCATGAACACCAAGAAGAAGCCCTTCGACGACGCCCGGGTGCGCCGGGCGCTGTCGCTGGCGCTGGATCGCTGGAGCGGCGCCGAAGCCCTGTCCAAGGTGGCGCTGGTGCGCCACGTGGGCGGCGTCCTGCGGCCCGGCTACGAGCTCGCCGCCAGCAAGCAGGAGCTGGAGAAGATGCCCGGCTTCTCCCGCGACATCAACGCCTCGCGGGCCGAGGCCAAGCGGCTGCTGAAGGAGGCGGGACAGGAGAACCTCTCCTTCACCCTCACCAACCGCAATGTTGCCATGCCCTACACCCCGGTGGGCGTGTGGCTCATCGACCAGTGGCGCCAGCTCGGGCTCAACGTGAAGCACGCGCAGCTGGAAACCCGGCTTTACCTCGCTGCCCAGCAGCGCGACAACCCGACCTATGACGCGGCGCTCGACTTCAACTGCGACTTCATGGACGAGCCCAACCTGCAGCTGCAGAAGTACCTGTCGGATGACAAGTCGCCGATCCAGTACGCGGGCCACATCGACCGCCAGCTGGATTACCTGTTCGAGCGCCAGTCGGGCGAGCTGGACAAGAAGCAGCGCTACGCCACCCTGCGGGAGTTCGAGAAGCGCGCCCTGGAGCAGGCCTACGTGTTTCCCACCATCTGGTGGCACCGCATCATTGTCCAGCACAAGGAACTGAAGGGCTGGAACATCACGCCCTCCCACTACGTGGGCCAGGACCTGGCGGACGTGTGGCTGGACAAGTGAATCCGTGAAGCGTGAAGGGCGGCGCTGAGGCGCCGCTCCCGATCGCCTCACCTCTCACGCTTCACGCATTAATGCTCCGCTACGTCATCCAGCGCATTCTCCTCATGATTCCCACCCTGCTGGGGGTGGCGCTGCTGGTTTTCCTCATGCTGCGGCTGATGCCGGGGGACGCGGTGGAAGTCATGTACGCGGACTCCAACGCGCCCAAGGAGGTCATCGAGCAGGAGCGCGCCCGGCTCGGGCTCGACCAGCCGGTGCACGTCCAGTTCGTCCGCTGGATGGGGGACATCCTGCAGGGGGACTTCGGCTACTCCATGTGGACCGGGCGCCCCGTCATGGAGGAGATCGCGAGCCGCCTGGAGTTGTCGCTGCAGGTGGCCATTATGGCCTCCATCCTGGCAGTTCTGATCTCGCTTCCGATGGGAACGCTCTCCGCCCTGTTCAAGGACCGCTGGCCCGACCACCTGATCCGGGTGATCTCCATCGCCGGGCTGGCGGTGCCTTCCTTCTGGCTCGGCATGATCATCATCCTGGTGCTGCTGTCCTACTTTCATTGGGCCCCACCGCTCACTTTCACCCCGTTTCTAAAGGACCCGATGACCAATCTTTCCCAGCTCATCTGGCCGGCGCTGGCAGTGGGCTACCGCTACTCGGCGGTGGCCACCCGCATGACCCGCTCGGCGCTGCTGGAGGTGCTGCAGGAGGACTACATCCGCACCGCCCGCGCCAAGGGGGTGTTCGAGCGGCTGGTGGTGGCGCGCCATGCCATGAGGAATGCCATGCTCCCGGTGGTCACCGTGATCGGCCTTGAATTCGCGTTCCTGATCGGGGGACTGGTGGTGACCGAGCAGGTGTTCAACCTGAACGGGATAGGCAGGCTCTTCGTGCATGCAATCGCGCGCAGCGATTTCACCATGATCCAGGCCCTGGTGCTGCTGGTGGCCACCTGCTTCGTGGTGGTGAACTTCCTGGTGGACCTGCTGTACGGGGTTCTCGATCCGCGCATCCGCTACCGCTGATGAGCGCCGATCCCGTAACCATCACCTACAAGGTCCCGGTGCACCGCCACCCGGTGGTGGGGTTCGCCCTCCACCAGCCGCTCGGCGCGCTCGGGCTGCTGGTGATCCTGGCGATGATGTTCGCCGCCGCCTTCGCCAATTATGTGGCGCCCTATGACCCGCTCGCCGTGGACTACGGAAACCTGCTGGCGAAGCCCTCGGCGGAGCACCCTCTCGGCACCGATTCCTTCGGCCGCGACGTGCTGTCGCGCATCATCTACGGCGCGCGCACCGCGCTGGCGGTGGGGTTCCTGTCCTCCATCCTCGGTTCCACCCTTGGAGCCGTCATCGGCGTCGCCTCCGCCTATTTCGGGGGCAAGATCGACCTCGTGATCCAGCGCATCATGGACGTGCTGCTGTCCTTCCCCATCATCGTGCTGGCGCTCGCCGTGGTGTCGGTGCTGGGCAAGAACATCGTGCTCGGCATCGACTGGAACCTGATCATCGCCATCGGGCTGCCGATGGTGCCCAAGGTGGCGCGGGTGGTGCGCTCCTCGGCGCTGGCGATCCGCGAGCTGCCCTATATCGATGCGGCGCGGGCCGCCGGGTTCTCCCACTCGCGGATCATCTTCCGCCACATCGTGCCCAACGTGGTGGCCCCCTACCTCATCATGCTCACCGCCTTCGTGGCCCAGGCCATCCTGCTGGAAGCCTCGCTCTCGTTCCTGGGCCTGGGCGTGACCGAGCCCACCCCGGCCTGGGGGCTGATGCTGTCCGGGGCGGCGGTGGACTTCTACGAGCAGGCGCCGTGGATGATCGTGTTCCCCGGCGTCGCCATCAGCCTCGCGGTATTCGCCTTCAACCTGTTCGGCGATTCGCTGCGCGACTGGCTGGATCCCAAGATCAAACTTTAGATCAACCACAAGACACAGAGCAACTGCGTTAAAAGTCAAGCATGGTGTGTGGCTTTCCAAGGTTGATTGGATCTGAGCATGGCATTGAGGATGACCAGTATTTTGCGCATGCAGGCGGTGATGGCCACGTAGTGATGTTTACCGGCTTGGACAA
>JACPEG010000059.1 GCA_016183615.1 Betaproteobacteria bacterium
CCAAGCTGCCCACGATCGTCGGCATCAACTTGCCCCATCCCGAAACCCAAACCCTGGAGACCACCCATGACCTGACCCCAGCTCCCGTTTTGCTCACTAATTTCCAAACTCCGGTGTCTCAAAGTCATTGACACATTCCGCTGTGAGCAGTGCGTGGGACCCTACAACCTTTCCCCGAGGTCGGCCCGGTGGACCGTTCGCTAGCCCAGAGGCAGCACCGGCACCCCGAACAACCAAGGGTGGGCGGCGAGAAGGATTCCGTAGATCGCGAGTTCCAGTTCCAGTGCCGGGCGTACGTAACGATCTGGAAGAAGACCGCCAGACCGCAGGGGAATGCCATCCTACTGCCGGTTCGCCGATCTCGTGCTCACCTGCAGGCAATCGTGCCGCCATAGGCAGCCATACTGGTCGCAGTAGCCACTCACCGCCTTGCCGAAGCAGTCGAAGTTATGTTCGGAGCGCTGGATCGCGCGCACCAGTTCCACCTTGGTCTGGTGCGCGGGCTTGACGCCGTGCGCGGCCGCGATCGCACGGATTTCCTCGATGCGCATTTCCGCCTCCCTTCGGTGACAGGAATGGCCGGTATGGGTGCCGGTTCTTACCCTGTTCAGGATAGAACGTGCATTGGCGGATGTAAACCGGGCTGCGCTACCCGGTCGCTCGTTTACGGGGAGTCCGGGCCGAGCGTGCTGTCAGACGGCGAGTGGTCTCGGAGACGTCGAGCAGCGAGCGAAGCGCCTCGTTAACTGCGGCAGAGTTGCGGAATGCTTTTGCTACATCGGGTTCCAGTACGACGACGTTGGCGCCCTCCTGAAGGAGGCGACGGTAATATTTGCCGCGTACGCCCTTCCGCAGATCTTCGCGGCCGTACTCTGGACGGAGTTCGTCGGATGAAACGGATTTAGCCTTCTTCACAAATTATGCGCTCCTTTCGCGTAACGGCCGAGCCACAATTTACCCCCCATCCTGCCCTTCCCCCGCAAGGGGGGAAGGGACCTTCTGCCTGTAGAATCTGGAAGGGACTGGCTGGTCCGCCTTGTGGTTTCGGTGTCCTAGGCCAGCAAAGAGCGGTAAAGGTCGAGATACTGCCGGGCGCTGGCGGCCCAGCTGAAGTCGCGGGCCATGCCGGCGCGCTGGATGCGGCGCCACGCCTCCTGGTCGTGCAGCGCGGCGATCGCGCGGCGCACGGCGGCGACGAAGGCGGCGGGGGTCATGGCGGTGAAGGCGAAGCCGGTGGCCGTGCCGGCGGCCTGCGTGTCCGGCGTGCAGTCGGTCACCGTGTCCTTGAGGCCGCCGGTGGCGTGCACCACGGGCGGGGTGCCGTAGCGCTGGCTGTACATCTGGTTCAGCCCGCAGGGCTCGAAGCGCGAGGGCATGAGAAAAATGTCGGCCCCGGCTTCGATCAGGTGCGACAGCGGCTCGTCGAACTGGGTGCGCGCCGCGACCATTGCGGGATGCCGCCCGGCGAAGGCCGCGAGCAGCCGCTGCAGTTGCGGCTCGCCGCTTCCCAGCACCGCGATCTGCGCCGGGAGTTTCATCAACTGCGGCGCGGCGGCGAGCAGCAGGTCGATGCCCTTCTGCAGCGTCAGGCGGCAGATCACGCCGAGCAGGGGAATCTCCGCATCCTCCTTGAGCCCCATCGCCCGCTGCAGGAGCCGCTTGTTCACGGCCTTTTTCTCCAGCGCGTCGGGGCCGTAGTTCTGGGCGATGTGGGGATCGGTCAGCGGGTCCCATGCCTCCGTGTCGATGCCGTTCACGATTCCCCTGAGATGGCGGCGGCGATGCCGGAGCAGCCCGTGCATGCCGAATCCCAGGGCCTCGGTCTGGATTTCCAGCGCGTAGCTGGGGCTCACGGTCGCGATGCGGTCGGCGTAATGGATGCCCGCCTTGAGGAAGGACAGGTTGCCGTAGTACTCCACGCCCTCGATGCCGAGGCTCTCGGGAGGAAGGCCCAGCAGCCCCGCGGTACCGAGCGCGTAAACGCCCTGGAACAGCAGGTTGTGGATCGCCATCACCGTCTTCGCCCGCGGCCCGGGGCCGAAGTGGAGATAGGCCGGCGCGAGTCCCGTCTGCCAGTCGTTGCAGTGAAGAATCTGGGGCTGCCACGGCAAAGGGCTGTGCCCGTCGGCGAGAACCGCGGCGACTTTCGACAGCAGGCCGAAGCGCCGGGGGTTGTCGGGCCAGTCGTGGCCGTGCCCGTCCTGATAGGGGCCGCCGGGACGCCCGTAAAGGGACGGGCAGTCGATGAGCAGCAGCGGCACCCCGCCGGGAAGCTGCGCTTCCAGCAGCCGCACGTCCGGAAACGGCGCGATGCCGCCGAGGTCCGCCACCGGCCGCGCCCCGGGCAGCGCCGCCAGCACCGCGCCGTAGGCGGGCAGCAGCACGCGGACATCGGCGCCTTCTTTTTTGAGTGCCGCCGGCAGCGCGCCGCTCACGTCGCCCAGCCCGCCGGTCTTGATCACGGGATGGGCTTCCGGCGTGGCGAACAGGACGCGGACGGGGAGATTTCCTGCGGCCGGCATGGGCTTGGAGGCGTGTTATAGTTAGCCGGCATTATAAACGTTCCTTCCCGCAAGCTTCACGGCTGCCGGGAACAGCCATCCCTTCTCAGGCATGCAAATCGGCATCGTCGGTCTAGACGGACTGGGCGGCGCGCTTGCCCGGCGCCTCGTGCGCGGGGGCGCGGCCGTCAGGGCTTTTCATCCGGACGGTGATGCCGCGGCGAAGCTCGCTGCCGAAGCCGGGGTTGCCGCCTGCGGCAGTCTCGCGGAATTGGTGGCAGCGCTTTCGGCTCCGCGAACGGTGCTGGTCGCGCTGCCGGCGGGAGAACCCGCGGCGCGGACGCTGGCGGAGCTTGTTGCATTGCTCGCTGAGGGCGACCTGGTGGCGGACGCTGCCGCGGGTCATTTCCGGGATGCCATGACACGCGCTACCGAGTTTTCCGCCCGCGGCATCGGCTACGTGGACTTGGGGCTCACCGGGGGAGCGATCGGCGCGGACTACGGCTTCGGAATCGTGCTCGGAGGCGAGGAGCGCTGGGTGGAGCAGTTGCGGCCGGTGTTGGAAAAACTCGCCGCGGGCGAAGGCAAAAGCTGGATGCGTTGCGGTCCCGCCGGCGCGGGCCATTTCGTGAAATCGGTCCAGGACCGGATCGAGCAGGGCGTGCTCGGGACCTTCGCCCATGGGCTCGCGTTTCTCCAGGGCCGCCACGACTTCAACATCAAGCCGGCGGACGTGGTCCAGGTGTGGCGCGAAGGGAGCGCAAGCAACGACGAACTGCTGGCCCTCGCCGAGGATTACCTGGCAGTGCACGGAATCGCAGCCGGCGAACCGGCGCCGCCCGGCGCCACGCCCGCGATCAATCTCGCCCTCGCATTGCGCACCGCGACCCAGGGCGCGGCGACCTACATGGACCAGCTCCTGGCGGCCATGGCGGCTGCGACCGGCAAAAAAAACGGCGGAATGTAAATCCGTCGCCCAGCCAGTTCTACTTTGGGGGTCGGAACGGTTTTCGTTTCCGACCCGGCGGTGCGATGCTACTCGAGGCTGATCTTGTCCTGGAAGCTGACGTCCAGGTTGAGGCCCGGCAGCTTCAGGGTCACGGTGACGGGGAAGGATTCGCTGCCCTTGATCCGGTTTTCAGCGATCGCTTTCGCCACCGCCTGCTCGATCTCGCGCTGGGAATTCACGCCCACCATTTTCAGGAACTTGCGGATGCTCAGGTTGAAGGTTTCGTTGTTCATGGTCGTCTCCTCTCGTGTTGTAGGAGGGGATTTATCCCCGACATTTCCGGCATCCCCGACAAAAGTCGCGAATGAATTCGCTCCTACGGGGGTGTAGGAGGGGATTCATCCCCGACAGGGTCTGTAGGAGGGGATTTATCCCCGACATTCCCGGCATCCCCGACATTCCCGGCATCCCCGACAAAGGTCGCGAATGAATTCGCTCCTGTAGCTGTGTCCGGAATGTCCACATTACCGGTGTGCCTTGCAGAAATTGATAAGCCCGTTGGAGGAGGCATCGTGGGAGGTCGCGGCACCCTGCGCCGACAGCTCCCCGAGAATCTTCCCCGCCAGCTTTTTCCCCAGCTCGACGCCCCACTGGTCGAAGGGGTTGATGTTCCAGATCACGCTCTGCACGAACACCTTGTGCTCGTAGAGCGCAATGAGGGCGCCCAGCGTCCGGGGCTCCACCGCGCCCATCAGGATGGTGCTGGTGGGACGGTTGCCCGGGAACACCTTGTGGGGAAGCAGCTTCGCCAGCGCTTCGCCCCCGAGTCCCTGGGCCGTGAGTTCCGCCCGCGCCTCGTCTTCGGTCTTGCCGTTCATCAGCGCCTCGGTCTGGGCCAGGAAATTGGCGAGCAGCATGGCGTGGTGCTCCCCGATCGGGTGCTGGCTGCGGCACGGCGCGATGAAATCCGCCGGCACCATCTGGGTTCCCTGGTGCAGGAGCTGGAAGAAGGCGTGCTGGCCGTTGGTCCCCGGCTCGCCCCAGATCACCGGCGCCGTGGCGTAGTCCACCACGTTGCCGTCCCGGTCCACCCGCTTGCCGTTGCTCTCCATTTCCAGCTGCTGCAGGTAGGCGGGCAGCCGGTGCAGGCTCTGGTCGTAGGGCAGCACCGCGTGGCTGCGGGTTCCGAAGAAGTTCACGTACCAGAGCCCGATGAGACCCAGGACCACCGGCATGTTCTGCTCCAGCGGCGCGCCGCGGAAATGCTCGTCCATGGCCCGCGCTCCCGCCAGCAAGTCCCGGAAGCGATTCATGCCGAGGGCCAGCGCTATGGGAAGCCCGACGGCGGACCACAGGGAGTAGCGGCCCCCCACCCAGTCCCAGAACCCGAACATGTTGGATTCCAGGATGCCGAACTTCGTCACTTCCTCCCGGTTGGTGGAGACGGCGACGAAATGCCTGGCGATGTCCGCCTCGCTGCCGCCTCGCGCCAGGAACCATTCCCGGGCGGAGCGGGCATTGGCGAGCGTCTCCTGGGTGGTGAAGGTCTTGGAGGCGACGATGAACAGCGTGGTCTCGGCGTTGAGCCCGTTGAGCGTCTGCACGATCTGGCTGCCGTCCACGTTGGAGACGAAATGGGGCTTGAGGCTGGGGGTGCCGAAGGGCTTCAGGGCCTCGGTCACCATGCAGGGGCCCAGGTCCGAGCCGCCGATGCCGATGTTCACCACGTCGGTGAAGGGATGGCCGGCGTGGCCGCGCAATTCGCCGCCGCGGACCGCTTCCGCGAAGCGCTCCATCCGGTCGAGCACGCCGCGTACTTCGGGCATCACGTCGTGGCTGTCCACGATTACCGGCGCTTCTCCGCGCAGCGCCGTGTGCAGCGCCGCGCGATCCTCGCTCGCGTTGATTTTTTCGCCGCGGAACAGGCGCTCGATCCAGGCGGGAAGCTGCGCCTGGCGCGCGAGATCCAGCAGCAGGGACAGGGTCTCCCCGCTGACCAGGTTCTTCGAGTAATCCAGGACCAGGCCCGCGGCCGAAAACGAGAATTTTTCGAATCGCCGCGCATCCTCCCGGAACAGCTCCCGCAGGCTGGCGCCGGCCATCTGCCGCTGATGGGCCGCGAGGGCCTGCCAGGCCGGTGACTGGGTGAGGCGGGACATGGGCTTGTTATGATTGGAAGTGCCGCTGGAATTGTCGCACTTTTGCCCGGCTTCCCAAAACAAAAAGCCCCGGTCGGTTTCCCGCCGGGGCCTGCGCCGCGAAGAGGCGCGATTACTTGGAGGACTTCTTCTTGGTGGTGCCCACCACTTCGGTGGCGGCGGCCATGTTGGCCTCGGTCAGTTCCGCCACCTGCTTGGCGGCCTTGGAGATGTTGTCATAGGCGGTGTTGGCGGCGGCCATCGCCGACTTGATGACGGCGACCGCGGCGTCCGAGCCGGCGGGGGCCGACTGGCCCACCTTGTCGAGGGCAGCCATCAGGTTTTCGTTATACTCGCCCACCTGGGCTTCCACCAACTTGGCGATTTCGGACTGGGTCTCGGTGGCCAGCTCGTACACGCCGCGGGAGTAGGTGAGGGCGCGCTTGATGCCGGGCTCCACCTGGACGGTCAGGAGGCTGAAATACTCCTGGGCATCCTTGGCGGCGAGCAGCGCCTTGGCCTGCTTGGTGTTGTCGTTCAGGGTTTCGCGGGCCGCAGCCATTTGCAGTTGGGCCAAGCGCTCGGCGCCTTCCAGGACCTTGCTGGCGAGCTCGAGGGCGGCTTCCACATTGGCCTTGTTGAAGGCGGCAAATTGTTCGGTCGGGGTAGTCATAATGTTTCTCCGATAGGTGCGACGGTGACGATCAGGGTCAGAATTTTTTGCTGCAACGCAGCAGCAGGTATTTTAGCGAATCCCAGAGTGAAGTCAATGAAATTTTCATGACGCTTGAGAGTAATTTTTTGTAGTGCACAAACAGCCGCTTAGAACCCGTAGGAAAGGGAAGGACTTTTACCATAGATACTGCCCGGGGGATTTTCAAGGCACTTCGAAACGGACTGGCAAGCCTGGCCCATCCGCGCATGCTGGCGCTGGCCGTCGCCCCGGTTTTTCTGGCCCTGGCCGTCTGGGGAGGCCTCGCCTGGTGGTTCTGGGACGACTGGCTCGGGTACCTGAACGAACTCCTCACAGCCTATGTTCCGCAGGACTGGCTCACAGGGGGAGTGTTGGAGTGGGTCGCCCGCTACCTGGGCGCTGCCTTGCTGCTGTTCGGGTTGGCTCCGATCGCCCTGGCGAGCGCGCTCGTGGTGGCGTCGGTCGCGGCCATGCCCTTCATGCTCGAACACGTGTCGCAAAACCGCTACCCGGGGCTGGAAAAGCGGCATGGCGGAACGCTTGCCGGAAGCCTCTGGAACGGGCTCGCCGCGACCGCGGCCTTCATCGTCTTGTGGGTTCTGACCTTGCCGCTATGGCTGGTGCCGCCGCTGGCGCTGGTGGTCCCGGTGCTGCTGGTGGCCCAGTTGAACCAGCGGCTGTTCCGCTACGACGCCCTGGCGGATCACGCCAGCGCGGAAGAATACCGGGAGATCGTTGGCCGCAACCGGGGGACGCTGTTCCTGCTGGGCATCGCTGTCGGCGTCCTGGAATGGGTTCCGGTGGTGAATCTGATCGCGCCGGTTTACGCCGGTCTCGTCTTCATCCATTTCTGCCTGGACGAACTCGCGCGACTTCGTGCGCGCGCGTAGGGTGCAAGCGCGAAGCGGGTTGCACCAACAGACAACCGGCGGAACCCACTGCGTGGTTCCGCCCTACGGTTTCTTCCGATCGTAGGGTGCAAGCGCGAAGCGGGTTGCACCAACGAGCAACCGGCGGAACCCACTGCGTGGTTCCGCCCTACGGTTTCTTTCGATCGTAGGGTGCAAGCGCGAGGCGGGTTGCACCAACGAGCAACCGGCGGAACCCACTGCGTGGTTCCGCCCTACGGTTTCTTTCGATCGTAGGGTGCAAGCGCGAAGCGGGTTGCACCAACGAGCAACCGGCGGAACCCACCGCGTGGTTCCGCCCTACGGTTTCTTTCGATCCGAGTGGCCGAGATCCTTCTCCGGCGCCAACCGGTCCCGCACCCGCTGCTTGAGCTCGGTGATCTCGGGGAAGCGGCCTTCGCCCTTGCGCGACCAGACGGTTTCTCCGTCCGCCCGCACTTCAAAGATTCCGCCGGTCCCGGGGACGAGCGTCACGCCGCCGATCTCCTGCTCGAAGGTGGTGAGCAGTTCCTGGGCCATCCACGCCGCTCGCAGCAGCCAGCGGCACTGGGTGCAGTATTCGATCTCCACACGCGGCTTTTCGCTCATGGGCTCAATCTAGCACGCACCAAGCAAAACGGGGTGGGCGCAATGCCCACCCTGCTTCGCGAGTCTCCAACCCATGCCAGCGCGGGATTTGCCCCCTTGTCGAAAGGGGTGGCCCGCGACCCTCACTCCCGGCCCCTCTCCCGAAGGCGAGGGGAAATTATTGTTCGCTTCGCCCCGCGAAGCAGGCGCAGCGAAGAGTGTGGGACGGCCGGGGGATTTCTTATAACCGCTCGATAATGCCGGCGATGCCCTGGCCGCCGCCGATGCACATGGTGATGAGCCCGTAGCGGCCGCCGGTGCGGTGCAGCTCGTACATCGCCTTCACCGTGAGCAGCGCGCCGGTGGCGCCGATGGGATGGCCCATGGCGACTGCGCCGCCGTTGGGATTGGTCCTGGCGGGATCCAGGTTGAGATCCTTGGCCACGGCGCAGGCCTGGGCGGCGAACGCCTCGTTGGACTCGACGACGTCGATCTGCTCGATCTTGAGGCCGGCCCGGGCGAGGGCCTTCTGCACCGCCGGCACCGGGCCGATGCCCATGTACTTGGGGTCGACGCCGGAATGGGCGTAGGCCACCAGCCGCGCCATGGGCTTGAGGCCCTTCTTCTCCGCCGCCTTGCCCTCCATCAGCACCAGCGCGGAGGCGCCGTCGTTGATGCCCGAGGCGTTGCCGGCGGTCACCGTGCCATCCTTCTGGAACACGGCCTTCATCTTGGCGAGGCTGTCCGCGGAAGCGTCGGCGCGCGGATGCTCGTCGGTGTCGAACACCACGGTGCCCTTGCGGGACTTGATCTCGATCGGGACGATCTGGTCCTTGAAATAGCCCTTCTGGATGGCGTTGATGGCGCGCTTGTGGGATTCCACCGAGAAGGCATCCTGGCGCTCCCGGGTGATGCCCCACTTGGCCGCCACGTTCTCCGCGGTGACGCCCATGTGCACCGTGTCGAAGGGGTCGGTCAGCGCGCCGACCATCATGTCCACGACCTTGGATTCATTCATGCGTGCGCCCCAGCGCATGGAGGGGATCAGGTAGCCGCCGCGGCTCATGGATTCGGCGCCGCCCGCCAGCGCGCAATCGGTGTCGCCCAGCAGGATCGCCTGGGACGCCGAGACGATGGCCTGGAAGCCGCTGCCGCACAGGCGGTTCAGCGTGAGCGCGGGCGTCTCGTGGGGCAGGCCGCCGTTGACGCAGGCCACGCGGGAGAGATACATGTCCCGGGCTTCGCCGTGGATCACGTTGCCGAATACGACGTGGCCCACTTCCTTGGGATCGACCTTGGCGCGCTTGACGGCTTCACGCACCACCGTCGCGGCCAGTTCCGTGGCCGGAAAGTCCTTCAGGCTGCCGCCGTAGTCGCCGATGGCCGTGCGAACCCCGCTCAGAATCACCACTTCCCGTCCGTTGGTCATGACCGTCTCCTTAACGTAACTCGCTAACTGGATTGCAGAAAAGAGGAATAATCGAGAGAACCGGCGCGATCGCCGGGGGCACACAGTTTAACGCCGGCCCGGCTTCGGTGTCGAGAAGATTGTTGCGGCACAACATGCCCTCGATAGGGGCTGGCGGCCAGAGGCGTTTGCTGTAGGAGCGAATTCATTCGCGACCGCGAGGTCGGGGATAAATCCCCTCCTACCACCCCGCGATTCCCTGTAGGAGCGAATTCATTCGCGACCGCGAGGTTGGGGATAAATCCCCTCCTACCCGCGGCGCATCACCATGGCTACCCCCACCGCCGCTGCGGCCATCCCCGCGAGTGCCAGGGGTCCCAGCTTTTCCCCGAATCCCACGAATGCGAGCACCGCCGTGGTGGGCGGCGTCAGGTAGAACAGGCTCGAGACCCGCGCCGCCTCGCCGTGGCGGATCATCCACATGAGGAGGGTGATGGCGCCGAAGGAGAGCACGACCACCAGCCAGCCCAGGGCGAACATGAACTGGGGCGTCCACTCGATGCGCATCGTTTCCAGGGTCAGGGCGAGCGGGATGAAGGCGAGGGCGGAAACGCTGAACTGGATCACGCCCCCGGTGCGCACGTCCATGTGACCGCAGAAGCGCTTCTGGTAAAGCGTGCCGGCGGTGATGCTCACCAGGGCCAGGATACCCAGGGCCGCCCCTTGCCAGTTCGGCGCCTGCCACGCCACCTTGTCCGAGACCACCAGCACCACGCCGGCAAGTCCCAGCAGGAAGCCGGCCCATTGCCGGGGCAGGATCTTCTCGCCGAGAAACGGCCCCGCGGCGAGCGCCGTGAGCACCGGCTGGAGTCCGGCGATGAGCGCGGTGATTCCCGCCGGCATCCCCTGGTGGATGGCGCCGAACACGCCGCCGAGGTAGCCCGCGTGCACCAGCAGCCCCGCCACGGCGATGTGCCCGGCCTGCGCCAGGTCCTTCGGCCACGGCGCCCCCATCCAGATCGCCACCGGCAGCATCACCGCCAGCACGATGAGGAAGCGCGTGAGCAGGAAGGTGAGGGGCTCGGCATAGGGCAGCCCGAGCTTGGCGCCGACGAAGCCCGTGCTCCACAGCAGCACGAACAGGCCGGGGGCGACCGTGACGACGAATCTTTCGTGTCGGGGAGTCAAGGGAGGTGAACGGTGAACAGTTCACGCTTTTCAGTGCCGGGTGCTCTCCGGCTGTCTCACGATTTCCGCCGCGAACACCTGTTCCGCGTCGACGCGGTCGAAGGTATAGCGGCGATTGCAGAAATCGCAGCTCACTTCCACATTGCCGCGCTCGGCAAGCACCGATCTCACCTCGTCGTAGCCCAGCATGCGCAGCATGGCCATGACCCGCTCCCGGGTGCAGGAGCAGCGGAACACCACGGGCTTGGGCTGGAACACACGGATATCTTCCTCGTGGTAGAGGCGGTGGATGATTTCGCCCGCCGGAAGCTCCAGCAGCTCGCGCGCGGTGAGGGTGGCTCCGAGATGGGTCGCCCGGTCCCAGGCGTCCACTTCGACGCTGTCCTGGCCCGGCAGGCGCTGCAGCAGCATGCCTGCCGCGCCGGCTTCCGAGGCGGCGAGCCAGAACCGGGTATCCAGCTGCTCGGAGGCGGCCATGTAGTGCTCGAGGACCTCCGCCACGGTCGCGCCCTCGAGGCTGACGATGCCCTGGTACTTCTGCTTGCCGTCCTGGGGGTCGAGGGTGATCGCGAAACGGCCGTCGCCCAGCAGGCCCTTGAGGGTGGCCTCCGGCAGATCCCCTTGCCAGTGGGCAATCGCGCGCATGCTGTGGTCGGAGGCGCACTCCACGACCAGCAGGGTGACCGGACCCTTGCCCTGGGCCTGCATGATGAGGGTGCCCTCGAACTTGAGGAGGGCCGAGAGCAGGGCCGCCGCGGCCATGAGCTCCCCCAGCACGGCGCGCAGCGGCGCCGGATACTCGCGGCGCTCCAGCACCGCCCGCCAGGTGGCGCCGAGCTGCACGATCTCGCCCCTTACGGGCGCGTGCTCGAACACAAAACGTTGCAGGCTGTCCATCATTTTCTAGTCATTCCTGCACCGTTTCTGTGAAGGCTCACATGCGAAGCATGTTATGCCGGAACTAAAGCGCTGCAGCGAGTCAGTCATGGGAAATTCCTTGAACCGCGGCGGACGCAGAGGACGCGGGGGAATTCAAAAAATTCATGTTTTCGCCGCGTCCGCTGCGGTTCACGCTCTTGTCACCCTCTGTTTACTCTTTCACGAAAATCACCCCTGCCAGCGGCGGGAGCGTGATGGTCAGGGAATCGGGCAGTCCCATCCAGGGCTTGCCGTTGGTCGGCAAAATGCCTCCGTTGCCGACGTCGCCGCCGCCGTAGTACTGGGAGTCGCTGTTGAAAATCTCCCGGTAGGCCCCCGAATCCGGCACGCCGATGAGGTAGCCGTGGCGCGGCACCGGGGTGAAGTTGAGCGCGACCACGGCGAAGGAACCGTCCCGGGCCCGGCGCAGATAGCTGAGGACCGACTGATCGGCGTCGTGGCAATCGATCCAGGCGAACCCGTCCTGGGAGAAATCCAGCTCGTGCAGCGCCGGAAGCGTGCGGTAGAGGCGGTTGAGGTCCCGGAGCAGCGTCTGCATCCCCCGGTGCCAGCCGATGGAGAGCTGCCACCAGTCCAGTTCCCATTCCACCCGCCATTCGGCGCCCTGGCCGAACTCGTTGCCCATGAAGTTGAGCTTCTTCCCGGGCTGGGTCATCTGGTAGGCGAACAGCAGCCGCAGATTGGCGAACTTCTGCCAGGCATCCCCCGGCATCTTCGACAGCAGCGAGCCCTTGCCGTGAACCACTTCGTCGTGGGACAGCGGCAGCACGAAGTTTTCGGTGTAGGCGTAGAGCTGGCCGAAGGTGAGCTCATTGTGATGGAAGCGCCGGTGCACCGGGTCATGGTGCATGTAGGAGAGCGTGTCGTTCATCCAGCCCATGTTCCATTTCATGGAGAAGCCCAGGCCGCCGAGATAGACCGGCCGCGACACCGCGGGCCAGGCGGTGGATTCCTCCGCCAGGGTGAGCACGCCGGGGAACTGCTCATGCACCATTACGTTGAGGGCATGCAGGAAGTCGATAGCCTCCAGGTTCTCGCGCCCGCCGTACCGGTTGGGCAGCCACTCGCCCTCCTTGCGGGAGTAGTCGAGGTAGAGCAGTGAGGCCACCGCGTCCACCCGCAGGCCGTCGAGATGGAATTCCGAAAGCCAGTAGTGGGCGCTCGCGAGCAGGAAGCCCTTCACCTCGTTCCTGCCGTAGTTGAAGATGTGGGTTCCCCAGTCCTGGTGCTTGCCGAGGCGCGGATCCTCGTGCTCGTAGAGGGCGGTGCCGTCGAAATGGGCGAGCGCGAAGGCGTCGCCCGGGAAGTGGGCCGGCACCCAGTCGAGGATCACGCCGAGGTCGGCGCGGTGGCAGGCGTCGACCAAGGCGCGGAAGTCGTCGGCGCTGCCGTAGCGGCTGGTGACCGCGAAGTAGCCCGTCGTCTGGTAGCCCCAGGACTCGTCTAGGGGATGCTCGGACACGGGAAGCAGCTCGACATGGGTGAACCCCATGTCTTTCACGTAGGGAATCAGGTGCTCCGCCAGCTCCCGGTAGGTGTAGAAGCGGCCATCCGGGTGGCGCATCCAGGAGCCCGCGTGAACCTCGTAGACGTTCATCGGGGCGTGCAGCCAGTCGCAGCGCGCGCGCCGGCTCATCCAGGCCCCGTCCTGCCAGCGGTGTGCGCTTGGCTCCGTCACCCGCGCCGCGGTGCCGGGCCGCAGCTCGAAGGCCTGGGCATAGGGATCGGTTTTCACGAACACCGCGCCGGAGTCGCGGTTGCGGATTTCGTACTTGTAGAGGCTGTCGGGGGCGAGCCCGGGAAGAAACAGCTCCCACACGCCGCTCGAGCCGTGAACGCTCATGGGATGAATGCGCCCGTCCCAGCCGTTGAAGTCGCCCACCACGCTCACCCGCTCGGCGTTGGGCGCCCACACCGCAAAGCGCACGCCTGTGATCCCGTCGATCTGCATCGGGTGCGGGCCCAGGGTGCGGTAGGCCTGGGTCAGCCGCCCCTCGTTGAACAGGTAGAGGTCGTGATCGCTGATGCGGGGCGCGATGCCGTAGGGATCGACGACTTCCCATGCGCGCTCCCCCTCGTGCACGCGCAGCCTGCAGGGCGTGGCCGGCGGGGCGGCGCCGCGCCACTCGTAGAGGCCTCCCGGGAGGGATTTGGCCAGCGCCTGCCAGCCGTCGCTGCACTGCACCCAGATTTCGCTGGCCCGCGGATGAAACGCCCGCAGCACGTATCCGGCCCCGTCCCGGTGCAGGCCCAGGAAACCGAACGGATCGTGCAGGCGCCCGGCGAGGAGTCGCTCCGCCAGCGGATTGACTTTGGCCGGCGCGTCGTGTTTGATAGGGACTGATCCCATGGGCCGATTATATAACGACAAGTTGTCGGCCCCTCAGATCGGCAGCGAAAACCCGAGGAGGGCGGTGATGACCACGGTGGACGACGACGCCTGCCTGCATCGCGATTACTGTCCGTTGAAAAGCGAGCCGTCTCCCCACTTCAGCCTGATTACCAAGAATACATTGGCGATCGTGCTGGCGGGAGGGCGGGGCACGCGCCTCAAGCAGCTCACCGACTGGCGGGCCAAGCCCTCGATGCCGTTTGCGGGCAAGTTCCGCATCATCGATTTCCCCCTGTCCAACTGCGTCAACTCGGGCATTCGCCGCATCGGGGTCGCCACCCAGTACAAGGCCCAGAGCCTGATCCGCCACATCCAGCGCGGTTGGAGCTTCCTTGACGGCCGCTTCCATGAGTTCGTCGAGCTGATGCCGGCCCAGCAGCGGGTGGAGGAGTCCTGGTACCAGGGCACTGCGGACGCGGTGTTCCAGAATCTGGACATCGTGCGCCGCCATGATCCCGAGTTCATGCTGATTCTCGCCGGGGACCACGTGTACAAGATGGATTACGGCAAGATGCTGGCCTACCACGTGGCCCAGTCCGCCGACATGAGCGTGGCCTGCATCGAGGTGCCGCTGGAGGAGGCCCGGAGTTTCGGCGTGGTGAGCGTCAATGACGAGGGCCGCATCGTGAGCTTTGCCGAGAAGCCCGCAAACCCGCTTCCGGCGCCGGGCAAGACCGACCGGGTGCTGGCGAGCATGGGGATCTACGTGTTCAATGCGCGCTTCCTCTACGAGCAGCTCATCCGCGACGCCGACGATCCCAAGTCCTCCCATGATTTCGGAAAGGACGTGATTCCCTACCTGCTGTCGCGCTACCGGGTGTTCGCCCACCGCTTCGGGGACTCCTGCGTCAACATGGTGGGGGACGTGCCCTACTGGCGCGACGTGGGAACGGTGGACGCCTACTGGGAGGCCAACCTGGAGCTGGTGAAGGTGACCCCGGATCTCAATCTCTACGATGACAACTGGCCGATCTGGACCCACCAGGAGCAGCTGCCGTCCGCCAAGTTCGTGTTCGACGACGAGGACCGCCGCGGCCAGGCCCTCGATTCCATGGTGTCGGGCGGCTGCGTCATCAGCGGCTCCACGGTGCGCCGCTCGCTCCTGTTCTCCAACGTGCGGGTCAACAGCTTCGGGCTGATCGAGGATTCGGTGATCCTGCCCAACGTCGAGGTGGGGCGCCACGTGCGCCTGAAGCGGGTGGTGGTGGACAAGAACTGCGACATTCCGCCCGGGCTGGAGGCCGGGTTCGATCCGGATGAGGACCGCAAGCGCTTCTACGTCACCGAAAAAGGCGTGACGCTCATCACGCCCGAGATGCTCGGGCAGCGCATTCACCACACCCGGTAGCGCGTGCCGGGCGCGCCAACCTGTGCGACGGGTGCACGGTGTGCGCGCGCCGGGGAAGCGCCTGATCCTTCGCGGGGCCGGCACTGGCTGGCTCACCGCGAACGGCTTAAACTTCCAGAATAATTCGACGGGTATCCCCGAGACCCCATGCCCACCCGCAACCTCGACCTGGTGCTGCTGTGGCACATGCACCAGCCGGACTACCGCGACTCCCGCTCCCGGGAGTTCACCCTGCCGTGGGTGTACCTGCACGCCATCAAGGACTACACCGACATGGCGCACCACCTGGAAGCTCATCCGCGGGTCAAGGCGGTGGTTAATTTCGTGCCGGTGCTGCTGGACCAGATCGAGGACTACGTGGAGCAGTTCTCCATGGGGCGCCTGCGCGACCCGCTGCTCAGGCTGCTGGCGGCGCCCGACCTCGACCGGGTGGACCGCGGCGCCCGCCGGCTCATCCTGGAGAGCTGCTTCCGCAGCAACCACACCAAGATGATCCAGCCCTATCCTCACTACAAGCGGGTGCATGAGCTGTATCTCCGGCTGAGCCAGGAAGGGGAGACGGCGCTCAACTATCTTTCCGGGCAGTACCTGGCGGACCTGCTGGTGTGGTACCACCTGGCATGGACGGGGGAGAGCGTGCGCCGCAGCTCCGAGCTGGTGGTGCGGCTCATGACCCAGGGCGAGAGTTTCAGCCACGCCGACCGCTTCGAGCTGTTCAAGCTGATCGGCGAGCTCATGCGCGAAATCATTCCGCGTTACCGCCGGCTCGCCGAATCCGGCCAGGTCGAGCTCTCTTTCTCGCCCCATCACCATCCGCTGGCGCCGCTGCTCCTGGATTTTCGCAGCGCCCGCGAAAGCCAGCCCGAGGCGGTCCTGCCCGAGGAGCCCTTCTACCCCGGCGGGCGCACCCGGGTCACCTATCATCTGGCTGCCGCGCGCCGCAGCCACGAGACCCGGTTCGGCTCGGACGCCGCGGGGGTGTGGCCGGCGGAAGGCGCGGTGTCGGGGCCGCTGCTCGACGTGCTGGCCGAGCAGGGCTACCGCTGGGCGGCGAGCGGCGAGGCGGTGCTCGCCAACAGCCTGCGGCAGGCCTCCGCGGCTGCGGCAGGCGAGCGCGGCCAGTACCTCTACCGGCCCTACCGCCATGAAACGCCCCACGGCCCCATCGCCCTGTTCTTCCGCGACGACAAGCTCTCGGACATGGTGGGTTTCGAGTACGCCAAGTGGTTCGGAAAGGATGCGGCGCTGCATTTCGTGCATTCGCTGGAGGAAATCGCGAGGCGCCCGGTCGACGGCGGCGCCCCGCTGGTGAGCGTGATCCTCGACGGCGAAAATGCCTGGGAGTACTACCCCTACAACGGCTACTATTTCCTGTCGGACCTGTACAGCGCGCTGGGGGGGCACCCGGGGATTCGCACCACCACCTACCTGGATTGGCTGGCGGCCCATGCGGCGCCGGCGCAGTTGCCCAGGCTGGTGGCCGGAAGCTGGGTCTACGGCACCTTTTCCACCTGGATCGGCTGCCGGGACAAGAACCATGCCTGGGACCTGCTGGCGGCGGCCAAGCAGAGCTTCGACCTGGTGATGGGAAGCGTCCGGCTGAGCGAGGAGGAAAAGGCCGCGGCGGAAGCCCAGCTCGCGGTGTGCGAGGGCTCCGACTGGTTCTGGTGGTTCGGCGATTACAATCCGGAGCACGCGGTGGCGAGTTTCGACCGCCTGTATCGCGACAATCTCGCCAACCTTTACCGGCTGCTCAAGCTGCCGGCGCCGGCGGCGCTTGCCGAGCCCATCAGCCGTGGCGGCGGCGTGCCGGAGCTGGGCGGGACCATGAGAAGGGCATCGTGAGGCCATGACTCCCCCCGTTTCCTTGCTGTTCGGCGTTCATGCCCACCAGCCTGTGGGCAACTTCGACCAGGTGCTGGTGGAAGCCCATGAGCGCTGCTACCGCCCGTTCCTGCAGACGATGTACCGCTTTCCCGAATTTCGCTTTGCCGTCCACTTCAGCGGCTGGCTGCTGGACTGGCTGCTCGGCCGCTATCCGGCGGACCTGGCGCTGCTGCGCGAGATGGTTGCGCGGGGCCAGGTGGAACTGTTCGGCGGCGGGGACACCGAGCCGGTTCTCGCGGTCATTCCCACGCGCGACCGGGTGGGGCAGGTAACGCGGCTCTCCGACCGGCTGGAGCGCAGTCTCGGGCAGCGGCCGCGCGGGGCGTGGCTTACGGAGCGGGTGTGGGAGGCGACGGTGGTGCCGTCCCTGGCCGACTCGGGCATCCGCTATGTGACGGTCGACGACTACCACTTCCTGTGCCTGGGCAAGCAGGCCCCGGAGCTCACCGGCTATTTCAGCACCGAGGAGGACGGCCATCGCCTGGACCTGTTTCCGATTTCCGAGGCCCTGCGCTACCGCATTCCCTTCTCGCGGGCCGAGGACGCGGTGACCTACCTGGAATCCCTCGCGCGGGGCGCGGACGCCGCCGCCATCTATTTCGACGACATCGAGAAATTCGGCATCTGGCCCGAAACCTACGAGTGGGTGTACGAGAAAGGCTGGCTCGAGCAGTTCGTGCGCGGGGTGCTCGCCTCGGCGAAGATCCGCACCCGCACCTATGCCGATTACCACGCCTCGGCCGCCACGCGGGGGATCATCTATCTTCCCGCCACCTCCTACATCGAAATGAACGAGTGGACGCTGCCGGCGTGCGCGGCCCGCGACTACGCGGACCTGGTGAAAGTCGCCAGGGATAGCGGCCGCTACGACAAGGACAAGGCATTCCTGCGGGGCGGAATCTGGAAGAATTTCCTGTTCCGCTACCCGGAGGCGAACTGGATGCACAAGCGCATGCTGCGCCTCTCGGAGCGGGTGAACGCGCTGCCGGCGCCGGCACGGCGCGGAGAAACCCTCGATCTCCTGTACCGGGCCCAGGCCAACGACGCCTACTGGCACGGCCTGTTCGGCGGAATCTACCTGCCGCACCTGCGGCGCGCCGTGTACCACGCCATCGTGGCGCTGGAGTCGCGGCTCGATGCGATCGCGCCGCGGGCGGCCACCGTGGTCGAAGATCTCGACCTGGACGGAATCGAGGACGCGTTCCTGCACAACGGCCAGCTGCAGGCGGTGGTGCGCCTCGACGGCGGGGCGAGCCTCATGGAGCTCGACGCCTACGAACTCGGGCACAATTTCGTCGACACCCTGCGCCGGCAGCCCGAGCACTACCATCGCAAGATCGAGCTGGGGGAATCGATAGAGCACAGCGGCGACGGCATTGCCTCGGCCCATGACCGGATCGCGTTCAAGCACGAGATTGCGACCGAGGATCTGGCCACCGATGCCCGGGGCAGAACCGCATTTGCGGATCGCTGGATTGCCGCCGGATCAGAGGCCGTGGACATCGCGAGCTACCGGCCCCAGGCGCCGTCGACCGAGCATCCGGCCATCGCGTTCCGCGGCGGCACGGGCGGCCTGGAAGTCGCCAAGCGCATTGCAGTGGCGGGCCAGCGGCTCCTGGTGGAGTATCGGCTGCAGGTCTCCGGCCCCGGAAATTTCGAGACCGAGCTCAACCTGGCGCTGCCGAGCTGCGACGGCCCCGCCGGCCGCTACGTCGTGGCAGGCCGCATCCCCGGCGGGTTCGGGCAGCCGCTGGCTCTCGATGCGCTCCCGGAAATCGTGCTGGAGGACGGCGTGCTCGGCGGTTCCCTCACCGTCAAGATGATGCCGCCGGCACACCTCGATGCGGGCCCGTTCTTCACCGTGTCCCAGTCGGAGGCCGGGTTCGAGAAGATCATGCAGGCGGTGACGCTGCGGCTCGCCTGGCCGGTGGAAACGGGCGTTACCGAACTCTCCGTCGTGCTGGAGATATCGCACTAAATCCGGCGGTTGACCGGTGCGTGGGACGCACCCCTATCCAGGACCTTCCCGCGCGGCGTAGGGTGCGCCCTGCGCACCGATTCCGGCGCATGAATGGTGCGTGGGACGCACCCTACCCGAAAACTGGCGCCACTGCGTAGGTTGGGCATTCATGCCCAACATGGCGCACCTGGAAAAATTGTTGGGCTTCGCTTGCGAAGCCCAACCTACTAGCGCGAATTGCGCCGGTAGAGCCGGTAGCGCTCCTCGTTGTCTCCCGGGCGGTTGCCTTCCCACAGAAGTTTCCAGGGGCCGTCCAGCGCCGCTTGTTCCTGGGCGGTGGTCTGAACCAGCAGCAGTTCGCAGCTCCGCTTTGCGCCCTTCGCTTCCTCCCGCTCGGTCAGGATTCCCCCGTGGTAGTGCAGCATGGCGCGCTGGGGCTCGCCAAGGGAGCGGCTGGCGATGCAGCGGTACTTCGCGGGCAGCGCCTGTTTCAGCGAAACGACCATGCTGCGATAGCTCTTGCCGGTGTCCACCCAGCCCAGCAGCAGGCTCATGATCAGGGCCCATACCGTCGTGATGCCCGCGGACCAGACGATGACGGGCCGCAGGGGGCTGCGCTTCAGGAACAGCGCCGCGATCCAGCCCGTGGTGTAAGCAAGCGCTGCGGCGAATGGAACCCACTTGATTCCCGCCGGGTAGCCGGGCTGCAACTTGTGCAGGTGGGTATGCAGCCGGGCCGGCGCGCCGAATTCGAGGGCGAACCAGTAGAACCAGATCACTCCGACGAAGAAGGTGAACCCCATGACGCTGAACCAGAGCAGCGCGTTGGCGGCGCCGCGGCGCAGGCTCATCAATCCCTCGGCCGCCAGCAGCGACAGGGGCAGCAGCATCGGCACCGCATACACGTCACGCCCCTCCCTCGCCGCCGAAAGAACCGCGAGCATGACCAGGAAGACGACGAGCGGAAGCTGGAAAGTGGGCTGCCTCAGCGCCTCGCGGCCCCCGCGCCAGAGAGCCCACAGGGCGATCGGCAGGGCCGGCCACGCGAACCAGATGAGGATGCCCACGTAGTAGAAGGGCTCGGTCGGCGTCGCCAGTTTCGCATAGCCCAGGAAGCGCCCGAAATTGTTGAGCATGAGCCAGTCGCTGAACAGCTCCGGCGAGCGCAGGTACAGGAGCGCGGGCCACACGGCGACCCAGGGCAGCGCCGCCAGCGCCGCTGCGCCGAGCGCGACGACATAGCCACGGTTGCGCCAGGGCGCGAACGCGGGAAGCGCGAGGGCGGCGATCCCCATGATGCCCGGCGCGAGCAGTCCCTTCGCCATGAAGCCGACGCCGATGCCGGTGCCGAGCAGGACCCCGGCGAGAATCGGCCGGCGCAGCGCCAGCGCCAGTCCCCAGATCGCCAGCGCGAAGCCTGCGAGCAGGGCCGCATCGGTGATGAGCTGGTGCATGCGCACCAGCAGTCCCAGGCAGCCCATGAGCACCAGCGCCGCGCCCCAGCCCTGGCCGCGGCCGTAAAGCTCGCGGCCGGCGAGCCCGGTGAAGGCGAGCGCCAGCGCCACGTAAAGACCTGTGGCGAGCCGCGCCCCGTCGTGCAGCGGCAGCACCGGCGACGCCAACCACGCCAGTGCCGCGGAGGTGAGGTAGAACAGCGGCGGCTTTTCCATGAAGGGTTCGCCCGCCAGCGTGGGCACGACCCAGCTGCCGCCCTTGAGAATGCTGTACACCAGCCCGAAGCTGTAGGCCTCGTCCGGCTTCCACGGGTCGTGGCCCACCAGGCCCGGCAGTATCCAGGCGGCACAGAGCAACAGGAGCCAGGGTGCGGCGGGAATCCCGTGAGAATTCGCGTTGGGGTTGATGACGGGCTCCGCTACTCGATAATTTTTATGGTTTGCCCGGGAGCGGGTTCGCCCGTGGGATAGGCGGCATTGATCAGGCGCAGGTAACGCTCGGCGTTCTTTCCGAGCGGGGACTGGCGCGCGAGTTCGCCGTAGGTCATTCCCGCCCTGGCGGTCACGGTTTTCAGGGTGAGCGGCCGGGCGAGCTTGCGCTCCTCATCGGTGACGGGGTGGAAGCTCCTGAAGGTGGCCAGCATGTCGGGGCGGTTGCGGGTGAAGGCATGGCTGTTGGCGGCCATCCCCTTCAGCACGTAGGCCCGGCTGCCGAGGTACACGGCGCCGAGAAACAGCGGCGCGCCTTTCTGGGAGGTGGTGACCGCGGTGGCTGCGGGAAGGCCATTGACAGTGGTGGACCCAAGCTCGGAACCGAAACCCAGGCGGTAGGTGCGCCGCAGGAAATCGGCGGGGGCGCCCTGGGGTTTTTCGATCAGAGTGAGTTCCACCGCGGCGTCCCGCGCCGGATTGATGCCCGCCAGCCGGTCCGGCCGGTTCTGGATTTTCCACTCTTTCGGAAAGCGCAGCCCGAAACCCAGGCCCGGATGCAGGAAATCGCTGCCCCGCACGATGCCCTGCTCGGGACTGTCGCCGAAGGCAATACCGTTGCTCCGGTCAAGGAATTCCGCGCGGCCCACCGCGGGCTTCGCCAGGACGTAGCGATTGGCTTCGCCGACCACCTGCTGCAGCCGGGTATCGTTGTCCGGATGGGTGGCGAACACCCCGTGGTAGCGCCGCGGCTCCCGGCCCTCCTGCCTCGCCAGCTCCGCGTCGAACTCCTCCTGGTTCTTGAGCACTCCTATCACCCGGATCATGGCCTGGGGGTCGTAGCCGGCCCGGGCCAGGTACTCGGCGCCCAGCCGGTCGGCTTCCAGCTCGTGGTCGCGTCCATAGCCCGAGAGCAGCGCATTGCCGAGCAGCCCGAGGATGTTCTGGCCCAGGTCCGAACCCAGCTCCGGCACCAGGATGCCCAGAACGGTGGCGCCGATGCCGGTGGCCATCGACGCACTGTACTGCTGCACGCTGTGGCGGGCGGTCACGTGGCCGATCTCGTGGCCCAGCACCGCGGCGAGCTCCGCTTCCGAGTTGAGGTAGGCGATGATGCCGCGGGTGATGTAGACGTATCCCCCGGGCAGCGCAAACGCGTTGATCTCGGGGCTGTCGACGACGGTGAAGTGGTACTCAAGCTGCGGCCGGTGGCTCATCTTCGCCAGCTTCTGGCCTACCGTGGTCACGTACTGCTGAAGCGTGGGCAGGTCGTAGGCGCCGTATTCCTTTCGGACTTCCTGGTCCGCCTTGCGCCCGGTGGAAACCTCCTGGCTCTCCGACATCATGACGAAGTTCTGGCGGCCGGTGACCGGGTTGGTGGCGCAGTTGGCCAGCGGGACCAGCAGCAGGAAACCGAAGACGAGTTTGAGGACAGGCGGCCGTTTCATGAGGGACTATTTTACAAACAAAAAAAGGCAGCCGAGGCTGCCTTTTGTCGAACCGGACCGGTGTTCAGGCCGCGGCTTTTTTCTTGGCGTATTTCTGGCGGAATTTCTCCACCCGGCCGGCGGTGTCGACGATCTTCTGCTTGCCGGTGAAGAAAGGGTGGCAGGCGGAACAGACTTCCACGTGCAGGTCCTTGCCCAGGGTGGAGCGGGTCTTGAAGCTGTGCCCGCAGCTGCAGGTGATGGTGATTTCCTTGTACTCGGGGTGAATCTTCAGTTTCATGGCTTAAGTCCTTGAAGCTTCGCCGGAATCAAGGGCCGGCGGAAAGGCGCGTATTATCCCTGAATCCATTTCGCTTTGCAACCGCAGCGCACGCACGGCGCCCCCGGCGTTCCCTGGCGCAGGAACGCGGCCACTATGCTTTCCGCGGCAGCCCCGGGGAAACGGGCTGGGCGGGTCATAGCCCGCCGTGGCGATGGGGAGCCGGTTTCTACGCCGCCCGGCGCGGCGCGGCCACCGGCGGCGTGCCCTCCTTGAACAGCTGCTTCAACTGCTTGCGGAATTCAGGCGAGTCCTGGTGCTGGTGAACGGCGACGGCGTGCTGAACCGCGGCTTCCAGAAGCTCCGCCTCGCTGTCAGCGCACAGCGCCAGGGTGCAATTCATATCGCTGGGGAATTCACGGCAATCGATGTATTTGCGCGCCATGCAAGCCTCCTCATCTCAACGGATAGTCGGCGTGGGGGCGGGGATCGCCCCCGGAGTCTGGGCCCGGGGGGCGGAAAATCGCTCGGAACGGGGCCCGGCTACCTGTTTATAGCCGTTGGCGGTTCACGCCGCAAGGACGCGGCGAACGAATCTGGCATGGAGGAAATGGCTGGTGCGCGGCGGCGGCCGATTTCGCGTAGGGTGGGCTTCGGCCGCGGGCCGAAGCCCAACACCGCGTAAACCCGATGCCGGAATGTTGGGCTTCGCGTTGCGAAGCCCAACCTACCCGCGCCGCATCGAGTCGAAGAAATCGGCGTTGCTCTTGGTGGCCCGGATCTTGTCGAGCAGGAATTCCATGGCCTCGAGATCGTCCATCGGGTACAGGAGCTTTCTCAGCACCCACACCTTCTGCAGCACGTCCTGCTTGAGCAGCAGCTCCTCGCGCCGGGTTCCCGAGCGGTTGACGTTGATGGCCGGGTACATGCGCTTCTCGTGCATCCGGCGGTCCAGGTGGATTTCCATGTTGCCGGTGCCCTTGAACTCCTCGTAGATCACGTCGTCCATGCGCGAGCCGGTATCGATCAGCGCGGTGGCGATGATGGTGAGCGAGCCGCCTTCCTCGATGTTGCGCGCGGCGCCGAAAAAGCGCTTCGGGCGCTGCAGCGCATTGGCGTCCACGCCGCCCGTCAGCACCTTGCCGGAAGCCGGCACCACCGTGTTGTAGGCGCGCGCCAGCCGTGTGATGGAATCGAGCAGGATTACCACGTCCTTCTTGTGCTCCACCAGGCGCTTCGCCTTCTCGATCACCATTTCCGCGACCTGCACATGGCGGGTGGCGGGCTCGTCGAAGGTGGAGGACACCACTTCGCCCTTCACCGAGCGCTGCATTTCGGTCACTTCCTCGGGCCGCTCGTCGATCAGCAGCACCAGCAGCAGCACATCCGGGTAATTGGTGGCGATGGAGTGGGCGATGTGCTGCAGCATCACGGTCTTGCCGGCCTTGGGGGGCGAGACCAGCAGGCCGCGCTGGCCCTTGCCGATGGGGGCGACGATGTCGATGATGCGCCCGGTGATGTTTTCCTCGGCCTTGATTTCCCGCTCCAGCACCAGGGCCTCGTGGGGATGCAGCGGCGTGAGGTTCTCGAACAGGATCTTGTTCTTGGCGTTCTCGGGCGGCTCGTGGTTGACCTTGTCCACCTTCACCAGCGCGAAGTAGCGCTCGCCGTCCTTGGGGGTGCGGATCTCGCCCTCGATGGTGTCGCCGGTGTGCAGGTTGAAGCGGCGGATCTGCGACGGGCTGACGTAGATGTCATCGGGCCCGGCGAGGTAGGAGGTATCGGGGGAGCGCAGGAATCCGAATCCGTCGGGCAGTACCTCCAGCGTCCCTTCTCCGTAGATGCTCTCCCCCTTCTTTGCCTGGTTCTTCAACAGGGCAAAGATAAGATCCTGTTTTCGCAGGCGATTTGCGCCATCGATTTCGTTGGCGACGGCCATGTCCACCAAGTCGGTGACGTGGTGATGTTTGAGGTCGGATAAATGCATAGACGGAGTTTGGCGGCGATGGCCTAAAGGGATTTGCGGAAAAACCGGGGCGGGAAGGATTTTCGCCCCCGGGACCTGGCTTGAAGGCCGATTTAGTAGAGGGAGCTTACTTCAAGAGGTGCGAAAAAAGGGTAACGGGTTTAGATATGGCTGTCAATAAAGGCGGTGAGCTGGGACTTGGAAAGGGCGCCGACCTTGGTGGCCTCGATGTTGCCGTTCTTGAACAGCATCAACGTCGGGATGCCGCGGATGCCGTACTTGGGCGGCGTGCCCTGGTTCTCGTCGATGTTGAGCTTCGTCACCTTCAGCCGCCCGGCGTATTCGCGGGCGACTTCGTCCAGTATCGGCGCGATCATCTTGCAGGGCCCGCACCATTCGGCCCAGTAATCCACCAGGACCGGAACCTGGGACTGCAGCACTTCGGATTCGAACGTGTCATCCGTCACGTAGTGTATGTGTTCGCTCATGGATTGCTCTCTTTTATTTCCCGGGATGCCGGACCTCGGAACCCCGTCGCGCCGGAATTTCATGCCAAAAGGGGGTGGCTGGGGAAACGCGCGACGGCCTATGCTAGCGAAAAACGCCCCGGCTGAAAAGGCCACCCCGCACCTCGTCATTCCGGCGCCGTCACCCCGGAGCGTTTTAATCCGGGGCGGAATCCAGCTCCGGCGCTCCCAATTTACTGGGTCCCGGCTTCCGCCGGGACGGCGGCGCGGCGTTAGGCATTTTGGCGATGCTCGATAGAACCCCTGTTGCGGCAGGGGGTTGCAGCGGGTCGTGCCCTGCCGCGGCGGCGGTTTCTGGTAAAATGGCCGGGCCTGCCCAGCTTCGTCACAAGGAACAATCATGACTTATGTCGTTACCGAAACCTGCATCAAGTGCAAGTACACCGACTGCGTGGACGTGTGTCCGGTGGACTGCTTCAGGGAGGGGCCCAATTTCCTGGTGATCGACCCCGACGAATGCATCGATTGCACGCTGTGCGTCGCCGAGTGCCCGGTGGAGGCCATTTTCGCGGAAGACGACGTTCCGGCAGATCAGAAATCCTTCACCGCGCTCAACGCGGAGCTGGCGAAACTCTGGAAGCCCATCGTCGAGAAGAAGGAGGCGCCGCCGGACGCCGACGAGTGGGCGAAGGTGAAAGACAAGATCGACAAGCTCGAGCGCTAGAGCGCTCCCGATTCACGATCCGGCGGGCCGCCCAGTGCGGCCCGCGCCGTTTCCGCCCATTCCCATGAGGTAACATTGCCGGTGGCATGAGTTCCCCCGTCCGCCGCGCGCTTCCCGCTTCGCGGCCGCTGCCAGCGGCCGCTGCCGCAATCCGCGAGGCCTTCCACGCCCGCCTTCCCGACTTCTCCGGCATCACGGTGCTGCTGCCGACCCTGCGCGCCGCTCCGCCGCTCGCGCGGGAGCTCGCTGCGGCAAGCGGCGTTGCGGTGCTTCTCCTGCCGCGTCTGGCGACGCTCCCGGACTGGGCCGCCTCGGTGCCGGTTGCGGCGCCCCAAGTCCCCGACAGCCTCCGGGAGCTCGACCTCTACGGCGCATTGCGCGAGCGCGGCTGGTTCCGCGACCCGGACCTGTGGCACGTCGTCGGCGAGCTGCGGCGGCTCGCCGACGAGCTGACCCGGCACCGCGTCGCGCTTCCCGAGAGCGCCGAGGACCTGGCGGCGAAGCTCGAGACCGCCTACCGCGCCAAGGCCGGCGAACCGCTGCGGTTCGAGGCGCGGCTGGTGCACGAGGCCTGGCGCATTCTGGCAGCAGTGGACGGTCCGCTCGACGGCGTTTCCCGCTACCACCTCCAGCTTCGGCACCTCGCGCAATCCGTGTCGGGCCCCATCGTGGCCGTGGGCCTCGACCAGCTTACCCCCGCAGAGACGGAATTCCTCGATCGCTGCGCCGCCCGGGTGCCGGTGCTGGCGCTCGATGCCGAGGCGAGGGATGAATCGCTTCCCCGGCTGCTGGAGGCGGCGTGGCCGCCGCGGACTGCGAGCGAGTCGCGGCCGGACCTGCGGACGCGCGCACAGGCCTTCGCGGCCGGCGCTCCCCAGAGCCCGGCTCACGGCCGCGTCGCCCTGTGCGGGGCGGGGAGCCTGGAGCAGGAGGCCCGGGTGGCGGAAACCCAGGTGCGGAGCTGGCTGCTCGCGGGCAAGGAGCGGATCGCGGTGGTGGCCCAGGACCGGCTTGCGGCGCGGCGGCTGCGGGCGCTGCTGGAACGCGCCCAGGTGCTGGTGGAGGACGAGACCGGCTGGACCCTTTCCACCGTCGCCGCGACCACCGTGGTGATGCGGCTCCTCGATTGCGTGGCGGGGGATTTCTATCACCAGGATGTTCTCGACCTGCTCAAGTCGCCGCTGGTCTTCGGGGACCTGGAGGCGGACGCGCGTAAGCAGGCGGTGCACGGGATCGAGCACCTGGTCCGCACCCGCAACGTGATCGGCGGGCTGCCGGCAGTGCGCGCGGCCGCGCGGGGCCAGGATCTTCCCGCAGAGGGGTTCGCGGTGCTGGACCGGCTGGAAGGGGCGGCGAAGCGCCTGGCGCTGCGCTCCGCGCCCCTGGGGCTGTGGCTCGACCGCCTGCACGAGGCATTGACGGTCCTCGGCGCCGCGCAGACGCTCGAAGCGGACGCCGCCGGCCGGCAGCTTCTCGACCTGCTGGGGCGGCTGCGGCGCGAGGTCGGCACCGGCGACCCGAAGATGAAGCTCTCCGAGTGGCGGCGCTGGCTCGACCGCCGGCTCGAGGACGAGACCTTCCGCGACCGGGAGGTGAAAAGCCCGGTGGTGTTCACCCACCTCGCCGCCGCCCGGCTGCGGAGCTTCGACGGCGCGGTGCTACTCGGCTGCGACGCCGTCCACTTTCCGGGGCGCAGCGATGCCGGACTGTTCTTCAATCAGGCGGTGCGCCGGGAGCTGGGACTCCCCGGCCGCGACGACGAGCTGGAGCAGGTGCGCCGCGATCTCACGGGCCTCATCGCCCGCTCGGGCGAAGTGCTGGTCACCTGGCAGCGGCAGCTCCGCGGCGAGGAGAACCTGGTGAGCCCGCTGTTCGAGCTGCTCGACGCCTTTCACCGGCTCGCCTACGGCGCCACCCTGATGGACGGCGCCCGGCTGGCGGCGCTGCCCTACGCCGAGCTGCGGCCGGTGCAGGAAGACGCTCCGCTCGCGGCGCGTGCGCCAGCCCCCGCGCCCGCTGCGCCCGCGCTGCTGTCCGCGAGCGTTTCCGTGAGCGCCTGGGGCAGCCTCATCGCCTGCCCGTACCAATTCTTTGCGCGCCACCTGCTCAAGCTCAACGAGCTGGACGAAGTGCGCGAGGACGTGGACAAGCGCGATTACGGCGAAATCCTCCACGGCATCCTCAAGCGCTTCCACGACTCCCACCCGGTGTTCTCCGCCAGCGATCCGGAAACCCTCGCCGCGCAGCTCTCCGCGGAAAGCGAAAGCGGCTTCGCGCCCTGCATCGAGGCCAACTACCTGGCCCACGCCTGGCTCACGCGCTGGAAGGCGCTGATCCCCGCCTACGTCGCCTGGCAGCGGGAGCGCGAGGCGCAGGGCTGGCGCTACGCGGAAGGTGAAGCGGCGCGCGCCGCGGAACTGGGGCCGGTCGCCCTGCGCGGGCGCCTCGACCGGGTGGATCGCCGCGAGACGGCGGCCGGCGCCGAGTTCGCGGTGCTCGACTACAAGACCCAGAGCGCGCAAACGCTCAAAGCTCGAGTCGAGCCGCCCGGCGAGGACGCGCAGCTTCCGAGCTATGCGCTGTTGCAGGGCGCAGTGAGTGAGACCGCGTTCCTGAGCCTGGACAAGGACAAGCCCAGGCCGGTCGCGCCGAAGCTCGAGCCGGCGGAACTCGCGGCGCGGGAGCGGGAGCGGCTCACCGCAGTCTTCAGCGGCGTGCGCGCGGGGGCGCCGCTCCCCGCCCAAGGCGATGACCGGACCTGCGCCTGGTGCGAGATGCAGGGCCTGTGCCGCAGGGCCTACTGGCCATGACCGCGCGCGACCTCTACTCTGCGGCCCTCGATCCCCGCACCAACGTGGTGGTCGAGGCCTGTGCCGGCTCGGGCAAGACCTGGCTCCTGGTCTCGCGCATCGTGCGGCTGCTGCTCGCCGGCGCCAAGCCCTCCGAAATCCTCGCCATCACCTTCACCCGCAAGGCCGCCCAGGAGATGGAGGCGCGGCTGCGGGAGTGGCTGCGCATGCTGGCGTTGGAGCCGGATGAGAAAGTCCGGGAATTCCTGGTCCACCGCCGCGTTCCGCCGGCGCAAATCGACGGCCTGCTCGACGACGCGCGGCACCTGCTGGAGGCCTATCTCGCCGCGGAGCCGCCCATCACCATCAGCACCTTCCACAGCTGGTTCCTGGAGCTGCTGCAGCGCGCTCCCCTGGATTCCGGCGCCGTGGGGCGGGTGTCGCTCATCGAACAGACTTCGGCGCTCATGGAAGAGGCGTGGGGCGAATTCGCCCAGGGCCTGGGCGCCGGTGAGCGGCGCGAGCTGGCGGCGAAGTTCAATCGATTGCTCGAGCGCTACGGGCTCACCAACACCCGGAAGCTCCTGATGGCCTTCGTGCGGGAGCGGGTGCGCTGGCAGGCCTACACCCAGGGACAGCGGGAACCGGTCGTATTCGCGCTGCGCGAGTTGCAGAACTTTCTCGGCGTTGACCCGGAGCGCGACCCGGTGTGCGATCTGCTTGCGGACGGCGAGTTCCGCGACGCGCTGGTGAAATTGCACGACGCGCTCGATCGAGGCAGCAAGACCGACCAGGGGCACGCGGAGATGATTGCGGCGGCGCTTGCGAGCGGCGACAGCGAAACGGCCTTTGAGCTGGTGCAGGAGGTGTTCCTCACCGGGAAGGGGTCCCCGCGCCAGAATATCCCCAAGGCCGCCGAGCGCGCCGGGATCACAGACCGCTATTTGCGGGCACTCGCCGCGCTGGAGTCCACGCTCGCCGCGCGGATCGAACGCGATGCCTATGCCCTGCACGAAGCGGCGCTTCCCTGCGGGCTGGCACTGGGGGACACCTACCAGGACCTCAAGCGCCAGCGCGACGGCATGGACTTCGCCGACGTGGAGTGGCGCGCCTGGCAGCTCATCACGCGCTCCGACCACGCCGAGTACATGCAGTACAAGCTCGATGCCCGCTACCGCCACATCCTGGTGGACGAGTTCCAGGATACCAATCCGGTGCAGTGGCAGATCCTGCGGGCCTGGCTCGCCGCCTCGGCCGAGGTGGACCGCGCGCCGGGCGTGTTCCTGGTGGGCGACCCCAAGCAGTCCATTTACCGCTTCCGCGGCGCTGAGGCGCGGCTGTTCCGCCTCGGGCAACGCTACCTGGAGGAGCAGCTCGCCGGCCATCCTCTCAGCATCCCGGTCACCCGCCGCTGCGCGCCGGCCATCGTCGAAGTGGTGAACGGCGTGTTCCGCAACGAGCCGCGGTTCGAGGATTTCGAGGAGCACCAGGCCCACGACCTCGCGCTTCCCGGCCGCGTCGAGGTGCTGCCGCTGGCCCGCGGCGGCGAAGCCCCCTTCGACTGGGCTCAGGACAGGCTTCGACCAGGCTCAGGACAGGCGCCGGAGCCGCCCGCCCCTTCGACGGGGCTCAGGACAGGCTTCCGCAACCCGCTCACTGCCGCACGTCCCGAGCAGCCCCAGGCGGCGCGGGAGGAGGAGGCGCGCCAGCTCGTCAGCGGGATCGGCGACATCGTGGGCCGCTGGGTGATCTTTGATGACAAGCGCAAGGGGAACCGCGCCGCCGGCCACGGCGACATCCTGGTGCTGGTGCGAAGCCGCACGCATCTGCGCACCTACGAGCGGGCGCTGCGGGCGGAGCGCATTCCGTTCCTCACCTCGCGCCAGGGCGGGCTGCTGGAGACGCTGGAGGCGGCGGACCTCACTGCGCTCCTCGGCTTCCTCATCACGCCCTTCGCCGACCTGCATCTCGCGACCGCGCTGCGCTCGCCGATCTTTTCCTGCCCGGATGGCGATCTCATCGCGCTGGCCGCGGGCGAGGGCAGCTGGTGGCGGCGCCTCGCCCGCCTCGCCGCAGCGAACGAAGCGAGCCCTGCGCTCGCCCGGGCCCAGCGACTGCTCGCCGGGTGGCTCAGGCTGGTGGACCGCCTGCCGGTGCACGACCTGCTGGACCGCATCTATTTCGAGGGCGACGTGCTGCGCCGCTACCGCGACACCGTGCCCGAGGCCATGGGCGAGGCGGTGGAGGCCAACCTGAGGGCGTTCGTGGAGCTGGCGCTCGCGGTCGATGCCGGGCGCTACCCGAGCCTGCCGCGTTTTCTGGACGAAATGGCGGCGATGCGACGCGCCGAGCCGGAGGATGCGCCCGACGAGGGCGTGGTGGGAGAGGCGGGCCACGCGGTGCGCATTCTGACGGTGCACGGCGCCAAGGGGCTCGAAGCGCCCATTGTGTGGCTGCTGGATGCCAACGCCGCGGGACACGGGGCGGAGGCCTACCGGGTGCTCGACGACTGGCCGCCCGAGGCGGAGCGGCCGAACCATTTTTCGCTCATCACCGTGAGGGACGAGCAGGGCGGGGCGCGGGCAGACCTCCTCGACAAGGAAACCCAACTCGAAGCGCGCGAGGAGCTGAACGTGCTCTACGTCGCCATGACCCGCGCCAGGCAGGCGCTGATCGTGAGCGGGGCCGAGAACAGCCGGGCCGGGGACGGAAGCTGGTACCGGCGCATCGCCGGCGCCCTCGGCGCCGAGGACGAGGGCGCGGAGCTGGGGCGCGACTTGAGCGAAATCCCGGTGACGGTGGCGGAGGAAGAGCCGCGGTCCGCCACGGAAGTGTCGCGCGATCCGCGCCTCGCGCAGCCGCATCCCGCCGGCAGCCGCGAGGCCGCCTTCGCCAGTCCCGAAACCCGCCGTGGCGAACGGCTGCACCTGCTGCTGCAATACCTGGCGCCGCCGGACGCGGTGGCCGACGAAGCCTGGCTCGGCGAAAGGCTCGGCGCCGACGAGCAGGAATTCGCGGCCCTCGCCGCCGAGGCCCGGGCCATTCTCGCCGCGCCGGCGCTGCGGCGCTTTTTCGATTCCCGCCAATACGTGGCGGCGCGCAACGAGGTGCCCTACATGAGCGCCGGCGGGGAGCTGCGGCGCGTCGACCGCGTCGTCGAATTCGAAAACGAAGTGTGGGTGCTGGACTACAAGACCGGGGAAGCCGATCGCGGCGCGAGCGCCGCCGCCCTTCTCGGCAGGCACGGCCGCCAGCTCGACGACTATGCCGCGGCCATGGGCGTCTTCTACCGCGGCAAGACCATCCGCGCGGGAATCATCCTCGGCGACGGCCGGCTGGTGACGCGCTGAGGTGAAGAACTCCCTCCCCCTCGACGCCCAATTTGCAGGCTCCCTCCCCCTCGATGGGGGAGGGCCGGGGTGGGGGTGAACATACTCCCTCCCCTCAACGGTGAGGGCTGTGAAGAGGGCGTGCAATCATCTATGCCAGAATGCCCGAAATGACCGACCCGACCGCAACGCCGGTTCTCACCACCCTGAAAAGCTGGCGCCAGCTCGGGCTTCTGGCGGGCTACGTGCGCCCCTACCGGTGGCGCCTCGCGGGGGCGCTCGCCGCGCTGGTAGTGGCGGCCGGCGCGCTCCTGGTCCTGGGGCAGGGACTGCGGCAGGTGGTGGACGCCGGGATCACCCGCGGCGATCCGGCCGCGCTCGACGCCGCGCTGGCGTTGATGCTCATCGTCACCCTGGTGATGTCGGCTGCCACCTACGCCCGCTTCTACCTGGTGTCGTGGCTCGGGGAGCGGGTGGTGATGGACATCCGGCGCGACGTGTTCTCGCACCTGCTCACGCTGTCGCCGGGCTGGTTCGAGCAGGCGCGCACCGGCGAGATGATCTCGCGCCTCACCACCGACACGGCGCTCCTCGAGCAGGTGGTGGGCACCAGCATTTCCATGGCGGCGCGCAATGTCCTGCTCGGGCTGGGCAGCCTGGCCATGCTCGCCGCCACCAGCCTGCGGCTCACCGGGCTGGTGCTGCTGGTGGTGCCGCTGGTGATCGCCCCCATCGTGCTGTTCGGGCGCCGCGTGCGGCGGCTGTCGCGGGCGAGCCAGGACCGGGTCGCCGACCTCGGCGCCTACGTGGACGACACGCTGCACGAAATCCGCACCGTGCAGGCCTACGGCCACGAGCCGGCGGACCGCAATCATTTCGGACTGCGGCTGCAGGCGGCGTTCGACGCGGCGCGAGGTCGCATCCGCCAGCGCGCCGCGCTGATCGCCGCGGTGATTCTGCTCACCCTCGCCGCCGTGGGGGTGATCCTGTGGATCGGCGGCCACGACGTGCTCGCCGGGCGGCTCACGGCGGGGGAGCTTTCGGCGTTCGTGTTCTACGCCGCCATGGTGGCCGGGGCCGCCGGGGCCATCAGCGAGGTGGTGGGCGACCTGCAGCGCGGCGCCGGCGCCGCCGAGCGCCTGCTCGAGATCCTGCATACCTCGCCCCAGGTCACCGCGCCCGCCGTGCCCGAGCGGCTGCCCGAGCCGGCGCCCGGGGAAGTGGAGCTGGAGGCGGTCACCTTCTGCTATCCGTCGCGCCCCGGCCAGCCCGCCCTCGATCGCTTCACCCTGCGGGTCGCGCCCGGCAAGAAAGTGGCGCTGGTGGGACCCTCCGGCGCAGGGAAATCCACCGTGTTCCAGCTGCTGCGGCGCTTCTACGATCCGCAATCGGGAACGCTGCGCCTGGACGGCGTGGACTTGCGGCTTGCCGATCCCGCCGCGGTGCGCGCGCGCATTGCGCTGGTGCCCCAGGAGCCGGCCATTTTCGCCGCGAGCGTGGCGGAGAACGTGCGCTATGGCCGGCCGGGAGCGGGCGATGCGGAAGTGCGCGCCGCCTGCGAGGCCGCGTTCGCCGCAGAATTCATCGAGCGCCTGCCCCAGGGCTACGACACCTATCTCGGCGAGCGCGGCGTGCGGCTCTCCGGCGGCCAGCGCCAGCGGGTCGCCATCGCCCGGGCGATCCTGTCCGCGCGGCCGGTGCTGCTGCTCGACGAGGCGACCAGCGCCCTCGACTCCGAGAGCGAGCGCATGGTGCAGGCCGCCCTGGAGCGGCTCATGCGCGAGCGCACCACCCTGATCATCGCCCACCGCCTGTCCACGGTGAAGCGCGTGGACCGCATCGCCCTGATCGACCATGGGCGCCTGGCCGGGCTCGGCACCCACGAGGAGCTGACGCGGGCGAGCGAGCTCTACGCCCGGCTCGCGGCGCTGCAGTTCGGCAGCATTGATCTCCCTGCCCCGTGACACCCAATTGGCAGGCCCCCTCCCCCTCGATGGGGTCGGGGTGGGGGTGACAGAAAACTCCCTCCCCCTTGAGGGGGGAGGGCCGGGGTGGGGGTGAAGCTCTCCCCACAGCGACCTGCCAATGTCCCTCCAACCCCCTGCTATACTTTCCCGCAGGGAGGAGAACAAGTGCCATGACCCAACAACCAAGCAGCGAATCCCTTGTGATTACCGCTTCGGGCGAAGACCGCATCGGCCTCGTCGAGAAGTTCTCCGCGCGCATCACCGACGCCGGCTGCAACATCGAGGAATCGCGCATGGCGGTGCTCGGCGGCCAGTTCGCCCTCGTCATGCGCGTCGCCGGCGCCTGGAGCGCGCTGTCCAAGCTCGAAGGCCAGCTCGCATCCGCCGGGCGCGAACTGGGGCTCTCCATCGTCCACACCCGGACCCGGGAAAAGGCGCGCACCGCGGCGGCCATTCCCTACCACGTGGACGTGGTCGCCCTCGACCACCCCGGCATCGTCCACAGCCTGGCGAGCTTTTTTTCCAAGCGCGGCATCAGCATCGAGGAGATGCAGACCGACACCTACCCCGCGCCCCACACCGGCACGCCCATGTTCTCGGTGGGCATGACCGTGGCCGTCCCCGCCGACGTCCACATCCCGACCCTGCGCGGGGACTTCCTCGCCTACTGCGACGATCTGAATCTCGATGCGACGTTGGAGCCGGCGCGGGGGTAGGCTGCCGGGGCGACGAGTGAAAACCCTCAAGCAATTCGCCGCGAAACCGGACACGGTTCCGACGAGCACTTCCTGGTATCTGGCGGACTTGGGGGAAGCCCGGGGTGGCTTGTCGGAAAGGGGGTAATTGCGATGAAAGAGGGTAATAAAGAGGGTAATATCACCCCGCGTGATCGGCAGGATAGTCCGTGCGAATTGCAGAGTTACAATGGCGCACGTGCGTCGAAACGGCACTGTCCCGCCGTTAGTTGAAACTGGGGTGGCGGTGTCAGTCATGATGTTACGCGGCTTTCCTGATTTGATCAGCGCTCGATCCGCGCAATGCCGTCTCCAGGATCCACAACTGGGCGTGGCCCTGGATGCGGCGGA
>JACPEG010000061.1 GCA_016183615.1 Betaproteobacteria bacterium
CTTCCGTTACTGCGTCCAAAGCTGTATCTCCCTTATCGGGAGCTGCAAGCGCTCGCGGTGCTGTGAATCAACGGAATCAACTTCTGAAGAGCGTAGTGCGGGAAATCCGCACGCTACGTTCTGTGGGAACCGGAGGCGGGCAACTGCCTCCGGTGACCCGGTCTGGGGGTTAAATACCCCCGGCTACCCGATTAAACCGCCCTTGCTACCAGAATAGTCCTTCATAGCCGTCCGAAGGATATGGGCCGAAATATATGTCCGAGTAGACCTCTACCTCCTCGGGTTGGGAGTCGCCCTTTTTCTGCCCACACCGCTCGCATAGAGGTTGAAGGTTGCGAAAGGCGGCGGTCCCTCCTGAAGCACGAGGGAGAACGTGATCTATGTGGAGGTTCTTAGTTTCGCCACAGGCAAAGCACTTGTTGTCATAGAGACGAAGAATTTTTCTCTTGAGGCCCTTTGAGACCGTACGCCCGGCGGTTTCGAGTGGAATCTGGTAATGCTCTTCCAGGTGGTAATGCACGATGTAGATTTCGTCGCCGTTCCACGGGGCTAGGTCCTTGCCGCATCGCTTGCATTGGAAGACCGAGGAGGCGCCCTCGGCCTCAGCATCTTTCGCTCTCGCCGATGCCTCTTCTCCGAGTTGACACTCAATGTCCTCTTCCCAGTTGGCAGACGATATGTCTGGAAAGTGCTTGAAGTTAAAGGGATACGACAGAATGCATTCCGAGCAGTATGGTGCTCGAAGCCAGAGATCCATGAGTTGGAGATACGTGCAGCTTGCTCGCCGTTGAGCCACGTAGAACCGATAGCATTCTTCTCGAACCCATTGTGTCTGCTCGTACTCGTCACGACGGCTTGGGACTTCGGGTACGAGCAGGTACATGTGCGGATGTATTGGGCGGTTTAACGTGCTGCTGTGCCGCGCCGGCCACGGACACGACAGGAAACTTGGTGCGCTGTCCCCGGCGTCGGCACGAGCTGCTTGTTATCTGTCATTTTCTTCCTGCCGTTAAGCTGAACTTCGGAGATTCTTTTTTGTTGTTGAATTCAGGAAGCGTCCCATGCTTTTCGACGAAATGAGCGAAGCAAAGATACTCAAATTTGGCGACCTCGCCCATGGTCTTTAAATCCTTCGGTTTGTTTGAATCTGGATCGCACTTAAACGGCGCCACCGCGACATAGAGCCTTTTCGTCAGGCTGTCGTAGTTTCGGTACTTGTATCGGACTCTATCGGCACCACCGTGTCCGGTTTTCCCAACAATGGTGTTATCAAACTGTTTCAGTCTCCCTTTGAGCCCCGAAATTGAATTTGTCATTCCAACGTAAATGATTTCCTTGCGCCAAGAGAATGGCTTACCAGCAATGTTCTGTTTCGAGTAGGCCAAGGCATATACACCCGGATACTCGACATCCAACGCCTCATCTCGACGCGACCACGGCCTCCAAGGCGAAAACTTATTCTCGTACATGCGCTAATGACAGATAACGTCCGCGTTCACCCGACGGAGGGAAGGCGCGAAGCGCCGCTCCCGACGGTCGGGTGCAACGCGCGGTTCAAGTAAGCCGCTTCGCGGCAGCACTTCATTCCCACCAGTGTAGTCCCGGGTAGTGACTCAGTCACGCCGACCGAGACGCTAGCCTGTCCCGATCGTTTCTGCTCTCCTTGTGTGGGACGTCGCGCGCCGCGCGGCGGCATTCCCACATGCTAACCAGGGAGAGTTTCCATGATGACAGATTGGTATCAGAAATCAATCAATGCGCTTGCTCTGAACGGTAAGGGCGAACGCACCCAGGAGGCGTACACCCGGGCGCTGCGCATGCTCTGCGACTTTCACGGCAAAGGCCCTGAGGAGATCAGTGAGCAGGAACTCGAAGCGTACTTCCTGCACCGGAGGAACGTGGATCACTGGTCGTCCAACACCATGCGCATCTGCTACTGCGGGATTCGTTTCTACTTCGTCAAGGTGCTCACGCGCAACTGGAATCTGTTCAACATCCTGCGCGCGAAGAACGAATCACGGCTGCCGGCAGTGTTGAGCCGCGAGGAGGTGCAGCGGCTGCTCGGCTGCGTGCGCACCGCGCACAACCGCGCCTTTCTCACCACCGTCTACGCCTGCGGCCTGCGGCTTCAGGAAGCGCAATACCTGGAAGTCTCCGACATCGACAGCGCTCGCATGCTCATCCACGTGCATCGGGGCAAGGGCGCCAAGGACCGCTTTGTGCCGCTGCCGCGCGCAACGCTTGCGCTGTTGCGCAGCCACTGGCGCTCGCACCGCAACCCGCGGCTACTGTTCCCCGCCTATGGGCGCGATGGGCGACAGGCGGCGGGGGCCACCACCCCGATGGCCAAGAGCAGCGTGCAGGGCGCCTTTCGCCATGCCAAGCGCCAGGCGGACATCGGCAAACGCTCAGTTTCGGTACACACCCTGCGCCATTCGTACGCCACCCACCTGCTCGAAGCGGGGGTGAACCTGCGCGTGATTCAGCAGAATCTCGGCCACTCAAGCCTCGAGAGCACCATGGTCTACCTGCACCTGACGCGCAAGGGTCATGAGGACGCCTACGCGCTCATCGATGCCGTGATGGAGGGGCTCTGACATGGGCATCGCTCAGGAGCTCTTTCGCACCCACGGACCGCAATACCTCGAACGCTTCGGCCAGGCGATGCCGGCGGTCCACGGCAAGGTGATTCAGGCCATCGCACGGTGCCGCAGCCACGACAACGGCGCCACCGTGTATCAGTGCGCCGCCTGCGGCGAGCATCACGTGACGCACCGCTCGTGCGGCAATCGCCACTGTCCGGGCTGCCAGCAGCACAAGAGTTATGCCTGGCTCGCCCGCCAACTCGAGCGCCAACTGCCGACGCACTACTTCATGCTCACCTTTACCGTGCCGGAGCCTCTGCGTGCTTTTGTGCGCAGCCATCAACGCCTCGGCTATGGGGCGCTGTTCGAGGCCTCCGCAGGCGCCATCAAGGCCCTGGCCCAAGACCGCCTGGGCGCCGACACCCCGGGCTTCTTCGGGGTGCTGCACACCTGGGGCCGGCAACTGTCTTACCATCCGCACATCCACTACGTCGTGCCCGGCGGGGCACTATCGAACGCGGATTCGCGCTGGCACGGCTCCAGCACCGGGTTTTATCTGCCGGTGCACGCGCTCTCGCCAATCTTTCGGGCAAAGTTCCGCGATGCGATGGCTGCGGCCGGTGTGCTCGGGGACATCCCGGCCGAAGTCTGGGCGATCGACTGGAACGTCAACTGCCAGGCGGTGGGCGAGGCGGGCGCCACGCTACGCTATCTCGCCCGCTACCTCTTCCAGGTGGCGATAGCCGAGGGGTGTCACTGACCGGCATAAAGGAGCCGGGGACGATCGGCGTAATGGAGCCAGTTCTGGGTGAGTAGAACGGACATCCCGGCGGGGTCAAGAATGCGCGGTTTTGGAGTTGTTTGCAACCCTCGATTTGGTGTTGGCGGGGGCGAGTTTCGGAGCCCGGTAAGAGTGGCCATCGAGCACCAGGCAGTAGGCGTTGTGGCGCAGCCGGTCGAGGGTTGCCGAAGCGAGCAGCCGGTTGGCGGGGAAGGCCTGATCCCACTCGGTGAAATCCAGGTTGGAGGTGATGACGGTTGCAACCTGCTCGTAGCGCTCGGCGATCAAGTCGTGGAGATCTTCGTCGGCGGGCGGGCGCAGGGGTTTCAAGCCGAAGTCATCGACGATCAACAGCGGCACGCGGGCGAGCGCGGCGAGTTTCCTGTCGTAGGCGCCGATGGCGCGTGCGGCGTTGAGGCTTGCGGTGAGCGCGGCGCAGGTGCTGAAGACGACGTCGACGCCTTGGCGCACGGCGCAGTGGCCGAGGGCTTGCGCGAGATGGCTCTTGCCGGTGCCGCAGGGTCCGACGATGAGCACGGGGGCGCGCTCGGCCAGGTAGCGGCCGGTAGCGAGGTCGTGCACCAGGGCGCGGTTGACGTTGGGCAGGCGCTCGAAGTCGAACTGGTCGAGCGTCTTGGTGGCGCGGAAGGCCGCCCGCCGAAGTCGCAGGGCGAACTTCTTCTGCTCGCGCCGGGCGACTTCGTCCTGGATGAGAAGGGCGAGGAACTCGGTGTAGGCGAGCTTGGAATCGATCGCCTGGCGGTTACGGGCTTCCAGCGAATCGAGGATGCCGGAGAGGCGCAGCTGCTTCAGGTACGGCGAGAGCTCGGGTACGGGGTTCATGCGGGGGTTCTCCTGGGTTAACGGACATGGGACTGCACGGACAGAGGGTGATCCACGGCGGCGCGCGTGCGGCGCTTCACACGCACGCCGCGGTTCAGTGAGTGAGCTTCTCATCGGTGTCGAACAGACTCTGGGCGCCGCGCGCAAAGCGCGCGGTGCTCGCATACGGGGAGGCGAGCTCGGCGGCCTCGGGCAGCGGAGCCGCGTCGTGCCCGCCGACCAGGATGTTCTTGACGCTGCGGTACTGGAGGGTGGCGTGATACAGGGCGCGTGCGCAGGCCGCCTCCAGCCGCTGGGGGCCGTAGGTCTTGCGAAGCCGCAGCAGCCCTTGGGCGGCGCGCAGGCGCTCGACGATGCGGTCGGTGAGCAAGCGCGCGATGAACTCGGCGCACGCGGGACCCACGGCGGCGGCTTGCCTTGCGCACCAGGCGCGGTCCTGCAGGAAGAACGCTTGCGCTTCGGGTGGGAGGTGCGCGGTGACGGTCAAGCGCTGCCCGGGCTTGCGGCCGCGGGGATGGGTGGCCGCGAGCCGGTAGTCCTCGAAGATCGACACCGCGCCGTCGGTGGCGCGCAGCCACAGGCGCTTGCCCACGAGCGTAAAGGGCACCGAATACAGAATCCGCTCGTGCTGCACATGGCAGTCGCGGTGCACCGTGACGCCGTGCCAACTGCCCAGATCCGGGGCGATCGCGGGCAGCGGCTTCATGAGCGGCTTCTCCAGCTCGAAGCGCGCAAGCGGTGCCTCGCGCGTCGTGCCGTGAATCCGGGTGCCGGCCTCCTGCAGCGCCCAAGCGCGCCCCTGGGCGTTGAGGTCCGCGAGATCGCGAAAGCTCCGGGTGGGCAGGAAATTGCCCTTCACGTACTTGACCCCGGCTTCGACGATGCCCTTCTTCTGCGGATCGGCCGGCGGACACGGATCGATGCGGAATCCGTAGCCCTCGGCGCACTCCGCGTAGGCGCGCTGCACCAGCGGATCGTGCAGGCACGCCCGGGTGATGGCGCACTTGGGGTTGTCGATGATCAGGCGCTCAGGGACCGCGGCGAACCACTCGAACGCGCGCCGGTGGCAGCCCAGCCAAGTCGGCACGCTCTGGTCCCAGACGAATTCGACGTACTGGTGGCGCGACCAACAAAGCGTCATCACGAAGCACCAGCTCCGGCGCGGCTCACCCGTGGCCGGATCGACGAGCACGGGCCCGGCGCCGAAGTCGACCTGGCCGGCCTCGCCCGGGGCGAACCCCAGCGGCACCGTCGCATCGGGCGGCAACGCCGCCCGGACCGCCGCGAGCATGCGGCGCACCGCGGAGTAGCTGCCGGCAAAGCCGTGCTCGCGCTTGAGCACGCCGTGGATGGCCACCCCCGAGACGCCCTGCGCGAACCAGCGCTCGACGATCGCCCGATGAGGCTCAAGCCCCGAAATGGTGGAGGCCGCCCGCCGGTGCGCCCCCAAGGCGGCGGCGATCTCGGCGTCCTCGGGCAGCGGCCCCGCCGCATCGAGCCAGCCGCGGCGAATCGCCAGAGCGCGCAGCTCTGCGGCCTTGGGCCGGCCCATCAACCGCGCACGCTTGATGTCGCGGTCGGAATCTCCCTGGCGCATGCGCACCAGGACCTGCCTGTACTGGAACATCTCGAGTCTCCTGCGGCTCATGGTCACCCCCTCGGGCAAAAAGCCCGTAGGGTAGCCGTGCCGCGTCAATCCGAGATGCCCGTCCCCTCCCTCAAACTGGCTCCAATATGCCGATCATCGGCTGGCTCCATTACGCCGATCATCGGCTGGCTCCATTACGCCGATCATCAGCTGGCTCCAATATGCCGATCATCAGCTGGCTCCAATATGCCGATCACGAAGTGGCTCCAATATGCCGGTCGGTGACACTCCGGGAACTGCTCAAGGAACTTGATGTCGATCCGCGGGGGCGGGGCTTGGAGCACCTGACGGCCGCGGTCCGTGATTACAAAGCGGCCGCGCCGCGGCGAAAGCAACAGGCCGCCCTGCTCCAGATAGACCTTGGCCCAGGCGACTCGGTTGGCGAGGCGAGACTGCCGGCCACTCGGCAATCGCTCGTCCTGCTCCGCTTGCGTCAGCTTGAACTCCTCTCCGAGTTGGGCCCGAGCGTCGGCGAGGACATGCTCCTTGCCGTCCCCAGCAATTCGAAGAAGTGGGAGCATCAACGACTGGAAATCGGGGACTCCCACGCGTCTCCCTCCTCAGTATGTCGAACGTCAGCGGCCACCGGCGCGCGCCGCTCTTGCGCGCGTCCGCGTGGGGCGCTTTGTTAGACGCCGGCGGTAGCGCCGCAACAGTGGGTTAGCGACCAGCCACCACCACGCAACAACGAAGACCGCCGATCCAACGAAGGCGTAGTAGCTCCAGTCGCCACGTAAGCCGCGCACGAGAGCGTAACCTGCGAAAATCAGCGAGGCAATCATGATCCCGTCGCCAAGCAAGTAAGCCACACGGTCGGTCGCCGATATTGGGTGGGTCCCGATTGACCACGACCGTAGAGCCGAGTCAACTACGTCCTTGTACTGGCGCTCATGCCGCCACACGGCAACAACTTCCCGGTAGTCGGCAATCCGATCGTAAATAACAGCTGCGACGAGGCCAACCACAAGCAGGGCCGCCCATGCCGCCAGTTCGGGTGTACCGGGGGTCTCGCGCCCGAGAAGCGGGAGCAACGCGGCGTCGTGCAAGAGGAAGAGGAGCCCAAGGGTCGCAGTCAGGTAGAGGATGTGGGAACCAGAATTGTACGCTGCGGTCTCGGCTCTGCGTTCGCGACTCAGCGCCTCTGCCTGAAACTGGGCGAGGCATGCTTGACTGAAGAGGACACTGTCTCGGGCGGGCGACCCATTGAGGTTTGGCTGAAGCGCGTCGACGATGCGACGGTGAGTTTCCCGACTCGGCATGCCAACGAGCGTACGCGCCTGAAAGAACCAGACGATCGGATGAACCAACGAACGGTAGGTGAAGTACACGAGGGTCCCGACTAGAAGCGATAGCGCGATCGAGGGTAGCGAGTCTCCCCAGAAGCCGTGGAAGACTGGTGCGTCGTAGCGGTGTTGCAGGAACAGTGCGACCGCGAGACCAGGGTACAGCACACGACTCAGCGGCCTGAGTCGGCTAATCAATTCCGCCGTTCTGCTCGCGCGTTCGGTGACCTCGGCGGCACCAGTCTCAGCCACAACATTCCTCCGTCACAGTGGGCCTCTCGGACCTTATCGACTTGTGCGTCTAACGCCCTGGCGATCAGCGGCGGCCGCGAAGCGGCCGTCCGTCTGCATCGCCTTGATACTGATTGAGGCCCCGATTCCGGCGGGCTTGGTGGCTGTTCGCTACCATCCGAATACGTGTTAGGAGACACGGACACTTTGGAAAAGGAGGCCTCACATGCGATTCTATACCCGACAGCATCGATTTTACTGCGGC